>NZ_JAPPSO010000005.1:0-446797 GCF_036571585.1 Rhizobium sp. 268 | reverse complement strand
CGAGGGCTGATCTCCTTGCCCTGTAGTAGCCTTTAAGCCCTTGTTGCATTTACATTAGAAGTCACACGCAAAGTTGGAATGTCCTGTTTCCGCAAAGTTTCGTGCTCGCGTTCCGCACTTGGCCGGCGTTAGATTGCCTGTGGCTCGAAATCGATGGAGGTGAATGCCTTGCGAAAGGCCGCGAGCACGCATTCCGGATCGCCCTTGGCGAAGGTTTCCAAGCAGTCAGGTCAGGAATAGCCCATGTCGCTCAGACGCGTTGCACACGTCAGTGGATAGGCTTGTCCTGCCATAGCATTCCCGCACGGGCTGCGAGTTGAAAGCTCATTTCAGATGTCCTGAAGTTTGAAGTCGGCCGGTGCGATCGGCATGACGCCCTTGAGCAGGGCCACGGATTTTTCCAACCCTTCGAGCGAGTTCAGGAGCACATCTTCATGCTCGATGGAGAGCCAGCCATCATAACCGCCCATCTTCAGCCTATAGCAGAACTGCCGCCACCATTCCTCCCCATGGCCGAAGCCGAGCGTGATATAGGACCAGGAGCGCGATGGAATGTCGGTCAGGCTACCGTTTTCGAGCAGGCTGGTAACGGCCTGCTTCGGTGCGTTCAGGAAGGTATCCTTGGCATGGACATGATAGATGGCCTCGCCGAGTGCTTCTGCCGCGAGCAGCGGATCGGCTCCCATCCAGAAGAGATGCGAGGGATCGAGGTTCGCGCCAACGATGGGGCCCACCTCGTTTCGTAGCTTGAGCAGCGAGGGCACGTTGTAGACGCATTGGTTGCCGTGGAGTTCGAGCGCGATCTTCTCGACCCCGCATTCCTTCGCCAAGGCAACGATTTCGGTCCAGAACGGGAAGAGCTTTTCCTCCCATTGGTATTTCAGGATCGCTTGCGTTTCCGGGGGCCAGGAGGAGACCACCCAGTTCGGCATGGTATCGGTCGGATTGCCTGCAGGCAGGCCCGACATGGTGCAGACCGTCCTGATGCCCATTTCGCCAGCGGCGCGGATGGTGTTCTTCAGCCCCTCGCCTTGCGCCGGATCGGTCGGATGCAGCGGATTGCCGTTCGCATTGAGACTGATCACTTCCAGTCCACGATCAGCGAAGGCCTGTAAGAATTCCTGCTGTGCCGCCCTGTTGCCGAGGGTGTTCTTGAGGATGAAATGCGGGGCTGTCGACCAACCGCAGGTGTTTACCTCGACGCCCGACACGCCCATGCGGGCCGCATTGTCCAGCACTTCAGTGAATGACAGCCCACCGAGGCTGTCGGATACGAAACCCAGCTTCATGCATAGAACTCCGGCTTTTGGATCATGGATACGGGCTGCTTGCAGCCCTCGCTGAGGGCAATCACCCCTGCTTCGGCGACAATCGCGGCTGCATAGCCATCCCAAGCGGAGGAGGCGATGTCCGGGAAATTGCCGGTCTCTACAAAGCGCAGGAAGGCACGGTTCTGGCGGCGATAGGCATCGAAATAGCGGCCGCGCCAGTCGGCGTCATAGCCGACATGCTGGCCGCGCGCCCGGTCAAGGCGGGTATAGGCCACTTGGTTCATGGCGATGCTTGCCTTCTCACCGACAAGTTCAGCGCGAACGTCATAGCCATAGGCGGCGTTGTTGTTGACCTCGATGTTGACCAGCTGGCCGTCGGTGGTTTCGAGCACCATCATGACCGGCGCGACCAGCGCATCCGTGCGCTTCGGCTGAAAGGCCGAGATCGAGGCGTATGCCGTGCCGAGCACATGGCGCACGATATCGAATTCATGCGGGGCGGAATTGGTGATCGCCATCGCACCGGTGAAATCGGAGGCAGGGGTTTCGACATTGCGGTGGAAGTTGTGCATTATCAGCGCCCGGCCGAGCGTGCCATCCGCAAGCGCAGCCTTCATCTCCACGTAGGACTGGTCGAAGCGGCGCATAAAACCGAGCTGGACGAACTTCTGGCCTGCAGCCTGTTCGGCCCGCATGACCTCGAGGCACTCCTTCGAAGACTGCGAAAGCGGCTTTTCGCAGAGCACCTTCTTGCCAGCCCGGATGCAGGCCAGCGACAGGGGCGCATGGGTAAAATCCGGGCTGGCGACGATGACCGCATCGACGTCGGCCCGCGCAATCACAGCCTCCGGGTCACTCGCGGCATCCACAGCTCCATGGGCTTCGGCCATCTTGCGGGCTCGGCCCGCATCCATGTCGCAAACCACCTGAAGCGTAGCCCCCGGCATTTCCTCGGTTACGATCTTTGCGTGGTCGGCTCCCATGAGCCCCGCACCAATGACTGCTATTCGCAACATTGGACAAACTCCTTCCTCTCAGTCAGCGCTGTTGCCAACTGCTGCATGTCATTAGATTTCAAATGCATGTCGTGGCCTATGGCATCCATCTCCTCAATGGGCAGGCAGTGGGGGATGCCCATCATGAGTTTCCATATAGCCTTCAATGGAGGCTTCGAGATTGGCCATGGACTCCCCACCCGCCATGAGGTCTGCAATCTGCTCTCTGGTCTTCTCACCCTTGCGGAAGTCGGCGGCAATTGCGCCACGGATCAGAACGGCAAAATGATCGCCGACGGCCATGGCATGCATCACTTGGTGGGTAATGAAGATCACGGCGAGTCCCCGGCGCTTGGCTTCGTTGACGATGCGAAGCACATGCGCGGCCTGCTTGACGCCCAATGCCGCCGTCGGCTCATCGAGGATCAGCACGCGGGCGCCGAAATAGACGGCGCGGGCAATAGCCAGGGACTGGCGCTCACCGCCGGAAAGACCACCTACCAGTCGGTCCCCGTCGGTAATGCGTGTTATTCCCATTTTCCGCACTTCTTCGACCGCCACCCGATTGGCTTTCTGGCGGTCGAAAATCTTGAACGGCCCCCATCCCTTCGTCGGTTCCGATCCCATGAAGAAGTTGCGGCCGATGGACATCAGCGGGTAGGTGCCACCGAATTGGTGAACGGTCGCGATACCACGCTCTTGTGCGTCGCGGGGGCTGGAAAAGACGGTAGGTTGACCGTCCATCAGGATCTCGCCTCGGGTGGGCTGATAGACCCCGGAAAGGGTCTTGATGAGTGTGCTCTTGCCCGCCCCATTGTCACCCAATAGGCAAAGTACCTCGCCCTTGCCAACTTTCAGGCTGATGTCATTGAGGACGTCGATATGTCCGAAGGACCTGTCGACATTTCGCAGTTCGAGAACGGTTTTCTTGTCGGACATGCTCGCCCCCTTACTTTTTCTTGGACGCCGACCAGCTTGTAGCCAGATGACGGAAGGTGTCGTTGAGTAGAACGGCGATCAGGAGCATGACACCGATAATGAGGAAGGACAGGTTACGGTCGATATCGGTAAAGCCGATGGCCTGAGTGACGATGGAAAGCGTGAGCACGCCGAAAACGATGCCCATCACGGTTCCAAATCCTCCCGTGAGCAGAACCCCGCCCACGACGACCGAGATGATCGTATTGAAAATAAGTCCGAAGTTCGCCTGAGACGTGGCGGAACTGAAGGTCATCACTTGGAGCACACCCGCGAATGCTGCGGAGGTAGAACACAGCATGAATAGCGCGATCTTCATCCAGGCAACGGGGATACCAGCGTTCCTGGCGCTTTCCTGGTCACCGCCGAGTGCGAAAACCCAGCTGCCCTTCGGCGAATAGTGGAGAAAGAAGGCAAAGGCCGCGATCAGTCCGGCCCACCAGAATGCGGAGGAATTGAATCCGTAGACCTTTCCGCCGAAGAGCGATTTTGCCCAATCCGGCGCATGGTAGAATGAGTTCGTGTTGTTGATGAAGAAAATCGACAGATAAAGGGTTAGACCCGCGACGGCGAAAAGTGTCGCCAATGTCACAATGAACGAAGGTACCCGCGTTCGCGTGACGATATAGCCATTGATAAAGCCAATAAGGGCTCCGATGGCCAAGGCAGCTGCAATGCCCACAATGACCGGCATTTTGTAGTGTTCGCAAATGATGGCCACCGTCATGGTTGCTGCAGGCAGGACTGCACCAGTCGAAATGTCCAGTTCGCCTGCAATCATAAGGAACCCCACGGGAATCGCTATCATCCCAACGAGCGACGCGAAGTTAACCCAGGTCGTCACGCCAGGGATGGAGAGAAAATTGCGGCTGTATCCGAACACCGAAAAAAGAATGAAGACGGCCACAAAACCCATGAAAGCACCCGCCGCCGGGCTGCGGAAGAAGGCCTTGAACGAAGAAGTACGCGATCCCGCAGTGCTTTGGTTCTGGACATGGAGCTTGTTGGAGATGGTTTCGGTCATTTGCGTCTCGATCCTCATATAAACAGCGCGAACTCGGTGAAGAGTCAGAGTTGAAAGGGCCCGGCAACTGGTACCGGGTCCCCATCCTTGGAGCCGATCAGCGTGCGCCGAGCTTCACGCCTTCGATCGCCGAGACCACGTTAGACTTGTCGACGATCGCCGGGCCGGTCAGGACCGGCTTCGTTGCGATAGCCGTGCCGAACTTCAGGTTCGCGAACAGCATCGAGGTTGCTAGGAAACCCTGGAGATAGGGTTGCTGGTCGATTGCGAAGGTCTGAGTGCCTTTCGAGATACGGTCGAGGACCGATGCCGACATGTCGAAGGTGCCGAGCTGAATCTTGCCCGTCTTGTCCTGCTGTTCGATGGAACTGGCAGCAGCATCGGAGGCCCATGCCGCAAGCGTGATCACAGCGTCGATGGACGGATCGGCAATCAATTCCGACTTGATGGCCTCAGAAGTACCGTTCATGTCCTGGTCCAGGTTCGCGGGGACGCGAAGGATGAAGGTCTCCGCACCGGCCTTCTTGGCGCCGTCCTGAACGCCCTTGCATCGGGTTTCAAGGTTTACCGCACCCGGGTTCTGGATGTGGCAGAGGATTTTCTTGGCACCATGAGAAGCAAGATACTTGCCGCCCTCTACGCCTGCCAGATATTCGTCCGAACCGAAGTAGTTCAGAGCACCATAGTTATCCATTTCGCTCTGGCCAGCGTTGAAGGAAATAATGACGACGCCCTTGTCACGCGCGGCCTTAAGCGCCGGAGTTTCGGATTCCGGCAGCCAATTCGGAATAGCAATACCCTTGGCACCCTGTGCAACGGCCTGTTCGATCAGCGATGCGAGGTCCGGACCGAAGTTGTCGTAATTCTGGGTCTGCATGAAGTTGACGGTTCCGCCATTGGCCTTGACCATCAGCGACGCATCGTCAACGCCCTTCTTGACCATGTTCCAGAAGCCGTCCTGAGCAGAGCCCACGATGACGGCAATATCGGTGTCTCCGGCATGCGCGCTGGAAGCCAGCATGAATGCCATAGCGGCGGTAGCGATTTTCTTGGTGAACGACATGTCGAATTCCTCCTCAGGTTAAAGCCGCATTTCTGCAGCTCGACATTTGTTTTTTGGCCGTTCGGCCGATCCCGGCAGGCGCGCACAGATCCGCGATCCCAACGCAGTTGCGTTAAGCCTCCTCATTCAAATTGTGCGATGGGCCTCCCCCAAAGTGCTGACGCTCGAAAACGGCCAAGCCCAATCAGCGCTTATTGAATGCATTGTTGACATCTTTCATGTCAACGCGGATTAATATCCACTCACGAATTCGTCTCATATCATACCGAAATGACGACATCTTGAGACTTTTTGAGATTCGCCCCAAGAGAGAATGGAATTTCTTGATATGAAAAGGCCAACGATTGCAGACCTTGCAAAGGCTGCTGGAGTGTCTGTTTCAACAGTCAACCGCGTTCTCTACGAACCCGAGTCTGTTCGCGAGCATACCCGAACACGGGTACTGGCCGCCGCTGAAGAGATCGGATTTTACGGGCTAGGGACCATCAAGCATGCCATCAAGGCTCCGCAGATGGCACACCGGCTCGGTGTGCTCCTGCAGCGCAAGGAACGCACTTTCTATCGGCTGCTGGGCGAAGCGATCACTCAAGCCGCACAGACATATCCCGGTGGCGGTATCGAGCTGACACTGGAGTTTCTCGAAGATTTGACACCGGAGAAGGTGGCAACGCACATCCTCTCCTTGGGGAGCAGATGCGAGGCAATCGCTATTGTGGCTCCGCAGCATCCGATTGTAGCCGATGCCATTGACAGCGTGCTTGAACAGGGAGTCCCGGTTGTCTCCCTGATCGGTCCACTGACGGCAAAAGGAAACATCAGTTTCGTTGGTCTTGATAACTGGAAGGTAGGCCGGACTGCCGCATGGGCCTTTGACAGGATGGTCCGTGTTCCAGGTAAGATTGGCATTCTCGTGGGAAGCCATCGCCTGCGCAATCAGGAAATGAACGAAAGTGGATTTCGGTCCTACTTTCGTGAACATAATTCCGGCTTCACGTTGCTTGAGCCACTGCCAACTTATGAATCTGCCGTTGTAGCCAGGGAACATGTCGAAAAGCTTCTGACTGAACACCCTGACATGTGCGGGCTATACATCTCGGGCGGAGGTGTCACGGGAGCAATCGCGGCACTTCGAGCGACGCCAAAACGTGATGACTTTGTCGTCGTTGGCTACGAACTCTTCGAAGACACTCGTGCCGCGCTGATCGATGGGACATTCTCATTGCTGATCTCCCATCCGATTGAACGCTTCGGTTCCGAAACGATCGCCACATTGATGAAGGTCAAGACCGCTGGCCCTGATGCCGGCGTATTCAGGGTGACTTTTGGCTTTGACATGTACGGTCCAGAATGCATCTGATCCTTCAAAACGGCGCGGCGACGAGTGGATGGAGCAGGTCACCGACGAGGATTAATCATCCTGCTCAAAACCCTTCCGCCAACGTGATCGCCGTTCTCCGCTTATGAACTGCCTCTTTCGACAGAGGGCACTTCTTATTTCCGTTATTTTGAAGATGACTGGGGAATGCCTCCGCGCTCGGCACCGCCATCAGTGATGCGGTGTCGGAACGTCTCCCGTAAGAGTTTTGCTGCCAAGGATGGCGAGCGGGTGACGATCGTCGAATTCGAGTCCGAGAAAATGCGCCGATCACGCCATCAAATAAGTAAGTTTCGGAATGGCACGTATCAATTCAATTTGCTTGTGACCCGAGGTGCAATGCGGCTAACTCCCTGCATTTCATTCCGCCGCCTGGATCAAGCTGTTCCCTTTCCAGAGCTATACGGCTGATGCGCGTTTTTTAGAGATTGCATGCCCGTGTTCCATTCCGTGCGCCACATTCGTGCCCATCCTCAACTTTTGCTCCTCGCCTTCATGATCTTCGTCCAGGGCTCCGCCTATGGCTCGACCCTGCCCTATCTCTCGATCACGGCGATCCGCGAACTGGGTATGAGCGATCAGGCCTATTCGGTCCTGGTCTTCGTGACATCGGCATCGGCGGTCACGATCAGCGTTTCGCTCGGCATTCTCTCCGACCTGATCGGCGACCGGCGCAGGATCATGATCGCCATGGCGCTGATGGGAGTGGCCGGCTATGGCGCGATCTTTTTCTTTCCTTCAGTTCCGGTGTTCATAGTCGCCACGGCATTCGTCATCCCGTTCTTCCAGTCGGTCAGTTCGCTGATCTTCGTGGGTGTGCGGGCTGAAACGGCCACCCTTCCGGGTCGGGAGGCTGCCGCGATCAACGCCACAGTCCGGGCTTTCATGTCGGCCTCCTGGCTCATCATCCCGGCAGCGATGGGACTGGCATTCGCCGGCTCGGCGAGGATGATGGGCGCCTGGGGCGTCGCCGGGCTGTGCGCGAGGCCCTCACTCATGCACCTCTGTGTTGCGCAAAGCCCGGCAGATATGTTCTGGACGGAGCGTCGATCGATATCCGGTTGAACGGGATGCTCGATGGAACAAGGATCACCGCGACCGAAGCCGGGCAATTGTCATTTTCCATCGTGGTGGAAGATCAAAGTGTTTCCGTGCAGCTGCCGCAAGACGACGGATCGATCCGTTACGCCGCGGCCGTTGCCGATGCGGCGGATCTGAGAGTCATCCACGACAAGGGCATCTTGGAGATTTTTGCTGACGGAGGAGCCGTCTGCGGCACGCGACGCAACTATCTCAACATCAGACCGGACAAGCTTGTTATTCTATCAAAAGCACATATCAGCATTTTCAGCGGGGAGTAATCGCATCGCGCTGTAGTCGCTCTAAGAGGTAGCTTCTGTACATCGATGGCGTAGCGGCAAAATTAGGCAAAGTTGGAATATCACACTCCCCGCATTTGATGATGCGGGAGATTGCTGACGGGACTGGTGCTTGATCTGAGACGTCGGTTCCTATCGCACCTCGAATTCCGGATCGGGTGGAACCTGCATGGCGAGAGCGAGATGATTTGTCTGCGCGGCAAGCCCGATGATCGTCAGGAGTTCGCCATGTTGGGCATCGGTCATCCCGCGCGCACGAGCGGCGGCGGTGTGGGATTGAACGCAATACTGGCAGGCATTGGCCGTCGACACCGCGATGTAGATCATCTCGCGCGTCAACGGATCGATGGCGCCTTCCACCGTCATCACTGATTTGAGCGTTTCCCACACCCGTTTGAGATTTGCCGGATCGTTTGCAAGTGCACGCCAGAAATTGTTGATGAAATCGGTCTTGCGGGTGGCCCTGATGTCATCGAACACGGCTTGCACGGCCGGAATGGCCGCGACCTCTTGATCCGACAGAAGTTTGACTGTTGCCATCGAAAGTTCCTTTCCGGGCGCCGATCTACGGCCTCAAACATGATTTTGCTCGGCGATCCCACGCCGCCGGCGGAAGATACGAAGAAACGCCAACGGCCGCCAGCCTCCCTGCCGGCGAGGAAATCGAGGCGGCTGTTTCACGAAAACAGCTTAAATTAGAAATTATTGTCTACAGATTTTGTAGATTATGCGGTTCCATAGCCCCGTCGACTTCAGCGCTGAGATTTCGAACTCCCAATGGATGCATGCCTGGGTGCATGTGACCTGCCGACTTCTTGCAATATCAACAGGAGATTTCCATGAGCAATCCGGTTCTCGTCAATCAGATCATCCCCGAGTCCGACGTCGTCCCGCTGACCGGCCGTGTCGGAGCCGAAATCAAAGGTATCCGCCTCGGCGGAGAGCTTTCGGATGCAACGGTGGCAGCCATCAACCAGCTTCTCCTGAAGCACAAGGTCATCTTCTTCCGCGATCAGGGACATCTTGAGGATTCCGAACAGGAAGCCTTCGCGCGCCGCCTCGGCGACCTCGTGCCGCATCCAACCCAGGGACCGGTCGCCGGCACGGCCTCCATCCTCAATCTCGATTCCAGCCGCGGCGGCGGCCGGGCGGACCAGTGGCACACCGACGTCACCTTCGTCGACGCCTATCCCAAATTTTCCGTCCTGCGCGGCGTCGTCATTCCGGCGGCTGGCGGCGACACGATCTGGTCCAACACCCACGCCGCATATGAAAGCTTGCCGGCGCCGCTCAGATTGCTGGCGGATAATCTGTGGGCCATTCATAGCAATGCCTATGACTATGCCGCCGTGCGCCCTCGCGCCACCGCTGAAGAGAAGAAACATTTCGAGGAAGTTTTCACCTCGACCATCTACGAGACCGAGCATCCGGTCGTGCGCGTCCATCCGGAAACCGGTGAAAGATCGCTGCTTCTCGGCAACTTCGTTCAGCGACTTGTCGGCCTTTCGAAGAGCGACTCCGCGAAACTCTACGAAGTGTTCCAGTCCTACGTCACCGCCCCGGAAAATACCGTGCGCTGGCGCTGGAGAGCCGGAGATGTCGCGATCTGGGATAATCGTGCGACACAGCACTATGCCGTCAACGATTATGGCGACCAGCACCGCGTCGTGCGCCGGGCCACCGTCGATGGCGATGTTCCCGTCAGTATCGACGGCCGTCGCAGCATAACCCACGTCAAGGCTGCCAAGCCGCAAGCAAAAGCGGCGTGATCGCACACATCTGAGTGTCGCCCGGAAGCAAAATGCGCCACATGCCTTACGAGAAGGACAGCTTCTCGCTTGGCCGGGTCAGCGTTTCCGGGCGCAGCACCGCATCGAGGTGCTCCTTCTGCATCAGGCCGCGTTCGAGAAGGATTTCGTAGACCCCCCGTCCGGAATGATGCGCTTCGAGCGCAACCTCCGTGGCGTTGCGGTAGCCGATATAGGGGTTGAGCGCCGTCACGATGCCGATCGATTGCTCGACCGTCTGCCGCAACCGGTCGCGGTTGGCGGTGATGCCGCAAATGCAATTTGCTTCGAGCGTCAGGCAGGCATTGGTCAGGTGGCTCAGGCTGCGATAGAGGCTGTAGAAGATCACCGGCTCGAACGCGTTCAGTTGCAGTTGGCCGGCCTCGGCGGCCATGGTGATCGTCACGTCATTGCCGATCACTTCGAAAGCGACCTGGTTGACCACCTCCGGGATGACAGGGTTCACCTTGCCGGGCATGATCGAGGAGCCGGCCTGGCGTGCAGGCAGGTTGATCTCGTTGAAGCCGGCGCGCGGCCCCGAGGATAGAAGCCGCAGGTCGTTGCAGGTCTTGGACAGCTTGACCGCCACGCGCTTCAGAACACCCGAAAGCTGCACGAAGGATCCGCAATCCTGTGTCGCCTCCACCAGGTCAGGTGACGTAACCAGATCGACGCCGACGATTTCGGACAGGCGCTCGCGCACCAACGCCGCATAGCGAGGATGCGCGGTGATGCCGGTGCCGATCGCGGTGGCGCCGAGATTGATTTCACGGATCAGCGAGACCGCCTCGGAAAGCCGGGCCTCGTCTTCCGCCAGCATCAGCGCGTAAGTTCCGAATTCCTGACCGAGCGTCATCGGCACAGCGTCCTGCAATTGCGTGCGACCCATCTTGAGGACGTCGGCGAACTCGACCGCCTTGGCTTCGAAGGCCCGGCGCAGGATCGCCATGGCGTCGACCAGACGATGAACGCCGATCCATGCGGCAAGCTTCAGCGCCGTCGGATAGACGTCGTTGGTGGATTGCGAGAGATTGACGTGTTCGTTCGGATGCAGGTGCTGGTACTCGCCGCGGCGATGCCCGAGGATTTCCAGCGCCCGGTTGGCAATCACCTCGTTGGCGTTCATGTTGGTCGAGGTTCCCGCCCCGCCCTGGATCAGATCGACGACGAAATGGTCGTGCAGCGCCCCGTTGCGGATTTCGACGCAGGCCGCAATGATGGCGTCGGCCCGCTCCTGATCCAGAAGGCCGAGGCTAACATTGGCCTCAGCCGCCGCCTGCTTGATCGCCGCCAGCGATGCGATCAGATCCGCCGATTCCTTCAGCGTCTGACCGGTAATCGGAAAATTCTCGACCGCACGCAACGTATGCACGCCGTAGTAGGCCGCGGCAGGCACGTCGCGATCGCCGATCAGGTCGTGCTCAACACGGATAGCAGTCATATCGGATGTGGTCATGGCAGGAACTTTCGAGTGGGGCGCCGCCGGCACGCATTGCGGCGGCGGCTGAAGACGAGAATGGCTGGTGACGCGGCAGAATAGCCGCGTCCGCAGGCGTCATCGGGTCGGGGCGGCAAGACGAGGATCCTCCCCCTCCGCCTCCGATCCGCGCATCTTGAACGGAAAAGAGACGCCGCCTGTCGTGACACCCATCGTGTTCACACGCTGGGGATGATGGAACGGCGCGAGTTGGCTGCGGATATCAGCCGAACCGATGCCGAGCCGCTCGAGGAGCTCCGTCACGACGGCGTAAAGGATTTCAAGATTGCCGTCCTCGATCTTGACCGAAATGCCGAGCGCACCGTCCGTTCCCAATCGCCGGGTTGCATCCGAAGCCCGCACGCCGATCGCATAGCTGGCATCGGCCCCGAGCTTGCCGATGAGGGCGCCGTTGAATGCGCGCATCAGCAGCGTGCAGTAGCGTCCCTCGCCCGCGACCATGTCAGGATAGCGCACCATCGCATGGAAGATGCGGGCCAGCGCCGCACCCCGCGCCGACAGCCCCTCACCCGACCGGTCCCCGTCCGCCGAAGCAAGCTTGGCATAAATGCGGGCCAGGCGGTCCAGAGGAAAAGCGGGAGTCGGAAGATTGCATCCGTCGATCCCCCATTCGACATCCCGGACGTCTAGATCACAGAGTTCGGCGACGGTGCGCTTGACCATTCCCTGCATCGGATGATCCGGCAAGTGGTAGCCTTCCATGCCCGCGCCGATCGCCCGGGCGCCGGCAAGCATGCCCACATGCTTGCCCGAGCAATTGCTGCAGACGCCCGTCGGGACAAAGTCCTCCTTGATCCATGAGCGGTTGACCGTTTCCGACAGTGAAGGATGACCGCCGCAGCGAAGGTCGGCCTCCTCGGCCTTGATCTTCGACAGCATGGCTCGCGTGCGCGCGATATGCCGCTCTTCGCTGCTGTGGGACGCGCACATCAGCGCAATATCCGCATCATCGAAGCCGAAACGCTCGACACCCTCCGTCTCCAGGATAGCAAGCGCCTGGACCGGCTTGGCGGCGGAGCGGGCAAGCGTTATGCGCGCCGGATTTCCCAGCGCGTAAAGCAGCCTGCCCGTTGCATCGACGACAGCCGCGTGGACGCGATGGCTGTTCTCGACGATGCCGCCACGATCGGCGACGACGAAATCCTCACTCGAGGTCATGTCTCTCTCCATTCATGCCGCGCCCCGGCGGTAATATGCACCGCCGGGCAAGCTTGGATTGTCGATCGGTGTCAGGCGAGATCAAAACCGCCGCGGTCCTCGCCCTGTTCGGCGGCGAGCATGTAAATGCGCTCACGCATCAGCAGCCAGCCGACGACCAGCGCCGGAATGATCAGCGCCAGAGAAGCGACCGTGTAGGTTCCGACCGGATAGTCGAGCGCCATGAGGATCACGACGACCGCAAGGAAGCCCAGGGTCAGCAGGCCAGTATAGGGCGCGCCGAACATCCGGAATTCGGGCCGCGCCAACTTGCCTTGCCGCGACAGTTGCCACAGCTTGAGCTGGCACAGCACGATCACGCCCCATGCGGCGATGATGCCGAGGGCGGCGACATTCAGGCCGATCTCGAAGGCCTCTGCCGGAACGACGGCGTTCAGCACGACGCCGAAGGCGGTCACGACAGCTGTCACCGCAATGCCGACATAGGGCACGCCGGACCGGTTCATCTTCGCCAGCGCCGCCGGCGCCGAGCCGGAAATCGCCATGGAATGCAGGATGCGGCCTGTGGAATAGAGGCCGGCATTGAGCGACGACAGGACGGCCGTCAGCACGACCAGGTTCATGACGACGTCGGCGCCCTGGATGCCGATCTTGCCGAAGAAGGTCACGAACGGGCTCTCGCCGCCCTTATAGGCGGTATAAGGCAGCAACAGCGACAGCAGCAGGACCGAGCCGACATAGAAGACCACCAGGCGCAGCACGACCGTGCGGATCGCCCGCGGCATGACCTTGCGGGCATTTTCGGTTTCACCGGCGGCGGTGCCGATCAGCTCGATCGAGGCATAGGCGAACACCACGCCCTGGATCACCACCAGTGCCGGCAGGACGCTGTTCGGGAACATGCCGCCGAAATCGGTGATCGTGCTGAGACCCGGAACATGGCCGTCGATCGGCGTGCCGGTGACGACGAAGTAGACGCCGACGATCAGGAAGACGACCAGGGCGAGGACCTTGACGAGGCTGAACCAGAATTCCAGTTCACCGAAGACCTTCACCGACAGAAGGTTCATCGAGAGGACGAGGACCAGCGCCGCCAACGCAAACACCCACTGATCGATCATCGCGATCCAGGGGACATAGGCCTTGAAGAAATTCATGTAGAGGGCGACCGCAGTGACGTCGGCGACCGCCGTCATCGCCCAGGTCAGCCAATACATCCAGCCAACCGCGAAGGCGAGCTTTTCACCGTAAAATTCGCGGGCATAAGAGACGAACGAGCCCGAGGTCGGGCGATGGACGATCAGTTCGCCGAGAGCCCTCAGAACGAGAAAGGCGAAAAGGCCGCACAAGGCATAGACCAGCACAAGTGCCGGACCGGCAGCGGCAAGCCGGCCGCCGGCGCCGAGAAACAACCCCGTGCCAATGGCGCCACCGATGGCGATCATCTGGATCTGCCGCGGCTTCAGCGCCTTGTGGTAGCCGAGATCCTCCTCGGCAAAGACCTGGCGATCCGCCTCACTTCTATTTTGCATGACTGTCATATCTCCTCCCTCCATGGGTTCGGCAACCTCCCGGCCGCCCCTCCGTGCAGACCTACAAAGATGTTAATCTGCTATGCGGTCTGACAGGTTTGGCGATTTAAGGAAAAACCACCCTGCAGTCAAGGATTTTCACTCTGCTATTTGTGGATGCGTCACCGCCGGCCTGTGGAAAGCCAGCGTCTGGCGACTGAACAACGTCGCTTCCTTACGCTGCGCGACAAACTTCAGCGCGGCGCGGCGCCGATGATGCGGCTGACAGCCGCCTCGACCTTCCTGAGATGAATTTCCATTGCCGTCTGGGCCTCGGCCTCCGACCCTATCCGAATGGCTTCGACGATGGCGCGATGCTCTTCATTCGATTCCTGACGGCGTGGCCCCAAGGCGGTCAGCAGCCCGGATTGCTGCGCCATCGCCTCGCGGACGTCATCGACGATGTCGCGAAAGACGGCATTCTTTGACGCCTCGGCGATCACCCCGTGAAAATCCGAATCCAGCCGCACCCAGGCCTCGGTATCTTCTTCCCGCTCCATCCGGTCGCAAAGGAGAAGCAGCCGGGACAGCTCGTCATCGCTTCGGCGCAGCGCTGCCCAGCCGGCAGCGGATACTTCGACGAAGGGCCGCGCCTCCACCAGATCACGCGCCGAATAATCGCCGTAACGGATATCTCGGCCACCGCCAGCCGCGAGCACATAGGTTCCGCTTCCCGTTCGCGTCTCCGTCAGCCCCAAAATCTGTAGCGAGCGCAGCGCTTCCCGCACGATCGGACGGCTGACACCGTATTTCGTCGCAAGCTTGGCTTCCGACGGCAGCTTGGAACCGGCGGCAAAACGGCCGGATAGAATGAGATTGCGCAGTTCCTCGAACACCAGTTCCGAGGCGCTTTTTCGACTGAGGATCGCGGAGTCGGATAGCCAGTCTTCTAGATCGTTCATCGCTTTGTCTTCGATCGGCAGAGCCCCGGACGTCCGGGCGCGAAATTGAAAATCATGTCGTCAGCGGCGATTCTCTTCACCGGCAATGCCGATGATGGACCGCTTGACCTCCAGCAGGTGCTCGGCCATGGCTGCCCGCGCATCCCCCTCGCTGCCTGCGGTTACGGCCTGGAGAATGCGGCGGTGCTCGGCGTTGGAGGCTTTACGCCGGCCGCGAACATGCTCCACCAGTTCCGATTGCGTCGAAAGCGCCCCGCGGACATCGGCAACGACCTTCCCGAAGATCGCATTGCCGGAGGCTTCGGCGATCCCTCCGTGAAACTCAGCGTCCATCCGCACCCATATCTGGACGTCCTCCTCCACGTCCATCCGGTCGCACAAGGATGTGAGCGATGCGAGCTGCTCGTTCGAGCGCCGCAATGCGGCCCAGCCCGCAGCCGGGATCTCGATACAGGGGCGCGCCTCCATGAGATCGCGGGCGGAATAAGCGCCGCCGCCGAGCTGCCGCGCCGGGCTTTCCGAAACGACGAAGGTGCCCCGCCCGGTTCTGGTCTGTGTGAAGCCCAGCGTCTGCAGCGAGCGGAGCGCTTCACGCACGATCGCCCGGCTGATGCCGTAACGTTCGGCGAGTTGCACCTCCGCGGGAAGACGGGTTCCGAGCGCCAGTTTCCGACTAACAATCGCCGTGCGGAGATCTTCGAAGACCGCCTCGCCAGCGTTTCTTCGGCTTATCTCTTTCTTCGCCGACAACCATGAATCCATATCCTGCATCGAAGGACGATGCGGGCATTCGAAAGAGCTGTCAAGCAACCGGACAAGTGCGCGGAAAAGGCGCTGTCAGCATCTCGGCGCGGTACGCGAAGTTGCGGTTGACGGCCTTTTAGAACAGATAGCGGAAGCGCTCTGGCGTGGCAGGCCATGCATTTATCGGAACGGCTCCTGCGTCGCATTCGTCGCCGCCAAGAGATCAGCGAGCCGTCAACTCGATTCGGACACGCTGCGCAAGCGGTTCCCCTCAGCAATCGAGGGCAAATGATGCAGGTCGCGACGCCACGGTAGGCAAGCCACGACAGGCCTCGATCGGCTCCTCATCCTGCGCGATCGTGTAATCGCCTGCGGGTGAATTTCACCGACAGATCGGGAAGCCCGAACTGGGACACAATTCTACAAATACCTTATCGGGACCAATTTCCGGGCGTAAATATTTTTATAATTTTATAATGGTGGCCGAAATGACATCCAGGTAAAATACTTGAACAATAAAACCATTCCGACATTTTATTGTGTTATTCTAAAAGCATGACCTCTTGGAAGTTCCATAGATCGGTTTTTACAACGAAATACACACCGACTTCACCGGCCATGCTAGACAAGCAGGAGGCCAGCACGGTGGCCTCGCCAATTCACAATAAAAAAAGGAGGCAGCAAATGTCGAGGCATAACAACGTCAAACCGTTTATCGCCAGTGACCGCCACGACTTTGGCGCCAACGGCAGGCGCCCGCATGGTAATCCCTCCGCAAAGGAATTGATCGCCCATGCCGTCGCCGCACGCACCGACCTCGCCGCGCAACCTGAGGAAGCGCGCGCAGCTGACGAACTCCGTCAAGCAAAGAAGCCGCGGCATCATTTCACAAAACGCCGAAACGCTGAGACCGAAGATATGAGTCTGGCTGTCCGGGAACTTCCCACAATGGGTGAACTCAAGCAGGCGCGGAGCGATCACAGCATGAAGATCGCCACTCGGGAAGCTGAGAGGCGCGCCTAGGCGGGTGGCTCAGCGCTCTAATCGAATCGAAGCCTGGATCAGATCTTGGTGGAAGCAGTGGTTGCGCAAGTCCTCTGTCAACTTGAGCAGCCTTTCCTTGACCAGACCGGCAGGCTCGCCTCGCGCCAGCATTCTATCGATCAGGCCCTGCTGAATGCAGATCATCTGCCGGTCGACAATCACTGCCAGCGCGCGAGTTCCAGGTCCTTCGGGGAATTGGTCGTAAGACGGCGACTTCGTATTCAGGGCTTCCATCCCGGCGAGCTTCACCGTCATCATTATAACTTTTAAGGGATGGTTATGGTAGTAATCATCACAACTGAAACTGCTGCGAAACGCGACGAGAATTGGCGGCTGCTGTCCATCCTCAAGCGAGCGGACTACGCGACGACAGATCTCGTTGCTTCGGAAAATGGCGACCGTCGCGAAGGGGTGATGGTAGTCCGGCGCATCAGGGCAGCGACGATCCGGGTGCCCGCCTACCCTCTTAGAGGCGGTGGAAGATGGGCGCCGATCCTGAGGCTTTGGCATCATGGGAAAACGAAGGGAGCGCAACCTGAGCCGGACGCCCCTGCGGAAAGAACTTGATGACCCCGTGAGGCGATTGAGCGAGGAATGCCGAACCATCGTCGTGTTCGCTGATATGGAGATGCCGCGCCATGGTTATCCTGCAGCGACCATGCCAATTACAGGCGCGATTGCCGGCATGCTGTCGGGTGATAGCACCATTGCTCCGGCTTGAGTAAAGGCTGACGGAATCTTCCTTGCACCGAGTTCATTCGGAGGCCGGGCGGCACACATGTGGTAAGTGGCCCTATTGCGCGGACCAACATGATTAAATGAAAGAGATCTCGCCGCCCATCCTTCGAAATACGCGTCAGACCGGATGACGCGGCAGAAAAGATCCAGATATGCGCGAGAGATGAGATGGCTTCGAACGCAATTCAGGACGTGATCGAGAGCGCGTTGCGTCCTGCAGGCCTGAACAAGGACGGCAAACAGAGCGGCAACCGACCGCTAGTCACGTAGAAGCAGGAAATTTATAAGTATTTTTAAATGTCCGCGACGCATTGCAAAGCACAATCTTGATCGCTTTCTGTTCATCCCAAATATTTAATTTGCCAGCCGCATTGATTAGGCGCAGGATAGATCTTCAGTAGCTTTTTACCCGGGCGCTACTGCGTGGAGGCTGACGGTTCCCTTCGCCCCAAAATTAAGGAGGGCAGCATGTCTTCCAATCTCCACATGTCTGTTCGGACCTCTGACATGGCTATATTGCAGGGCGTACTCGACAACGCAGGATACGATTGCACAAGTAGCCTCGAAGATCCCAAATGTTACAACATCGCCGTCAAATTGCTGTTCAAGCTTTACAATGATGGAATGACCTCGCCCGCCGCCCTTACTATCGAACTCAGCCGGCACTTTGGAAAAGCACCACTGTCCTCGAAATCCTCCGCGGAGTTCGAAAAGAATCGCAAACTGATACAAGGAATCGGACCAGTCGTTGTGGTCAGTCGCCTACCGGCGCCTGAGCAGACTCGTTAAGTTACTTCTCGCAAACCTCATCCAGTCTCGGTCATCTTTCGACAGTCGCTTTTATCAAGCGCGCGATTTCCGACAGATTCCGCTCTCCAAAGAGACAGGCGGCACCTTTAGCGCATGCGGTTGGTGAGGAACGTAGGGAAGCGCACAATGATGACATCGTCCGACGCCGCCACGCTTCTCCAGGATGCAGCGGACCGGATCGCGGACATCCCGCGTTCTGATCTGCAGATTATGCTTCGGCGAGCGGCACTCCGGCTGCGCAATGCGACGACTGTTTCTATGGAAGACGATGTTGATGAAGTCTTGCGGGACCTCGCCGGCGAACTCGGGCAAACACGGGAAGACGTGATGAGATACATCATCAGGGAGTGGATGGTAAAGAACAGCTTCCTGTCCGGGCATGTGCTGGACGAGGATGGCGAGTTGGGCGGATCGGCATAACCTTGCCACGTCTGAGCTCGACATGGAATCGCGACAGAGTTTTAGACGCCCTTTACACTAACTTATCAGATGTGTCGCGTCGGCGGCATGAAACGATAATCCCTGTAACTTCGTATTTGAACCGGCGTCCGCTTGGCCCCGAACACAAGGCTTTATCGTCGTTGCTTGCGGAACTAAGTTCCGGCGACCGACGCTACCAGAGCTTCACATGCCGGTTGACGTCCTTGTAGAGCAGGTAGCGGAACCGGCCGGGGCCGCCGGCGTAGCAGGCCTGCGGGCAGAAGGCGCGCAGCCACATGAAATCGCCGGCCTCGACCTCGACCCAGTCCTGGTTGAGGCGATAGACCGCCTTGCCCTCGAGCACATAGAGCCCGTGCTCCATGACATGGGTTTCCATGAAGGGGATCACCGCGCCCGGCTCCAGCGTGACGATATTGACGTGCATGTCGTAGCGCACATCGGCCGGATCGATGAAGCGGGTCGTGCCCCAGCGGCCGTCGGTGTCGGGCATGGCCCGGATCGGATGGTCGTCGTCATGGGTGACGATCGCCGGCGGCGGCTCCAGCCCGTCGACCTCCTGAAAGGCCTTGCGGACCCAGTGGAAGATTACAGCAGCCGAGCCGTCATTCTTCAGACGCCAGGCCGAACCGGCGGGGATATAGACGAAGGAGCCGGCGCGCAGCGTATGGCTGACACCTTCGAGTTCCACCGTCATGCCGCCTTCGACGACGAAGAGCACCGCTTCGGCCCGCTTGTCCGGCTCCGGCCGGTCGCTTCCGCCACCCGGCTGAACCTCCATCACATATTGCGAGAAGGTCTCGGAGAAGCCGGAAAGCGGACGGGAGAGAACCCATGCCCGCGTTCCCGTCCAATGCGGCAGGAGGCTGGTGACGATATCGCTCATGACGCCGCGGGGGATGACCGCGTAAGCCGTGGTGAAAACGGCCCTGCCGGAAAGCAACTGGGTCTGCGGCGGCAAACCGCCGAGCTTCGAAAAATACTCTGTCTTGTCCATTGATGCGGCTTTCCGGGCAGATGTCTCTGCATCTGCTTTATGCGCCGCCGGCCGGTTAAGCAACTCCCAACGCCTTTCGTTACCGGTCGGCCATCACCAGATGGCCCGGCCCGACTTCACGATACAAGGTGGCCGGAGGCTGGTAGTCCACGGCACGCATCGGGCTCTTGATTTCGTCATTCGCCACCATGCGTTTTTCGTGGCGCCGATCGGGATCCGGCACGGGCACGGCGGCGATGAGCTTCTTGGTATAGGCATGCTGCGGATTTTCGAAGACGGCGGCGCGCGGGCCGATCTCGACGATCTCGCCGAGATACATCACCGCCACCCGGTGGCTGACGCGCTCGACCACCGCCATGTCGTGCGAGATGAACAGGAAGGCGAGGTTGAGGCTCTGCTGCAGGTCGAGCATCAGGTTGATGACCTGCGCCTTGATCGACACGTCGAGCGCCGACACGCTTTCATCGGCGACGATGACCTTCGGCTGCAGGGCAAGCGCCCGGGCGATGCAGATGCGCTGGCGCTGGCCGCCGGAAAATTCATGCGGATAACGCGCCGCCATGTCCGGGGAGAGCCCGACCTTGACCAGCAGATCGGCGACGACCTCCCTCGCCTCTCTTGCGCTGCCCATCCGGTGCTCGAGATAGGGCTCTGCGATCGCTGCACCCACCGTCATGCGCGGATTGAGGCTGGCGAACGGATCCTGGAAGATCATCTGCACGGATTTGCGCATCTCGCGCAGATCCTTCCTGTCGAGGCCGAGCACCTCCCTGCCCTCGACGAGAACGGAACCCGCCTGCGGCTCGATGAGACGCATGATGGCGCGGCCCGTCGTCGATTTACCGCAGCCGGACTCACCGACGAGCGACAGCGTCTCGCCGGCATGAAGATCGAAGGAGACGTTTTCGACCGCATGCACGCGGCTGGTCAGCCGGCCGAACAGGCCGGAATGGATATCGAAACGCTTGGTGAGGTTCTTCACCTGCAAGACCGGCGTCGCGGCGACGGTATCGGCGGCCTCAGCCGGTATGTCCGATTCGCCTGTCGCCGTATTGACCACGGGAAAACGCAGCGGCCGCCGGCGGCCCTGCATCGAGCCGAGCACCGGCACGGCCGACAGCAGCGCCCTGGTATAAGGGTGTTTGCCGCGGTGGAAAATATCGGCGGTGGCACCGCTTTCCACCTGTTCCCCGCGATACATCACCACCGTCCGATCGGCGATCTCGGCGACGACACCCATGTCATGGGTAATGAAGAGGACGGAGGTCCCCTCCTCTTCCTGCAGCATCTTGATGAGATCGAGGATCTGGCCCTGGATCGTCACGTCGAGGGCCGTCGTCGGCTCGTCGGCGATCAAGAGTTTCGGCCGGCTGGCGAGCGCCATGGCGATCATCACCCGCTGGCGCATGCCGCCGGAGAAACGATGCGGATATTCGTCGAAGCGCGAGGCGGCAGAGGGGATGCGGACTTTTTCCAGCAGCCTGATCGTCTCGGCCCTGGCATCGGTCCGGCTCATATCGGAATGGCAGAGCAGCGCTTCGGAAATCTGATCGCCAATGGTGAAGAGCGGATTGAGCGAGGTCATCGGCTCCTGGAAGATCATCGCCACCTCGTTGCCGCGCACCTGCCGCATGGCCTGTTCCGGCAAGGCCAGCAAGTCGCGCCCACCGAGCATGACGCGGCCTTCGATGCGGCTCATGTCCGGCTGCAGCAGCCGCATGATCGAGAGCGAGGTGACGCTCTTGCCCGAGCCGGATTCACCGACGATCGCCACGGTTTCACCGGGTGCGACGGTGAAGGAGACATCGCGCACCACCGGTTTCCAGGCGCCCTCGACCAGAAAGGACGTCGTCAGCCCCTCGACGGAAAGAACGGTGCTGGCTGAAGCGATCGATTGTGCTTGGACGCTGCCCATGTCAGTCGGTTCCTTTGCGGCTCAATCCGGCCAGCGCAGCACGCCGTCGAAGCGGTGCCGGCTGCGGTTTTCGATCGGGGTTGCGATGATCTCGTTGGAGGCGCGCGCCTTGTCGAGTTCCTCAGCCAGGCGGTTTGCAACGATGACATCCTGGCCCGGATGCAGGTTGCACGGGTCGAGATAGAAATAGCGGTGCTCCACCTCATGGTCGCGTACGATGATCGGCGGGTTGCCCCTCGCCAGCGCATCGGCCAGATCCCAGGCGGTGATATGGGCCTGCTCGGAATCGACGATAAGACGCAGCCGGTCGAGCGGATTGTTGGTCGGATCGGGCTCGATCAGCGCGGTGACGCCGGGACGGCCGTCGAGTGTGCGCTTCCACAGGGTGAGCGAGCCGGTCTCGCGCTCGCGGATGCCGGCATGATCGCGCTTTTCCCAGGCTTCGAGGGCCGCCATGACGCCGAAGATGCTCTCCTTGCCGACCTTCATGCCGCGGCCGATGCCCATGTTCTGCAGAAAGGCATGACGCACCAGCTCCTTCCGGCCGGCAACGATGCCCGAGGTCGGGCCGCCGAGGAACTTGTGGCCGGAGTAAAGGGCGATATCGGCCCCCTGCTCCAGGAAGATCTTCAGGTCATATTCTGAGGCCGCATCGACAATCACCGGCACGCCCCTGGCATGGGCGATCTCGACGAATTCCTTGAGGTTCAGCAGGCCGTAATCGACGACATGGTGGGAGACGACATAGACGGCCGCGGCAGTCTTGTCGGTGATCGCCTTTTCCATGTGGAAGCGATGCGTCGAGGTCGCCTGTCCCACAAGCACGACCTTGCCGCCGGCAAGCCGGATCGCCTGGTCGACCGGCGCGCCGTAGCTCACCACATGGCCCATCTGCACCAGCACCTCGTTCTTTTCGGACACGGCATCCGGCAGCTTCTCGATCGCCAGCAGGTTATTGCCGGTGATCGCGCCGGCGACGGCCAGCGAAATTCCGGCCGAGCAGGAGGCGGTGACGAAGCCGGCCTCGCCGCCGGTCAGGCGGGCGATGACGGCGCTTGCCTTGCGCTGCAGGTCGTTTATCTCGACGAAATGCGGCAGGATCGATGCCATCGCTTCGATCGCCTCCGGCACGACGATCGACGCGCCGAGGCTGGTCATCGTGCCGGATACGTTGATGACGGGGCGAAGGCCGAGCGAAGGTCTGATGTCATTGGGCATGAAGGTCTCCAGAAGTCTCAGTCGAGCAACGGGCCATGGTGGACGCTGCTCCGAATATGAAAGCTCTCGTCAGCCATTCAAGGCGACGATCGCCTCGATTTCAACGGTGATGTTGCCGGGCAGCGAGCCGAAGCCGACGGCCGAGCGGGCATGTTCGCCGGCCGCGCCGAAGACGGCAATCAGCAGATCCGAGCAGCCGTTGATGACACTCGGATGATCCTCGAACTCAGGCACGGCATTGACCATGCCGAGAAGCTTGACCACCCGCTTGACGCGGGAGAGATCGCCGAGCGCATCATGCATGACGGCGAGCAGATTGATGCCGGTCAGCCGTGCATGCCGGTAAGCCTCATCGACACCGACATTAGCGCCGACTTTGCCGGCGTGCAGGAAGCCGTCTGCCTCGCGCGGCCCCTGGCCGGAGAGGTAGAGCATATTGCCCTCCACCACATGCGTCACGAAATTGGCGATCGGCGGCGGCGGCGGCGGCAGCTTGATGCCGAGGGCGGCTAACCGTTGGTAAGGCGAATTCTCAACCTTGCCGGCGGCGTTGGGAAACTGATTCACGCAAACTCCTGTCATGCGAATTGGATTAGGCGAATTTCGATTGGCCGACGTCTGGCCAGCGGATTAAAGGTCCTTGCGAAGTCTTGGATCGAGCATGTCCCTGAGGCCGTCGCCGACCATCTGCAGCGACAGCACCGAGAGGATGATGGCGACACCGGGAAACAGCGTCATCCAGTCGGCCTGGCCGATATATTGGCGGCCGGCTGCAATCATCGTTCCCCAGGTCGGAATTTCCGGGCTGACACCGAGGCCGAGGAAAGACAGACCGGCTTCGGCAAGCATCGCGCTGGCGAAGAGGAACGTCGCCTGCACCAGGATCGGCGACAGCAGGTTGCGCAGCACGTGCCGGGTCATGATGTGGAAAGTGGAAATGCCGAGCGCCCTCGCCGCCTCGACATAAGGCAGCTCGCGGATGACGAGGGTCGAGGCGCGGACGATGCGGGCCAGACGCGGCGCATAGACGATCGACAGGGCGATGATCACAGTGGTCAAGGACGGGCCGAGCGCGGCGACGAGGGCGATCGCCAGCAGAATATCCGGGAATGCCATCATCGCATCGATCAGCCGGGCGATCGGCGTATCGAGCTTCTGGAAAAAGCCGGCAAGCAGGCCGAGCGTCACGCCGATCACCGCCGACAGGCTGACGACCGCAACGCCGACGAGCAGCGACAGGCGGCCGGCAAAGATCGTCCGCGAGAAGACGTCGCGGCCGAACTCGTCCGTGCCGAAGAAGAAGGTGCCGCTCGGCGGCTTCAGCCGGTTGACGATGGAAAGCTTGGAGGGCGAATAGGGCGAGACGACAGGCGCGAAGACCGCCAGCAGCACGAAGATCGCCAGGATCAACAGGCCGAAGGCCACCGTCTTGCGCTTGAGCAGACGGCGGACGAATTTGCTGCCTTCGCTCTCGGCTGATTTGATTGCGATATCGGCCATCAGTAGCGCACCCTCGGATCGACCAACAGATAGAGCATGTCGATCGCAAAATTGATCAGCACATAGAGGGCGGCGATGACGAGCAGCGCCCCCTGGATGACGGGGTAATCGCGCCGCAGCACCGCCGAGACGACGAGATTGCCGACACCCGGCAGGCCGAAAACGGTTTCGGTGACGACGGCGCCTGAGATCAGCACCGCCGCCGTCAGGCCGAGCACCGTCAGGATCGGGATCAGCGCATTCTTCAGCGCGTGCTTGAGGATGACCTTGCGCTCGACCAGCCCCTTGGCGCGCGCCGTGCGGATATAGTCGTCGCCTAGCACATCGAGCATCGAGGCGCGAGTGAAGCGCAGGATCAGCGCCGAGGAGACGATGCCGAGCGCAAAGGCCGGCAGTGTCAGGTGATACATTCGGTCCGCGAAGGTCGAGCCGGGGCCGCCATAGCCCGAGACCGGGAAGAGGTTGAGCCGGACGGCGAAGAACTGCATCAGGATGAGGCCGAGCCAGAAGCTCGGGATGCTGGCGGCAAACATCGCCAGCGTCGTTGCCGCCTGGTCGACGAAGGAGCCGCGCCGATAGGCGGCGTAGATGCCGATCGGCAAGGCGATGATGCTGGCGATGGCGAGCGAAAACAGCGTCAGGAAGAAGGTCGGCTCGGCGCGGTCGAGCAGAGCGGAGGTGACGGGCATGTTGAGGAAGATCGACTGGCCGAGATCACCCTTCAGCAGCTGGCCGATATAATAGAGATATTGCAGACTGAGGGATTGATCGAGGCCGAGCCGGGCGCGGAGATCGGCAACATCCTGCGGCGTCGCATCCGGCCCGAGCATGACGGCGGCCGGGTCGCCCGGCGTCACGCGCACGATGACGAAGACGATCGTGACGACGAGAAACATCACGACGATCATGCCAAAGAAGCGCTGGAGGATGTAGCGGATCATGAATGATGGCCTTCAAGCCCTTGCAGATGCAGCAGAAAAAACCGGCGCCGAGCCCCGCAGGGCCGGCACCGGCGGCGATGCTTACTTCTTGATCGAAGCGTTCCAGAAATACGGCCACGGGGCCGGATCGACACCTTCAAGCTTGACCGACTTTGCCGCGACGGCGTTGAAATCGCCGATCTTCATGAAGGGCGCGTCTGTATAGATAGCCTTCTGGACATCGGCCCAGAGCGCCACGCGTTTCGTCGGGTCGACCTCGGAGGTGAAGGCATCGACGGCGGCCTTGCGGGCCGGCGTATCCCACCAGCCGGGCGAACTGGTCGAGAGCGAGCCGATCAGCGCCGGCTCCGGCAGGAAGGGGCTGTGGGTGATGTAGATATCCCAGAGCTTCGGATCGGTGCGGCGCTGCGTCAGCGTCGCCCAGTCCACCACCTGCATATCGACGGTGAAGCCGGCAAGCTTCAGATATTCGGCGGCGACCTGCGCCATCTTGTAGTGAAATTCGTACTGGCGGCTGGTCAGGATGCGGATCGGCTCGCCATTGTAGCCGGCCTTCTTGGCGGCAGCGGCAGCCCCTTCCGGATCGGCGACGTTATAGGCGCCTTCGACGCCGGCATCCGTCGACCAGGAAAAGGTCTTCGGATAGATGGCGCCGTCGAGCGCATAAAAGTCCTTGCTGCCGAAAGCCGCGGCCAGCATGTCTTCCATGCTGAGCGCCTGGCGGATCGCCTTGCGAACCTCGACATTCCCGGCAACACCCTCCTTCGTGTTGAAGACGAAGACCGGGTAGCCGAAGGGCTTCAGCATGACCGGCTGCGAGGCCGTCGAGGCCTTCAGCTTGTCGTAGGATTCGACCGGGATCGAATCGACATAATCATATTGGCCGGAAACGGCGGCCTCGACGCGGGTATTCGGATCCGGCACCGGCACGAAGCGGATTTCATCGAGATATTGATGGCGGGCGCCGCCATAACCATCGCCCTCGCCTTCGCGGGACTTGTAGCCGTCGAAGCGGACGAGCTGGATATACTGGTCGGCCTTGCGCTCCTTCAGCATATAGGGGCCGGTGCCGATGAACTCCTTCATCGGCTCATCCTGCTTTTCGGCAGGGATGATGATCGCCGCCGAGTTGTTGAAGGCGAGCAGCGAGGTCAGTGGCGCATAGGGCTGCTTCAGCGTAATCGTCACGGTCGCAGGATCGGTCGCGGTGATCTTGTCGATGAAGCCGGCCACCTGTTTGCCGCGCGAAGCAATCTTCATCCAGCGGTTCAGCGAGGCGACGACATCGTCCGAGGTCATGTCGCTATTGTCGTGGAACTTGATGCCGGTCCTGAGCTTGATCGTATAGGTTTTGCCGTCGGCGCTGATCTCGGGCAGACTTTCCGCCAGCAGCGGCGTGACGTTCCAGCTCTTGTCGAACGTATAGAGCGTTTCGAAAATATGCTGCGTAACGATGCCGACGAGATCGGCCGTCGACGACATCGGATCGAGCGTCGGCGGCTCGCCGATCGTCGCGACATTGATGACGCCGCCCTTCTCCTCAGCAAGCAGGGTCGAAGGCAGGGCGACGAGCGCAGTGCCGAGCAGGAATGCGACAAGCGGTTTCATATGAGAGCTCCCAGTTAAGTTCCACAATTATGTAATTCATGTTTTTGTAACAGAATAAGAGATGAAATGATCGTGTCAAGCGGAAGCCGTGGATTATGTCGTGAGACGAGCGTCGCAGCGGCAAACAGCGCCGAACCGCATGTGCGGCTGGCCGCCTGCGCGAAGCTCGCGCATGATGCGGGCGTGAAGAATCGGCAGCGCCACGGCTTCAATAAAGCGAGGATGGAATGAGCATCGATTTCAACGACGGAAAATGGCTGAACGAACCGGAAAGCTGGCAGGCCGACGCAACCGGCCTGACGCTGACAACAGGCGAGAAGACCGATTTCTGGCGGGAGACCTATTACGGCTTCACCCGCGACAGCGGCCACTTCCTCGCCTTCCCTACGGCCGAGAGCTTCACCGCCCAGATCCGCATACAAGGCGAATTCCGCACCCTCTACGACCAGGCCGGCCTGATGGTGCGCCTCGACGAGAACCGCTGGGTCAAGACCGGCGTCGAATTCACCGACGGCGAAGCCTTCCTCAGCACCGTCGTCACCGACGGCAGGTCCGACTGGTCGGTGTCGCAACCCTTCAAGGAACTCGAGGACTTCCACATCCGCGTCACCCTGGCGGCCGGCGCCCTGCGCATCCAGGCTTCGCACGACGGGAGCTTCTGGCCGCTCTTGCGGCTAGCGCCCTTCCCAATCGCCGACAGATACCAGGTCGGGCCCACCGCCTGTACGCCGGAGCGGAGTGGATTGACGGTGCGGTTTTCGGAATTTTCGATCGGGCCGGCGATTACGACGGATCTGCATGATTTGAGTTGAGGAACGCTGTGACGCATTCAAGCGCCTCATGCCGACTGCACCACCTGGAACAGGAGACACAGCCATCCTCACTCGGGCATGTCGTATTCTCGACGGCAATATACAAACCCAGACAATGCGTCCAAATCTTTGAAAAGCCGCGTTGCGTAGGAACATTCCGTATCGATACGTTCGATCAGTTCCGGTCCGGCAGAGGCGAAAACGTTTGTGGATAATACTTCCGCGCTTTCGATATCAAACTCGGTCGGCTCACGCTCAAGGTAATATCTTATGAGAAGAGCCTTTTCATCGAATTCGACGGCGATGGCCCTAATCGCTGGGTAAATCTCTCCCAGTAGATTTCGCCAGATATTGAGGACAAGCCAGTTTGGAAGTTTGTTCACTGTTGTCGCCCTTGCACTGAGCTCAAGAATTCGAATGCCTGAGGAAGTGCCATGTATCCTCCTCCAGGTTCATTTCCTCGGCTAGCTCCCGAATGGTGATCAGTTCCCCTGGAGCCGGCACCACGTCATGCTCGTACAATTGCGTGCATAGATTTTCCAATGCGACTGCGCACTCATTGTGCTTCGCAAGGGATATGTATTCGCCGATATATTCCTCGGGCAGGCGTCCGGTGAAATCACCTATGAGCTTGATCAGCTGTTTCTCAACTTCCATACGCACCTCACGGGGCTTGAGCGCTAAATCTATGAAATAATCCGAGCAACTCACCTATCCATGAGGAATTCGGCATTGCACGAAACACAAACCGTTTACCGGCTGTCCACCCACTCAACTTTCATCCGGTAACGAGTATCTCGGCTTTTTTTGAACCGCCTGCTCCATCAATATTGGAGTGCAGCGCGCGTGGGAGCTACAGCGGTAAAGCGTGCGTCGCTGAAATCATACAGGCGCTGAAAGGCATCTTCGCGCTTGTCGGCATAATATCGGAATTGGCTTTTCGACAATCGGTAGATGCAACCACCCCGGGCGAACACAAGGTCGCCGCCGTCCCAATCGGCCCAATCGCTCTCAGGCAGATCGATGAGCAGGGTTCCGTCGCGATCAATCACACGATAATCGAGGCCGTACCACGCCTTTTGCCTGCGACCGATCGCGTGGAGTATCATTTGGAGGCGCCGACCGTTAGAACCGACCTTTTCCTCAACGTGCGGCTGGCTAAAGCGAAAAATCGCAGGCGCATTCAAACCGCAGTACTGCTCTTCACCGATCTCTACCACTCGCCAACCATCGCGCTCGCGCAGGAGGCCATTGATGGGTTCGTCCTCACCGCGGCCTGGCCGGTTCCCGCACGGCTTGACATGCATTCCCGGCTTTAGCCGAAATCCATCGGCGAGTTTGAAGCTGGCCTCCCACTCGGGGGAATGATTCAAAAGCAGTGTTTCCTCATCCTCGAAAATGCCGCCGCCGCCCCAGGCATCCCCTTTCGGCCAAAGGGCCAACGCCGTAAAGAATGGCGGCTTTGATATTGCTGTCCAGCTTCCGTAGGGCGCGCGATTTGTCGCTGCGAAATACACCAGCAGTCGGCCGGACGGGGAAAGATCGCAGCGTCGTTCGTAGATGCGTCCCTTGAACCATTGCCCATGTTCAAAAATATCGTTGCGCAGGTCCCAACGAATTAGCTGCACATGTTTGCTCGGGCCGCGACGGAATATAACACCCGTTCTCGCTCCCCGCGCAAGGATCGCATATAGCCGCGTTGCGGCCGGTTTGTTCCTCTGAACACCTTCGTCTGAGGCGGGGTTGCATTCTTTGATGGTCAACTAGACTGCTTCCCAAGCTTGAGGTGTTTTTCCCGATCCACACCTCACAACGGGCCAGAGCTTACTTCAATTAAACGGGGCAAGGTCAAAGGCTTATCCATGGTTGCGTCACCCAAATAATTGAGAAATGCGGTCCGGGACGGATGACGCCGACTTACCAATGTTGTTTTTGACCAACCAAGGACCGGCAACGAGATCGATATTGTCGATGCCACCTCCATCAAATAAAATCTCTAAATCTTGACGAAACTCCTCAAATCCACCTTCGTATAAGGTTTTTCTAAAGTTACCGTTTTCCTGGCGGATGGATTTTCCAGGATTAAAATCTCCATCAGAAATCAGGAAATTTGCCAGCCGGAGTGCGTGGTTAAATCTGTCGGCTTCAGATTTTTCGTATGGGGCATCCTCTCTGTCGAAGCTAACGACACCGATGATGAACCCGAAGAATATTATATCCCTATCTCCTTCATCATAGAGGTAGTCCACGATTGTCCTTGCATATTCTCGATCCATAGTTTGCTTCTTGTCCGATGGAAGCTTATCGGCGGCCCCCGGCACTGCGAAACTCAGCGCTTATCCGGAGGATTTGAATATACTTTTCGGTTGGGTCGGAGAGGGCGCCAGCAGTATCTCGAGATACACCTCTCAATAAACGTAGAAAACGTCCTGTTCACCACCGTCCAGGTCGTCTTCTCGCCCTTGCAGAGGAACCAACCATTGGTGCTGCCACATTGGAGACCGCCTTCTTTTACTTTCAGAGCTCGGCTCAATTGCTGGGCGGCGTCCTGATGATTGAATGCATGCCCGGCAATTGATCCGCCTGCGCCAAAAAATCGTGCGCGAGTTGTACATTTACGTTGTCGGTTAAGCCTATCACGCCAAAACCAAAATCATCGTGTGGATAAAAAGCCAGATTCCAATCGCGTGAGATCATGAAGCAATGACCGTACAGTCCATACGCAATCATCTTTGCGACAAGTAAAGATCTCACACTTTCGATAGGGAAATCATGCGCTTTCATCAGGGCAATATTCGCCCATTCCCTTTCGACCGATTCAGTATATTCCTGCGAACTAGGATCACACCCAAATCGTTCTTTAAAACCAAATTCTTTGATAAGCCCAGCCCCCACAAGGCCCTCTATTAAATTGGCGTCTCGCTGGTCATCCGCAGCATCGCCGTAATGCCCAACTTCGTCGGAGTTTGCGTGTACCGAGGATGCAATCAAAAAATATTCCAGATCGTTTCTGAAATATCGCATGAAGAAATCGACCGCAGATTCTTCCATGCCCGGCTCATATCGGGTGTCTCTTTCAAAAAAACCGAGGAAGCGATCTGATGCTCCATATCCCGCGAGATTGACTGACATCAGTAGCAACCGAAGGGTATCGCTCATTCTTCTCATGCACAGCTTCGATTCCTTAAACAGACGACCTCTCCTGCGTGGGCGCATCACATAAGTCGCTGCGCCCATGTTTCGGTAAGCTTTGCTCCATTACAAAAGTCACGATGTGAACTGAACCATCAACGATTGGTCCTAAGCAATCGAGATGAAGAGCGGCTACCAGACCCTGCCGTTCGGGGCGCCAGCCGCTCGCATGCGCTCCGATCGCCAGCGCGGACGGCCCCGATCGAGTCTTTCGCGGCCTGTTCTCCGAACGCCAAGCTGTCGACGCTGATGAGACGGACGTTTCTGGACCCCGAGGAAACGGAGCACGGTGGCGATGTAAGACAACGCACGCGGCAAAACGGTTTTGGCCTCATCTTTAAGTTCCGATCGGCTCGCAAGCGCGGCCGCCTGTTCGGGCGTGGTGCCCCTAACCTTCGCGCCGCTTAAAGACAAATACCTCGTTTTGATCGGCACCAATTATTGCAGGGGCATCCACCCTTGTGCAGCTTACAGCCACCTCCTGGTCAGGAAAATGAGACATGATCTCTGTCTCAACCTCGCCCATGTTTTCCTTGTCGATTTCACTTACAGCCAAGTCAAATATCGCGCGTACTTGAATATCTGAACTGCTCCAAGAGCACGTTACCGCTCGTAAATTAGGGCTAACGCTTCCTAGAAGTGACTGCTGTACAGCCAGCAAAACCCGGACGCGTAATTCAGTTTTTTCTGACAGGGTCGTGGCCTCGACGGTACAATTTGCACTCTCTTGCAGCCATAGAAATGATTCCTTTTGTCGTCGGTTTCTCTCACCGGCAACCGGATCAAAATAACTGCCGATGACCTTGCCAAAAGGGTTCATCCGGACGAAGTCGCACGACGTCGCGACAAGAAGGGTAGGCTGCTCGATCATTTCGTATAGACAATTAGACATTTCCCATTTTCCTTCCCAACGAAACTGATGGGGCGGGTGGTTTTGCCTCCGTCAATAGATATTTCCGCGAGTAGTTCTGGATCCTCGAAAGACTGCAGCTCTTTTATTAAATCGCGAATAGTTTTTCCTCTCTCCGTCCAGTTTTGAGCGTCGACGCCGTTTGAGATCATTTCAATCACCTATGCGGTTTAGATTCGTGTCGTAAGTCCCAAGTCGGGTGGCTTTGCTGCCGAGATTCTTGATAGACGTTGCCATCTTCCAAGCGCCCCCGTTATGGCCATCCAAGTCTCGTGTAATATATAGGTTCCCTTTTTTAAACACGGGCTGCCCGCCATGTGTTGTGTCGTTAATCTTTACAAATCCGAGTGCAGTAGCCGCAATTTTTGCCTCACTGTTGGTCTTGTAAACGGGTCCTTTTCCTGCAGCGCCACCCAGCATCGCGGTTGCAATGATCGCATTGATGTCAAGCCCTGTGGCCTCCAACCGATCGATCCTGACGCTCCAGGAAATCGAGGTGTCCTGCCAGATCTTCGAGCGCTCGCCGATTAGCTGTTCGCCGACCAGTGCGGCCGCATTCTGGCCCTCGGCATAAGCCTCGGCATTCGCGCCATCCGGGTCGTCACCATCGAGTTTTTTGATCGCATCAAGGAGCCAGTCGCCCTTCACCCAGGTTTCCACGTCGAGGGGGTGGTCGACGACGAAGGCAAAGCCGGCATTTCTGAGAATATCCGAACGCTTTTCAGCGTCCATCGTATTCAGATAAGCGTAGATGGCATCCTGGCAGTCCTGATAAGACTTGATGCCAAGATGAATGAGTTGACCGTCCCGCTGACGAATAGTGCAATCTGTGGAAAAATCGCCCGCATATGCCGGGGTCACAATCAGGTCGAACAGATTGAATCCCTGTTGCTGGGTGCAGCCTCCGAGAGATCCTCCATTCGCCAGCGCATCCAGGCCTGACTTGATGTTTGCAACTTCTTCCGGAGTCAGTTCCTTGTCCAGGAGGTACTTGTCGATGAAGCCACCTGGCTCGATCGCCTCCTTGATCCCGTTCCCGACGGCCTGCAAGCTGTTGCTGGACATATAAAAATCGAGATCCACATGCTTATCTTTTGTGATCTCGTAAGCTTTGTCGGGATCGCGGTTGAGTTCATCAAGAGGACGCGAGGATGTACCGTCATGTTCGAGCGCTTCCTGCTGTTCCTGATCGCGAATTACAATGTCACCTGAGCCGACCGTGGCGCGAACCGTCTGGCGAGTATCGTCAAGTTGGTAGGAGCCCTCCAGCGTGTGGTTGGTGGTGGAATTGCCGTTCTCGTCCTTGCCACTGGAAAGATCGATGCCGACGTCGACACTGAAGCCTTCATAGTTCATCCGGCCATCGAAGTTGTCATAGGTCAGCGTGCCGGTATCGAGGATGAGGTCGCCGGATTCGGAGACGATCTTGCCGGCACCCAGATGGGTATTGCCGGCGACCGTGACGTCCATCGCGCCAGTGGAAACGAGGCCAGACTGCTCGGTGATCCAGTTCGTTTCGCCGGAGCCGCTGCCGCCGCCGATCTGCACGCCGGAAAGGAGTTGGCCTCCGCCCAAGCTGAAGCCACCGGAGGCAGAGTGGTTGGAGCTTGCCCCGGTGTCGGGAACGGAGAGGATGGTTAGATCGCCGCCAACATTGGCAGTTACCGTGTCACCGGAAACCACCGCGCCCGCGAGACGGGCATCGTTTCCTGATTCAAGGATGATGTCACCAGTGCCGTTGACGTGAGTATTGACCTGAGTGGTTCCATTGGCGTTGGACTTGCCAACCGATGCGTCGGCGCCACCCGTCAGTCCCCCGCTGACACCATTGATGCCGATGCCGGCGGAAACGCCGAAGCTTGCGCCCCCTGACGCGCTGCTCGTCGACGAGCTATCAGTCGCCTGTGCGCTTTCGAGGATGATATCCTTGCCGGCCTTCAGCGTAATATCACCCGCGTTGTCATTATCAGAGATGACGACATTGCCGTCAGCATCGTAACCTGCAGCGATTTGTGCTCCATGACTCGTGAGATCCCCGGAGACTGCCTCGATCGTTACAGACCGCCCTCCGCGTATGTCTGTCAGGACCGGAACAGAGGTTTGCGCCGCCTCCTTTTCCTTCTGATAAGTGAAGCCTACCGTGAGCGACGCCGACCCGACGTTGCCACCCTTTGCAATTTTGTCGAGCGCATCATAGGCCTTGAGCGAGGCAAAGGCGGCGTTAGCTGCGGAATACCCATCAGAGATATTTGCAAGCTTCTGCGCCGCAACGCTCACGCTGTCAGCCGCGCTCACCAGGGAGGTTGAGACCGACAGGCTGATACCCGCGAAGAACTCTTCATGCAGGTGTTCGTAGTTTGTCTGATCTTGCGCCGAGAACAGATTGACGTCGCGTTCAGCAGTGATCCCAACATCGCCCTCGGCCGAGACGTTGGCGGCCTGCAGGTTGGCGTCGCGGCCGGCGGTGATCGTCAGGTCGTTGCCGGCGGAAAGCGTGGCCATCGCGTTGGTCTGCGAGCCTTGCTTCGTCGCGTCAGAAACCGACGACAGGCCGATACCAACGGAAAAGCCGCCGCTGCTCGAGCCGAAGGAAATGCCAAAGCCGGAGCGTTTTTCCTTTTCCTCGGACGAGGCGCTTTCGGCGCCCGGCGTTATGTTGACGTCGCGGGCAGCATCGAGGGTGATGTTCTGGTCGGCATAGATCTGCGAGCCGAGGATGTTGATGTCGGTATCGCGCGACTTGAGTGCGACATCCGTTCCGGCAGAAAGCACCGATGCCACGTTGAGCTCGGAGGCCTGCTTGCCGCTGTTCTGCTGGCTGCCGTAGATCGAAATGAAGCCTCCACCGCCGCCGACCCCGAAGCCGGACTTCTTGCGCGTGATCTCAAGCTCATGCTGCTCGGCCGCACCGATGACCGAGACGCTGTCGCCCTTGACGGAAATCGAACCATCCGCATACGCTTGTGAGCCAGCGATCACCGCAGCGCCGCCGGCATCCAGATTGATATTACCGGATGCCCCGAGTTCGGAAGCGACCGTCGTTTCGTCGTAACTCTTGTAGCTGGATGAGCCTTTGGACAGGAAGCCGCTGCGCGAGCCCTTGTCATCCTTGGCGCTGGTGTCCTTGCCGGAGGCGATGATGAGGTCGCCCTTGGTGGTGATGTTCAGGTTCGCGGCGCCGGCCTCATTGCCGGCTTCGATCTTCGAGGCCGAGATGACCGTGTCCTTGCCGGATTCAATGTCGACGCCGCCACCGCCTGTGATGGCGGAACCGACGGCCGTCGTCGTTTCCTGATGCGTAGTCGTCTTCTCGCTGCTGCCGAGGAAACCGCCCTTGATGCTGAGCTTGGTGTCGAGGGTCGCGGTGTCGGTGGCTTCGGCGATCGTTACGTCACCATCGGCCTTGAGAGCGACCTTGCCGTCGGCGGCGAGCTTGCTGCCGACGATGTTGAGGTCGTGATCGCCGCTGCCGCTGCCTGCCGTCACCGAGAGGTCGCCGCCCGCCGATATCTCTGAGCCGACATGGGTGATCGACGAGGCGGACTTCTTACCGAAGGAGGACTCGGAGCGCTCCTGCGCGGCCGTGATGTTGATATCGTCGCCTGCGGAGAGCGCGACATTGCCGCCAGCCTTGACGGAGGAACCGGAGAGCAGGATGTCGTCGCCGGCCTTGATCGTCGCATTGGTGCCGGCGGATAGCTGCGATTGCTGCTGGTCGGTGGAGAGGGTCTTGGTGTAGCCGGATTGATTGTCGCGGGCGACATCGGTCGACACCACGGCCACCGAACCCTTGTCGGCAGTCACGTCGAGCGTCGTGCCCGCCTTGGCGGAGCTGCCGATGACGTTGACATTGTCGGTGGCCTTGATCGTCAAGGCCCCACCACTGGCGATCTGAGTGCCGGTGGCATTTTGTTGACCACTATTGTCGACCTTGGCCGCATCCAGCGTTACGTTTTTACCGGTGAGCGAAGCGTTGCCTGTGGCATTGACCTTGACGCCCGTCAGCGCCAGATCGCCGCTGCCGCCGGCAAGCTGCAGAGCGCCGCTTGCCGTCACGCCTGCATTGGTATTGACGACGTTCTGGCCGCCGATCGTCATCGTCTGGGCGGCGAGCGTGATGCCGTTGGTGGCATTGAGCGCCGTATCGCCGCGCGACAGGAACGTGCCGCTGCCCTGGATGGAGCTGCCGGAGACGGTAAGGCCGCCAGCCGACGCGATCAGGCCGGAATTGTCGAGATTGCCGACATTCATATTGACCGAGCCGCCCGCCATGGCCGCGCCGCCGCCGGAAAGCTTCTGTCGGTCAGCGGCGGCAACATAAACGACCGGAGCCAGCACCTGGACGCCGTTGACGGTCTGCCATTGGTAGAGGACGATCGACTCGGCCAGCGCCGCCGCCTGCTCAGGCGTGAGGCCTTGGCCGACGGCCAGGCCATGATCCTTGGCATAGGTGGCACCGTTGTCGAGCAGCGTCTTCATCTGCTCGATGGCGCTGTTGCCGGCGATGAACGTGCTTCTGCCGAGCCCTTCGCCGACGAGCTGCCGCAACTGCGTGTCGATCAGTTGGTTCTCGAAATAGGCATCTCCGAGGAAGGGAACCGTCGTCTCCGGCTGATAGCCGATTTTGTCCATGAAATAGCCGGAGCCATAGAAGGTGCCGACATCGAGGTAGGCTGCGCGGGTTTCGAACAGGAACGTCTGGTTGGCTATCTTGCCGCCGAAGCCGCCGGATTTCGGGTTGGCGGGAGGCGCAAGGGCGGCACCGCCGAGTCCCGAATTGACGTTGAACAGCGCACCGCCGGCGGTGAGGCCGGAGAGCGCCGACAGCGGATCGCCGGGATTGCCTGCCGCCGTGACGCTGGCGCCGCCGGCCATCGAGCCGGCCGCCGATGTGTTGCTGACGCTGCCGAAATCGACGGAGAGTGCACCGCCGGCCTTGATGTTGGCCGATACGCCGCCGATCGCCTCGACGGAGCTGACGATGGTCGAGCCGTTGGCGATGTTCTTCGAGGGATTGGCAGTGCCGTTGGCATTATAGGCGGTGCAGGCACCCTGGGCATGGCAGGTCGTCGTCGTCGTGCGGAAAAGGCTGACGCCGGTATTGGTCAGCGTCGAGCCCTTCAGCGTCGCGTCGCCGCCGGCCTCGATCGAGCTGTAGGCATTGGTGAGATTCGTGGCGTCGACAGTAAGGTTGCGGCTCGCGCGGATCGTCGCTTCCGGGCTGAGCGTGCCGACCAACCGGTCTTCGTAAACCGACTGGCTGAGGTGGGACGACCAATCCCAGCTATAGGTGGTGCTTTCATCCGAGCCGCTGAAATTGACCTCGTCGACGATGAAATAGCGCGACGGATTGTTGGGATCGACAACGGGATTACCGTTCGCGTCCCTTGGCACGCGGGCCCTGATCCATTCGATGATCGGCTCGACCTTTTCGGGTCCATCGGCCGAGATCCATGTCCATGCACGATAGGTCGTGCCGTCGGCAAGCGTCGCCTTCGACCAGAGCAGAGGCTGATAATCCTGCCACAGCCCCGGATCCACGCCGGCATAGAGCTGGTACATGTTCTGATCTGCGGTCTCGAGGTAGCCGAAAGGCAGTCCGGCGGCGACGGGATTGAGCGTAAAGCCGCTGACGACGCCTGACGAAACCAGCACCCCGGTCGTCCATTGCGGCGCAGTAGCCCGCTCGTTTGTCAGATTGCTGGTAAGGATGGACATGTCGTTTCCAGCCTGGATCAGACCGGAAATATTGGTGACTTCAGTGTTTCTTACTCCCGATGTCGTCCCGGCAATCTCAAGATCATTGCCGGCGAGGATGGCGCCTTGATTGTTCGTGAGCACCCCGCCGATGAACAGGCCCGCGTCGTGACCGGCATAGGCAAGGCCCGTGGCGCTGTTGGTGAAATCGTCGGAAATGTTGAATGTTAAATCGTGGCCGGCAGCCAATTGCCCGGCATTGGTCAGCGACGGCAGCGTCAGAGTCAGGTTGTTGGCGGCGAGCAGCGCCGTGCCGACCGTTGTCGAGAGGCTGGAAGCGTTGATGTCGATGTCGCCCGAACCGCCGGCATTGGTAACGGCATTGATCCTGGTGCCGCTGAGATCGGCAGCATCTGATAGATTGAGAGTGAGCCCCCCGAGAGTGATGCTGTTATTGCTGAGATTGGCGCTATCGGCGTTGAGCGTCAGCGTGCCGCCCGCAGCGATGTTGCCTGCGCCGCCATTGGAGAGATCGATAGTGGTGGTGGTGAGCGTCAGGTTTCCCTTGGCGCTGGTGGGATTGCCGTAGCTGATCTGGCCGGCAGCGAAGAGATCGGCACTGCCGAGGCTCTGCAGCTTGGTATAGGCGAGATTCTGGCTGGCATTGGCCGAAAGATCGCCGCTGCTCAGCAGCGCGTTGGAAACGGTGATCGAACCATTCGTGGCGGCAAGGCTTATGTCGCCCGCCGGCTGTAGCACCAGTGCGGCATTGGCGGATTGGGCGGTGGCGGCGAGATCGACGCCGGAGGCGATCGTCGCGGCTGCGATCGAACGACCCGAAGCCGTGACGTCGCCCTCAGCCAGGACATCGCCCGATACGGCGATGTCGGCGCCGGCGGAAAGCGTGAGATTGTTGCCGCTGACAAGCGAGGCCGCGGCGATCGAGCCTGATGTCGCGGTGATCGACAGTGCATCGCCGCTCTTTGCCGCACCGGCAATCTGGATGTCGCCCGAGGTGGCGGACAGGGTAAGGATCTGCCCAGCCATGACGCTGCCGGCAGCAATGCCGCCCGAAGACGACATCAGCACGCTGGCGGCGCTGTTGACCTCGCCGCCGACACTCAACAACCCGCTGCCGCTCGACAGCAGGATATCGTCATCGGCGGCGACCGTATCGAGGGTGATGCCCTGATCCGCTTGAACGGCGACCTTTGCCTTCGACGTGACCTTGGAAGCCGTCACCTTCGCCTTCGAGGAGATCGAAACGCCCTGCTGGCCAGAGACGTTGCCGAGCGAGATCTTGCCGTCGGCAGACAGAGACAGCTCGCCGGCATTGGCGGCCATGTCGCCGCGCATGCGCACGCCGGCGCCCTTTTCGGTGACGACGATCTTGATGCGGTCGGCCTGCATGGCGCCGAGCGCCGAACCGTCGATCGCATATTCCGGTGTGCCTGATGTCGCCGCAAGCGGCGTGGCGTCGCCGGTAGCATAATCGAATTGATTACGGCCAGCCGTGACGCGAAGGTCTTTGCCGTAGACCGCGCCGTTGACGTGCACGGAGCGCGAGACGATATCGAAGAGGTCGACCGCGCCAAGCCCGGCGGCGAAATTGCCACCATTCGGTCCGATGGTGACGTCGCCGCCCTTGACGGTAAAGCCGTTGAGCCTGCCGTCGCCGCCGATATCAGGCGCGCCTGTCGTCAACGTCGCATGCGGCGTGTTGATGAAGCCGCAGCCGTCGCAGGTGATGCCGTTCGGGTTGGCGATGATGACGTCGGCTTTCCCGCCGAACACCTCGATCGCACCGTTCAATGCCGAGCGGTTGCTGCTGATCACCTCGTTGAGGATGACCGATGCCGGACCGGAGCTGTTGAGATTGGGGTTGCCCGGCGTGACACCGCCGAGATTGGAGTTGCCGACCTCGCCCTTGAAGTTGTTGAGGATGAGGCCCGGCGTGCCGACGTTGAAATCGTCGTATTTGTTATGCGACAGGCCCTTGCTGTTCGGCGTGACGATGTCGATGAGCGGCACGCCGTTCGGCGCCGTGCCGACGCCCGGCTGGTTGGCGGTCGGCGCCGTGGTGCTGGCCGAGACCGACTGGGCGTTGGCCAGCATCGGCTGGAGGACCAGCAGCGCGCTGAGCACCATCGCAAGCGAGCGATGGGCAAGCCTGCCGAGCCGGCAGCCAAGACCCTTGCCATTCGAACCAAGACCGGTTTTTTCACGCATCGTTTCGTCTTTCCAAACGCACAACTGGTTTTTGTCTCGACATCAATCACGGCCGGCGCTGCCTTCCCCGGCAGCGCCTCGCCTCGTCTCGTTATTTCTGGGTGAGCCAGGTCTTCACATTGCGGGTGAAGGACTTGGAGAGGCGCTGTGCCATGACATCAGGCGCGCCGGACGTGGTCGCAGCATTGACCGCGACTGCGATGATCACGCCGTAACCGCTTCCGCGCATGGAGAGGTCTTCGCCATGGATGTTTTGCGCTTGGGCGATCAGTTGCCCGGTCTTGGCATCCTCCAGCCGAACGGTTCCGTCGATCATGCTGTCGTGACCACCGATTATGCGGGCCTGCTTTGTGGTGACGTCGAACACATGCAGCGTCACGACCAGCCTGCCCCTGTTAGGGCCACCCGGCACGCCGATCAGTTCCTTCGACATCGTGGCTTGGAGGGTGCGAACCGCGTCGGAGACCTGCTGGTCGGGCTTGTCGCCAAAACCGAATGTCTTGACGTCGGGAGCCAGCTCGATCCGGATCTCGCGCACGGACGTCCGCTGCAGGGCGGCAATCAGCCGAGGATCTGTCCTGGTGGTGACGCAGGACGCCAGGGTCGCCGCCAAAAGGAGAAGGGTTAGAAAACGCACGATACGCATAAGCAACTCCAGGGTTCATTCACGAGTTCAGTTCGTCTGCGGGCTCAGTTCCGGCTGTTGGACGACGAGGCCGGCTTTGGTTTGCTGTCGAGATGCTTGTAGAGTTCGGTCAGCTGAGACTTCGGCGCCGGGCAGCCTTTCGATTTGGCGATGCTGGCCAGGACATTGTTCCTGTTGCGCAAGGCATCGATCTCGACCTTCTCAGGCGATTTCGGGTCCATGAAAAACAGCGCGGGCAGAAACAGCAGCACACCGGTCGCTCCAAGCACGATGTTCTTCCCCTGCGCATCGGTGCGCTCCTTCACCGTCGAGGAGATCTGCCGCTCGTTGGCCTCGAATTCACGCGCGATGCCGGCGCAATCGAAGGCGCTGTCGGACGGGTTGGTCGAAGCGACCGGACGGGCCTCCCGCCCGGCGCAGCCGGCAAGCGACATGGAAAGAGCAAGGATCAGCGCCGTCGATCTTGAAAGGGTTTTGGCGGGCTTGTTCGTCGAAATACTGCGGGTGGTCATTGTCCTGCTTTCGTTACCAATGAGCGGATGCGCTGAAATAAAAGAGCCCGCCGTCGACATCGTCGAGGCTGCTTGCAACAATGTCGGAATAGCCGAGGTCGGCGCTGATATTGCCGCCGACGGTGCGGATGCCGGCCGTCCAGCCGGCGAGGTTGCCGCCTGATATGTCGAAGCGTTTCTGCGCATAGACATGGCCGTAGTCGAAGCCGAGATAGGGGCGCAGTTCGCCGAATGCCTTGGCGGCCGCGCCGCCGCTTTCGTTGGACTTCGTTCTCCAGACGATCTCGTTGTGGCTGAACATGCCGTTGTTGCCGAAGAGCACGCCTTCGCGCGTGCCGCGGACATTGCCGTAGCCGCCGAGAGAGATCTGTTCGGCACCGAGCAGATTGTCCGGGGAATATTGACCGCTGAGCAGCGAGGTGAATTCGAACTGCCGGCCGGCCGCCTGGAACGGCTGTGTCACGCTGACGGTGGCGTTGAATTTCGAAAATCGCGGATCGGCGTTGCCGGCGCCGGGATCGCCGGGGTCCACCGCATCGAAGAGACGGAGCCCCTTGTCGAGGCTGGCGTCGAACATCCAGATGCCGCCGAACATGCGGCGGGAATGGGAAATGCCGATATCACCGACCGTATAGCGGCGGCTGCCGACCTCGATCAGATTGCCGAGCAGGAAGTTGTTGGTCTGCTTGTAGGTCAGGCCGCTGCGGACGGTTGTGATCGAATCCTTGTCGCGAGAGATAACGCGATCGATGCCGAGACCGGCCTGCCCCGAATTGCCGGAGGTTTCGAGCGTGCTGAAGTTTCCCTCGACCGCACTTTCATATTGGTACCAGGAGCCGTTCAGCGACAGGGTGGAGTAGCCGTAGGGCACGCTGACGCTGCCGGAATAGCTGTTGCCGTAGCCATTTCCGTCATTCTCCCACGGATAGCTCGGGCCGCTGTGCTCGTAGGAGAAATTCCACTGGTCATTGATGCCGAGCAGGTCATCGTAGCCGAGCGATGCCGAGCTGCGGGAAAAGCCGGTGCTCTCCTGCCCCATATTGTTGTTGCCGAAGGAGACGTGCCAGGGCCGGCCCGGACGGTTTTCGATGTTGAGGATCGAGGTTCCGTCCTTCGGGCCGGGTAGCATCGCCGATTTGGCGTCGTTGGCCTGCAGCCGGTTCATCTGGTCGAGCCCCTGCTCGATATCGCGGATATTGACGACGCGGCCGATCAGGCCGGGAAAGGCGGTCGCCAGCGAAGCATTGCCGGCCACTTTCCGGCCATTGAGATAGATGTCGGAGAGCGTGCCTTCGACGACCAGCAGACGGAGGATCCTGGTCGTGCGGATATCCTGCTGCGGCACATAGGCGCGCGAGGTCACATAGCCATGATCGATATAGAGATGCGTGACATCCCTCAGGACCGCATTGATCTCGGCGAGGCCGACGCAGCGGTTGCCGTAAGGCGCCGTCACCTTGCCGATCTCCTGGGCCGACAGCAGGCTCGCCCCATCGATCTCGACCCGCGCGATGTCGAAACAGGCGCCGTTGCCCGGTGCGGCGGGCAAAGCGCCGTTTTCCGCATCCGTGCCGCCGCCTGGTGTGGCGCGCCGCAGGGCATCCAGCCGCTGCGTCTGCGACTGCTCTTCCTGGCGGCGGCTGAAGTCATCGGCAGGCGTTTGCGCGTAAGCGGGGGCGATCACCACTGCGAGGGCGGCGCCGGCAATCAGAAAGTATCGAATTTCTATGGTCATCGGTGAAATTCGGTTACTTCGCGGCGACGGACTGAAGCTCGTCGAGGGCCGGCTTCAGCCCCTTCAGCGAGAAGCGGATATTGACGTCCTGGCCGTTCATCAGCCGCACCAGCCCCTCGGCCGCCGCGCCCTTCTTCAGCGCCGCAGTCATCTTGGTATCCAGCGCCAGCTGCGCCCAGCATCCGGTCTGGTTGCAATTGCGGTAATCGAGCTTGGCGACGGGCTTGCCGTCGGCCTTGATAGACAGGCCCGAGGGCAGGAAAACATTGAGCGGCAGAAGGGCGGTCAGCATCAGCCGCGCCTTGCCCTTGCCTTTGTCGGAAGGCGCGGCAGGCGCCGGCGGCGCGGATATCGCCAGCGTCAGGATATTGACGGGTTTGCCGTCCTTGGTGACTTGCGCCACCTGTGCGACTTCGCAGGCCTCGGTGCCTGCCGAACCCGTGCAGCGATAATACCAGTCGTCGAATTTTTGCGATTTTATCGCCGGCGCAGGTTGCGCCGGCGCCTGTTCCGGTTCTTGACCATCAGGAGATTGCGAAAAGGATGGGCTCGCGCAGGCGATCGATATCAGAATGGGGGCGATCGTCCAAAGGACCCTCTTCATGCCGCTTTTCAAAAATTTCTTCATTTAAAATGCAACTTCAGGAAGATTTTATTTGGGTTGGAAGTCATATCGCTACAATCCGCAATTTGGTCAACCTTAACGTGTCAGCACGGTAAAGTTTGCGTTAGGTATTTATTTCGCGTTCTGGGAGATTACGCTCAGTTTGCCCGAGACCCCATTCGCAACGAAAACGCCAACAGATTCCGAAATTCGAATAAAACCGCTTGGCGAGGGACATGAGACGATGCGCAACTTACGCGAAGCTGGTCACCTGCTCGTTTTTATTGAAAATCAGGCGTATAATCGGATAGGATGAATAATTCCGCATCGTCAGACATCCAGAAAAATCTGCGAAAGATGAGCCGCACTCATTTTGAAGAAACACATTCCAAGGCGCCGGCTTTATCCCCGATGCCGCCCACGAATACTGAGATGTATTTCAGAAATTCGTCACACCCGCGGGTTGCTGCGACTGTTCTTCTCGGAAGGGAAAGGACAACCGAATGGTGAAAAGGCGGCGGCCAATGCAGCCTGGGACGGAATCCGCGGGCCGTATTCGGGAAAACCTGATCAAGACCCGAATCGGCGGCAAGCTCTCGGCCCCCGTAAAGCCCGGGCCTGGCCGTCGAGGATGATAGCGTGTCCGCAGCGGACTTCACGCGCCGCGCCGTCGCAGCACTGTCATTTTCGAGATGACATCCGCCCCGTTCTCTGCGAAAAAGAGCGCGATGAGAGACAGGGGCGTTCGTCGACAGGCGGGCTGAGAAGCACCCTTCGAACCTGAACCGGATAATGCCGGCGGAGGGAGTCGCTCGGGGTCGCGGTCCGCCGCACGAATGACCCCGTGCCCGCCCCCGCCTGAAAGGGGCCACATGCAGACCAGGAGCACACCAGGAGCCATGCTGAAGGCGATGCGCGAAAAGCCGCCGCTCGTTCAGTGCATCACCAATTATGTCGCGATGAACGTCGCCGCCAATGTTCTCCTGGCCGCCGGCGCCTCGCCGGCCATGGTGCATGCGGCTGAGGAAGCCGGTGAGTTCGCCGGCCTCGCGAGCGCGCTGACCGTCAATATCGGCACGCTGTCGACGCAATGGATCGACGGCATGCAGGCGGCGGCGAAGGCGGCGACCTCGGCCGGCAAACCCTGGGTGCTCGATCCGGTCGCCCATTATGCCACGGCCTTCCGCCGCGATGCGGTCGCTGCTCTGCTGGCGCTCAAGCCGACGATCATCCGCGGCAACGCTTCCGAGATCATCGCGCTTGCCGGCGGCGAGAGCCGCGGCCAGGGCGTCGACAGCCGCGATCCGGTCGAACAGGCCGAAGGTTCGGCGCGATGGCTGGCCGAGCGCCAGCAGGCGGTCGTCGCTGTCACCGGCGCTGTCGATTTCGTCACCGACGGCGAGCGGGCGGTGCGCATCACAGGCGGATCGGCCTTGATGCCGCAGGTCACCGCGCTTGGCTGCTCGCTCACCTGCCTCGTCGGCGCCTTTGCCGCCACCGTGCCCGAGGATCTGTTCGGCGCGACGGTCGCCGCCCTTTCAACCTTCGCCATCGCCGGCGAGGAGGCAGCGCTCGGTGCGGCCGGCCCCGGCTCCTTTGCCTGGCGCTTTCTCGACGCGCTGAACGCGCTCGATGCCGAAACGCTCGATGCCAGGGCAAGGATATCGGCGGCATGAAGAGTTTCGACCTTTCGCTCTATCTCGTTCTCGATCCCGATCTCTGCGCCGGGATCGGCATGGTCGAGACCGCGCGCCGTGCCGTTGCCGGCGGCGCGACGATGGTGCAGCTGCGCGACAAACATGCCGGCACGGCCGCAATGATCGAGACCGGACGCGCCTTGAAACAGGCGCTTGATGGCACCGGCGCCCGCCTCGTCGTCAACGACGATGTCGAGGCGGCGATCGCCATCGGCGCCGACGGGTTGCATATCGGCCAGGAGGATATGGATGCGGCGACAGCGCGGGCGATGATCGGTCCCGACATGATCCTCGGCCTGTCGGTCGAAACCGCGGCGCTTGCTGCTGCCGTCGATCCCGATCTCGTCGACTATACCGGCGTCGGGCCGGTGTTTGCGACGCCGACCAAGGCCGACCACAAGCAGCCGATCGGTTTTGACGGTCTTGCCAAACTGGTGGCGGTCTCGCCGGTGCCCTCGGTTGCCATCGGCGGGCTCAAGGCGGAGCATGTGGCCGAAGTCTTTGCCGCAGGCGCAAGCGGGCTTGCCGTCGTCTCCGCCATTTGCGGCGCGCCGGATCCGGAAGCCGCCACACACCGCATCGCCGCAGAAATTCGAAAGGCCCGCGCATGATCCGCAACGTCCTCTCCATCGCCGGCTCCGATCCCTCCGGCGGCGCCGGCATCCAGGCCGACCTCAAGGCCTTTTCCGCCCGGGGCGTCTACGGCATGGCGGTGCTGACGGCGCTGACGGCGCAGAACACGCAAGGCGTCAGCGGCGTGCATCTGGTGCCGCCTCCATTCGTCGCCGATCAGATCAATGCCGTCTTTGCCGATGTGCGCGTCGATGCCGTCAAGATCGGCATGATCGCCAATGCCGGCATCGCCGAGGCCGTCGCCGCCGCACTCGACGCAGCTGTGGCCGCAGCACCGGCCGACCGCCGCGGCATTCCCATCGTCATCGATCCCGTGATGATCGCCAAGGGCGGGGCCGCCCTGCTTGCGCCCGAAGCCGTCGACGTGCTGAACCGCCGGTTGCTGCCGCTCGCCACACTGCTGACCCCGAACCTGCCTGAAGCCGCCGCCCTGCTGCACCAGCCGGTCGCGACGAACCGGGCCGAGATGGCGGCGCAGGCCGAAGGCCTGCGGGCGCTCGGTCCGGCCGCCGTGCTGGTCAAGGGCGGCCATCTCGACTGCGACGACAGCCCCGACGTGCTTGCCACAGCCGACGGCCTGCACTGGTTCGAAGCCCGGCGGGTGCCGACCAAGAACACCCACGGCACTGGCTGCACGCTGTCGAGCGCGTTGGCGGCCGAGCTTGCCAAGGGCGCCTCGGTGCCGGAGGCGGTCGCCATCGCCAAGGATTACCTCGCCGGCGCGGTCGCCGCCGCCGGAAGCCTCACCGTCGGCTCCGGCCACGGGCCGGTGCAGCATTTTCATGCGCTTTGGAAAGTGACGGGATAAGCATCCATCATCGACGCACCCCTTTCAATCGAAACGGCTCGGGCTCCCCGGGCCGTTTTTGCGTTCGGCAGCCAGCTTGCTTTTGATCGAGAGCATCATGGCGAGCAGCATCGCGCCATTTGAAAAACGCAGTTGACAAGCTCAGCCAGATAGCCAAGTCTATGACATTAAAAGGGGATATATTCCGCAATAACGGAATATGAGGAGGAATGACCGGTGCCAGACCTGCTTGTGAGTCTATACTCCACAAAGCTTGCCGATCTGAATCGGAAAGCCGATCTTGTCGGTGTCTCCATCCGACCGGCCCTCCCCTCGGAACTGCATCTCGTCGTCGACTGGGTTCGCCAGCAGTTCAGCGAAAACTGGGCGAGCGAAGTCTCCGTCGCCTTCTCCCGCCAGCCGGTTGGCTGCCTGATCGCCGTCGACGGCGGCAAGCTGCTCGGCTTTGCCTGCTACGACACGACAGCGCGCGGCTTCTTCGGCCCGACCGGCGTCGACCCGCAAGCCCGCGGCAAGGGTATCGGGCTCGCCCTGTTTTCCGCCTGCCTTCAGACCATGAAGACGCTTGGCCATGCCTATGCCTTCATCGGCGATGCCGGCCCCGTCGATTTTTACGCGAAGACCGCAGGCGCCATCATCATCCCCGCCCCCGACAAGGGCATTTACGAAGGCATGCTGAGACGCACGCCGACCTGACCATCTGATCCCGGAGTTACAGAATTGTCCTCGACCCCGCTCGCCCTTTTCGTCGGCCTTCCCAATCCAGTCCTTTCGGATGATGAATTCGCCCTGTTTCGTGAGACCAATCCGATGGGCCTCTTCGTTGGCCGGCGAAATCAGCGCGAGCCGGAGCAGACGAAGCGGCTGATCGAACGCTTTCGCGAAGCCGTCGGCCGCGACGATGCGCCTGTTTTCACCGACCAGGAAGGTGGCCGCGTGCAGCATCTCGATGCCGGCCCCTGGCCGCTGTTCCGCAGCTTCGGCCAGTTCGCCGAACTTGCGCGCCGCGATTTCGCGCTCGCCAAAAAAGCATTGCGCCTTTCCTCCCAGGCCATGGGGGCGATGATGACGGAACTTGGCCTTTCCAGCGGATGCTCGCCCGTGCTCGACCTCGTCTTCGAGACGACGAGCGCTGTCATCGGCGCCCGCTCTTTCGGCCCCGATCCTGATGTCATCGCCGCCCTCGGCCGCGAGGTGGTCTACGGCCTGCTCGAGACCGGCAACATGCCGGTGATGAAGCACATTCCCGGCCATGGCCGCGCAACGCTGGATTCCCACAAGGAACGCCCGGTGGTCGATGCCAGCCGCGAGACGCTCGCTGCGACCGATTTCAAGCCCTTCGTGGCGCTGAAGGATACGCCCTGGGCCATGGTCGCCCACGTCGTCTACTCGGCCTACGACAAGGAATTGCCGGCCTCCATCTCGCCGGTCATGCACGACCTCATCCGCAACGACATGGGCTATGACGGCGTGCTGATTTCCGATTGCATCTTCATGGAATCGCTCTCCGGCACCCTGCCGGAACGCGTCAAACAGGTGCTCGACGCCGGCTTCGACATCGCCCTCCACAGCCATGGCGACGTCAGGGAAAGCGAAGCCGCCGCCAGGGCGGCCCGGCCGCTGACGGACGCAGCTCTCAAGCGGATTGCCGCCGGCAAGGCCCGCCTCGGCAATCTCAAGATCGATGTCCGCGCAGCCCATGCTGAAGTCGAAGACATGTTTGCAAGCGCGCTGGTTTCCTGACCGGCGCGCCATCTCTCACCGCATAAAAAAGGGGAATAAGACATGAAAAAATATCTTCTTGCCGCCGCCCTGACGCTGCTTTCGGGCTCCGCAATGGCGCAAACGGTCCTGACGGCGAATATCGAACCGGCGACGACCTGGGTGCGCAACTTCAACCCGTTCAACCAGACCTCGTCGCGCCAGTCGACGCTCGATTTCATCTATGAGCCGCTCGTTATCTTCAACCGCTTCGACAGCAACAAGCCGGTCTATCGCCTGGCCGAAAGCTTCAAGCTCTCCGACGATCTGAAAAGCATCGATTTCAAGCTGCGCCCGAACCTGAAATGGTCTGATGGGAAACCGCTGACCGCAGCCGACGTCAAGTTCACCTATGATTATCTGAAGAAATTCCCGGCGCTCGACTTCGTCAGCATCTGGAGCTTCATCACCGATGTCAAAGCCGTCGACGATCAGACGGTGCGCTTCACGCTCGCCAATCCGAGCTCGCTCGCCGCCGAGCAGATTTCACAGCTGCCGATCGTTCCGGAACATGTCTGGAAGGATGTTGCCGACCCGGTCACTTTCGCCAACGAGAACCCGGTCGGCAGCGGCCCACTGACCGAGGTTCCGCGCTTCACCGGCCAGACCTACGACCAGTGCCGCAACCCGAACTATTGGGACAACGCCCATCTGAAGGTCGATTGCCTGCGCTTTCCGCAGCTTGCCGACAACAACCAGATGCTGACGGCAACGGCCGACGGCACCCTCGACTGGGGCGTCTCCTTCATTCCCGATATCGACAATGTCTATGTTTCCAAGGATCCGGCCCATTTCCACTATTGGTATTCGCCGAGCAGCATGGTCGCCTTCCTGTTCAACCTGGAAACGGCAAACGAGAACAACAAGAAGGCCTTCAACGACCTGAAATTCCGCCGGGCCGTCTCGATGGCGCTCGACCGCAAGACGATGATCGACGTCGCCGGCTACGGCTATCCGACGCTGAACGAAGATCCCGGCCTGATGGGCGAACTTTACAAGAGCTGGGCGGACCCCTCCGTCAAGGCCGATTTCGGCAAATTCGCCACCTATGATGCTGACGCCGCCAAGGCCCTGCTCGACGAAGCGGGCTATAAGGACAAGGACGGCGATGGTTTCCGCGACAATCCCGACGGCAGCAAGATCTCTTTCTCGATCATCGTGCCCAGCGCCTGGACCGACTGGAGCGACACCGTCAATCTCGCCGTCGAAGGCATGCAGGCGGTCGGCATCGACGCCAGGATCGAAACGCCTGAAGAAGCCGTCTGGACCGGCAACCTTATCAACGGCACCTTCGATGCGGCGATCAACAGCCTGCCGGCCTCGGCCTCGCCCTATTATCCCTATAAGCGCGCCTTCAGCGCTTCGGACAAGGGCAAGACCCGCTTCACCGCGCAGCGCTGGTTCAATCCCGAGGTCGAAAAGCTCGTCACCGAGTTCACCCAGACCGCGGATCTTGCCAAGCAGAAGGACGCGATGAACAAGGCGCAGCGTATCGTCGCCGAGAACATGCCGATGATTCCGGTGTTCAACAATCCTAACTGGTATCAGTACAACACCAAGCGTTTCACCGGCTGGTCGACCAAGGAAAATCCATTCGTCAATCCGTCGATCTCACGGACCAATCCGGCACGCCTCCTGAACCTGCTCGCGCTCGAGCCGGTCAAGTAAGACACCTCCCGGGAGCGGCGTCAGAGCATGATGCCGAAAAGTGTAAGCGGTTTTCGGATGACGTCACGCTCATCCAGAAGCGCCGCTCCCGTCACGACGGAGTTCTCATGGCTTTTCTGCTTCGCCGCCTCGTCTTCTACATGGCAGCCTTCATCGCCGCAGCTACGATCAATTTCTTCCTGCCGCGCCTGATGCCGGGCGATCCCGTGCAGATCATGTTCTCGAGCGCCGGCACCGAATTACCGCCGGAAAGCCTGCAGGCGCTGAAGCTCACCTTTGGCTTCGTCGACGGGCCGCTCTGGCAGCAATATCTCACCTATCTCGGCAGCATCTTCACCGGCGATCTCGGCCGCTCGATCAAGTATTTCCCGCTGCCGGTCACCTCGGTGCTCGGTCATGCCCTTATCTGGACCGTCAGCCTGATGGGCACAGCGACGATCATCAGCTTTGCGCTCGGCACCCTCCTCGGCATCGCCGCCGCCTGGCGCCGCGGCAGCAGGTTCGATGTTGTCGTCTCCGTCGGCGCGATTTTCGCGACATCGGTGCCGGCCGTCGTCACCTCGCTGATTGTGCTCTTCATCTTCGGCTTTACACTCGGCTGGTTCCCGAACGGCTATGCCGCCGATCCATCGCTCGATCCGGCCTTCAGCCTGCAATATCTCGGCAGCGTCGCCTATCACGGCATCCTGCCGATGGTCACGCTCTGCACCGTGCTGATCGGCGGCTTCACCGTGACCATGCGCAACAACATGATCAACCTGATCGGCGAGGACTATATCGTCATGGCCCGCGCCAAGGGCCTTTCCGACCGGCATGTGATGCTCTGGTATGCGGCGCGCAACGCCCTGCTGCCGACCGTCTCCAGCCTTGCCATCGCCATCGGCACCATTCTCGGTGGCTCGCTGGTGACCGAGGTCGTCTATAACTATCCCGGCCTTGGCAATATTCTCTACCAGGCGATCCTCGCCCGCGATTACCCCGTCATCCAGGGCCAGCTCCTCATCATGACCGCGACCATGCTGATCGCCAATTTCATCGTCGACGTCAGTTATATCCTGCTCGACCCGCGGCTGAAGGGAGCGTGAGATGAGGAGCCTGCTGCGAAACCGCAAGGCGCTCACCGGCCTCGTCATCATCGCCGTCATCGTCATCGTCGCGATCGCAGCACCGCTGCTGACGCAATACGATCCCGCCGCCCGCACCGGGCGGCCGCACCGGCCGCCGTCGCTCGACCATATTCTCGGCACCACCCGCATCGGCCAAGATGTCTTTGCCCGGCTGATCTACGGCGCCCGCACATCGCTCGCCGTCGGCTTCGGCGCCGGGCTGCTGATCACCCTCGTCGGCACCGCGCTCGGCATCATCTCCGGCTATCGCGGCGGCAAGACCGACGAGATCATCAGCTTTTTCACCAATATGGTTCTAGTCGTTCCCAATCTGCCGCTGCTGCTCGTACTCGCCGCCTTCATCGGCCAGGCAAGCCCCGTGGTCATTGCGCTGATCCTGGGGGCCACGTCCTGGGCCTGGGGCGCCCGCGTCACCCGCGCCGAAACGCTCTCCGTCAAACACAAGGATTTCGTCAAATCCGCCGAGATGATGGGCGAGCCGCAATGGCGGATCATGACATTCGAGATCTTTCCCAACGTGATATCGATCGTCGGCATCAATTTCATCGGCAGCGTCATCTTCGCGATCATCACCGAGGCGACGCTCGAGTTTCTCGGCCTCGGCGACCCCAGAGCGATCTCCTGGGGCACCATGCTCTACAATGCGCAGAAGGCCTCTGCCCTTTCGGTCGGCGCCTGGTGGGATATCCTCACCCCCTGCTTCGCGCTCGCCTTCCTCGGCATCGGCATGTCGCTGCTGAATTTCGCCGTCGACGAGATTGCCAATCCGCGGCTGCGCACCGGCAATCACCTGAAGCGCTGGTCGCTGCTGGTCCGTTCCGGGGAGGGCCGCCTGTGACGCAGCCGCTGCTGTCGGTGAGAAATCTCACCATCGATTATATCGGCGAGCAGAAAGATTTCCGCGCCGTCGACGACGTCAATTTCGACGTCGCACCCGGCGAGGTTTTCGGGCTCGCCGGCGAATCCGGCTGCGGCAAGAGCACCATCGCCTTCGCCATCAGCCGCCTGCACAAGCCGCCGGCGCTAATCCGCAAGGAAAGCCGCATCCTGCTCGACGGCCGCGATGTGCTCGATCTCGACCAGCAGGCGCTTGCCGCCTTCCGCTGGCGCGAGGTCGCCATGGTCTTCCAGAGCGCCATGAACTCGCTGAACCCGGTGCTGCGCATCGAGACGCAATTCTACGACATGCTGCGCACCCACAAGGGCATGAGCCGTGCTGCGGCCCGCGAGCGCACCGCCGAAATGCTGAGGCTCGTCGATATCGCGCCGGATCGCATGCGCGACTACCCGCACCAGTTTTCCGGCGGCATGCGCCAGCGCATCGTCATCGCCATCTGCATGGCGCTCGATCCGAAGCTGGTCGTCATGGACGAGCCGACGACGGCGCTCGACGTGGTCGTCCAGCGCGAAATCCTGCAGCGCATCAACGAGCTGCGCCGCCGCTTCGGTTTCTCGGTGTTGTTCATCACTCATGATCTCGGGCTGATGGTGCAATTCTGCGACCGCATCGGCATCATGCTGTCAGGCAGGCTGGTGGAGCAGAACGCGGCCGAGGCGATCTACCGGACGCCGCAGCACGACTATACGAAAAGGCTCTGGGCCTCCTTCCCCTCGCTTCACGGAGGAGTGCTGCTATGAGCGACGCCATCCTCGCGCTCGACACCGTCACCAAGAGGTTCGGCCATGGTTCGGCGGCCGTGCATGCGGCGCGCGCCATTTCCTTTTCGCTGCACGCCGGCCGGGCGCTGGCACTCGTCGGCGAATCCGGCAGCGGCAAGACGACCTGCGCCCGCATGGCGATGCGCGAATATCTGCCGACATCGGGCCGCATCCTCTATAAGGGCCGGCCGGTCGAGGCGGCGAACTCCGCCGAAATCGGCCGCTACCGCCGCTCGGTGCAGATGATCTTCCAGGACCCCTTCGCCTCGCTCAACCCCGCCCATACCATCGCCTTTCATCTCCGGCGGCCGCTGAAGCTGCATCGCCCGGAGATCAAAGGAAGCGAGATCGACGTCGCGGTCCGCGAACTGCTGACGCGCGTCAGGCTCGATCCCGATCTCGTCGCGCCAAAATATCCGCATGAACTCTCCGGCGGCCAGCGCCAGCGCGTTAACATCGCCCGCGCGCTTGCGGTCCAGCCGGAGGTGATCGTCGCGGACGAGCCGACCTCCATGCTCGACGTCTCGGTCCGCCTCGGCGTATTGAATCTGCTGAACGAGATGAAGCAGGAGATGAATCTCGGCCTGCTCTATATCACCCATGACATCGCCACCGCCCGCTATGTCGCAGAAGATATCGCCGTAATGTATGCCGGCCAGATCGTCGAATGGGGCAGCACCGCAAGAGTGATCGACAATCCGCTGCATCCCTATACAAGGCTGCTGCTCTCCGCCGTGCCCGATCCGGACGTCCGCTTCGAGGACCCGAAGGCACGCCTCAGGCCCGAGGAGGTGGAGGACATCCGCCGCCGTTCCGCTGTGCCGCAGGACGAGATCGTCGAAGCGGAGCCGCAGCATTTCATACGGATGATCTGAGGCGCCTCAGCTCAGTTCCTGGGCGAGTCCGAGGAGAAGCCCTTCGGGGCCTCTTATGTAGCAGAGCCGATATGTGTCTCCATACTGGACGACTTCGCCGACGAGCTGCGCGCCACGCGCGCGAAGCCTTTCAAGCGTGTCGTCGATGTCCTCAACGGTGAACATGACGCGGAGATAGCCAAGCGCGTTGACCGGAGCGTTGCGGTGATCTGCGACGACATCAGGCATCAGGAAGCGGGAGAGCTCGAGCCGGCTGTGGCCATCAGGTGTGCGCATCATGGCGATCTCGACACGCTGATCGCCCAGTCCAGTGATCCGCCCCGCCCATTCTCCTTCGATCATGGCCCGTCCTTCGAGCTCGAGGCCGAGTTCGCCAAAGAAATCAATCGCCACTGCGAGGTCTTCGACGACGATGCCTACATTGTCCATTCGCTTGAGCGCCATGTTTCCAATCTCCAAAAGTGTCGTTGCAATCTCCGAGGCGTCGCCTCGTGCAACAAAGGACGTGTGAGGATTCCCAGCGCCGACAACCATCCGAGCATAATTCGCTGCTCTTGACATCGGAAGCTTGAATCATGGACCGCCTCTAGCCACCGCCCCGCCTTCAAACGGTCCCGAGGCCTGCTGACTGGCCCCGCTCATCACCCTATGCTAGGGGACGGTTCTTTCAAATGAGGCGAAACCGTCATGCTGCCCTGGATCCAGCTCGATTCCGCGACCATTCCCGGCGAAGGCGGCGAACTCAGGCTGAAGCAGCGCGGCAGCGAGTTCTCGATCATGCTCGGCGCCAACGAGCTGATGAACAGCCGCCTCAGCGGCTCGGAAGAAGCGCTGGCGACCCTTTCCTGGGAGCGGATCAAGGCGCATCCGAAACCGAAGGTCCTGATCGGCGGCCTCGGCATGGGCTTTACCCTGCGCGCTGCCCTCGCCATCCTTCCCGAAAATGCCGGCGTCACCGTCGCCGAACTGGTGCCGGCCGTCGTCGCCTGGGCGCGCGGGCCGATGGCCGAGGTCTTCAAGGGCTGTCTCGACGATCCGCGCGTCGTCATCCATCAAGGCGATGTCGGCGAGGCGATCCGTGCCGGCAAGGCGGCCTATGACGCCATCCTGCTCGATGTCGACAATGGCCCGGATGGGTTGACCCGCAAATCCAACGATCGGCTCTATGATTTCGCCGGCCTGCGCGCCGCCCGCGACGCGCTTCGCCTCGGCGGCGTGCTCGCCGTCTGGTCGTCCGGCCCCGACCCCGATTTTACCCGCCGCCTGAGGGACAGCGGTTTTTCCGTCGATGCGGTCAACACCCGCGCCAACGGCAAACGCGGCGGCGCCCGCCATGTGATCTGGCTGGCGGTGAAGCCGGCCCGCTGACTAAAGCACCGTAATCAACTGGCCGACGCGATCCTGCGGGCGGCATTGATGGCGCGGCGGGCGCCTGCGCGCAACTGCGTGGTCTCGGCGCCGGCGATGACCAGGTCGAAGCCGAATTTCAATAGTTCGCCGGCCCGCTCGCCGTCGGCGGCGAACGCGCAGGCGAATTTGCCGTGGGCGCGGCAGCGCGCGACGGCATGCTGCATGGCGCTGTCGATTTCGGCAGCGTTCGGCGCCACCTGATCACCGTTCGACAGCGCAATCGAAAGATCGGAAGGGCCGATGAAAATGCCGTCGATGCCGGTCACATCGAGAATGCCGTCGATCGCATCGAGCGCGGCGCGGGTCTCGATCATGGCGATGGCAACGGTGAGCGCATTGGCGTTCTTCAAATAATCGTCGTCCGACAGGCCGGTATGATTCAGCGCCAATGACGGCCCCCAGCTGCGCTCGCCGACGGGCGGATATTTCGTCGTCCGGACCAGGGCTCTCGCATCGTCTGCCGAATTGATCATCGGCGCGATGATGCCGGTGGCACCGGCGTCGAGCAGCCGCGAGGCGGAAGCGAAACCGCCGACTGGGATGCGCGCCAGGGCCGGCTTGCCGGCCAGGCGCACCTGCGCGATGCCATTGGCCGCCGACGGCATGTCCCACATGCCGTGCTGCATATCCAGCACGACGGCATCGAAGGCCTCCTGCGCCAGATGGTTGACGAGCATGGGGTCGGGAATGCCGACCCAGGCGGAGATCATCCCGCCCCGGCTGCCCCTGATCCGGTTCGCAAAGCCGTCTATGTCAGCTGCACCCATGCCATTCTCCCACAATTCTTCAGACCGCCGGCGGCCATTGCTGCCAGGCAGCGGCGGCGGTTCAGACTCTCCGGCGCCGTCGCGAGACGATGATCATGACAGCAATGCCGGCTGCGGCGAGAATGGCACCCCACAACACCCAGATCGTTTGGGCGATCATGAAGCTCGACGCCGGATAAGGAAAATAGCCGCTTCCCTGTCCGATCCAGATCAGCCCGAGGAGGACCATCAGCAGTCCGATGATATATCCGATCGTTCGCATGCTTGCGTCACTTTCGCTATGGATTCGTTCCCACAATGTCGGCCGCCGCCGCCGATGGCAAGGGTTCTGCTGCGGAGAATAATCCACGTCAGCCGTTCCCTCCGACTTCGCCCATCAGCCAGGCGCCGAGGCTTTCGCTATGCGGGCTTGGAGATCGCGGCGGCACCAGCCAGTAACCGCGGTCCTGCGCCTCGAGCGGCGGGCCGGCTTCGACCAGCATGCCTGCTTGGAGCAGCGTATCGACGAGCCCCATCCAGCCGATCGCCACGCCCTGCCCGCTCAACGCAGCCTGAATGACCAGCGAATAGGTATTGAAGCTGATATCGCCGCGGCCGGCATGGCCGTCGCGCAGGACGGAGAATTCGGTCAGATAACTGCGCCAGTCGAACCAGGGTGATGGCATCGGCGTGTCGAGATGGATCAGTACCGCCTTGGCAAGCTGCCTCGCATCCTCGCACGGGCCGTTGCGATCGAGAAATCCCTGCGTGCAGACCGGCACAACCTTTTCACGCAGCAGAAGCGTACCGATGGCGCCGAATTCCGCCCGCGTGCCGAAAACGACAGCGACATCCGCTTCGTCGCGAAAACCGGCTGAAAATCGCTGCGTCGCGACGATCTGGATGTCCGTTTCCGGATGAAGAAGCCGAAAGCCGTCCATGCGCGGGATCAGCCAAAGCGATGAAAAGGCATAGTCGGTTCTGAGCCGAACAACTGGTCGTTGGGCTTCGGCGCGGAAACTGCGGGCGAGCGCATCGATGTCACCGACCACTTTCGCGGTGACGTCGAGAAGCCGCTCACCTTCGGCTGTCAGCGTCACGCCGCGATGCTGGCGGCGCAGCAGGCTGACGCCGAACTGCTCCTCCAGCCGGCGGATCTGGTAGCTGACGGCCGGCTGGGTAAGCCCGAGCAGCGCTGCAGCCGACGAAAAGCTCCCGAGTCTCGCGACCTCGACGAAGATGCGCATCCATCCAAGCTCAAGCGGGTGGTCTGGCATAAAAATTCCTTTATGCAAGCATTCAAAAATGCCGTCTTTACAGGCGCGACAATAGGCGTTTCAATAAAATCTGCAAATAGCATAGGAAAACGACATGGCGCGCCCGAATATTCTCATCCTGATGGTGGACCAGCTGAACGGGACCTTGTTTCCCGACGGGCCTGCCGACTTCCTGCATGCGCCGCATCTGAAAGCATTGGCTGAACGTTCCGTGCGCTTCGCCAACACCTATACGGCAAGTCCGCTCTGTGCGCCGGCGCGGGCGTCCTTCATGTCCGGGCAATTGCCGAGCCGGACGCGCGTCTATGACAATGCCGCGGAATTTGCCTCCGACATTCCGACCTATGCGCATCATCTGCGCGCCGCCGGATATCAGACGGCGCTATCGGGCAAAATGCATTTCGTCGGCCCAGACCAGCTTCATGGCTTCGAGGAGCGCCTGACGACCGATATCTACCCTGCCGATTTCGGCTGGACGCCCGACTATAGCAAGCCCGGCGAGCGCATAGACTGGTGGTATCACAATTTGGGTTCGGTGACCGGCGCCGGCGTTGCCGAGATCACCAACCAGTTGGAATATGACGATGAGGTTGCCTACCACGCCACCCGCAAGCTGTTCGATCTCTCACGCGCCCACGACGGACGCCCCTGGTGCTTGACCGTCAGCTTCACCCATCCGCACGACCCCTATGTCGCACGCCGCAAATTCTGGGATCTCTATAAAGACTGCCCGGCGCTTGACCCGGCGGTGGCGCCGATCGCCTTCGAGCAACAGGACCCGCATTCGCAGCGGCTGATGAAAGCTTGCGACCACGAGGCTTTCGACATCAGCCCGGACGAAATCCGGCGCGCAAGGCGGGGCTACTTCGCCAATATCTCCTATGTCGACGAGAAGATCGGCGACATTCTCGGCGTGCTGGAACGGACCCGCATGGCCGACAACACGATCATCCTCTTCGTTTCTGATCACGGCGACATGCTCGGCGACCGCGGCCTCTGGTTCAAGATGAACTTCTTCGAAGGATCGGCGCGCGTCCCGCTGATGATTGCTGCACCCGGCTGGAAGCCGAAACGCATCGATCAGCCGGTCTCCACCCTCGACGTGACGCCGACGCTCGCCGGTCTTGCCGGGATCGACATCACCGCGTTGAAACCATGGACCGAGGGCGAGGATCTCGCGGGCCTCGCCGAGGGTACCGGCAGCCGCAGTCCCGTGCCGATGGAATATGCCGCTGAAGGTTCCGAAGCGCCGCTCGTTTGCCTCAGGGACGGGCGCTACAAGCTTTCGCTCTGCGACAAGGACCCGCCGATGCTGTTCGACCTAGAAGCCGATCCTCAGGAGCTGGACAATCTGGCGGGAAAGCCGGCGCATGCAGACACCCTGGCGAGGCTTGCCGACCAGGCTAGGCGGCGCTGGAACCTTGCCGATTTCGATGCAGCCGTGCGCGAAAGCCAGGCGCGCCGCTGGGTGGTCTACGCGGCGCTGCGCAACGGCGCTTATTATCCCTGGGACTACCAGCCGCTGCAGAAGGCCTCGGAGCGCTATATGCGCAACCACATGGACCTGAACGTGCTCGAGGAAAACCAGAGGTTTCCGCGCCAGGAATGAGCGCGAAATCCTTTGGGATCAAGCCGTCCTGCGCGCCGGCGCCTCGCGCAGGAAATCCTCGATGAACTGCTTCTGCAGCAGGATGCCGTCCCATTCATCGGGGAAGAAGGGCGAGTCGTAGATCAGCGTGAAGGGCCCGGCGTAACCGGCCCGCTCGCACATCTCCAGGCACTTGCGGTAATCCTCTGCATCGAGGCCGGCAACGGTGTAATCGGCCTTGGCATGGCAGATTTCCGCCCGGCGCATGATGTCGGCGAGACCCTCGTATTTCGCGGGCGCTGCCCAATTGCCGAGGTCGCCGTTGAGGCCGACCTTGGCGTCCAGCCGATCCAGCAGCCAGTTCATCTCCACGGGCGACGGCAGCAGGTCGAACCAGTTCTCGACGACGACGCGCACACCGCTACCTTCGGCTTTTTCGGCCAACCAGCCGAGGTGACGGGCGGCACGGCTCAGGTTTTCCTCGGTCGGCTTCTGCTTGCCGGCGATGACGCGCATTCTCTGCGCTCCAAGGGAAGCGGCGATATCGATCCACTGCGCCATCCATCTGACGTCGCGTTCAGCCGTCTCGGGATGGCTTGGATCGCCGTCCTCGACGAGCAGTGTCTGGAACAACACGTCCGAGGCCGTCATTGCGTCGCGCAATTCACTTAGATAGCCGGCCTCAAGGCTCGGCAGATGGAAGGAACATATCTCCAGACGATTGACGCCGCGCGCCGCAAGCGCCGCCGGCATATCGATCAGTGCCGCGGCACCAGGGCCATAGGGTTCTTTCGGCGCAGAACTTTTGTCAGGATCGGGGCTGTAGCCATAAACGGCACCGAGCAGCCGATGCAGCGACCACGTCGAAACAGCGAAGCGTCCGTTTTGCAAGATCTGCACGTGCCTTCCTCCCAGATTTCCTCCTGCCATCAGTCGCAATAAAAGCCCGGCGGTTCAATTGCCAATCAGGCGAAATCGCCGCGGATGACCGGCTCGGCGGCTAGGGCAACTCCCAGCAGCGCTTCGTCGCGACGGGCGGTGGCCGAGAGCAGCAGGCCGACCGGCATGCCGAAGGCACCCGTGCCGCAGGGGATGGAGACGGCGCACCAGTCGAGGAAATTGCCGAGCGCGGTGTTGCGCAGCGTCTTGTTGTTGGTCGCGAAGAACAGCTCGTCGTCCTGCTCCAGCGGACCGATTGGCGGCGCGACATGGGCGACCGTCGGAAAAGCGAGCAGGCGGTCGCCGACAAGGCGCTCGACATCCGCGATCATCCGTTTGCGCGCATCGAGGATCGCCAGGTAATCGGCCAGGGTCGTCCTGCTTCCCAGGCGGGTGCGCATGACGACGCGGTGGTCCATCCTGTCCGCGTCCGGTCCGGCCAAGCGCTCATGGTGAAGTGCGAAAGCTTCGGCGGTGACCAGCGGGCCATATCTCGTCATCAGATCGAAAATCACGTCGAAGGCGGGAATGACGGCACGGGCAACATGGGCGCCGGCCCTTTGAAGCCGTTCCAAACCGGCCTCGAAGGCGGCGATGACGCCCGGTTCGGCTCCGTCGAAGACGATATTTTCAGGCACGAGCAGTTCCAGACCCTGCAACGGACGCTCGACGACGTCAGGCGCGATCCCGCCGCGCATCGCCGCATCGATCCACACCGCATCCCTGACGCTGCGGCAGAGCGGCCCCAGCGAATCCAGGCTCTTGGCCAGCGGATAGACGCCTTCCATCGCATGACGGCCGCGGGTCGCCTTGTAGCCGACAATGCCGTTGAAGGCGGCGGGAATGCGCACCGAGCCGCCGGTGTCCGTGCCCATCGCGACCGGCACCAGGCCGGCTGCGACGGCGACACCGGCACCCGAGGACGAGCCGCCCGGAATGCGCGGGAGATCGGTGCCACGCGGATTGACCGGCGTGCCGTAGTGCGGATTGATGCCGAGGCCGGAAAAGGCGAATTCACTCATATTGGTGCGGCCGATAGCGACCATGCCCGCCTGCCTGAGGAAGCCGACGACGGCCGCATCGCGCCTGGCCGGCGCATCGGCGGCCAGCACGACGGATCCCGCCGTCGTCGCCAGGCCTTCGATATCGAAAAGATCCTTCCAGGCGATTGGAACGCCGTCCAGCAATCCGAGCGATCGGCCTTCCCGCAGACGTTTGGAAGAGGCGCGCGCTTCCTCCATCGCACGGCTTTCGGTCAACGTGGTGAAGACCGCCTTGTCGGCATAATCAGCGATGGCGCCGAAGAAAGCCTCGGCCACATCGACCGGATCGGCCGCGCCACCTTGAATGAGGACGGAAAGCTGGGCGACCGACATCGCGCCGAAGGATTTGCTCATGGGACGATCCACAGAAAGATGATCCTCTGGACTACCCCGGATCATTCCGGCGAGCCAGAGCATCACGATATTTTGCATTTATTAGGACGATTTTTTGAACACTGAGTTTGCAGATTGCCCCTTCAATTGCCGCGATTAAAGACACACATGCTGCACGCATGCGGGAGTCGGCCCGCCATGAGGGTTGAGAGTTTATTCTTGAGAGGCCGGCGCCGCATGTATTGCAGGAGTAATTTAGATGACAGATTGTGAAACTTTGACCCATCGCCAGGATATGGTGACCCTCCATGTGAAAGAGGACGAAACCACCGGCTTGGGGGAGCGCGACTATGTGGAACATGTCAGCGCCCAGAAACTTTCGGGCTTCGAGCGCATTGTCGTCGTCGCCGCGCTGGCTCTCTTGAGCTTTGTCGGTTTCGCCGCATATTCTTCCAATGAGACGGACCCGGTGACGACATCGGCCATCGCTGCCCCCGCCGGCGACAGCGCGCCGCACCATCAGCCTTACGGCCATTGCCGTGAGAGCAGCCCATACGCTGAAAGGGTCTGCTGAAGGCGAGCTCGGCTCGCGCGGGTAAATCACCTCGCCGGGCATGGAGACCTTGGCCCAGGCTGCATAATGCAGGAAAAGGGAAAAGGACCATGGCCGGTGATATCGATTACAATCTCGACCGTTTCGTCGACGCTCAGAACGGCGTCTACGAAAAAGCGCTCTCGGAGCTGAAAGCCGGGCGCAAGACTTCCCATTGGATGTGGTTCATCTTCCCGCAGATATCAGGTCTCGGCACCTCGCCAATGGCGGAAAAATACGCGATCCGCTCGGCTGAGGAAGCCACCGCCTATCTCGCCGATCCCATTCTCTCCAGCCGGCTGCTGCGCTGCGTCGAGGCGATCCTGTCGGTGGAGGGCCGATCGGCGCATGAGATCCTCGGTTCGCCCGATGACCTGAAGCTGCGCTCGTCAATGACCTTGTTTGCCGCAATCAGCGACCATGGCTCGCCCTTTCACCGCGTGATCGAGCGTTTCTATCAAGGGAAATTCGACGACCGGACGATGGATATCCTCCGGACTTAGAATAGGTGATTTGGGTCCGGTCGGCCTAATGTCGCCCGAGACTGCTCACAGCTTTCCGCACTCTCTAATTTAGAACAGGATTCAGGCAGGCCGGGCTTGAAATCATCCTGTTCTGGCGGCCCGGCCTGATTCCAGCTCGTCAATTTCGTCGGAAATTTCGCTCAGCCGCTGACGCAGGTCGCTGTCGGTGCCGTCATCGACCTCTTCCTCGCCGAAACAATAGCGCGCATCGTGAAGCTCCAGCTTGGCTTCGAGTTCGGCGCGTTTGGCATACAGCCGCTTGAGATAGACGTAGTTCATCTCCCGGTCTCCACTTGTCCTCCGGTGAGGGAAAAACGGTATGGAAGCGGTAAGGTTCCCGAAAAACCGGTTCAGGCGAAAGAGGCGATCGCCGCATTGCAGGCCTTGGCGAAATGACCGCAGCAGCTGCCAGCACCCATCGCCTGGCGGCTGACGCGAGCACCTTCGAGCAGCAGCGTCAGCGTATCGGCAAGAAGCTCCGGCTCGCGCGCATTGGCCGCCGAACAGAGCGCGGCCAGACGATCACGCTGTTCTGCCTTGTGGCGCTCGATCATCTCGTGGGCGGGATGGCCCTCGCCCTTCAGTTCGATGGCGGCATTGGCGAGATCGCAGCCGGCGGGCTCGCCGTTCAGACATTGCGCCCGCATCTCCACCCAAGCGTAGAGCTGGGCGCGCGGATTGCCGGGATAGGCCGCCTCCAGCTCCCGCCAGATCGCACCCGCCTTTTCCGACGCGCGGCGCAGCGTCTCGCAGACAAGCTCGTCCTTCGAGCCGAAATGCCGGTAGAGCGTCATCTTGTTGGTCAGAGCCGCGTCGGCGATGGCATCGACGCCGATGCCGCGGATGCCGCGCTCGCGGAAAAGCTCCGAGGCGGTCGAGACGATACGTTCCCGCGGCGGGATGCGATCTTCTGGAACGGCTGCGGAGATTTCATTCGAAGTTTCTGATTTTTTTGCGGACGTAGTCCTTGACATCGATGTGACCGATCGGTAACAAATGCATTGTTACTTACCGGTAACACCACGAAACGCGAAAGTCAATGAGAACACGGCAGCGCAAAGTGGAACACGGGCGACCGCCCACGAAAGGAGGACAACCATGAGAAAGACCAGAGACGACCTGACGATATCCGAAGCCCTTCGCGACCCCCTGATCGCCATGGTGTTGCGCGCCGACGGCGTGAAGCTTGAAGATTTCAAGCAACTCCTTGAGACGGCCGCCGGCAAACGCGAACCGCGCTCGACGCCGGTCGGCAACATCATTGGAGCGATCGCAAGCCGCACCAATCTGCCGGCGATGCCCTGCTTCGGCTGAACACGCCGCCTGAAAATTTCGGGGGATCTCTCCCTGCCCCCGTCAAGGGCTGTCGTCAGAAAGAGGCGGCGGCCCTTGCTGCTTGATCATAGTGGCCGGAAAGCGCCCTGAGCGTCGCCGCCACCGCCGATGCCGCTGCGGCATCGAGCCCCAACCCCTTGACCGATTCCACCAGCAGCGCTTCGCGCACCGCCCGATATTTCAGGCAGATTTCCAAGCCCTTTTCGGTGGCGGCGATCAGCTTCTCCTTGCCCGCCCGCGTGCTTTTCACGAGGCCGCGCCTTTCCAGCTTCTTGATCGCATAAATCACCAGATGAGTATCCTCGACGCCGAGCACGCTGCACAGATCGCCGAGCCGTTTCGGCCGCTGCCGGTGCGCCACCGAATGCAGCACCAGAACGTCGATCGGGGCGCATCCAGGCTCGCCAGCCGCCGTCATGCAGCGTACCATCCAGCGGTCGAAGGCATTGCCGGCGAGGATAAGGCCGAACTCCAGCTCCGAAAGAGCCGGAAGCGCGCCATCGGCCAGATGTGCGGAGGAGACGATCGGCCCGATTTCCGCTTGTCTTCCACACCCATCTGTCATGTCCACCCTCCATGATCCGAGAGGAAACGTTGACATTTTATCGATAAATCGTCAATAAATTTTCAGTTCAACAGGAGGCCGGACGATGGGCGGACAGTGGGATTTCTGGATCGATCGCGGCGGCACCTTCACCGATATCGTCGCACGCCGTCCCGACGGTGCGCTGATCGCCCACAAGCTGCTTTCGGAAAATCCGGAAGCCTATCGCGACCCGGCCGTGCACGGCATTCGCGAACTGCTCGGGCTCAAAGCCGGTGATCCTGTCCCTTCCGAGCGCATCGGCGCGGTGAAGATGGGAACGACGGTCGCCACCAATGCGCTCTTGGAACGCAAGGGGGATCCGACCCTCCTGGTGACGACCAAAGGTTTCCGCGATGCGCTGGAGATCGGCTACCAGGCCCGCGCCGATATCTTCGCCAAGAAGATCGTCAAGCCGGAACTGCTCTATGCCGGCGTCATCGAGGCCGACGAGCGCGTGCTGGCGGACGGCACGGTGGAACGCCCGCTCGACGAGGGCAGGCTGCGGCAGGCGCTCGAAGCCGCCTATGCCGAGGGCCTGCGCGCCGTCGCCATCGTCTTCGTGCACGCCTACCGCTATCCCGAGCATGAGCAACGGGCCGCCGCCATCGCGCGCGCGATCGGCTTCACACAAATCTCGCCCTCGCACGTCGTTTCCCCGCTGATCAAGCTCGTCGGCCGCGGCGACACTGCCGTCGTCGACGCCTATCTGTCCCCGGTTCTCCGGCGCTATGTCGATCAGGTCGCCACCGAACTCGGCGCCGTCGAGGGGCAAGGCCCGAAGCTGATGTTCATGCAGTCCTCCGGCGGGCTGACCGACGCGCATCTGTTCCAGGGCAAGGATGCGATCCTCTCAGGCCCCGCCGGCGGCGTGGTCGGCGCGGTCGAGGTGTCGCGCATTGCCGGCTTCGGCCAGATGATCGGCTTCGACATGGGCGGCACCTCGACGGATGTGTCGCATTACGACGGTGAACTGGAGCGCGCCTTCGAGACCGAAGTCGCCGGCGTGCGCATGCGCGCGCCGATGATGAAGATCCACACGGTGGCCGCCGGCGGCGGTTCGATCCTGAGCTTTGACGGTTCGCGCTTCCGCGTCGGCCCTGAATCAGCCGGCGCCACGCCCGGCCCGAAATCCTATCGCCGCGGCGGCCCACTCACCGTCACCGACGCCAACATCATGACCGGCAAGCTCCTCCCGGAATTCTTCCCGGCGATCTTCGGCCCGAGACAGGACCAGCCGCTCGATGCCGGGGCGGTGCACGCCGCCTTTGCCGAGATGGCAAAGACGATCGGCGGCGGTCGGACGGCTGAGGACGCCGCCGACGGTTTCCTCGCCATCGCTGTCGAGAACATGGCCAATGCCATCAAAAAGATCTCGGTCCAGCGCGGTTATGACGTTTCGGGCTATGCGCTCACCTGTTTCGGCGGCGCCGGCGGCCAGCATGCCTGCCTCGTCGCCGATAGCCTCGGCATGAAAAGAGTGCTGATCCACCCCTTCTCCGGCATCCTTTCGGCCTATGGCATGGGCCTCGCCGATATCCGCGCCACCCGCCAGCGCGCGGTGCTGACCGAACTTGCTACGGCGTTGGTGACGATCGGCGAGATCAGGGCCGGGTTGGAGGCGGAGGTGCGCGAGGAGTTGACGCTGCAAGGCGTCGAGGCCGCCGACATGGAGGTCGTCACCCGGCTGCACCTGCAATATAAGGGCACCGACACCGCCCTGCCCGTCGCCTTCGGGCCACAGGAGGAGATGGTGCAGGCCTTTGCCATCGCCCATAAGAAACAGTTCGGCTTCATCTTCGAAGACCGGCCCACTGTCGTCGATTCCATCGAAGTCGAGGGCATCGGCGGCGGCGCCGATATCGAGGAAGCTTATAGGGAGGCGAAAGTCTTCGAGCCGGAAGCGCTGCGCACGACCCGCTTCTATTCCGGCGGAACATGGCAGGACGCCGGAATTTTCAAGCGCGACGCGCTGAAGCCCGGCGCCATCCTCAGAGGGCCTGCCCTTATCATCGAAGCACATCAGACGATCGTCGTCGAAGCCGGCTGGCAGGCGCGGCTCACCGGCCACGATCATATCGTCCTCACCCGCGAGATCCCGCTTGCCCGCCATGCCGCGATCGGCACCAATGCCGATCCGGTCATGCTCGAAGTCTTCAACAATCTGTTCATGGCGATCGCCGAGCAGATGGGCGTGACGCTGCAGAACACCGCGCATTCGGTCAATATCAAGGAGCGGCTCGATTTCTCCTGCGCCGTCTTCGACCGCACCGGCGCACTCGTCGCCAATGCGCCGCATATGCCGGTGCATCTCGGCTCGATGGATCGTTCGGTCGAAACCATCATCCGCCTCAACGAAGGCCGCATCCATCCGGGCGACGTCTTCGCGCTCAACGCGCCTTATAATGGCGGCACGCATCTGCCCGACATCACCGTCGTCACCCCTGTTTTCGACGATGCCGGAGAGGTGATCCTGTTTCACGTCGCCTCGCGTGGCCATCATGCCGATATCGGCGGCAAGGCGCCGGGTTCGATGACGCCGCGAGCGACGAAGGTCGACGAGGAAGGCGTGCTGATCGACAATTTCCTGCTGGTCAACAAAGGCCGTTTCCGCGAAGCGGACTTCGCGGCGATGCTGACCGACCATCCCTATCCCGCCCGCAATCCGGCTCAGAACCTTGCCGACGTCAAGGCGCAGATCGCTGCCAACGAAAAGGGCGTGCAGGAGTTGCGCAAGATGGTTTCCCATTTCGGGCTCGACGTCGTCGAAGCCTATATGGGCCATGTGCAGGACAATGCCGAAGAAAGCGTCCGCCGGGTGATCGCCCGCCTCAGTGACAGCGAATTCACCTATCCCACCGATCAGGGCGCCGTCATCAAGGTGAAGATCACCGTCGACAGGCAGGCACGTGAGGCGATGGTCGATTTCACCGGCACGAGCGCGCAACAGCCGACCAATTTCAATGCGCCGGAACCGGTGACGCGCGCCGCCGTGCTCTATGTCTTCCGCGTCATGGTCGAGCAACCGATCCCGATGAATGCCGGCTGCCTTCGGCCGATCCGGATCATCGTGCCGGACGGGTCGATGATTCGCCCAGCCTATCCGGCCGCCGTCGTCGCCGGCAATGTCGAGACCAGCCAGCATGTGACGAATGCGCTGTTCGGAGCGCTCGGAACGCTCGCGGCAGCCCAGGGCTCGATGAACAACCTGACCTTCGGCAACGCCGCCTATCAATATTACGAGACGATATGCGCCGGCGGCCCCGCCGGCCTGCTCAACGACGGCACCGGCTTCAGCGGCGCCGACGGCGTGCACGCGCATATGACCAATTCGCGGCTGACCGATCCCGAAGTGCTAGAATTCCGCTTTCCCGTCGTGCTCGAAGATTTCCACATCCGCCGCGGTTCTGGCGGCAAGGGACAGTATAGTTCCGGCGGCGGCACCGAGCGCACCATCCGCTTCCTGGAGATGATGGATTGCAGCATTCTCTCCTCGCATCGCACGATCCGGCCTTTCGGCCTTTTCGGCGGAGAAGACGGGCAGCTGGGAAAAACCGAGATCCGCCGCGCGAACGGCACCGTCGAAAGACTTGACGGCTGCGACCAGGCAATGCTCGCCGCCGGCGACGCCGTGATTGTCACGACGCCGACCGGCGGTGGCTACGGCAAGCCGGACTGAAACGCGTCACGTCAAACTTTGATCGACCCGCTTCAGCTCCTTGTTTCACGCATGTCTTTAACCCGGAACCGCCAATCCCAGGCGACTTGCGTCAAAGGATCGGCTTGCCGCCAGTGACCGCGATTGTCGTGCCGGAGACATAGCTCGACAAGGGATCGGCCAGCATCACATAGGCTGTAGCCAGCTCCGCCGGCTGGCCGGGCCGTTTCATCGGCACCTGCTTGCCGAAATTGCTGACGCTTTCCTCGGGCAGCGTTGAGGGAATGAGTGGCGTCCAGATCGGCCCCGGCGCCACGGCATTGGCGCGGATGCCCTTCTCGGCCAGAAGCTGGGCAAGGCCGGCGGTGAAATTCTGGATCGCGCCCTTGGTCGTCGCATAGGCAAGCAGTGTCGGGTTCGGACTGTCGGAGTTGATCGAGGCGGTGTTGATGATTGAGCTGCCGGGCTTCATATGGGGAACGGCCGCCTTGGTCAGATAGAACATCGCATGGATATTGACCTTGAAGGTCAGTTCCCACTCCTCGTCGCTGATTTCGTCGATGCTCTTGAAGCTCGCCTGATGGGCCGCATTGTTGACGAGAATGTCGATACCGCCGAGCTCCTTGACCGCCGTCTCGACGATCTGCCGGCACAGAGCCGGATCCTGGATATCGCCGCTGACCAGCACGGCCTTGCGACCGGCCTCCTCGACCAGCCGCTTCGTCTCGTCGGCATCCTCATCCTCGTCGAGATAGGAAATTACGATATCGGCGCCTTCCCTGGCATAGGCGATCGCCACCGCCCGGCCGATGCCGCTATCGCCGCCGGTGATGATCGCCCGCTTGCCCTTCAGCCGCTCGGAACCGCGATAGCTTTTTTCGCCATGGTCGGGAACCGGGTCCATCTGTGCGGTAAAACCAGGCATCGGTTGTTTCTGGGACGGGAACGGCGGTGTCGGATAATTCGTCATCATGACCTCCTGGGTTCAGGATCAAACTCAGGCTGCGGTTTGTTGTTCCAAGTTTTTGATGGAGTTCTTTCCGAGCGGGCACACCGTACAGAGAATGATCTTGCTGCCACATTCCTCCGCACGATCAACCTACAAAATGTTGCGATTTGCCACAGCGACCGCTATGCCATAGTAATGTAACATGATCGCAGTTTTAACGAGGTGCATGGAATTGGACGGAAAAACATCACCCGCAGTTTACGCCGAAGACGAGGGCCATTCCGAGGAAGCCGCCGGCAAGGGCGCGCGGCGCGCGCGCGTCAGCGGTATCGACCGGGCGCTTCAGGTGATCGATCATCTCTATGAGACGGGATCGCCTGCCGGTGTCTATGCCATCGCCAAGGCCGTGAAGGCGCCGCTGTCGACCGTCTACGTCATCGTCGACGATCTGGTCGAGAAGAACATGCTGACACGCCAGGCTGATGGTTCCATCTGGCTCGGCGCACGGCTTTATCACTACGGGCTCGCCTATGCCCGGTCGCTGGATTTCATGAGCATCGCCACCCACGAAATGCACGATCTCTGCCGCCAGGCCGGCGAAACCGTGCAGGTCTGCGGCCGCGACGGTGATTATATGCTGGTGCTTGCCATGGCCGATGGCCCGAGCCACTTCCAGGTGGCGTCGCGCGTCGGCACAAGGGTGCCGCTGAACTGGACGGCGTCGGGCCGCCTGCTTGTCGGCCATCTGCCGGAAGAGGAGCGCATCGAGCTGTTCAAGCGCTGCGCCCGCTCGTCTCCGACCGGCCGCGCCGAGATCGATCCAAGCACGCTGTCGGAAGCCGCCGCCAAGGCCTTTGAGGCGCGCCTGTCGATCCAGGCGGGGGAATCGGATTATGCGGTTGCCTGCATCGCCTCGCCGATCTGCGACCGCGATGGCCACTGCGTCGCCACCATTTCCATCGTGCTGCCGGAGCAGAAAGCCTTCTCCGACGAGAACCACTATACCGCGCATGTACGCAATTCGGCGGAGCGGATCGAAAAGCTGATGGGCTGGCGCAACCGCTAAGGCTTTCCTCGGTCGCCGAACCAAGCCGACGGCCGGTCCTAACGGTAGGAATAACCGTGGCTGTGGCGCACCAGCTTGCGCGCCCGCGGCACGTAGCGGCTGGCTGCAACGGCATCGGCGCCCATCACCGCGTAACGCGGCTCGAACAGCTTGCTGAGGACCGAAACGTCGCCGTTGGAATCCGTCGCCTCGAGTTCGCAATCGACAAGGTCGAAAATGGTGAATTCGGCTTGCGCGCCGACCAAAAGCCGGTTCTCCATCGACAGCTTGATGACCGAGGCCGGTGCATGGGTGACGGCCTCGACCACCTTGTCGAAGGGCATGCCGACGCTGAGCAGCTTCGACATCGTCGTCGCCAGGTCCCAGACCGGAAAATTCATCGAATGGCCGTGCAGGTCGGTCGAGATCGAGAACGGCAGCAGCCCGCGCGCGATCGCCGCTTCCGCCACCTTGAAGGAGAAGGAGGCGCCGCCGTGGCCGATGTCGAGGCGAATGCCCTCGGAGGCGCAGCGCTCGGCGAGATTGAAAAGATCCTCGTCCTCCATGATGCTCGAACCCGCCTTGCCGTTGAAGCAGTGGGTGACGACATCGCCGGGACCGAGGATCTCCAGCACTTCGTCATAGAGCGCCGGCGGTTCGCCGACATGCACCATCATCGGCACTTTCAGAATCTTGGCGATCTTCTTGCCGAGCTTGACAGGGGTGACACCCCAGGAGCCGGTGATGACATGGCTGGCGCGCACCTTGATGCCGACGATGTGCTCGCTGTTTTCGGCGTAGACTTCAAGGATCCGGTCGAGATCGATATCTCTTATATCCCTGAGCTCGGCGACGCGATTGCAGGCGACAAGGCCGATCGAGCCGAGGTTCAGGAAGGCCTTGATGCGCTCGCGCGAGGGCTCGATGATATATTCGCGGAAGCCATGGAAATTCGCCTCACCAGCCGAACCGGCATCGACCAGCGTCGTGACGCCGCGCTCGAGACCGCATTCGGAGGGACGAATGGAAATGTCGGTGCCCCCATGCCAGATATGCACATGCAGGTCGATCCAGCCCGGCGAGACGAAGGCGCCCTTGCCGTCGATGCGGGTCACATCCTCAGAAACGGCGAGCGCCGGACCGATCTTTGCGATTTTGCCGTCGCGATCGACGAGAATGTCGAGCGCCCCTTCCGCAGTCCCCGCACCGAAAGCCATCGGTTTCACATTGGTGAGAAGGAGCGGCTTTTTCGCCTGGTCGCCGGACTTGCTCATATCGCGTCATTCCACAGTTATGTTATATAAATCTTTATAATAGAATAAAGCTGGAGGTGCGCCTGTCAAGCAAAATGACGCGACGAGGACGGCCGCGAAAAATGCTGGCGAAGGCGCGCCAATCTGAAATCCACCTACTGAAGGAGCACCGGATCGCCGTCTGTTTCAGCTGGAAAGCACGGAATAGTTGACGTGTTCGAGATAATCCGGATCTGCGAAGGCGTCGATTACCGTCACCCTCCCGTCGGCGATGGTCAGCGTCACGACGACGCGCAGTTCGTCCTTGATGCGGACGATGAATCCGACTTCGCCGTCGACGAGCGCGGCTTCCGCCGCCTGTGCCCGGCCCTTGAACAGCTCTGCGACCTCGGACGCGCCGCGCCTTCCGCCAAATGGACCGAATCGCGCTGCCGTCGCATCCGGCCGGAAGACGACATCGGGGGCAAGCACGGCAAGCAACGCCTCGAGATCACCGTTGCGCGATGCCGTCAGGAAGGCTTCCGCGATCGTCCGCTTGTGGCCGAGATCGACATCGGGCGCCTCTTCCGTGCCCTGCACTCGGCGGCGGGCGCGGCTTGCGAGCTGCCGGGCGGCGGCGGACGTGCGGCCGATGATCGGCGCGATCTCGTCAAAAGGCAGATCGAACATGTCATGCAGCACGAAGGCGACACGCTCGGCCGGCGCCAGCGTCTGCAGCACGACGAGCAAGGCCACGCCGACCGATTCGGCGAAGGCCGCATCGCGCTCCGGATCGTTTGCCGGATCGGCGATCGCGGCATGAACCGGCATCTCCAGCGGCTCCTCCCGCCGGGTCTTGCGCGCACGCAGCATGTCGAGACAGATGCGCGCCACAACTGTCGTCAACCAGCCGCCGAGATTGCCGACGTCGGTCGTATCCGCGCGGTTGAGCCGCAGCCAGGCCTCCTGGACGGCGTCTTCAGCCTCGCTGCGCGAGCCGAGCATGCGATAGGCCGCCGCCCGCAGATGCGCCCGGTTCGCCTCGAATTGATCGGCCAGCCATTTTTTCTCGTTCATCCGTCACATTCCTTCGCTGCGTTCCGTCAAGCCCATGACGAATGAAACCCGGCCGGTGTGACAGCGCCGGCGGATCGTCGAAGAGCAAAATGCATCAAGGAGACATATCATGCAGGAAAAATTGGTCATGCAGGAGAGAATGGGAAATCCCGCCCTGGTGCTTCCCGCCGCCATGCAGGCGCTGACGGCGCTTGCGAAGGTGCCGGCCGAGGCTGGCCTTTCGCCGAAGCTGCTGGAACTCGTCAATCTGCGCGCCAGCCAGATCAACGGCTGCAGCGTCTGCATCGACGGTCATCCGCGCATCGCCAAGAAGCTCGGCGAGACCGATGAAAGGCTTTTTGCCGTCAGCGCCTGGCGCGACACGCCCTATTTCAGCGGTGCCGAGCGGGCAGCCCTTGCGCTGACCGAGGCCGTGACCCGCACCAGCGACCGTTCCGACCCCGTGCCCGACGAGATCTGGGACGAGGCGACCCGGCACTATGACGGCAAGAGCCTCGCGGCCCTCGTCATCGCCATCGCCAATATCAATGTCTGGAATCGGCTGAACATCGCCACACGGCAGATCGCCGGCGCCTGGAAGCCGTAGATGCGGTTGCCGGCAGCGAATCACCCCTACGCTGCCGGCGACTGAAGTTCAGATGATACCGCCGCCGCCAGCAACCGAAGCCGGGCGCTCGGCCGCAACCTTCTTGCGGTAGCCGCTGGCGCGATAGGCCGCGATCGGGTCGATCGCGCCGCCGGACCTGCGCCGGGCTTCGGCGAGGATCGGCTCGACATCGGCGCGATAGGCGCGCTTCAGCGTTTCCGACGCCATCAACGCGTCATTGTCGTCCTGATAGCCGGACAGCGCCTTGCGGTCGACGAGCAGCGCCTGCGCGTAGGCGCGGCGGATTTCGTTGGCGCTGTTGATCAGGCTCTCAATCGGGTCGGTGACATTATGCGACTGGTCGATCATATGGGCCGGGTTGAAGTCGTTGACCCCACGCTGCTCGGCATCGACCAACTCGTTGAAGACGAGAAACAGCCGATAGGGATCGATCGCGCCGGCATCGAGATCGTCGTCGCCATATTTCGAATCGTTGAAGTGGAAGCCGCCGAGCTTGCCGAACTGGATCAGCCGGGCGACGATCATCTCGATATTGGTGTTCGGCGCATGATGGCCGAGATCGACGAGGCAATGAGCCTTGGGACCGAGCGTCTGGGCGATCAGATAGTTGGTGCCCCAATCCTGCACGATCGTCGAATAGAAGGCCGGCTCGTACATCTTGTGCTCGGTGAACAGCTTCCAATCGTCGGGCAGCGCCTGGTAAATGTCAGCCATCGAGGCGAGGTAACGCTCGAACGCCTTGGTGAAATTGCTCTGGCCGGGGAAGTTCGAGCCGTCGCCGATCCAGACGGTCAGCGCCTTCGACCCGAGTGCCTTGCCGATCTCGATGCATTCGAGATTGTGCTCGACCGCCTGTGCCCGCGTCGCCGCGTCGGTGTGGCTGAGCGAGCCGTATTTGTAGGAATGGGCTTGTACCGGCCCATCAGAGAAAGTGTTCGAATTCATCGCATCGAAACCGAGGCCGAGCGCATCGCCCCTGGCCCTCAATTCCTTGGCATCCGCCTTGTCCCAGGGAATATGCAATGAGACATTCGGTGTCGCCTGCGTCAACTGATTGATGACGGCGCAATCGTCGAGCTTGTCGAAGATGCCGCGCGGCTCGCCCGTGCCGGGAAAGCGGGCAAAACGCGTGCCGCCGGTGCCGACACCCCAAGAGGGAACGGCGACGAAAAATTCCGCGACCTTGCGGGTGATTGCCTCGATATCGACGCCGCGGCGGTCAAGGTTCGCACCCAGCGCCTCGTAATCGGCTTTCAGTGCGGTCGCCCGCTTGTCGTTATCCGTCGCGATGAGATCCTGCGCGATCCTGAACTCGGCCATTCTTTCCTCCCACTGATGCAATTTCTACATTGGGACCGCCGTTGGGCCGCCCCTCATCCGCCTGCCCGCACCTTCTCCCCGTTCAGACGGGGAGAAGGGGGTGTGGCGCATCGTCTCCGTCCCACTCCAACATTTCGTTGGGCAAGTCCCTCTCCCCGTCACGACGGGGAGAGGGTTAGGGTGAGGGGCAGACGCATCCGCCGCCGATCAAAATTACCGCGTAAAGCTCTGCACGTTGCCGGCATCGACGTTGATGATATTGCCGGTCGATTTTGCCGAAAGGTCCGATGCCAGGAAATAGATCGCCTCGGCGATATCCTCCGGAAACACGTTGAGTTTCAGCATCGAACGCTTGCGGTAATGTTCCTCGAGATCATCCACCTCGATCTTCGAGGAGGCGGCGCGCTGCTCGCGCCATTCGCCGCTCCAGATCTTCGAACCGCGCAGCACCGCATCCGGGTTGACCGTGTTGACGCGGATGCCGGCATCGGCACCTTCCAGCGCCAGGCAGCGGGCGAGATGGATCTCGGCGGCCTTTGCGGTGCAATAGGCAGCGGCATTCGGCGAAGCGGCGAGACCGTTTTTCGAGGCGACGAAGACGATGTTGCCGCCGAGCGCCTGACGGCGGAACAGGCGGAAGGCTTCGCGCGAAACCAGGAAATAGCCGGTCGCCAGAATATCGATATTGCGGTTCCACGTCGCAAGCTCGGTGGCTTCGATCGGCGCGGAGGAGGCAATGCCAGCATTCGAGACGAGGATATCGATGCCGCCGAATTCGACCGAGGCTTCCGCAAAGGAGGCGATCACCGCATCTTCCTTGGTGACGTCAAGCCGGACGCTGCGCACCGCGTCGGCGCCAAACTTCTTGACGAAATCGGCCTCGGTGCCCTCAAGCGCCGCCTGGTCGATATCGGCAAGCACCACGCAGGCGCCCTCGCCGACGAGGCGCGCAGCGGTCGCCCGGCCGATGCCGCCGGCGCCGCCGGTGACGAAGGCCACTCGGCCGGCGAGGCTCTTCGGCTTCGGCATGCGCTGCAGCTTGGCCTCTTCGAGAAGCCAGTATTCGATATCGAAGGCTTCCTGCTCCGGCAGGCCCTGATATTCCGAGACCGTCGAAGCGCCGCGCATGACGTTGATGGCGTTGACATAGAATTCGCTGGCGATGCGCGCCGTCGCCTTGTCGCGGGCGAAGGACAGCATGCCGACGCCGGGAACGAGGAAGATGACCGGATTGGCGTCGCGCATGGCGGGCGAATTGTCATGCTTGCAGTCGTTGTAATAGCGGGCGTAATCGGCGCGGTAATCCTCCAGCGCCTGGTCGAGGCCGGCAACGATCGCGTCGACATCCGGCTTGGCGGGATCGAAATCGACGATCAGCGGTCGGATCTTGGTGCGCAGGAAATGATCGGGGCAGCTGGTGCCGAGCGCGCCGAGCGGGCGCAAATCCTTCGAATTGACGAATTCGAGCACGGCGTCCTGATCGTCGAAATGACCGAGCTTGCGCTCCTGCTTGCCGATGCGGCCGCGAATCTCAGGCATCAGCCGGGCAGCGATGGCGCGGCGTTCGGCAACCGGCAGACTCTCAGCGACGGCACCGCCGAAAATCGTCTTGCCTTCAGTCTTTTCGGCAAACCAGACGATCGCCTTGTTGATGATATCGAGCGTCAGCTCGTAGCAGGCCTTGGCATCATCAGCCCAGGTAAAGAGGCCGTGGCTTTCGAGCACGACGCCCTTGGCATTCGGGTTCGCCTTGACGAAGGCTTCGAGATCGAGGCCGAGCTGGAAGCCCGGACGGCGCCAGGGCAGCCAGCCAATCTCGGCGCCGAAGATCTGCTGCGTCAGCTCTTTGGAATTCTTCGATGCGGCAATGGCGATGATGGCGTCGGGATGCATGTGATCAACATGGGTGAACGGCACGAAGCCGTGCAGCGGCGTGTCGATCGAAGCGGCGCGGGCATTGAGGTTGAAGGTACAATGCGGCAGGAAGCCGACCATGCGGTCCTCGTCTTCGACGCCCTTATAGATTGATTTCAGCGCTTCCAGCTTGTCCTGGTAGAGTGTGGCAAAGCCGTCGAGCTTGATGGTGCCGACATCGCCGCCGGAGCCCTTGACCCAGAGCACCTTGACCGTGCCGCTGGTCAGCGGATCGGTCTCCATCACCTTCGCCGAGGTGTTGCCGCCGCCGTAATTGGTGATGCGCTTGTCGGCGCCGAGCAGGTTGGAGCGATAGAGCAGCTTGCCGGGCTCATCGAGGCCTGCCGCATATGCATCATCCCACCGGTTATCCAGAAGCCGGACGTTCGCCGCCATATCATCCTCCCATATAGGCTTGTCAGGGGCCGCGATCAGCGCGCCCTTTCGCTCACGGTATCGCGCATCAAAAGTGTGCTTGTCAATCGAAAACGATCATATTCGATTATGCTGCATCGCAATATGAAAATTTATGATCGTTTGTGATTGACAGTCATTAAGGGATGCGAAATAAATGTGACAAGAGGAGGAGCCCAATGCACGAACGCGAACGCCATCGCATCATCTTAAGCGCTGTTCAGGAAAAGTCGGTGGTGACGATCCAGGACATTGCCGAGCTGACGGAAGCTTCCGAAGCGACGATCCGGCGCGACATTGCGGCTCTTCATGTGCAGGGCAAGATCCGTCGCGTCCGCGGCGGCGCCGAAGCGGTGCATCCGCCGCAGCTCGGCAATCTCGCCGGCCGGCCCTTCCGGGTTTCAGAATCAGTCAACATCGATAAAAAACGTGCAATTGCCCGCGCAGCTGTCGATCTCTGCGAAGCGGGCGATGCCATCATCATCAACGGCGGCACGACAACCTTCCAGATGGTGCATTACATGGCCGGCCATCGCCTGCAGGTGATGACCAATTCTTTTGCCATCGCCGAACATCTGGTCAAACATTCCAAAAACACGGTGACGGTGCCGGGCGGCGCGATCTATCGCGAGCAGAGCCTCATCCTGTCGCCTTTCGACAATGACGCGATCCGCAATTTTTATGCGCGACGCATGTTCATCGGCGCCCAGGGCGTCGGCCCGCTCGGCATCATGGAGGCGGACGCCCTCATCATTCAGAGCGAGCAGAAGCTGATGCACCAGGCCGACGAACTCGTCGTCATGGTCGATTCAAGCAAATTCAATCGCCGGTCGAGCCTCATTCTCTGCGCGCTCGACCGCGTCTCTGCGATCATCACCGATGACGGGATTTCGGAAGAGGCAGCTCGCATGGTCGAGAATGCCGGTGTCCGGCTGGTTGTCGCGACCCCGGTGGCGCAGCTTGCGAAGGAGGATTCCTCGTCGGTCGCATGAGGCGCCGCCGAGGTGTGGAAGTCTAAATCTTAATGGGAGGAAAGTGACATGAAATTCGCAAAGACACTGGCGCTCGGCGCAGCGCTTGCCGTCGCTATGATGGCCGGCACTGCCAGCGCCAAGGACATCAAGATCGGCCTCGTCGTCAAATCGCTCGGCAACGGCTTCTTCGACGCCGCCAACAAGGGCGCCCAGGAAGCCGCCAAGGAACTCGGCGGCGTAGAAGTGATCTACACCGGCCCGACCTCGACGACGGCCGAAGGCCAGATCGAAGTCATCAACTCGCTGATCGCCCAGGGCGTCGACGCCATCGCCGTCTCGGCCAACGATCCGGATGCACTTGTCCCCGCACTGAAGAAGGCGACCCAGCGCGGCATCAAGGTCATCTCCTGGGATTCGGGCGTTGCGCCGGAAGGCCGTATCCTGCAGCTCAACCCTTCGTCCAACGAGCTGATCGGCAAGATGTGCCTGACGCTCGTCAAGGACCATCTCGACGGCGGCAAGGGTGACTTCGCCATCCTGTCGGCAACCACCACCTCGACCAACCAGAACATCTGGATCGACCAGATGAAGAAGCAGCTCAAGGATTTCCCGGGTCTCAACCTCGTCACCACGGTTTACGGCGACGACCTCTCGGACAAGTCCTATCGTGAAGCCGAAGGCCTCTTGAAGTCGAACCCGAACGTCAAGGTCATCGTCGCTCCGACGACGGTCGGCGTTCTCGCCGCTTCCAAGGTCGTCGAAGACAAGGGTCTCGTCGGCAAGGTCTACGTCACCGGCCTCGGCCTGCCGTCCGAAATGGCCGGCGCGATCAAGTCGGGCGCCACCAAGGAATTCGCCATCTGGAACCCGATCGACCTCGGCTACTCCGCAACCCAGATCGCCTATCACCTGGCAAAGGGTGATGCCGATGGCAAGCCGGGCAGCGAAATCGAAGCCGGCCGCATGGGCAAGATCAAGATCGGCGACAACGGCGAAGCCGCTATGGCCGATCCCTTCGTCTACAATGCTGCGAACATCGACCAGTTCTCCAAGGTCTTCTGATCCACAGCCGACGAATAAGATCCCGGCGGCCTTGCCGCCGGGATTTCCCTTTCGACATTTGGTAGAAATCTGATGAACGCCGCCTTTCAACAAACCGTCACGGACAGCAAAACCGGCGATGCGCCCGCCATTCTGGAAATGCGCGGCATCTCCCAGATCTTTCCGGGCGTGAAAGCGCTCGACAATGTCAGCATCGCCCTTCATCCCGGCACGGTGACGGCGCTGATCGGCGAAAACGGTGCCGGCAAATCGACGCTCGTCAAGATCCTGACCGGCATCTACCGGCCGAACGAAGGCGAGATCCTGGTCGACGGCCGGCCGACGAGTTTTGCCAGCGCCCAGGCGGCAATCGATGCCGGCGTCACCGCCATCCATCAGGAAACCGTGCTTTTTGACGAGCTGACGGTTGCCGAAAACATCTTCCTCGGCCATGCGCCGCGCACGCGCCTGCGCACCATCGACTGGCAGGCGATGAACAACCGCTCGAAGACGCTGCTGACCGCGCTCGAAAGCAATATCGATCCGACCATCCGGCTCAAGGACCTCTCCATTGCGCAGCGCCATCTGGTGGCGATCGCCCGCGCTCTGTCGATCGAGGCCCGCATCGTCATTATGGACGAGCCGACGGCCGCCCTTTCCCGCAAGGAAATCGACGATCTCTTCCGCATTGTCCGGGGCCTGAAGGAACAGGGCAAGGCGATCCTCTTCATCAGCCACAAGTTCGATGAGGTTTACGAAATCGCCGACGATTTCGTCGTCTTCCGCGACGGCCGCGCCATCGGCCAGGGCCGGCTCAAGGACACGCCGCAGGACGAGATCGTCCGCATGATGGTCGGCCGCGACGTCGAGAACGCTTTCCCGAAGATCAATGTCGCCATTGGCGGCCCGGTGCTGGAAATCCGCAACTACAGCCACCGCACCGAATTCCGCGACATTTCCTTCACCCTGCGCAAGGGCGAGATTCTCGGCATTTACGGGCTGATCGGCGCCGGCCGCTCGGAACTCTCCCAATCCCTCTTCGGCATCACCCGGCCGCTCTGCGGCACGATGATGCTCGAAGGCCGCGAGATCACCATCCATTCGCCACAGGATGCGATCCGCGCCGGCATCGTCTATGTGCCGGAAGAACGCGGCCGGCACGGGCTGGCACTGCCGATGCCGATCTTCCAGAACATGACGCTGCCCTCGCTCACCCGCACCTCGCGCCGCGGCTTTCTGAGAGCGGCGGAAGAATTCGCGCTTGCGCGCAAATATGCCGAGCGGCTGGATCTGCGCGCCGCCGCGCTTTCCGTGCCGGTCGGCACGCTGTCGGGCGGCAACCAGCAGAAAGTCGTCATCGGCAAATGGCTGGCGACGTCGCCGAAGGTGATCATTCTCGACGAACCCACAAAGGGCATCGACATCGGCTCGAAGGCGGCCGTGCACGGCTTTATCAGCGAACTTGCCGCCGAGGGCCTGTCGATCATCATGGTCTCTTCCGAACTGCCCGAGATCATCGGCATGTCGGACCGGGTTCTGGTGATGAAGGAAGGGCTCGCCGCCGGAATTTTCGAGCGGGCCGAACTGTCGCCGGAAGCGCTGGTGCGCGCCGCCACCGGCAATGCATGAGGTAGAAGTATGGCAAGACTGATCAGAAAACGCGAAACCCTGCTGTTCCTCATCATCGTCGTGATGATCGCGATCTTTTCGACGCGGGCAGCCGATTTCGCCACACCGGACAATCTCGCCGGGATCTTCAACGACACCTCGATCCTGATCATCCTGGCGCTGGCGCAGATGACGGTCATCCTGACGAAATCGATCGACCTGTCGGTCGCCGCCAATCTCGCCTTTACCGGCATGGCGATCGCGATGATGAATGCCGCCCATCCCGATCTGCCGCTCGTCGTGCTGATCCTGATGGCTATCGTCATCGGCGCCTGTCTCGGCGCGATCAACGGCTTTCTCGTCTGGGCGCTGGAAATCCCGCCGATCGTCGTCACCCTCGGCACGCTCACCATCTATCGCGGTATGGCCTTCGTGCTCTCGGGCGGAGCCTGGGTCAACGCCCACCAGATGACGCCGATCTTCCTGTCCGTGCCGCGCACGCCGATCCTCGGTCTGCCCGTGCTCGGCTGGGTCGGCATTATCATCGTGCTGCTGATGTATGTGCTGCTTCGATATACCCAGTTCGGCCGCTCGGCCTATGCGACCGGCGGCAATCCGACCGCCGCCGTCTATGCCGGCATCGATACGGGCTGGACAAAATTCCTCGCCTTCGTTCTGTCAGGGGCGCTCGCCGGGCTTTCGAGCTATCTCTGGGTATCGCGTTATGCCGTCGCCTATGTCGATATCGCCAACGGCTTCGAGCTCGACAGCGTGGCTGCCTGCGTCATCGGCGGCATATCGATTGCCGGCGGCGTCGGCTCGGTCGCCGGCACTGTGCTCGGCGCGCTCTTCCTCGGCGTCATCAAGAATGCGCTGCCGGTGATCGGCATTTCACCCTTCACCCAGATGGCGATCTCCGGAACCGTCATCATTCTCGCCGTCGCCTTCAACGCCCGGCGTGAACGCAACCGGGGCCGCATCATCCTGCGCGACCGCGCCGCAGCCGAGATCAGAACGGGGGCCGCAGCATGAGCACCGTGTCCACACCCGAAAAGCGGGTCATCCCCGATCGCCTCGGCACGCCGTTGCGGCGCATCGTCGCCAGCTGGGAAGTGCTGCTCTTTGGCGTCGCCGTCCTGATCTTCATCTTCAATTCCCTGGCCTCGCCCTATTTCCTCGATGCCTGGAACCTCTCGGACGCCACCTTCAACTTCACGGAAAAGGCGATGATCGCCTTCGCCATGGCGCTGCTCGTCATCTCGGGCGAAATCGACCTGTCGGTCGCTGCGATCATCGCGCTCGCTTCGACGGCGATGGGGGCGGCAGCCCAGTTCGGCATCGGCACGCCGGGCCTGGTGCTGATCGGCATCGGCACCGGCCTTGTCTGTGGCACCTTCAACGGCGTCCTGGTCTCGGTGCTGAAACTGCCGTCAATCGTCGTCACCATCGGTACGATGAGTCTTTTCCGCGGCATTTCCTATATCGTGCTCGGCGATCAGGCCTATGGCAAATATCCCGCCGACTTCGCCTATTTCGGCCAGGGTTATGTCGTCTGGGTATTCTCCTTCGAATTCGTGCTGTTCATCGTGCTGGCGATCGCCTTCGCCATTCTGCTGCATGCGACGAATTTCGGCCGGCAGGTCTATGCGATCGGCAATAACGACTTTGCCGCCCGCTTCTCCGGCATCCCGGTCGAGCGCGTCAAATTCATCCTCTTCCTGCTGACCGGCATCATGAGCGGCATCGCCGCCGTCTGTCTGACCTCGCGCCTCGGCTCGACCCGGCCGTCGATCGCGCAAGGCTGGGAGCTCGAGGTTGTCACCATGGTCGTGCTCGGCGGCATCTCGATCCTCGGCGGCTCCGGCACGATCGGCGGCGTCGTCATCGCCGCCTTCGTCATGGGCCTCGTCACCTTCGGCCTCGGCCTGCTGAACGTGCCCGGCATCGTCATGTCGATCTTCATCGGCCTGCTCCTCATCATCACCATTGCCATCCCGATCATCGCCCGCCGCATCAAGCTCATGAGTTCCCGATGACTTTGGAAAAACACGCCTTCAAGATGCAGCTCAATCCCGGCATGGAAGCCGAATACCGCAAGCGGCATGACGAAATCTGGCCGGAACTGGTCGATCTCCTGCATCAGTCGGGGGCCAGCGACTATTCCATCCATCTCGACCGTCAGACCAATACCCTGTTCGGCGTGTTGACGCGGCCGGCCGACCACACCATGGCGAGCCTGCCGGAACATCCGGTCATGAAGAAATGGTGGGCACACATGGCCGACATCATGGCTGTAAATCCGGATAATTCGCCTGTTCAAAGCGACCTCGTCACCCTCTTCCATATGCCATGACCGCTCCCTCCTATCGCCGCATCGCCGTACTCGACATCGGCAAGACCAATGCCAAGGTTGTCGTGCTCGACAGCGGGACGGGCGCCGAGATCGCCGTGCTGAAACGGCCGAACGTTACGATAAAGACCGGCCCCTACCCGCATTACGACATAGAGGCGCTCTGGTCCTTCGCGCTCGATGCGTTGAAGCGCCTGGCGAGGGAACCGGGCTTCGACGCCATTTCGATCACCACCCACGGCGCCGCAGCCGCCCTGCTCGATCGGCACGGTGAACTCGCCATGCCTGTGATCGACTACGAACATGAATACCCCGAGGAAATCCGCGATGCCTATACGGCCTTGCGTCCCGCCTTCGACGAAACCTTCTCGCCGCGGCTTACGATGGGCCTCAATGTCGGCGCACAGCTGCACTACCAGAAGAGCGCCTTCCCCGAGGCATTCGCCAAGGTCGCGACTATTCTCACCTATGCGCAATATTGGACGGCGCGGCTGACCGGTGTCGCCGCCAACGAGCTGACCTCGCTCGGCTGCCACACCGACCTCTGGAACCCGAAAACATCAGACTATTCGTCGCTCGTCGACAGGCTCGGCATCCGCGCGCTGATGGCGCCGATCCGCTCCGCCTTCGATGCGCTCGGCCCGGTCCTGCCCGGGATCGCCGAAGAGCTCGGGCTTGCCGCGCCGGTGCGGGTTTATTGCGGCATTCACGATTCCAACGCCTCGCTGCTGCCGCATCTGGTCCATCGGGAAGCCCCCTTCGCCGTCGTCTCCACCGGCACCTGGGTCATCAATTTCGGCGTCGGCGGCGATCTCGATCACCTCGATGCCAAACGCGATGCGCTCGCCAATGTCGATGCCTATGGCCGGGCCGTCCCCTCCTCGCGTTTCATGGGCGGGCGGGAGTTCGAAATCCTTTCGGCCGAGATCGGTCCCGTCGGTGAAAAGGCCGCCCAGGCGGCGATCGGCCCAGCCATCGAAAAGGGCGTGATGCTGCTGCCTAACATGGCCCCCGGCTCCGGACCTTTTCCCGGCAAGGCAAGCCGCTGGATCGGCGCCGAAGGAGCGAGCCGCGAGGAGCGCCACGCCGCCGCTTGCCTCTATCTCGCTTTGATGACCGATGCCTGTCTCGGACTGATCGGCGCCAAAGGCCCGGTTATCGTCGAGGGTCCCTTTGCGCTCAACGAGACCTATCTGAAGCTGCTTGCGGCGCTTGCCGGCCGCGAGGTCCTCGCCCTTCCCGGCTCGACCGGCACCAGCCAGGGTGCCGCCCTTCTCACCGGCATCCGGCCGGTATCCGGCGCCGAAACGCGTGTTCCGCCTGCCGAGATCGCGGAGCTGGCCGCCTATCGCGATCGCTGGTACGCGGCGATGGAATAAGAGCTTTTCCAAATACGGCTCAACAACGTCCTTGCTCCCCCCTGCCTTGCGGTTAGTGTGCCCCTCGAAAATCAATTCGAGGAGACAGCATGACAGAGACATTCGATCCGCGCGGGCTCGCGGCCCGGCTTCATAGCCTGCGCCAGGCCGGCAGGCAGGAGGAAACCGGCACTTTCACGCTGCCGGCCGATCTGCATCAGGCGATGGAGGCGCAGAATTTCCTGACTTCCGCCGACGACATCTCCAGCAATGCCTGGAAGGTGACGGTCTCGCCGCAGGGCCAGGCGGTCACCGCACCGCTGCATCCCTATGCCGAGGCCGCCTCGAGCGCCAGCATCCCCTGGTATCCGGGCATGAAATTCGAAACCGAGATCGCCGTGCGCCTTGGCAAGGATCTGCCGATCCGCACCGGCACTCCCTATAGCCGCGCCGACACGGTCGAGGCGATCTCCGCTGTCCATCTCGGCGCCGAGCTGCTGGTCAGCGCCGTCAAGGAAGGCGGCAGCGTCTCCTTTCTGCTGTTTACATCAGACCGCCTCGGCAACAGCGGCTACGTCCTCGGCCCGCAGCTCGACAAAAGCGCCGTCGATACCGCCGTCGGCACGCCGCTCAAGGTCACCCATGGCGGCCGCACGATCTATGACGGTCCGGCCCAGCATCCGAAGGGTGACGTTCTCACCTGGCTGGTCGATTACGCCAATGACGGTCTGCGCCCCGAGACATCGCTGAAGGCAGGCGCGCTGATCACCACAGGTACGTTGAGCGGCGCGATCGAACTGACCGAACCTGGCGAGATCGACATCCTGTTCGGGGACAGCAAACTGCACTTCTCCGTGTCGAAGGGTTAATGTCCGAAGCGTAAGTTGACAATTCCGGTTTAGTTTTGCAAGGAAAGGGAGGGTTCGCCCTCCCCGAACCCGTGCGACACCGAACCCGGAGCAGACCATGCCTTCGCCTTTCCTTGCCCTGTCGGGAATCGAATATGCCATCGGGCCGAAATCCATCCTGCGTGGCATCGACCTGACGCTCGAGCAGGGCCGTATCTACGGTCTGGTGGGGCCGAACGGCTCCGGCAAAAGCACGCTTTTGAAGATCATCGCCCGCCAGGTCGCGCCGAAATCCGGCGCCATCGCCTTCGGCGGCAAGCCGGCCGGTGATTGGGGCGCCCGCGAGTTTGCCCGGCATATCGCCTACATGCCGCAATTCACGCCGGCAACCGATGGGATGACCGTGCGGGAACTGATCGCGCTTGGCCGTTTTCCCTGGCACGGCACGCTCGGCCGCTTCACCGCCACCGATCGTAACAAGGTCGAGGACGCGATCGTCCGTACCGAGCTCGAGAATTTTGCCGACCGTCTCGTCGCCAACATGTCCGGCGGCGAGCGTCAGCGCGCCTGGATCGCCATGATGCTCGCCCAGGACGCCCGCTGCCTGCTGCTCGACGAGCCCACCTCCGCGCTCGACCTTGCCCATCAGGCAAGCGTCCTCTCATTGGTGCAGGAGCTCAGCCACGAACGCGGGCTGACCGTTATCATCGTGCTGCACGATATCAACCTCGCCGCACGCTATTGCGACGCGATCGTCGCGCTCAACCGCGGCCAGATCACCGCCGAAGGCACGCCTGGCGAGATCATGCAGGCTGACAAGCTGCACTCGATTTTCGGCGTCGGCATGGGCGTCTTTCCCCATCCGGTTCGAAACGAGCCGGTCAGCTATCTCCTGTAGGTTTCGTTTACGGCTTTTCCCGAAACATCTCGATGATGGCGGAGAAATCCCGTCCGCCGTTACCCTGCTTTTCGAAGAGCGCAAAAAGCTGGGCCGCTTCGGCACCCATCGGCGTTGACGCGCCGCTCGCCAGCGCTGCCTCCTGCGACAGTCTCAGATCCTTCAGCATCAGTGCCGCGGCAAAACCCGGCTTGTAGTCGTTGTTGGCCGGCGAGGTCGGCACCGGCCCGGGCACCGGGCAATAGGTATTGATCGACCAGCACTGGCCGGATGAAGTCGAGGCGACGTCGAACAGCGCTTGATGCGAGAGGCCGAGTTTTTCGGCGAGCACGAAGGCCTCGCATACGCCGACCATCGAGATGCCGAGGATCATGTTGTTGCAGATCTTTGCCGCCTGGCCGGCACCGGCCTCGCCGCAATGGACGATCTTCTTGCCCATCGCCTCGAGAATGGGTTTCGCCCTGGCGAAGGCCTCGTCCGAGCCGCCCGCCATGAAGGTCAGGGTGCCGGCGCTCGCCCCGCCGGTGCCGCCGGAGACGGGCGCGTCGAGCGACAGGCAGCTTGCGGCCTTGGCCATCTCATGCGCCTTGCGGCTGCTGTCGACGTCGATGGTGGAGCAATCGATGACAAGCGTGCCCTGCGCCGTGGCCTGCAGGATATCGGTCCAGGCCGTCAGCACGTGCCTGCCCTGCGGCAGCATCGTGATGACGATCTCCGCGTCCTTGACCGCCTGGCTGGCATGGCTTGCCGGCTTGACGCCGCCCGCCTCAGCCGCCTTCAGCACCGAGGCCGCGAGATCGAAGCCGAGGACCTCGTGACCCGATTTGACGAGATTGGCCGCCATCGGCCCGCCCATGTTGCCAAGCCCGATGAATGCGATCCTTGCCATGGTCTTCTCCTATCGATTGTCTTCGAGGATCATCGCCGCTGCCTTTTCGGCGATCATGATCGTCGGCGAATTGGTATTGCCCGAGGTGATCGACGGCATCACCGAGGCATCGGCGATCCTGAGCTTGCCGAGCGCCCGGAACCTCAGCCGCGGATCGACGACGCTGTCCCTGTCGGCGCCCATGCGGCAGGTGCCGACGGGATGGAAGATCGTCGTGCCGATATCGCCCGCCGCCCGCTCCAGATCGACTTCGGTCTGATAGGCGGGACCGGGCTTGAATTCCTCCGGCCGGAACCTCGCGAAGGAAGGCTGCGCGACGATCCTGCGCGTCAACCGTATCGAACGGACAGCTATGTCACGATCGCGCTGCGTCGAGAGGTACCTTGGGCTGATCGTCGGCTGCGCGGCAAAATCCGGGCTCGACAGGTGTACCGAGCCCCGGCTTTCCGGCCTCAGATTGCAGACGCTGGCCGTGATCGCCGGGAACGGATGGACGGGATCGCCGAACTTCTCCAGCGAGACCGGCTGTACGTGATATTGCAGGTCGGGCGTTTCCCGGTCCGGGCCCGAGCGGGTGAAGATGCCGAGCTGGCTCGGCGCCATCGCCATCGGCCCGGAGCGGCGGACGAGATATTCGAGCCCGATCGCCGCCTTGCCGATCAGCTTCGTCGCCTTCTCGTTCAGTGTCGGAACGCCGGTCACCTTATAGGCGAGCCGCAGTTGCAGATGGTCCTGCAGGTTCTCGCCAATGCCCTTCACCTCGGTGATGACATCGACGCCCGCCCGCTGGAGAACCTCGCCCCTGCCGATCCCTGAGAGCTCCAGAATATGCGGCGAACCGATCGACCCGGCCGAAAGGATGGTTTCCTTGCCCGCATAGGCACGTTTCGCCACGCCATCGTGCTGGAATTCGACACCGGCGACGGCCCCCTCCTCGACCAGCAGCCGCCGGACCTGCGCCTTGGTCAGAACGCTCAGGTTGGAGCGCTTGCGCGCCGGGCGCAGGAAGGCTTTGGAGGTGTTCCAGCGAATGCCGGAACGTTGGTTGACGTCGAAATAGCCGGAACCCTCGTTGCTGCCGCGGTTGAAATCCGCCGTCTCCGGAATGCCGGCTTCTCTCGCCGCCTGCTGAAAGGCATCGAGCACCGCCCAGCGCACCCGCGCTCTCTCGATGCGCCATTCGCCGCCGGCGCCGTGCATCTCGTCTTCGCCGCGATAAAAATCCTCGGACTTGCGGAAGAAGGGCAGGACATCGTCCCAGCCCCAGCCGCTGCAGCCCATCTGCAGCCAGAGATCGTAATCGCGCGCCTGGCCGCGCATATAGATCATGCCGTTGATCGACGAGCAGCCGCCGAGCACCTTGCCGCGGGGGTAGCTCAGCGCCCGGCCGTTCAATCCGGCTTCCGGCGCGGTGGTGAAACACCAGTCGGTGCGCGGATTGTTGATGCAATAGAGATAACCGACCGGGATGTGGATCCAATGGTAATTGTCGCTGCCCCCGGCTTCAAGCAGCAGCACCCGGCTCCGGCCATCGGCCGACAGCCGGTTGGCCAGCACGCAGCCGGCACTGCCCGCCCCGATGATGATATAGTCGTAACGATCCATGTGTGCCCTGCACGAACTCCAGATGCTTGCCGCTTCCCCTCCCCGCGGACGGGAAGAGGTCCGCCCGTTCAGCGGCGATAGACGAAGCCCAGCTTCCGCCCCAGCCGCGAAGCGTAGAATTCGCCGATGATGCCGCGGCGGAAGATCAGCACGCAGATCATGAAGACGATGCCGGTGATGATCGTCACCGGGAATTCCGAGGTGGCGAGGTAATTTTCCAGCGCCACCACCAGCCCGGCGCCGAAGAGCGGGCCGATCAGCGTGCCGATGCCGCCGAGCAGTGTCATCAGGATCACCTCGCCCGACATCTGCCAGGCGACGTCGGTCAGGGTCGCGAATTGGAAGACGATCGATTTCACCGCGCCCGCCAGCCCCGCAAGCGCTGCCGACATGACGAAGGCGCCGAGCTTGTAACGCGCCACGGAATAACCGAGCGAGATCGCCCGGTTTTCGTTCTCACGGATCGATTTGAGGATCATGCCGAAGGGCGAGTTGATGAAACGCCAGATGATCAGCACACCGACGATGAACACACCAAGCACGAAATAATACATGTTGGTGGAACTGTTCAGATCGATGAAGCCGAAGAGATGGCCGCGCGGCACCGACTGGATGCCGTCCTCGCCTTCGGTAAACTTCGCTTGCAGGCAGAAGAAGAAGAACATCTGCGACAGCGCCAGCGTGATCATCGCGAAGTAGATGCCTTGGCGGCGGATGGCGAAGAAGCCCATCACCAACCCGAGGAACGCCGCACCCGCCACGCCGATCAGGATTCCGAGTTCCGGCGGCAGGCCCCATGCCTTCACTGTATAGGCGGTGAAATAGGCCGCCCCGCCGAAGAAGGTGGCATGACCGAAGGACAGCAGGCCGGTATAGCCGAGCAGCAGGTTGAAGGCGCAGGCAAACAGCGCGAAGCACAGCAGCTTCATCAGGAAGATCGGATAGAAGAAGAACGGCGCCAGAAGCAGCAGCAGCAGCCCGATGGCGAGGAAGCCCGCCTGGACCGAAAGGGCGGTCCGGCTTCTTTCCGTTCGAATGGTGTCGGTGATGTCAGCCATGTCAAGCATCCCGGCCGAAGAGGCCCGCGGGCCTGATGAGAAGCACGATCGCCATGATGACGAAGATCACGATGTTTGAAGCCTCGGGATAGAAGACCTTGGTCAGGCCCTCGGCGATGCCGAGCACATAACCGGTGATGATCGCGCCCATGATCGATCCCATGCCGCCGACGACGACCACGGCGAAGACGACGATGATCATGTTCGAGCCCATCAGCGGCGAGACCTGGTAGATCGGCGCCGCCAGCACGCCGGCAAAGGCGGCAAGACCGGCGCCGAGCGCGTAGGTCAGCGTCAGCAGCACCGGCACGTTGACGCCGAAGACTTGCACCAGCACCGCGTTTTCGGTGGCGGCCCGGAGATAGGCACCGAGCTTGGTCTTCTCGATCAGCAGCCATGTGCCGAGGCAGACGACAAGCGAGACCACGACCACCCAGCCGCGATAGATCGGCAGGAACATGAAGCCGAGATTGGCCCCGCCGGCCAGTGCTGCCGGCGTCGCATAGGGCTGGCCGGAGGAGCCGTAGAGATAACGGAACGTGCCTTCGACCGCCAGCGCCAGCCCGAAGGTGAAGAGCAGGCCATAGAGAGGATCGAGATCGTAGAGCCGGCGCAGGAACAGCCGCTCGATGATCGCCCCGGCAAGGCCGACAATGACCGGCGCCAGGATCAGCGACGGCCAATAGCCGATGCCCGCATAGGTGAGCAGCAGATATGCGACGAAGGCGCCGAGCATATATTGCGCGCCATGGGCGAAATTGATCACCCTGAGCAGGCCGAAAATGATGGCGAGGCCAAGGCTGAGCAGCGCGTAGAACGAGCCGTTGATCAGGCCGATCAGCAGCTGGCCGAGCAGCGCCTGCAGGGGAATGCCGAAGATCATCGTCATCTGGTCACACTCCCAGAACCTTGTGCAGCGTATCCATGCGCTGCGGCAGTTCGCCGACCGGGAATTCCGACACCATCTGCCCATGATCCATCAGATAGAAGCGATCGGCAATACGGCTGGCGAAACGGAAATTCTGCTCGACGAGCAGGATCGTCATGCCGCGCCCTTTCAGCGTCTGCAGCACCTCGCCGATGCGCTGGACGATGACCGGGGCGAGCCCCTCCGTCGGTTCGTCGAGAATGAGCAGCCGGACGCCGGTGCGCAGGATCCGGGCGATCGCCAGCATCTGCTGCTCGCCGCCTGACAGTTTGGTGCCGGGGCTGCCGCGGCGTTCGTAGAGATTGGGGAAGAGCTCGTAGATCTCGTCGAGCGTCATGCCGCCTTTCGCCACGACAGGCGGCAGCAGCAGGTTTTCCGACACGGTGAGCGTCGAGAAGATGCCGCGCTCCTCCGGCACGAAGCCGATGCCGCGATGCGCCGTCTTGTGCAGCGGCACCTGCATCATGTCGCTGCCGGCAAAGCTGATCCTGCCCTTGCGGGCCCGCACGATGCCGGTGATGGTGCGCAGCGTCGTCGTCTTGCCGACGCCGTTGCGGCCGAGAATGGTGATCGTCTCGCCTTCGGCCACCCGCATGTCGACGCCGTGCAGGACATGGCTTTCGCCGTACCAGGCGTTCAATCCCTGAATTTCGAGGAGAGCGGCCATCAATGCTCCTCCGTGCCCATATAGGCCACGCGCACGCGCTCGTCCTGGCTGACAGTGGCATAATCGCCCTCGGCAAGGATCTCGCCGCGCTGCAGCACGGTGACATGCTGGCAGATATTGGCGACGACGGAGAGATTGTGCTCAACCATCAGCACCGCCCGGTCGCGGGCGACATCGCGGATGATCGCCGAGACGACGCCGACATCCTCAAGCCCCATGCCGGCCATCGGCTCGTCGAGCAGCAGCACCTTCGGATCGAGCGCCAGCGTCGTGGCGATCTCCAGCACCCGCTTGCGGCCGTAGGAAAGATCGGCGGCGATATGATCGCGCTCCTTGGAAAGCCCGACGCTGGCGAGCAGCTGCTCGGCGCGCTCGTTCAGCCGGTCGAGCGCCGAGAGCGGCCGCCAGAACTGGGTGGAAAGATTGTTCGGCCGTTGCAGCGCCACGCGCACATTGTCGAGAACGGAGAGATGCGGGAAGACCGCCGAGATCTGGAAGGAGCGCACCAGCCCCATGCGCGCCACCCTGTCGGGCGGCGTTCCGGTGATGTCGGTGCCCATCAGCGTGATCGTGCCCGATGTCGGCTGCAGGAACTTGGTCAGCAGGTTGAAGACCGTCGTCTTGCCGGCGCCGTTCGGGCCGATCAGCGCATGCACGCTGGCATCATGCACGTCGAGATCGACGTTCTTGACGGCGGTGAAGCCGCCGAAATCGCGGCGCAGGCCGCGGGCGGATAAGACCACCCGCGGTTTTTCCTTAGTTTCAATCGCGGAAACCGCCATTGCGCTCACTTCACCAGATCGCAGCCGCTCTTGGCGGGGTCGATATAGGCTTCCTTGCCAGGAATGGTGGCGAGAACGTTGAAGTAGTCCCACGGCTCCTTGCTGTCGGCCGGCTTCTTGACCTGCAGCAGGTACATGTCGTGGATCATGCGGCCGTTGGCGCCGACCGTGCCGCCGCGACCGAAGACGTCATCGACAGGCATTTCATGCAGCTGTTTGGCGACGGCTTCCGTCTCGTCGGTGCCGGCCTTCTGCACCGCCTTCAGATATTGCGTCACCGCCGAATAGGTGCCGGTGTGGATCATATTCGGCATCTTGCCGGTGCGGGCGAAGAATTTCTTGGCGAAGGCCCGGCTTTCGTCGTCGCGATTCCAGTAAAAACCTTCGGTGAGCGTCAACCCCTGCGCCGCTTCGAGGCCGAGGCCATGGACTTCGGCGAGCGTGAAGAGCAGCGCCGCCAGATGCTGGCCGCCCTGTGTGATGCCGAATTCGGCCGCCTGCTTGATGGCGTTCGAGGTATCGAGGCCGGCATTGGCAAGGCCGATCACCTTGGCGGCTGAGGATTGCGCCTGCAGCAGGAAGGACGAGAAATCCTGAGTCGACAGCGGATGGCGGACGGCGCCGACGACCGTGCCGCCGCTCGCCTTGACATAGTCGGTGGTCTGCTGCTCCAGCGAATAGCCGAAAGCATAGTCGGCGGTCAGGAAGAACCAGCTGTCGCCGCCCTGCTTGACCAGTGCACCGCCAGTGCCGACGGCGAGCGCATGGGTGTCGTAGGCCCAATGGAAGCCGTAGGGCGAGCAGGCCTTGCCGGTCAGATCGGTCGTCGCCGCACCGGTGACGATGTCGATCTTTTTCTTTTCCTTGGCGATCGCCTGCACGGCGAGCGCCACCGACGAGGTCGTCAGTTCCATGATCGCATCCACCTGCTCGGTGTCATACCACTGGCGGGCGATGTTGGAGGCAATATCAGGCTTGTTCTGGTGGTCTGCATCGACGATCTCGACCGGCACACCAAGTACCTTGCCGCCGAAATCCTCGACCGCCATCTTGGCGGCTTCGACGGAAGACTTGCCGCCAAAATCGGCATAGACGCCCGACTGGTCGTTCAGGATGCCGATCTTGACCTTGCCGTCGGTCGCGCTCTGCGCGAGCACCGCGGTGCTGCTCGCCAGCAGAAATGCAACTGATGCAACGAGATTCTTACGCATATTCTCTCCTCCCAGAGATGAGCCAGATTGCGGTTCTGTTCAGATTTGGCCAGCCGCACTCCTCAGAACGACGGACCCTCTCCCTACGATCACGGAAATTCCGCGTTGAAGCAACGGGTGGTTTACAACTAATTCCAAACAGTATCTGTTCGTTTTTGAACAGATGGGGATCGCGATGAACAATCCGCCGCAGTTTACTTGGGACGATCTTCAGTTTTTTCTAGCCGTCGCCCGCACCGGACAGCTGTCGACGGCGGCCCGCCAGCTGCGCTCCAGCCATGCGACCGTCTCGCGGCGCATCGACCGGCTGGAATTCACCCTCAAGGTCAAGCTTTTCGAGCGCAATCCGCGCGGTTATGTGCTGACCGCCATGGGCACGCGTTTCGTCGAAACGGCCGAGAAAATGGAGCAGGAGACCGAGCGGCTGCGCGCCGACCTCGCCGATGGCTCGATGGCACAGCGCGGCCTCGTGCGCTTCAGCGCGCCCGAGGGTTTTGCCAATTTCTTCTTTGCGACCGTTCTGCACCGCTTTGCCGCCCAGCATCCGCATCTCTCGCTCGAATTGGTGACGATTCAGCAGATCATGTCGCTGTCGCGCAAGGAGGCCGATCTTTCCGTCGTGCTCGACGAGCCGAAGGGTGGGCCTTATTTTGCCGAGAAGCTGACCGATTATCACCTGCAGATCTATGGCTCGCGCGACTATCTGGCGAAAGCGCCTGCCATCACCTGCCGCGAGGACCTGCTTGAGCATCCCTTCGTCAGCTATATCGAGGAAATGATTTTCGCGCCGGGCCTGGATTATCTCAGCGATGTGCATCCGCGCATCAAGCCGCAATTCCAGAGTTCCAGCATCTTCGCCCAGCTCACCGCCACCCGAAACGGCCTCGGCCTCTGCATCCTGCCCTATTTTTTCGCCAGCCGTTATCCCGAGCTCGTGCGCGTGCTGCCCGAGGAGGTCGACCTCAAGCGCCATTACTGGATCACCTGCCACCGCGACCTGAAACAGGCGCCGCGGGTGCGCGCCGTCATCGACTTTCTGCGCGAGGCGGTGCGCGGCGAGGATGCTCGCTTCGTGCCACCCTATGTCACTCCCGCCGGCCCGGCGCGTCGCTCGGAAGCCGAAAGCTGACTATTTGAGAAATTCAGCCCGGTGCGGCGTGAAGCTATCGATCAGTCGGCCCTTTTCCAGCGCCTTGACGCCGTGGACGAGATTGGGGGGCACGATGAAGCTGCCGCCCTGCTTGAGCACCTCGGTCCGGCCGTCGATCGTTACCTCGAAGCTGCCCTCGGCGACATAACTTGCCTGGATGTGCGGATGCGAATGGGCCGCACCGACGGCACCGCTCTCGAAGGCGACTTCAACCATCATCATCTCCGGAAGACAGGTCATGATGCGCCTGGTAACGCCGGGCTCGGGATTGACCCATTCGGCGCCTTCAGCCGATACGAACAGATCGCTTGACGACATTTCCGTCTCCTCGTTCCAGAATCGATAGCCGGCAAAGTGGAGCATGCCGGCGCTTTTGAAAAGATGGCGCGCCCTGTCTTTTCGATGAGGCGGCCTTCTGTTGACGCGGTCGGCTGGCGGGTTTATGCGACCTTGAGCGAGGCAAGCCTGAGTCAAGGGTGAGGAGGCGCCGACATGCAGCATACGCGCGAGGTTTTCGACTGGGCCGACCCGTTCCGCTTGGTGGAGCAACTGACCGACGAGGAGCGCATGGTGCAGAATACGGCCCATGCCTATGCGCAGGAAAAGCTCGCGCCCCGCGTTCTCGACGCCTTCCGCAATGAAAAGACCGACCCTGAAATCTTCCGCGAAATGGGCGAACTCGGCCTGCTCGGCCCGACGATCTCGCCGGATTACGGCGGCGCCGGCCTCGGTTACACCGCCTACGGCCTGATCGCCCGCGAGGTCGAGCGGGTTGACAGCGGCTATCGTTCGATGATGAGCGTGCAGTCCTCGCTGGTCATGGTGCCGATCGACACCTTCGGCTCTGAGGCGCAGAAGCTGAAATACCTGCCGAAACTCGCCACCGGCGAATGGATCGGCTGTTTCGGCCTGACCGAACCCGATCACGGCTCCGATCCCGGCTCGATGGCGACACGCGCGAAAAAGGTCGACGGCGGCTACAGCCTCACCGGCTCGAAGACCTGGATCTCGAACGCGCCGATCGCCGATGTTTTCGTCGTCTGGGCCAAGACCGAGGACGGGTTTATCCGCGGTTTCATCCTCGAAAAGGGCTGGAAGGGGCTTTCGGCGCCTGCCATCCATGGCAAGGTCGGCTTGCGCGCCTCGATCACCGGCGAAGTGGTGATGGACGGGGTCTTCGTGCCCGAGGAAAATCTTCTGCCCGGCGTGACCGGCCTGAAAGGACCGTTCACCTGCCTCAACTCGGCCCGCTTCGGCATCGCCTGGGGCGCGCTTGGTGCTGCCGAGGATTGTTACGCCAGGGCGCGGCAATATACGCTGGAGCGCAAGCAGTTCGGCCGGCCGCTCGCCGCCAACCAGTTGATCCAGAAGAAGCTCGCCGACATGGCGGCGGAGATCTCGCTCGGACTGCAGGGCTGTCTGCGGCTCGGCCGCATGAAAGAGGAAGGACATCCGCCGGTGGAACTGACCTCGATCCTCAAGCGCAACAGCTGCGGCAAGGCGCTGGAGATTGCGCGCGCGGCCCGCGATATGCTCGGCGGCAACGGCATCTCCGACGAATTCGGCATCGCCCGTCATCTCGTCAACCTCGAAGTAGTCAACACCTATGAGGGCACCCACGACATCCACGCGCTGATCATCGGTCGAGCGATCACCGGCATCGCCGCCTTTGCGAACTAACTCGCTTGCAGGGCAAGGCGAATTGCCACGCGCCTGACAATGTGCAACCTTCCCTCTCGCGGCACAAAGCCGGCAATGAGGGGGATCGCATGTTTCTGCTTCTTGCATTGCTGATCGGTGTCATTTCAGGCCTTCGCACCATGACGGCGCCGGCCGCCGTCGCCTGGGGCGCAGCACTCGGCTGGTTCGACCTGTCGCAGACGCCGCTTGCCTTCATGGGCTATCGCTGGACGCCGTGGATCTTCACGATCCTCGCGGTCACCGAGCTGGTCGCCGACCAGCTGCCGTCGACGCCGTCGCGCAAGGTGCCAATGCAGTTCGGTGCCCGCATCGTCTCAGGCGCGCTGTCGGGTGCTGCAATCGGGGCCGCCAGCGGCCTGCTCTTCGGCGGGCTGATAGCCGGCGTGATCGGCGCCGTCATCGGCACCTATGGCGGCGCTGCCGCCCGCAGCCGGCTTGCCGCCTCCTTCGGCAAGGACCTGCCGGCCGCCCTTATCGAGGATGCCGTAGCCGTCATCGGCGCGGTGCTGATCGTGGGAGCCGTCGCATGACAAATTTCGACGCTATCGTTATCGGCGCCGGCCAGGCCGGCCCGTCGCTTGCCGCCCGCATGGTGGAAAAGGGCATGAAGGTGGCGCTGATCGAGCGCAAATTCCTCGGTGGCACCTGCGTCAATGCCGGCTGCATGCCGACCAAGACGCTGGTCGCCAGCGCCCGGGCCGCCCATGTCGCCAGAAGCGGCGCCGCCTACGGCGTCAAGATTCCCGGCGAGATCGCCATCGATATGAAGGTGGTCAGAGCCCGCGCCGAAACCGTGACGATGAATGCCCGCAACGGCCTCATCGGCTGGCTCACCGGGATGGACGGCATGAGCGTGATCTACGGCCATGCCCGTTTCGAAGGCCCGAAGACCGTCCGCGTCAACGGCGAGACGCTGACTGCGCCGCGCATCTTCCTCAATGTCGGCGCGCGGCCTGTTATCCCCGAGCTGCCGGGTATCCATGATATCGACTACCTCACGAGCACCTCGATCATCCAGCTCGACACGCTGCCGCGGCATCTGGCGGTGATCGGCGGCAGTTATATCGGGCTGGAATTTGCGCAGATGTATCGCCGCTTCGGCGCCGAAGTCAGCGTCATCGAGCATGGCCCTAAGCTCGCATCGCGCGAGGACGAGGATATATCGGATGCGATCGCCGACATCCTGCGTGCCGAAGGCATCGGCGTGCACACCGATGCCGGCAACATTGCCTTTGCCGGAAACGGCAGCGGGGTAAGCGTCACCGCCGGCTCGGCGACAATCGATGCGAGCCATGTGCTGATCGCCACCGGCCGCACGCCGAACACCGACGATCTCGGCCTCGATGCCGCCGGCGTCGCCACCGATAAACGCGGCTTCATCACCGTCGACGACGGGCTCGCCACCAATGTCGAGGGCATCTGGGCGCTCGGCGACTGCAACGGCCACGGCGCCTTCACCCACACCTCCTACAATGATTTCGAGATCGCCGCCGCCAATCTCCTCGACGGCGACGACCGCAAGGTCTCAAGCCGCATTCCGGCCTATGCGCTCTACATCGACCCGCCGCTCGGCCGTGTCGGCATGACGGAGAAACAGGCGCGGGAGTCGGGGCGCAAGATCATGGTCTCGACCCGGCCGATGAGCCGCGTCGGCCGCGCAACCGAGCGCGGCGAGACCAGGGGCTTCATGAAGGTGATTGCCGATGCCGAGACCAAGCAGATCCTCGGCGCTGCGATCTTGGGCATCGAGGGCGACGAGGTGATCCATGGGCTTATCGACGCGATGAATGCGGGCACCACCTATCCCGCCTTGCAATGGGCGGTGCCGATCCATCCGACGGTGTCGGAGCTGATCCCGACGCTGCTTGGCGATCTGAAGCCGGTTCAGCCGTGACCTGACCTCGGGAAGAGCTGGAGGCGAACCCGCGTGTCCATCGAACTGCTGATCGAGAATTACGGCCTGCTGGCAATCTTTCTGGGCGCTGCCTTCGAAGGCGAAACGGCCGCCTTTCTCGGCGGCGTGGTCGCTCATCGCGGGTTGCTTCCCTATTGGTCGGCGTCGCTCGCAGCCATGGCCGGATCCTTCGCCGGCGATCAGTTCTGGTTCTTTGCCGGCCGTTACGCGGCCCGATGGAGCCTCGTCCGCCGGCTGATGGAAAAGCCAGCGCTCGCCCGCGTTACCCAACTTCTGGAAAAATATCCGACCGGCTTCATCCTTGCGTTTCGTTTCCTCGTCGGATTGCGCACGATCAGCCCTGTCGTCATCGGGACGACGCGGATATCGACCGGAAAATTCGTCATCCTGAACGCCATCGCCGCTTTGATCTGGGGGCAGCTTTTCACCGCGCTTGGCTATTTGTTCGGGCACGGCATCGAGCAGATATTGGGCCACCTTTCCCTTCACCGCCATCTGCTGATTGCCATCGGAGCCGCGGCTGTCGCCGCCGCCGCGGCCCTTGCCTTTCGCAGAATGAGACCAAGCGCCAGGCACTCGTAGCGGCGCTTAGAGCCTTTATTCCATGACGATCTGCAGCTTGACGTCGCTCGGCCTTGCCTCGACAGCGCGATCGAAGGCCTTGATCGAATCTGCGAATGTGAAGGTCTCTGATATCAGCGGCTTCAGATCGACGCGGCCCGATGCCAAGAGCGCGATCGAGCGCTCATACTGGTGCGCGTAGCGGAACACCGTCTCGATACGGATCTCCTTGGTCGATGCCGTGGAGACATCGAAGCCGATAGGGTTGACCGGCAGGCCGACGGCGACGATGACGCCGCCCGGGCGCGGCAACGCCATGATCGTCTCCCAGGCCTTCGGCGAGCCGGAGCATTCGAAGACGACGTCGGCACCCCAATCGTCGGTCAGCCGCACGACCTCTTCGCTCAGGTTCTTATCGCGGATATTGACCGGAATGACGCCCTGATATTGCGCGGCGATATCGAGCTTCGGCTGGGCGAGATCGGCGACGATCGCCCGGGCGCAACCGCCGGCCAGGGCGGCGATCGCTACCATCGTGCCGATCGGGCCGGCGCCGAGGACGACGGCGGTATCCCCAGGCGTAATCTTCGCTTTGGCTGCCGCCTGCATGCCGACCGCGAAGGGCTCGACCATGGCGCCTTCGGCGAAGCTGACATTGTCCGGCAGCTTGAAGGTATAATTGGCGGGATGCACGACCTCAGGCGTCAGCACGCCGTGGATCGGCGGCGTCGCCCAGAAGGTCACGGCCGGGTCGATATTATACATACCGAGCCGGCTTGCCTTGGAATTCGGATCTGGAATGCCGGGTTCCATGCAGACGCGGTCGCCGACTTTCAGATGCGTCACCCCGGCCCCGACCTCGACCACCGTGCCCGCCGCCTCATGGCCAAGCACCATCGGCGCGTTGACGATGAAGGGGCCGATCTTTCCATGGGTATAATAGTGAACGTCCGAACCGCAGACGCCGACGGTATGAATCTTTATCTTCACCTGCCCCGGCCCTGTTTCGAGCGGCAGATCAATATCGCGAAGCGCAAGCTCATGCTGGCGCTCCAGTACCAGCGCACGGACTTTGGTCATGATCGGTTTCCTTCCCTTGTGCCCGCGGTTCGTCGCGTGCCGTTGAAGCGACTATAAGACTTTAAGGGGCGGCAATTCAATCGAAGAGATCAAGCTTTTGCTCAACATGCGATGAAATGCCCATTTCCTATAATCCGAAAGATTTGTCTTCCAAGACCTCCGTATGATTCCAGCCTTGACCGTCGGGGAGTACATTCTTCATTCGAGCATCCCGGCCACGAGGACAGGCAGAGAGATGAAGAAAAATCACGATAATGCCGGCGGAAATCGATCCAACGGCCCGACGATATCAAGGTCATTGCGGCAGTTCTGGCAACGGCTTGTGGACCTGATCGCCGCACTGCCGAAAGACCGCCAACCGCGGCCGGTACGTATTGTTGTAAAGACAAGGGATCGAAATCATCGCTTGCAGCGTTATTAGCCATGCGCCGGCATGGCGTCGCGGAAGCATGACGGCTCCGGCCCATGCGGATCGGCAAGATAAGGAAGACCATCATGAAGTCGATCGTGTCATTCTGTCTGTTCGCATCCCTTCTCTTCACCGCAGGTGAAGCGTCTGCGGCCCTGGAGCAAGCGTCGCTCCCGCCGCAGCAGGAAGAACGGCTGGTGCCGGCCAATCTGGAGCTCACCTTCAGCGGCCCGGTCGATCTTGCCCGCTCGACTGCCGTCCTGCTGAATGCACAGGGAACGGCGCTTCCCACCGGCAAGCCGTTTCTCTCCGGTCCTGAGGGATCGATCTTCAAGGTTCCGCTCGATCCTGCCATGGCACCCGGCGATTATACCGTCGACTGGCGCGTCCTCTCGATGGACGGCCGCAGTGCCGAAGGCCAATACCGGTTCCGGGTCGATCCTTAGCTCGCTGCCTGAAAAGCATTTATAAGATTTTTATATTGACGGCCCTCCGGCCGTCTCGAACCTTTATGGCCTCCGGCTCCATATTGAAACCCGAGAGATCGACCGATCATCTCCACGCCAGAAAGCATGAAAGGCGGCCTTCCCCAGGGAATGGCGCCCTTTGTCTTGTCTGACTCCAACAAGAACAACAGGAGTCACGATCATGATGGATATCATTCTGCTTGGCACCGCGATCCTATTCTTCGCGCTGTGCTTTGCCTACACACGAGCCTGCGACAGGCTTTGACCGGAGAAACGACGATGACCCTCGATTATATCTTGAGCGGTGCCGTGACCGTGTTTCTCACCGTCTACCTCACCTACGCTCTGCTTCGCCCAGAACGCTTTTGAAGAGAATCGGCGCTTCCGGGGTCGCGCATACGTGACCGAGAAGCCGCCGGGTATTGAAAGTTGACCTCCATGACCCTCAACGGATGGCTTCAGATCCTGCTTTATTGCGGGATCGTGCTTACGCTCGTCAAACCGCTCGGCGGCTACATGACGCGTGTCTTCAGCGGCGAGCGCACCTTCCTGTCGCCCGTCCTCGTTCCGATCGAACGGGGACTTTACCGCGCGGCCGGCACCAGCGAAGGCGAGGAGCAGCATTGGACCTCCTATGCCTTCGCCATGCTGCTCTTCAATCTTCTCGGCGTCATCGCGCTTTTTGCGCTGCAGCGCTTCCAAGCCGGGCTTCCCTATAATCCGGCCGGCATGGCGACCGTCCCGCCGGAGCTTGCCTTCAACACCGCCGTCAGCTTCGTCACCAATACGAATTGGCAGAACTACGGCGGCGAAAGCACCATGTCCTATCTCACCCAGATGGCCGGCTTCACCGTCCAGAACTTCGTGTCGGCCGCGACCGGCATTGCGATCGCACTCGCCTTCATCCGCGCCTTCTCGCGTGCTTCGGGCAAGGCGATCGGCAATTTCTGGGTCGATATGACGAGGGCGACCCTCTACGTGCTGCTGCCGATCTGCATCGTGCTGACGCTCGTCTATGTCTATCTCGGCGTGCCGCAGACACTCGGAGCCTATGTCAATGCGACGACGCTCGAAGGCGCGCAGCAGACGATCGCCGTCGGCCCCGTCGCCTCGCAGCTTGCGATCAAGATGCTCGGCACCAATGGCGGCGGCTTCTTCAACGCCAATTCCGCTCATCCGTTCGAAAACCCCGATGCGATCTCCAACCTCATCCAGATGGTCTCGATCTTCGCGATCGGTGCGGCGCTGACCAATGTCTTCGGCCGCATGGTCGGCAATCAGCGCCAGGGCTGGGCAATCCTCGCCACGATGGGCGTGCTGTTCCTCGCCGGCGTCGTCGTAACCTATTGGGCGGAAGCGGCCGGCAACCCGCTGATGCACGCCTTCGGTCTTGGCGGCGGCAACATGGAGGGCAAGGAAGTCCGCTTCGGCGTCGCCCTCTCCTCGCTCTTTGCCGTCATCACCACCGCCGCCTCCTGCGGCGCGGTTAATGCGATGCATGGCAGCTTCACCGCGCTCGGCGGCCTCATTCCGCTGATCAACATGCAGCTCGGCGAAATCATCGTCGGCGGGGTCGGTGCGGGCTTCTACGGCATCCTGCTGTTCATCATCGTCGCCGTCTTCGTCGCCGGCCTGATGGTCGGCCGCACGCCGGAATATCTCGGCAAGAAGATCGAGGCGAAGGAAATGAAGATGGCTGTCCTCGCCATCCTCTGCCTGCCGCTCGTCATGCTGGTTTTCACCGCGATCGCCACGGTGCTGCCCTCCGCCGTCGCCTCGATCGGCACCGCCGGCCCGCACGGCTTCTCCGAAATCCTCTATGCCTATACCTCGGCTGCGGCCAATAACGGCTCGGCTTTCGGCGGACTGACGGGCAACACGCCTTGGTACAACGTGACGCTCGGCATCGGCATGCTCGCCGGCCGCTTCCTGGTCATCATCCCGGCGCTTGCCATCGCCGGTTCGCTGATCGGCAAGAAGACGGTCCCGGCCTCGGCAGGCACCTTCCCGACGGACGGCCCGCTCTTCGTCGGTCTGCTCGTCGGCACCATCCTGATCGTCGGCGGCCTGACCTTCTTCCCGGCCTTAGCACTCGGCCCCATCGTCGAGCACCTGGTCATGATCGCCGGGCAAACCTTCTGAGGCGATGCCGTGACCCTGCGTCACAGGTTTCGTCCACCATCCTCGTTTCAAAGCTGGAGTCTCTTATGAGCCAGGCAAAATCCGCGAGTATCGTCGATAGTCGCATCCTCATTCCGGCCGTGGGCGCCGCCTTCAAGAAGCTCGACCCGCGCGCACTTGCCAGAAATCCGGTCATGTTCGTCGTGGCCACGGTCTCGGTGCTGACCACCGTGCTTTTCCTGCGCGACCTCGCAGCCGGCAACGGCAATCTCGGCTTCTCCTTCCAGATCAATCTCTGGCTATGGTTTACCGTGCTCTTTGCCAATTTCGCCGAAGCCGTCGCCGAAGGCCGCGGCAAGGCGCAGGCGGATTCGCTGCGCAGGGCCCGCACCGAAACCCAAGCCAAGCTGCTCGCCACCAACAATGGCAGCGACTACCGCATGGTGCCGGGCACCAGTCTCAAGGTCGGCGACGTCGTGCTGGTCGAGGCCGGCGATATCATACCTTCGGACGGCGAGGTCATCGAAGGGGTGGCCTCCGTCAACGAGGCGGCAATTACCGGCGAATCCGCCCCGGTCATCCGCGAATCCGGCGGCGACCGCTCGGCGGTCACCGGCGGCACCCAGGTGCTGTCCGACTGGATCCGCGTCCGCATCACCGCAGCCGCCGGCTCGACCTTCATAGACCGGATGATCGCGCTGGTCGAAGGTGCGGAGCGCCAGAAGACGCCGAACGAGATCGCGCTTAACATATTGCTGGCCGGCATGACGCTGATCTTCGTGCTCGCCGCCGCGACGATCCCGAGCTTTGCCATCTATGCCGGCGGCTCGATCCCGATCATCGTTCTCGTCGCCCTCTTCGTCACCCTGATCCCGACGACGATCGGTGCGCTGCTGTCGGCGATCGGCATTGCCGGCATGGACCGTCTCGTCCGCTTCAACGTGCTCGCCATGTCCGGCCGCGCCGTCGAAGCTGCCGGTGACGTCGACACGCTGCTGCTCGACAAAACCGGCACGATCACGCTCGGCAACCGCCAGGCGACGAGCTTCCGCCCGGTTCGCGGCGTTTCCGAACAGGATCTCGCCGACGCCGCCCAGCTTGCCTCGCTGGCCGACGAAACGCCTGAAGGACGCTCCATCGTCGTGCTCGCCAAAGAGCAATATGCGATCCGCGGCCGTGACATGGCGAGCCTCAAGGCCACCTTCGTGCCCTTCACCGCCCAGAGTCGCATGAGCGGCGTCGACCTCGAGGGCGCTTCGATCCGCAAGGGGGCAGTCGACGCCGTGCTGACCTATGTCAACGGCGACGCCCCTTCGAAGAACGGCAGCGAGGTCGTGCGCGAACTGCAGTTGCTCGCCGACGAGGTCGCCAAATCGGGCGGCACGCCGCTCGCCGTTGCCCGCGACGGCCGGCTGCTCGGCGTCATCCAGCTGAAGGATATCGTCAAGGGCGGCATCCGGGAGCGCTTCACGGAGCTGCGCCGCATGGGCATCCGCACCGTGATGATCACAGGCGACAATCCACTGACGGCCGCGGCCATCGCTGCCGAAGCCGGCGTCGACGATTTCCTCGCCCAGGCGACGCCGGAGATGAAGCTGGCGCTGATGCGCGAGGAGCAGGCCAAGGGCAAGCTCGTCGCCATGTGCGGCGACGGCACCAACGATGCGCCGGCGCTTGCCCAGGCCGATGTCGGCGTCGCCATGAACACCGGCACGGTCGCCGCCCGCGAGGCCGGCAATATGGTCGACCTCGATAGCGACCCGACGAAGCTTATCGAGATCGTCGAGATCGGCAAGCAGCTCCTGATGACGCGCGGCGCGCTGACGACCTTTTCGATCGCCAACGACATCGCCAAATATTTCGCCATCATCCCGGCGATGTTCCTGACCTTTTACCCTCAACTCGGCGTGCTCAACATCATGGGGCTTTCGACGCCGCAAAGCGCCATCCTCTCGGCAATCATCTTCAACGCGCTTGTTATCGTCGCGCTGATCCCGTTGTCGCTGAAGGGCGTGCGCTACCGTCCGATCGGCGCCGGCGCGCTTCTGTCGCGCAACCTTCTGATCTACGGCCTCGGCGGCATCATCGTCCCCTTCATCGGCATCAAAGCGATCGACCTGGCCGTCGCAGCCCTCGGCCTCGCTTAAAGGAGCAGGAACAATGTTGAAAGAACTTCGCCCGGCCGTCGTCATGATCGTCGCCACCACCGCGATCACCGGCCTTCTCTACCCCCTCGCCATGACCGGGGCGGCCCAGGCCCTCTTTCCCGCCCAGGCAAACGGCAGCCTGGTCGAGAAGAACGGCCAGGTGATCGGCTCGACACTGATCGGCCAGGCCTTCACCTCAGACAAGTATTTCCACGGCCGTCCCTCGGCTGCCGGCGACGGCTATAATGCCGCCGCCTCCAGCGGCTCGAACCTCGGCCCGACCAGCCAGAAACTGATCGATCGCGTCAAGGGCGACTACGAGGCCTACAAGGCGACGAACCCCAATGCCGAGGTGCCCGCCGACCTCGTCACCGCATCGGGCAGCGGCCTCGATCCCGACATTTCGCCCGACGCCGCCTACTTCCAGGTGGCCCGCGTGGCCAAGGCGCGTGGCGTGGATGAGGCCAAGGTAAAGACGCTGGTCGACGGCGCCGTTCACGACCGCGAACTCGGCCTTCTCGGCGAACCCACCGTCAATGTTCTGGCGTTGAACCAGAGCCTTGATGCTTCTATGACTGAGTGAGTTTCGTTGGCTGGGTGCCGCCTTCTCTTCCCTCATCCCTGTGCTTGTCACAGGGATCCAGCAGCGTCGCGTCTGCGACGCGGGATACTTCCTTTCACGCGAAGGACTTCGCGTGGCTGGATTCCTGTGACGAGCACGGGAATGAGGGAGCACTAGGCGTAGCGCCCGTCCTCAAGCACAGGCATTGGCAGAAAGACCACACGCATGCCAGACGACAACCGCGACCAGGCCGGCAGGCCATCGCCCGATGCGCTGCTCGAAAAAGCCCGGGCGGAAACGCGCGGCCGTCTGAAGATCTTCTTAGGCGCCGCCCCTGGCGTCGGCAAGACCTATGAGATGCTCCTCTCCGGCCGCGCCAAGATCGCCGATGGCTTCGATGTCGTCATCGGCGTCGTCGAGACCCACGGCCGCAAGGAGACCGAGGCGTTGCTCGCCGGCTTCGAGATCATCCCCCGCGTCGAAATCGACTATAAGGGAAGGCTGCTCGAGGAGATGGATCTCGACGGCATCCTCGCCCGCAGGCCAGATCTCGTGCTGGTCGACGAACTCGCCCATACCAATGCCGAGGGCAGCCGCCATCCGAAGCGCTACCTCGACGTCAAGGAGCTGCTCGACCGCGGCATCGACGTCTATTCAACGCTGAACATCCAACATGTCGAGAGCCTGAACGACGTCGTCTCGCAGATCACCCGCATCCGGGTGCGGGAGACGGTGCCGGACTCGATCATCGACCTTGCCGACGACGTCGAGATCATCGACCTGACACCGGACGACCTCATCAAGCGCCTGCATGACGGCAAGGTCTACATGCCGCGCACCGCCGAGCGGGCGCTGACCAACTATTTCACGCCCGGCAATCTGACGGCGCTGAGGGAGCTTGCGCTGCGCAAGACCGCCCAGCGTGTCGACGATCAGCTGCTCACCCATATGCAGGCCCACGCCATATCAGGCCCCTGGGCGGCGGGCGAACGCGTCCTCGTCTCGGTCGACCATCACCCGCGGTCGGCCTCGCTGGTGCGTTACGCCTCTCGCATGGCCTCGCGGCTGCGGGCGCCCTGGGCGGCCGTCTATGTCGAGACCAACCGCTCGATCAACCTCAGCGAAGCCGAGCGCGATACGATCGCCTCGACGCTGCGGCTTGCCGAGCAGCTCGGCGGCGAGGCCATCACCATCCCCGGCCGTGAGGTGGCCGACGAACTCGTCCGCCACGCCAGCGCCAACAATGTCACCCATATCGTCATCGGCGCGCCGAAGAAGCCGACCTGGCGCGACTGGTGGGGCCGCTCGATCACCGACGAGCTGATCCGCAAGGCCGGCGAGATCAGCGTCCACGTCATCTCTGGCACCGAGAAGGACGGGACCACCGCGCGCGGCGTCAAGGCGGCCGCCACCGCGCCGCAGCTGGATTTGCGGGCTTATCTGCTGGCAACCGTCTATGTCGCGATCGCGCTCGGCGTCAGCATAGTGCTCGACCAGGTCCTCGACGTGCGCAACCTCGCCCTGGTCTTCCTGATGGCGGTGCTGACCTCGGCCGTGCTGCATGGGCTGCGGCCCGCGCTTTACAGCTGCATCCTCAGCGCGCTGTCCTTCAACTTTTTCTTCCTGCCGCCACGCTACACGCTGACGATCAGCGATCCGGAAAGCGTGCTTGCCCTGTTCTTCTTTTTGGGCGTCGCCATCATCGCCAGCAATCTGACCGCGACCGTGCAGCGTCAGGCCGCCGCCGCTCGGCAGCGGGCGCGAACGACCGAGGATCTCTATCTCTTCTCGAAGAAGCTCGCCGGCACCGGCACGCTCGACGACGTGCTCTGGGCAACCGCCTTCCAGCTCGCCTCGATGCTGAAGGTCCGCGTCGTGCTGCTCTTGCCTGAGGAGGGTAGCATCGCCGTCAAGGCCGGATATCCGCCCGACGACACGCTCGACGATGCCGATATCGCCGCCGCCCGCTGGGCCTGGGAGCACAATCACGCCGCCGGCCGCGGCGCCGACACGTTGCCCGGCGCCAAGCGCCTTTACGTGCCGCTGAGAACCGGCCGCACCGCCGTCGGCGTCATCGGCCTCGACAGCGACCGACGCGACGGGCCGCTGCTGACGCCCGAGCAGCAGCGGCTGCTCGACGCGCTGGCCGACCAGGCGGCGCTTGCCATCGAACGCGTCCAGCTCGTCGCCGATGTCGACCGGGCGAGGCTCGCGGCCGAAGCCGACCGGCTGCGTTCGGCGCTGCTCACGTCGATCTCGCATGACCTGAAGACCCCGCTTGCCGCCATCCTCGGCGCCGCCGGCACGCTGCGCGATTATTTCACCTCGATGCCGGAGGAAGATCGCAGCGACCTGCTTTCCACCGTCGTCGACGAATCCGAGCGGCTCAACCGTTTCATCGCCAATCTGCTCGACATGACCAAGATCGAATCCGGCGCGATGGAGCCGAACGGCGCGCTGCATTATGCCGGCGATATCGTCGGCAGCGCACTGCGTCGCGCCGCAAAGATGCTCGAACGGCACAGAACCGAGACGAGCATTCCAGCCGACCTGCCGATGGTGCGCGTCGATCCGGTGCTGTTCGAGCAGGTGATCTTCAACCTGCTCGACAATGCCGCGAAATACGCGCCCGAAGGATCGGTGATCCATATCGGCGGCTGGGCCGATGCCGACAATGTCGTTGTGCAGGTCTCCGACGAAGGCCCGGGCATCCCGCCGGCCGATCTTACCCGTGTCTTCGACACCTTCTACCGGGTGCGCAAGGGCGATCAGGTGCGCGCCGGCACCGGGCTTGGCCTTTCCATCTGCCGCGGCTTCATCGAGGCGATGGGCGGCACGATCGCGGCCGGCAACCGGACGGGTCGCCCCGGCGCCGTCTTTACCATCCGCCTGCCGAAGCCCAACGACATTCCGAAACTGGATGAACTCAAATGACCGGTTCAGCCGTCAAAATCCTCGTCGTCGACGACGAGCCGCCGATCCGCAAACTGCTCCGCGTCGGCCTGAACGCCCAAGGTTACGAGGTGCAGGAAGCGGCAAATGCCGCCAGCGCCCGTCAGTCGGTCGCCGACAGCCTGCCCGATCTTATCGTGCTCGACCTCGGCCTGCCCGACATATCTGGCCACGACCTCTTAAAGGCGTGGCGCGATGATGGGCTATCCGTGCCCATCGTCATCCTCTCCAGCCGCACCGACGAGGCCGGCATCGTCACGGCGCTGGAAAGCGGCGCCGACGATTACGTGACCAAGCCTTTCGGCGTCAACGAACTCGGCGCCCGCATCCGCGTAGCGCTGCGCCACCGCCTGCAGCAGCAAGGGGAAAAGGCAATCTTCCAGACGGGCGGGCTGTCGATCGACCTCGTCAAGCGCATCGTCAAGGTCGACGGCCAGGACATAAAACTGTCGCCAAAGGAATACGACATCCTGCGGGTGCTCGCCCAGCACGCCGGCAAGGTGCTGACCCACCAGTTTCTCTTAAAGCAGGTATGGGGGCCGGCGGCGGATGTGCAATATCTGCGCGTCTACATCAGGCAGCTGCGGCAAAAAGTCGAACAGATTCCCGACCAGCCGCACTATATCACCACCGAGACCGGCGTCGGCTACCGGCTCAGGGAACCGGACTGACCGCCCTTGCCTCCCGCTGCCCGAACAGTATTGAGAATGACATGAACCTTCCCAACATCATCCGGCCGGAACACACCTTCATCGGCGTGCCGGCGCCGACCAAATGGCGCGCGCTGCAGGGGATAGCGGAGAAGGCCGGCAAGGCTTTCTCGGTCGACGGCCAGACCATCCTGAAAGCGCTTGAAGCGCGCGAGAAGCTCGGCTCCACAGGGATCGGCAACGGTATCGCCATTCCGCATGCGGCGATCGACGGCATGACGAGCCCGCGCGGCCTGCTCCTCCGCTTCGCCCAGCCGCTGGATTTCGAGGCGATCGACGATATCCCGACCGATATCGCGGTCGTGCTGCTTTTCGGGGAGAACAATCGCGGCGAATATCTGAACGTCTTGTCCGCCATCGCCCGGCGGCTGCAATCGGACGGCGTGCTCGCCGCCATGCGCAAGGCAAGGACGGTCGACGAATTTTATTCCGATTTCATCGCCGACTCCAGGGTATGAAAAAGGCGCGGCCCAAGGGTCGCGCCTCCTCGTCTGCAATCAGGCAATCTTAGAAATCGCGCTGGAAGCGCAGGAAGCCGAACACTTCGTCGTCGCCTTCGTCCTCATCGTGATATTGCACGCTGAGCTTCGTACGGAGATCGTCGACGATGCGATAGTCGATCGTGACGCCAGTCGTGTAGGCGCTGCCGCCTGTGAAGCCATTGCCGTCAGCTTCGAGAGCGACGTTTTCGAAGTACTGGAAGCCGGGGGTAACCGACCACTTATCGTTGATCTTCAAGGCGTATTCTGCTGCGATCGTCCATTCGGACTCTTCGTAGTAGTAGTTGGCGCCGCTTGCCCAAACGCCGGCAATGCCGAGCGTGCCCGGGCCGATGTCGGCATAGACGATACCGCGGACGGCGACTTCGCTGGTGTCGGTGTCATAACCGGCAAGCAGGTAAGCGCTGACGGCGCCGGCCTTGTAGGAAACCTGGCCTGCGACACCGAAGTTGTTCGGGCCTTCGCCCGGCTTGGTGGCATAGTCTTCTTCCAGCTCGTCGACCGAGAGACCGGCAGCGAAAGCGCCGTTCTCGTACTGATAGCGGATCGAGTTGTGGGTGGTCTCGTTGCTGGCGAGCGTATCGGTCTCGCCGCTCATGTCGTCATCCCACCAGCTGTAGAGCTTACCGACGCGGAAACCGGCGATGTCGATATAGCCTTCATCCAGCAGAGCTTCCTGATCGGAGGCATTGTCGGCATTGTAACGCAGCGTGATGACGCCGGTCAGCGTGCCGTACTCGGTGTCGTTCTTGGCCTGGAAGGTGACCTGACCGCGAGTCCAGAAGTTTACGTCGGAATCGCCGGAGATTTGGTCGCCGAAGCGCACTTCGGTACGGATGTAGCCGCCGACCGAAAGGCATGTTTCCGTCCCCGGAATATAAAAATAGCCGGTTCCGTAGGCGTCGCAAACGCGAACATATTCCACGGGCTCGGGTTCCGCCGCCACGATGGCGTCGGCTGCGCGGGCTCCGGAGGCCGCGGCAAGGGCGGCAACGGAGGCAAAAAGGATAGTTCTGATATTCATTTTGAATGGCCCTAACAGGTTTGGAATGCGAGGCACATTTCAAGGGATGCCCCCGCGTAGCGGCCGGAAAAAACGGACGCACGGTGGCCATATAGGAATCCGCAAGTGTCATCGCGGCAAAATCTGGGCAAAAATCAGCGCCACCATGGCGCTTTCGTGGAGGAACTGTGGCCGAAAAAGCACGGTCGCTCGAGTGACGGCGGGCGGCATAAATTGGCCGCGGCCAACTTCGGCACGTCCATTTCAAAATCACCCCTTAAATGGAATGACATTCTACCAGCAGGGCCCGTGCCGGAAGAACCTTCGTTTCATTATACGACTGACTTGATAGAGTTAAGACAGATAACAGGAGGGTTCCCATGCAGACACAACGGCTCACCCGGCTCATCGCAGCCGCGGTCATGGCAGGCAGCTTCGCGATCGGGAGCATCGCTCCGGCTTTCGCGGATCAGACGTTGCTTAACGTTTCCTATGATCCGACGCGCGAATTGTACAAGGATTTCAACGCCGCATTTGCTGCGAAGTGGAAAAAGGACAACGGTGAAGCCGTGACGATCCAGGCCTCGCATGGCGGTTCCGGCGCCCAGGCCCGCTCGGTCATCGACGGTCTCGACGCCGATGTCGTGACGCTTGCCCTCGAAGGCGATATCGACGCCATCGCCAAGGCCACCGGCAAGATCCCGGCCGACTGGAAGACGAAATTCCCCAACAATTCGACGCCTTATACATCGACGATCGTCTTCCTCGTCCGCAAGGGCAACCCGAAAGGCATCAAGGATTGGGGCGACCTGGTCAAGGACGACGTGCAGGTGATCACACCGAACCCGAAGACCTCGGGCGGCGCCCGCTGGAACTTCCTCGCCGCTTGGGCATGGGCCAAGCAGGCGAATGGCGGCGACGAAGCCAAGGCGCAGGATTATGTCGCCAAGCTCCTGCAGCATGTACCGGTTCTCGATACCGGGGCGCGCGGCGCCACGACCACCTTCGTCCAGCGCGGCCTCGGCGACGTGCTGCTTGCCTGGGAAAACGAAGCCTATCTCTCGCTCGAAGAACTCGGTCCAGACCAGTTCGAGATCGTGACGCCAACCTTCTCCATCCGCGCCGACCCGCCGGTCGCCGTCGTCGACGGCAATGTCGACAAGAAGGGCACGCGCAAGGTCGCCGAAGCCTATCTCAATTACCTCTATTCTGACGAAGGCCAGAAGATCGCCGCCAAGCATTATTACCGGCCGATCAAGCCGGAAGCCGCCGATCCCGCCGATATCGCCCGCTTCCCGAAGCTGACGCTCGCGACCATCGAAGACTTCGGCGGCTGGAAAGAAGCGCAGCCGAAATTCTTCGGCGACGGCGGGGTATTTGACCAGATCTACAAGCCGGCCCAATAATAGACTTCATGAAAGCACATAGCCCCACGCGGTGGCGGTTCAGACGGCCGAGCGTCATTCCGGGTTTCGGAATGGCGCTCGGCTTTACCTTGACCTGGCTCACCCTTCTGATTCTCATCCCGCTCTCGGGCCTTGCAGTCCGCTCGAGCGCGCTCGGCTGGGAGAAATTCTGGTCGATCGCGCTCGATCCGCGCACGCTGAACGCGCTGCGCATCAGCTTCGGCAGCGCCTTCATCGCCGCGATCGTCAATGCCGTCTTCGGCATCCTGCTTGCCTGGGTGCTGGTGCGCTACCGCTTTCCCGGCAAGCGCATCATCGACGCCATGGTCGATCTGCCGTTCGCGCTGCCGACCGCCGTTGCCGGCATCGCGCTGACGACGCTCTATGCGCCAAACGGCTGGATCGGCCAGTTCCTGACGCCGCTCGGCATCAAGATCGCCTTCACGCCGGCCGGCATCGTCGTCGCGCTGATCTTCGTCGGCCTGCCCTTCGTGGTGCGCACCGTGCAGCCGGTGATGGAAGAAATCGACAAGGAAGTGGAAGAGGCCGCAGCAACGCTCGGCGCCAACCGCTTCCAGACGATTTTCCGTGTGCTGCTGCCGGGGCTGGCGCCCGCCGTGCTCACCGGCTTTGCGCTCGCCTTTGCCCGCGGCGTTGGCGAATACGGCTCGGTCATCTTCATCGCCGGCAACCTTCCGTTCAAATCGGAGATCGCGCCGCTTTTGATCATCATCAAGCTGGAAGAGTATAATTATGCGGCGGCGACCGGCATCGCGGCGATCATGCTGATCATCTCGTTCGCCATGCTGCTCGTCATCAACCTCATCCAGAGCTGGAGCAGGCGGAGGTACGGCTATGGCTCTTAATACAACCGCTCAACCGGTGAAGCTGCGTTCGGTCACCACCGAAAACCGCATCGCGCGCTTCACGCTGATCATCGTCTCACTGGTCTTCCTGCTGCTGATCCTGCTGCTGCCGCTGGCCGCCGTCTTCGTCGAGGCCTTCCGCAAGGGTGCCGGCCCCTTCATCGAGGCGCTCGGTGATGCCGAAACCTTCTCGGCGATCCGCCTGACGCTGATCGTTGCCGGGGTCAGCGTTCCCCTTAACCTCATCTTCGGGGTTGCCGCCGCCTGGGCGATCGCCAAGTTCGAGTTCAAGGGCAAGGCTTTCCTGACGACGCTGATCGACCTGCCCTTCTCGGTTTCTCCCGTCATATCGGGCCTAGTCTTCGTGCTGTTATTCGGCGCCAATACGTGGCTCGGCCAATGGCTCAGCGCCCACGACATCAAGATCCTGTTTGCGGTGCCGGGCCTGATCCTCGCCACCATGTTCGTCACCTTTCCCTTCGTCGCCCGCGAGCTGATCCCGCTGATGCAGGAACAGGGAACCGCCGACGAAGAGGCAGCCCTTTCGCTTGGCGCCAGCGGCTGGCAGACCTTCTGGCACGTGACGCTGCCGAACATCAAATGGGGCCTGCTCTACGGGGTGCTGCTCTGCAACGCCCGCGCCATGGGCGAATTCGGCGCCGTTTCGGTGGTGTCGGGCCACATCCGCGGCCAGACGAACACCATGCCGCTGCAGGTGGAGATCCTCTATAACGAGTATAATTTCACCGGCGCTTTTGCCGTCGCCACGCTCTTGGCCTTGCTGGCGCTCGTCACTCTTGTTTTGAAGACGCTGCTGGAAATGCGCTATAGCGCTGAAATCTCCGCCAGCCGGCGGCACTGAAGGATTTGGAATGGAAGTACGCGTTCAAAACATCCGCAAGGAATTCGATCGTTTTCCGGCGCTGCACGATGTCTCGCTCGGCATCCGCTCCGGCGAGCTGATCGCCCTGCTCGGCCCGTCGGGCTCCGGCAAGACGACGTTGCTGCGCCTGATCGCCGGCCTCGAAAGTCCGACGGAGGGGCAGATCTTCTTCGGCGACGAAGATGCCTCGAAGAAATCAGTGCAGCAGCGCAATATCGGCTTCGTCTTCCAGCATTATGCCCTGTTCCGCTACATGACGGTGCTCGACAACGTCTCCTTCGGCTTGAGAGTCAGAAACAGCGCGCGGCGGCCGGCCAAGGCTGATATCCGCAAGCGAGCGCTGGAACTGCTCGACCTCGTCCAGCTCTCCGGTCTTGAAAAACGCTACCCGGCGCAGCTTTCCGGCGGCCAGCGCCAGCGTGTGGCGCTCGCCCGCGCGATGGCCGTCGAGCCGAACGTGCTGCTGCTCGACGAGCCCTTCGGGGCGCTCGACGCCCAGGTGCGCAAGGACCTGCGCAAATGGCTGCGCGAGATCCACGACCGCACCGGCCACACCACCGTCTTCGTCACCCATGACCAGGATGAGGCGCTGGAGCTTGCCGATCGCGTCGTCGTCATGAGCCAGGGTGCGATCGAGCAGGTCGGCACGCCGGATGAGGTTTACGACAATCCGAACTCGCCCTTCGTCTTTGGCTTCATCGGCCAGTCGAACTGCCTGCAGGTGGAAATCTCAGATGGCGATATTCGCTTCGAAGGCCGCTCGCTCGGCCTCAATGCCGAGGGCGAGCCGGACGGCACGGCGCAGCTCTATTTCCGTCCGCATGACGTGCGGCTCTGCGAATCAGCGGAAAACTGCATCGCCGGCCAGCCGGTTTCCAGCCGCCGCGTCGCCGGCACCCGCCACATCGAACTGGATATCGGCAATGACCGCCCGCATATCGAGATCGAGCTGCCGCCGAGCGAGGCCGACAGGCTCGACCGCCACCGCGTGGCCTTCAAGCCGACCCGCTGGAAGCTGTTCCGCAGCTGAGGGGGTGTTGTCACGGCCCGACTCCTTGCAGGACTCTCATTTGGCGAGAGGCCCTTTGGCTTTTTGTGATCTATGGTTGTTTGTATTTTTGTCACATGACGAGTAAAAGATTTTCACGTTAATAAGTAGGACTAATCCCACAGGAGGCACCTTGCGTTGAGGGCGGAGATTTCCTTTGGAATATCCCTGATCGGGATTTTGTTCGTAGGGCTGGCGGCTACAGGCTGCACGACGACACCGAAACCGGCGGCAACGGCGGCGAAGACAAAGCAACCGGCGAAAGTTACCTTCAACTACACGAACAAGGACCGCGACTGCCTGCAGCGTGCGATGTATTTCGAATCGCAGCACTCCGATGAGGACGGCTATATGGCTGTCGGAACCGTGGTCATGAACCGGCTGACGTCAGGCGCCTATCCGCCGTCGATCTGCGGCGTCGTCGCCCAGGAAAAGCAGTTTGCGCCGGGCGTGATGACGCGCGAAGTCAAGCCGCAGGCCGAAACCGAGCTGGCGACCGCCGCCGATGCGATCCTCAAAGGCGCCCGTCATCCCGCGGTCAAGGATGCGATGTTCTTCCACACCGACGGGCTGAAATTCCCTTACAACAACATGCATTATGTGGCGGTCGCCGGCGGCAACGCCTTCTACGAGAAGCGCGGCGCCGATGGCATGCTGCAAACGCCGCCGCCGCTGCCCGCCTATGAGGTGGCGATGAACTATGTGCCGGGAGAAAGCATGCTGCCGCCGCAGTTCGAGGCTTTGATCCCCTCGGCCGTTCCGGTTCCGCTTCCGGCGCCGGATCCGATGCCGACGGCGAGCACGATGTCCCCGATCAATGCGGCGCCCACGGCCGCCCATATGGCGCCCATCGCAAATCCCATGCCGATGCAGATCACGGCGCCGGTGACCGCGCCGGAAACCTCGATCGAACCGGACCCGGGAATGCGGATCGCGATCCCCATCCCCCGCCCCGCCTATGACAGCGTCATGCTGCGCGGCAGCGTCACGGCGAACGGCGGCTAAGCCCGTCGTTCTTCCGGTTGTGGGTTAAATTGCAGGGCGCTCACGCGCGGTCTTCCCACACCTTGGCGAGTTCCACGATCGTCTTAACTGCCTTTTCCATATCCTGCCGGCTGACCCACTCGAGCGGCGAGTGGAAGGCATGGCCGCCGGCGAAGATGTTCGGGCATGGCAGTCCCATGAAGGAAAGGCGTGAGCCGTCCGTGCCGCCGCGGATGCTGCCGCGCACCGGCGTCATGCCGGCACGGCGCACGGCTTCGATGGCGTTGTCGACGATCTCCGGGTGCCGGTCGAGCACCACCTTCATGTTGCGATACTGTTCCTTGACCTGAAAATGATAGGTCGAGCCGGGATAGCCCGCCATGACCTCCTTGACGATGGCTTCGAGCATCGTTTCCTTTTCCACCAGTCCCTTGTCGGTGAAGTCGCGGATGATGAGGCTGAGCGAGGCCTTTTCCATCGAGCCGGTCACGCCGGTGGGATGGATGAATCCCTGCTTGCTCTCGGTGGTCTCCGGCGCCATCTCCTTCGGCAGCCGGTCGATGATGGCGCCGGCAATCTTGATGGCGTTTTCCATGCGGTCCTTGGCAAAGCCCGGATGAATAGCCACGCCTGAAATAGCGATCTCGACGCCATCGGCCGAGAAAGTCTCGTCCTCGATATGGCCGGCCGTCTCGCCGTCCATGGTATAGGCGAAGTCGGCACCGAGTTTCCTCAGGTCAACCTTGTTGACGCCGCGACCGACTTCCTCGTCGGGCGTGAACAGGATCTTGATCGTCCCGTGGCGGATCTCGGGATTGTCGATCAGGAACTGCGCGGCAGTCACGATTTCCGCCAGCCCCGCCTTGTCGTCGGCGCCGAGCAGGGTCGTGCCATCGGTGGTGACGATATCGTTGCCGATCTGGTTATTCAGCTCGGGATGCTCGGAAACGCGGATCACCCGGCTCGAATCGCCGGCAAGTTCGATGTCCCCGCCGGCATAGTTGCGGATGATCTGCGGCTTGACACCCGTGCCGCTGAAATCGGGCGCGGTATCCATATGCGAGCAGAAGCAGATGACCGGCACCGCCTTGTCGCTATTTCCAGGAATGGTCGCATAGACATAACCGTGTTCATCGAGATGCGCGTCGGCCAGCCCAATCTTCAGCAGTTCATCGACCAGCACCCGGCCGAGATCCTTCTGCTTTTCGGTGGTCGGCTGCGTCGACGAGGCAGGATCGGATTGCGTGTCGATAACGACATAACGGAGAAAGCGGTCGAGAACAGTGTCGGTCATGGCATCCAATCCAGCAAATCACCTGGTTGATATAATCCTCACGGACGATGCGGCAAAAGGTTTTTCCGCTCGCAATGCGTGAGGATTGACCTGATCAATCGACGCGTAGCCCCTCGTCGTCGAACACATGCAGGTACTGCGCCGGGAAAGCCACATTGACCTTCGGGCCTGCCTTCAGCGCTTCGCGATCGAGCGTGAAGATCTTGAACGGCAGGCCGTGCAGGGCAAGATGCAGGATGATGCCGAAGCCGGTGGGTTCGACGAGTTCGACATCGGTGGCAAGGCCCGCCCCGTCATTCGTCATCAGCACATGCTCCGGCCGAATGCCGAGCGTAACCTTGGCACCATCTTCAAGGGGCAGCGGCTTTGCCAGCGGAACGATCGTTCCGTCCTGCAGCTTGACGCCGCCGTCGACATAGCTCGCATCGAGAAAATTCATCCCCGGCGAGCCGATGAAGCCCGCGACGAACAGATTGGCGGGGTGATCGTAGAGTTCGAGCGGACTGCCGACCTGCTGCACCACGCCGCCGTGCATGGCGACGATCCGGTCCGCCAGCGTCATTGCCTCGATCTGGTCATGGGTCACGTAGATCGAGGTCGCCTTCAGGTCGCCGTGCAGCTTCTTGATTTCGGCACGCATCTGTTCGCGCAGGCGCGCATCGAGATTGGACAGCGGCTCGTCGAACAGGAAGGCCTTAGGCTGGCGCACGATGGCGCGGCCCATGGCGACGCGCTGGCGCTGGCCGCCGGAGAGCGCCTTCGGCCGACGTTCAAGCAGCGGATCGAGACCGAGCTTGGAGGCGGCCGCGGAGACGGCACTGGCGATCTTCTCCTTCGCCGTCTTCCGCAGTTTCAGGCTGTAGCTCATATTGCCGGCAACGTTCATATGCGGGTAAAGCGCATAGGACTGGAACACCATGGCGATGTCGCGGTCCTTGGGATGCCGCTCGTTCACCCGGGCGCCGGCAATGCGGATCTCGCCTGATGTGACGTCCTCCAGTCCGGCGATCATCCGCAGCAGCGTGGACTTGCCGCAGCCGGAGGGGCCGACGAGCACGACGAATTCGCCGTCCTTGATCTCGAGGTCGACACCGTGCAGCACCTGCACATGGCCATAGGCTTTGCGGATATTCTGGATCTCGATCGATGCCATTTGTTTAACCCTTGACCGCGCCGGCCGTCAGGCCCTGGACGAGATAACGCTGGATGAGCAGGAAGAAGAGGCCGGCCGGAATGAGCGCCATGACGCCCGCCGCCATCATCTGCCCGAAATCCACCGAGAATTTCGAAACGAAGGTGAGAAGCCCGACCGGGAAGGTCGCCGCGTCGTTGCCGTTGATCAGCATCAGCGCAAAGAGCAGTTCGCTCCAGGCGGCGGTGAAGACGAAGCCGAGTGTGGCAGCGATGCCGGGCAGCGTCAGCGGCAGGATGATCTGGCGAAAAGCCGTGAACTGCGTCGCACCGTCGATCATCGCTGCCTCTTCCAAATCCTTGGGGATACCGTCGAAGAAGGACTGCATCAGAAAGGTGGCGAAAGGCACGTTGAAGGCGGTGTAGACGATGACGAGCCCCGTCAGGCTGTTGGTCAGGTGCAAGGGCGACAGGATCTTGAAGATCGGCGCCACCAGCATGACGAGCGGGAACATCTGGGTCAGCAGCATCAGCGCGACGATCCAGTATTTCGCCCGGAAATTGAAACGCGACAATGCGTAGCCGGAAAGCGAGGCGCAGACCGTCACGGTCACCGCCGTCGAGGCCGAGACGATCAGGCTGTTCTTGAAGAAAGTCGGAAAGGCGCTGTGCTGCAGCACGAAGGCATAGTGATCCCATGTCGTGCGCGACGGCCACATGCGCACGCCTTCGCTATAGAGCAGGTCGTTCGGCGTCACCGAGACCTTGAGCAGCCAGAACAGCGGGAAGAGCGCGAAGGCGATATAGCAGAGGATTGCCAGGCGGTGCGCGATGGTGGGGATGGCGGATCGTCTCATCGGCTCAATCCTTGTTCAGCAGCGTCTGCCGTAGCAGGATGATCAGCATCGAATAGGCAAGCAGCAGCACGAGCAGCACCAGCGCGATCGCCGAGGCATAACCGAAATCGAGCCGCTTGAACGCCGTGGTGAAGATGTAGCTTGCGACGATCTGGGTGCGGTCGGCCGGCCCGCCATTGGTCATGACGACGATCAGATCGGCGAAATTTGAGATCCAGACGGTGCGCAAGAGCACGGTGATGGCGATGGTCGGCGCCAGAAACGGCAGGGTGATCGAGCGGAAGCGCTGGAACCATCCGGCGCCGTCGATCGACGCCGCCTCGTAGAGATCGCGCGGGATCGCCTGAAGGGCGGCCAGCAGCGTGATCGCGAAGAACGGAATGCCCCACCAGACATTGGCGACGATCGGCCCCCACATCGCATAATTGGGATCGGAAAGGATATTGCCCGGCTCATGCATCAGGCCGAGCCCGAAGAGCCAATGCGGGATCGGCCCGATGACCGGATTGAACAGCCAGGCCCAGTTGAGGCCGGCAAGAAAGGACGGCACGGCCCAGGGCAGGAAGACCAGCGCCTGCGCAATCGCCCTGCCCGGGAAGGGCTTGTCGAGCAGAAGCGCCAGGATAAGCCCGAAGGTAAACTGCAGGACGACGGAGGCGCCGGTCCACCAGAGCGTATTCCTCAGCGCTCCGTAAAAGGCCGGATCGCCCGCAAGCTCACGGAAATGATCGAGCCCGATGAAGCCGCCGGAAAACGGATTGAGCAGCTGGATATCGCGAAAGGCGTAGGAAACGCCCAATGTCAGCGGCACCAGCATCACCGCAATGATCAGGACCAGCGACGGCGCGCTGTAGAGATAAGGCTGCGAAGCATCGGCAAGACGACGCAGCCATGGCCTGCGGTCACGACGCATGTCGAGCGTATCGGCGGAAATGGTCATCAGATTGCAGTTTCCATCGTCTTACCCGGTTGGGAATTGGTGATGTTTCTGAATGGAGAGACCGGAGCCCCCTCATCCGACCCTTCGGGCCACCTTCTCCCCGCTGGGGAGAAGGGGAATGAGGCGCCGCCACGAGTCTCTTCTCCCCAGCGGGGGTCCGAAGGACGGGTCGAGACCGGCGGCTCGACGTAAGGCGGATGAGGGGGCTTCTGGCTCGAAGCCCCCATCACCCCTTACTTCTTGCTCAGGAACTTCTGCTGCGCCTTGGTCAGATAGTCCGCCCACTGGTCGGCCAGATCCTTCGCCGAGATATCGCCGAGCAGCGCCTGCTGCGAGGTCTTGATAGCCAGCGAATCCTTGAAGAAGGCGAACTCCTCGAGGTAGGTCGGCATCACGGTCGGCACCGTGTTCGGGTCCGCCAGTTCCTCGAACCAGCCCTTGAACTGGTCACCGGCATAGAAGGGGTCCTTCTCGGCGGCCGTATAGGCCGGCAGAGCGCCGATGCGCTTGTTCCACTCGATATTGCCTTCCGGCCCTTCGAGGGTGGCAATCAGCTTCCAGGAGAGATCCTTGTTGCCGCTGGTCGCAAACATCGACCAGCCGCCATAGCCGATCGTCGGGAAGGACTTGCCATCCGGGCCTTTCGGCAGCGGCATGACGCCGAAATCTTCCTTTTTCATCCGTTCGGCAATGGCGATCAGCGCATCCGGATCCTGGTCGAGGAAAGCACAGGTGCCGGAATAGAAGCCGGCGACGACTTCGTTGAAGCCCCAGTTGACGCTGTCCTTCGGCGCATAGCCCTTCTTATAGAGATCGACCATCCATTCGATGCCCTTGGCCCAGCCCGGGCTGTTCATCGTCGAGGTACCGTCTTCGTTGAAGTACTTGTTCGACCCGGCCATCGAGGCGGCAAAAATCATCCAGCCGTTGAGCCCGCCCGCGCCGCCGCGCATGCAGTAGCCGTATTTACCCTGCAGTTTGGAGATCTTTTCCGAAGCGGCGGTGAACTCTTCCAGCGTCTTCGGCGGCGCTGCGACGCCAGCTTCCGAAAGCAGCTTCTTATTGTAGAACATCGCCCTCAAATAGAAGCCGTAGGGCAGCATATAGGCGGTGTTCTTCACGTCGCGGCCAAGTTCGAGCGCGCGCGGCGTCAGCTCCTTGGTGTGCTCCCACTTTGCGAGATAGGGCTCGAGGCTTTCGAGCATGCCGTTATTGGCATAGAGCGACAGCCAGGTATCGGGCATCTCCATCACATCGGGCACGTCGCCGGCCGATACCATGGTCGCGAACTTCTGGAAGGCTTCGTTCCACGGCAGCGAGATGATGTCGACCTTGGTGCCGGGATTGGCGGCCTCGAATTTGCCGACGATCGATTTCAGCGTTTCGGTGCGCTCCGGGCTGGTGATGACTTCGACAAGCTTCAGCGTCGTATCGGCAAAGGCCGTACCCGCCATCATCGAAGCAAAGAGCGTCGAGATTATTAGTTTTTTCATGCTCAGTTCCCCCTTTTAGGTTCTTGGGTTTCAGGATTGCGAGGCGGCGGCGAGCGCCTCCTCGATGTCTCTCCACAGCGCCTCGGTTCCTTCGAGGCCGACATGGAGGCGTACGGATCGCGCATGGATGCCAAAGGTTTGCGCGGAATTCGGCTGTGCCTTCTGCTGCAGCACCACCTCGCCCGGTACGATCAGGCTTTCATGACCGCCCCAGCTTACACCCAATTTGAAGAGCTTGAGGTGGTCGGCGAAGGCGCGGATATCGACGCCGTCGCGGAAGATGAAGGAAAACAGGCCCGAGGTGCCGTTGAGCCCGGCCGGCAGTCGGTTGGCGAGGCCGGGATGGCAGACCGTCTCGACCACTTCGAGCTTCTGCAGGCGCCTGGCGATCTCGAGCGCCGATGCCTCATGCGCCCGCATGCGCAGCGGCAGCGTGCGCAGGCCGCGGATCAACAGCCAGGCATCGAAGGGCGAAAGCTTGCCGCCGAGATAGGGATAGGCCTCGGCTTTGATGCGGGCGATCATTTCCTTCGAGCCGGCAACGATGCCCGCCACCACATCGCTGTGGCCGCCGAGATATTTCGAGGCTGAATGGATGACGAGGTCGACGCCGAGCGTCAGCGGCCGCTGGAAGAACGGGCTTGCCCAGCTGTTGTCGATCATCGAGACGACGCCGTGGCGCTTGGCCAGCGCTGCGAGCGCGCCGACATCATGCGCCTCCATCACCCAGCTCGTCGGGCTTTCCAGGTAGAGGAGCTTGGCGCCGGGCAGTGCCTTGGCGACCGCCTCCTCGTCGCGCCCGTCGACATAGGTCACTTCGATCTTCATCCGTTTCAGGATGGTGCCGAACAGGCGGAAGGCATCGGGATAGACGTGTTTGACGGCAACGATGCGGTCGCCCGGCTCGACGAAGCTCAGCACGGATGAGGAGATCGCCGCCATGCCGCTGGCAAAACCCAGCGCATCCTCGGCACCTTCGAGCTTGGCCAGCATCTCCTCGAAGGCGCGCACCGTCGGGTTCAGCCCGCGCGTATAGGTCGGCCGTACCTTCTCGCCACGATAGACGGTGATCATCTCGTCATAATCGGAAAAGGTGAAAAGCGAGGTCTGGAAGATCGGCGGCACGACGGCGTCGGCGAAATTGCCGTCGTCGTGGGCGGTGATGATGGAGGCAAGATCGAACGGGTCTTCGCCGCTGCTCATTTGGACATTTCCTTGATGTCTTCCTCGACGATGTCGAGGATCTTCAATGTTTCCGCGCGCGCCGCCTCGGCATCCCCGGCCGCGATCGCGTTGAAAAGGGTGCGGTGGAAGGGAAAGGACCGGCGGGCGAAATCCTGCCGGTCGAACGGATGTTCCCAGAAGCGCTCGAATGTCTCGCGCATCTGCTCGAGAAGCTGGCGAAACAGCGGATTGTGGGTGGCGTCGTAAACGGCGAGATGGAAAGCCAGATCCTCCGGCCCCGAGGTGCCCTTCTCCAGATGCACCCGCTCCATCTCGTTGAGCTTTTCCTCGATGACGACAAGATCCTTCGCAGTCCGCCGCCTAGCTGCGACCATGCCCGCCTCGCACTCGATGCCGCGGCGAACCTCCAGCGTCTGCAGCAGCGCATCGCGAAGATGCACCGCATCGAAGGACAGCGGCATATGGATCGTCGCCCGGGACACCGGCTTCAACAGATAGGTGCCGCTGCCCTTGCGCGTCTCGATCACCCCGAGCGCCTGGAAATGGCGGATTGCCTCGCGAATGGTCGAACGCCCGACGGCAAGGGCCGCCATCAGCTCGCGCTCCGCCGGCAGCCGATCACCGGCCTGCAGCCGTGCATCCTCGACATAATCCGCCAGCGCATCCGTCACCTGACGCGCGCGGTCCATGGCGGGAAGCGGCCGGATCACCGGCCTGTCGCTAAGCTTTGCCTTCATGGTTCCCCATTTTTCTTGTCAGGCAGTCAGTTCGTCAAATTGGTCTGACATCTTAGCATTTATCAAAGAGCGAAATCCGTCAAGCGATGTTTGGGATAAAGTGGTGGTGGCTTGTCAAGTGACGTAACGGTAGGGCTAACGCCCTTAGCTAGATCAGGCGAATTGGCGAACATTCCGAAAAGGTGTTCCGTCACATCGTCAAAATGGAGGAACCAGCCATGAATAAGCTGTCAGTGCTCGCAGTTATTTCTGTGACGGTTATTGGCCCATCGATATCGTTCGCCAAAGATGAAGGTAAGTTGCCGAAAGGCGCCGTTGAATTGTCCGAGCAGGAAGTCAAAGATCTCTACGTCGGCAATTCGGTCAAATATGATGTCGGAGACGGGTTGGTATACTACACCTGGTCAGCGGATGGGACGTTGAAAGGCGTTAAGGTTGGAAAGAAAAAGGGAGAATACGGTTATGCGGACGGCACGTGGACCGTAACGGGCAATATGTTTTGCTTCAAATCCGACTGGAAGAACAAGGCCGGCGATGTCGTATATGTTTACCAACCGTGCAAAGCGTGGTGGCGTGTGGGTAAACAGAAATGGACCAAAAACGTTTCCGGGGACGATCAATACAACGGCGACATTTATAACAACGAGATAAAGAAGATGTCGAAGGGTGACAAGGTGACGGCAATGTTTGATACAGCAAAAGCGTCGGCCAAATAGCATGACAGCAGCAGTCGGCGGCAACGATGATCGTCAACTTGAAACTCGTCTAATAACTCGACCGCCTGAGCCCTCGAACGACAGCACCGATGGCTTTACCAGTGGCGCTTTCATCGAAGTGTAACCCACGGTGCCCTCATCTTCGCTCTGCCGCCTCCACGTCATCCGCCTTGCCGAGTTGATGGGATAGACGGGTGAAGTGTATGTTGCGGGAAGCAAAAGCCCTGATGACTTGGGTAGCATCACGCCAGGGATTGTGCCTCCAAGCTTGCCATGACCGCTTCAAAGGGTTGTGGCCCAAAGTATAGGCTGTGAAGCATGCGCGACTATGTGAAAAGTGCAGGTTTTCATCGACATATGCGCTTACTGCTGGCTTCCAAATTTCAGGAGCTCGGCTGGGAATCGCAAACGGGCAAATGCAGCTTTGCCCGTGGAAAAAGGGTTTTCTGGCTTCAGATATCCCAATCGTCGAACAGCCTGATCGGCGGCAAATTTACACTCAATGTTTCCGAAGGTTCCGGCGCCGCTGGCGACACAAGGATATTGCGCCACTTGAACGAGGCTGACCGGGCCATTGGCAAGGCTTTGGAAGAGCACATTATCGCCCGCCGTCCCCGGCCTGATCCCGATCCGGACATAGAGGTCGTCGGAGACGGCGGACCTCTCCTGTTAAAACTCGGTGATCTGGCGAAGGCAAATCCAAGACAGTGGGATGGTCCCTCCGACGTCTGGCTGCCCTACTTCAGCAAAAGCGATCTCGACGAATGGGCCGCGTTTTTGTTGCCCCTTCGTGAGCGACTGATTCGGCCGTCTACGCCTGAAATCACCGATCCGATGACGTGGACCAAGCGGTTTGACCGCCTCACGGGTCTGTTTCGCTGGAGATGAGCGGGACGTTCGACCTTGGACCACTGGCGAATGAGTGGTGCCGCCGCATGCACGGAAACCTGACGTCAGCGCTCCATCCTGAACCGAGCATGGCAGGTCGTGCAGCTCTGCAGCATCAAATGGAAAATGTGTTCGGCGGGAAGCGACGAAAGGCTCGCCGCGTTGGTGACTTGGGTTCCGAGCGGTCCGCCGCCCATCGGCTCTCCTGGCCGCATCCGCATGCGGTCGGTCATCGCCCCGGGATTGGCCTGCGCCTGCGCATCGAGTGCGCGCGCATAGACCCGAAGATCCTCCGCGAGGCGGTCGAAGCGGTCGCGCTCCTCGATGATGTCAGGCTTCGCCTCCGACCTTGCATCCTCGACGCCATCGGTGAAATGTCCAGCAAGGATCTCGCCCGACCTCTCGGCAATGGCACCGGCGGCGGCCGCGAATTGCTTCGATGAGTAAGTGTCGGGGTTTCGGAACATCTCGGCTATGGCTTTCGCCGCCGCTGCCATGGCCTTCATGTCGGCCTGTCGGTCGCTGATAATATCCGCCCTCGCCGGTGGAACCAGCGTAGACACGGCGACGATGGCGCCGAAAATGGGGGCCACTCCTGAAATCATCGAGAACCTCGCATGTTGACCAGCCGATCGCACCAAGTCTGGCGAGCTGACCGATCCTCCGATCCTGTCGCAGCGAAGTCGAGCGAAAAGAGGGCGTAATGCCCCTGCACGCGGCGGGCCTCGGTCTTACGGCTGGCAGCGCACGAAGCATTAACTGCGGCAGGATAGTTTGCGGGGAGATCCGGAGGGGATGATGAAAGGCAGCTATTCGACGGCGCAGATAGGCCTTCATTGGCTGATCGCTCTGTTTCTTCCGATCCAGTACCTCACAGGCGGCAGCATCGAACGCACACATCATGCCGCCCATATGGGCGTCACACCTTCGTCGTTCGATCTCTTTCAGCACAACGTCCACAATTGCGCCGGCATGCTGATTGGAGTTCTGATGGGCGTCCGGTTGCTTCTGCGCATCAAGACCCCGCCGGCGCCGCAATTGCCGGCCTCGTGGTGGCAGAAGGCCGCGGCCGGCTTTCACCACGCTTTGTACGTGGCAATTCTGATGCAAGCCGGCTTGGGTTTCGTCACCAGCTATCTCTGGTTCGGAACCGCGGCCTACCATGTCGCCCTGGCGAACATCATCCTGGCGATCGTCGCTCTCCACTTCGGCGCCGCGGCGTGGCATACACTTGTCATCAGGGACGAGACGCTTGATCGCATGATCTTTCCCCGCCGCAATCCAACCTCCGAAAAGCTGTAGACTGAGATCCACCGAGTGTCCGGTTGCCGGCGCATGATGCGCTGGCGCCACAGAAATGGCGGGAATCTCTGCCAGTCCTTCGTCGCAATTGATAATGGACGGCGTTCGATGTAATCGACACACTATGGGTCATATGTACCGAATCGCACTGAGCAGACTTCTCCTCCTGGTGCGGCTGGCGATCATCATATCGCTGGCTGGGTACAGCATTTCCAGCGTCGACGCCGCCATGCACGGCCCTGCCCTGCAAGTCGAAAAGACCGTATCGAGTGCCGCGGCCCACGGCGGCCACGGCATGGCCGGCGTCTCAAGCCACAAGCACGGGCATGGCGATGCGACCGACAAGGATGGTCCTTCCAAAATCGCCAAACAGGAATGCTGCAAGGATTTTTGCGGCGGCTTCGTGCTTCTGTGCGGGGGCCAAAGCTTAGGCGGCCCGGTCGTCGCCTCGATCCGGCAGTTTAGCGACGACGAGCACGTGCTGGGTGAATTGCCGCTCCTGGATCGCCCACCGAATATCTGATGAGGGATACACCCGCTTGAGCGGGTCCAGTCGGTCGCCTGCCCGCATCCGGGCAAGAGCACCGTAGGCTATCTCTTTTTCGGAATTTCATAATGAAACCCTCGCTTTTCGTGGTGGGGCTGCCGCTTGTCGTCGGCGGCTGCGCATCCACGCTTCCTCCCGACGTGGTGGCGTCTTCCGCCGCGGTCGAAGAGCCGTCCGCGCGCCCGGTCACCTACCGGTCACCAGTTTCGGGCTATGTCACTAGGCAGCCGGTCGATCCCAAGCCGTGGCGCAGACAGAACGATCTCCAGTCTCCTCAGAAGGGAGACGCCTCATGATCGACCTCAGATTCGCCACGATTCTGGCATTCCCGCTGATCTTGAGCGGCTGCGTCACGGGCGCCGAATATTCAAGCAAGCAAGCGGGCTTTGCTTCCGTTGCCGACCAGACGGCGATCGTGACAACGAAGCAGACGGTCTGGATACAGAACCAGAACCAGGCCCGATCGGTCTCCGCGCAGGTCAGAAGCCTGCTCGCCCGAAAGAAGACCCTTGATGTCGAGACTGCCGTTCAGATCGCCCTGCTCAACAACAAGGGCCTCCAGGCCGCCTATGCCGATCTCGGTGACAGCGCCGCCGACGCCTGGCAGTCGACAATGCTCGTCAACCCGACCGTCTCCATTGGCACAACGGGAATGGGCACGCCGGAGGTGGAGGCGTTCAGGACCATCGAAGGGATGATCACGACGAATATCCTGGCGCTCGCGACCAGGAACCGGGACGTGGCAATCGTTGACACCCGCTTCCGGCAGGCGCAACTGACCGCAGCCGTAAAGACGCTTCAGCTTGCCGCCGACACCCGCCGTGCCTGGATCGGAGCAGTGGCGGCCTGGGAGAATGCCGGGCAGCTCCAGCGGGCCCAGGCGACGGCGGACGCCGCTTCCGAACTGGCGGAGAAGCTGGGCGAAACTGGCGCGATGAACAAGGGCGCCCAGGCCCGCGAGCATGTGTTCGTCGCCGAACTTGCCGGAGAGACGGCAAAGGCCCGTCTGGCGGCACGCCTTGCCAAGGAGGAACTGACGCGGCTCATGGGCCTGTGGGGCACCGACCTCGACTATCAGATACCCAACAGCCTTGCGGCGCTACCCAAGACCGTCGCCAGACGAGACACCATCGAGGCCGAGGCGCTCCAAAACCGCATAGACCTTCATGTCGCAAGACTCGAACTCGAGGCCACCGCCAAGTCCTACGGGCTGACCGAGGCGACACGCTATGTCACCGACCTCGAGATTCTGACCGGCTTTGAAACGGAACGGGAAATCGAGGATGACGAGAAGAAGACGAGGACGACTGCCCAGGTCGAGCTTGAGTTCGCCATTCCGATCTTCGACACCGGAAAGGCCCGGATGCGCAAGGCTGAGCTGGCTTACATGCGGGCGGCGAACCAGCTCGCGGAGAAAGCCGTCAACGTCCGCTCGGAGGCACGCTCCGCCTACGAGGCGTACCGATCGAACTACGACATCGCGCGACACTACCGCAACAATGTCGTGCCGCTGCGCAGCAAGGTCGAGGAGGAATCCCTGCTGTCCTACAACGGCATGATCACCAACACCTTCGAACTGCTCACCGACACGCGCGACAAGATCAACTCCATCCTGCTCTCCGTCAATGCGAAACGCGACTTCTGGCTGGCCGAAGCCAGTCTCGCGCCGGCGATCTACGGCGGCGGGACGAACGCGTCGGCAGGAACCGAGGTCGCCGCTGCTTCCGAAAGCAGCGGTGGCGGCGGCCATTGAAAAAGGATCCAACCATGTTCAACAGAAGACAACTGTTCGGAGCAAGCGCGGCCCTGCTGGCGGCTGGCGCCTGGACCAAGACCTCAGCCATGGGCCTCCCCGACGCTCCGACAATGGAATCGGCGGACATGCAGCCGCCGCTCCACCCGACCTCGGGCCCCGACTATCAGCCGGTCGTCACTCTCAACGGCTGGAGCCTGCCACACCGTCTGAACAACGGCGTCAAGGAATTCCACCTTGTCGCCGAACCGGTGGAGCGTGAGATGGCCGACGGCATGACCGCGTACCTGTGGGGTTACAACGGCCAGTCACCCGGACCGACGATCGAAGCGGTCGAAGGCGACCGCGTGCGCATCTTCGTTACCAACAAGCTGCCGGAACACACCACCATCCATTGGCATGGAATGATCCTGCCATCGGGAATGGACGGCGTCGGCGGACTGACGCAGCCGCACATCCCCGTCGGCAAGACTTACGTCTACGAGTTCGACCTCGTGAAATCCGGCACCTTCATGTACCACCCACATTCCGACGAGATGGTGCAAATGGCGATGGGCATGATGGGCTTCTTCGTCGTCCATCCGAAAGATCCGAAGGTCATGCGCGTCGACCGCGACTTCGTCTTCCTGCTCAACGCCTATGACATCGATCCCGGCTCCTATGTGCCACGCATCATGGAGATGACCGACTTCAACATGTGGTGCTGGAACAGCCGGGTGTTTCCCGACATCAGCCCGCTGGTCGTCTCGAAGAATGACAGGGTGCGTGTGCGCGTCGGCAACCTGACGATGACCAACCATCCCATCCACATGCATGGTTACGACTTTGAGGTAACCTGCACGGATGGCGGCTGGGTGCGTCCGGAGGCTCGCTGGCCGGAGGTCAGCATCGACATCCCGGTCGGGGCGATGCGCGCCTATGAGTTCGATGCCAAATACCTCGGGGACTGGGCGATCCATTGCCACAAGTCGCATCATACGATGAACGCGATGGGGCACGATATCCCGACCTTCATCGGCGCCGATAAGTCGAAGGTAGCCGAGAAGATCAGGAAGCTGCAGCCGGAATACATGCCCATGGGCACCAAAGGGATGGCCGACATGGGCGAGATGGAAATGCCCATCCCCGAAAACACCGTTCCCATGATGACAGGCTGGGGGCCGCACGGACCCATCGAGATGGGCGGCATGTTCTCGGTGGTGAAAGTCCGCGAGGGCATCTCTGCGGACGACTACGCCGATCCGGGCTGGTACGAAAACCCGCCTGGGACGCAGGCCTGGGAGTGGACCGGCGAACTGCCGGACGCGACCAAGGCCAAAGACGCGAAAACACAAATCACACCGCAGCCGACAAAGGGCTGAGGCTCAATCCCCCACGTCCAGAAAGGATATATGCATGAAGAACTTTGTACTGGCTTTGGCGTTCGCCGCCTTGGCAAGCTCGGCTTTCGCCTCCGGCAATCACGCCGGCGGCCATGGTGAGAAAATGACCGTCGGCGAGCCTGGCGACAAGGCCAAGGCGACGCAGACGATCCGCGTCACGATGACGGAAACCGACGACGGCAAGATGCTGTTCACCCCGGCGGTCTTCTCCGTCCGCAAGGGCCAGACGGTCAAGATCGCGATCAAGAACGCCGGGACGGTCGACCACGAGTTCGTGCTCGATCAGGAAGACAAGATCCTGGAGCACAAGAAGGTCATGGAGAAGTTCCCCGAAATGGAACATGCCGACGCCAATTCCATTCGCCTCCCGGCCGGTCAATCCGGCGAAATCGCCTGGAAGTTCACCTCCGACGGCGCGTTCAAATTCGCTTGCCTGATCCCCGGCCATTATGAGGCCGGCATGCACGGCGACGTCACCGTCGCTGGGAAGTACCCTCAATAGCAGGAGCCATGAAGATGAAATCCGCAATGATCAAAATCGGGCTGGCCGCCCTGCTCTCAGGTACCGCAGCCTTCGGTGCGTTCGCTGAGGAATTTACGAAGGGCGTCGTCAACAAGGTCGACGCCAAGGCGCAGAAAGTGACCATCAAGCATGAAGAGCTGAAGAATCTCGACATGCCTGCAATGACGATGGTCTTCCGGGTCGAAGACCCGGCTCTGCTCGAAAAGCTGAAGGAAGGTTCAAGCATCGAGTTCATCGCCGAACGCGTGAATGGCAAGCTGACCGTCACCGACGTAAAATAGTGAGCGGCTGCCGCCCGGATCGAGCCGGGCGGCAGCACATCGAGGAGTGGAGACTATGCGAGAAGCTTCATCGCAATGGCCGCCGCCGCCCCTGCGTTCCCTGACGGAAGGATGCTCGCCGCCATTCACAGAGGTCCGCCCTCCGAAGGGCTGAGGCCTCGATCGATAGACCCATGTCATGCTGCCGCTCAGGAAACCGGAGCGTTGCAGAGTGCTGCCCAGAGATCGTGCTTCCAGTCGGCCCCCATCCGCGCCGACAGGTCGACCGCGTAGTCGGCGGAGTTGATCCGCACCATGGCGGGCGAACCGCAGCGGACACTTACCTCGTGTCTTCCTCTGTCGCGATAGAGCACCGTCCCGCCACCATCGGATTCCGAAAGCATGATGACGACGTCGAAATCGAAGGCCGGATTGCGGGCGGGCCTGCCCTCCGCCAGACTGAGGCTCACCGACCGGCTACTGCCGAACGAAGCTGTATGGAAAACTGAAAGCTCTGACGCCGCTGACAGCGATGCGGACTGCGAGCAAAGGATCAAAGTCAGAAGGACTCGGCGCATTTACCCCTCCCGCGGTCAATGCGCCTGGATCGTATCATATCCTGTGAAGCCCCGCGAGCATTCACGGACCTCCGCCGCAGATCCGCAGGGTTGATTAAGGCCGCCAGAACGCCTGCATCTCCGTAGCTATTCAGCCAAAACGCGCGCTGATGAAATTGAAGATAGCCCCGAGCAATGCGCCCGTGTAGCCGCCGAAGATCACGCTTTGAACAGTTCCTAAAGCCAAGCTCCTAACCTCGAATCCCGTAAGACCCAGGAAGAACTGCAGCCATGGTTTGTGGAGGCCCCATTCGGGCGCGACGAAGCCAAGAAGCATGCAAAGCAGGAACGAAACGGCGGCAAAAACGGCCACTGTCGCGCCGAGAACTGGAACGGAAACTTGCGCTGGCGTCACAGTGGACGCATCGGAGCGGCTCTGGAAAGCTGTGTTCGCCATCATGGTTCTCCTTCGGAGTTGTTGATACCGCATGAACACACGACGACGCTAAGCCCGGTCTCCGGCGAAGTCGTTGATCCACGTCAAAAACGACGCGGGTTGTGAAGGGGAATGGCAACTATGCCGGGTTGCGGCGAGACAGTCTGTTCACGGCCGTTGGCCGAGAGCGCCTGCAGCTTCAGCCTTGCGTTCGTATAATTCACCAGCACACCAAGATTCGCGGCATTGAAAAGTCCTAGCCGCCGACCGTCTTCAAATCGACAAGCGCCTTGATCGGCAGATGATCCGAGGCGATGCGGGCAAGCGGCGTATCGTGCGCCTCCACCTCCGAAATGATCCCCTTGCGGTTGGCGATGATGCGGTCGAGGGCGAGGAGCGGCAGGCCGGCGGGGAAGCTGGGGACGGCGGGGGGCAGCGGGCCGAAGGCGGATTGGAAGGTGTTGAGCGAGGAGCGGTCGCCGAGCCGCCATTCGTTGAGATCGCCGAGCAGGATGGTCGGCATCTCCCGTCTGTCGTTGACAAGTTCGACCAGCATGCGGGCCTGCTGGGCTCTGTTGTGGCGCAGCAGGCCGAAATGCGCGGCGATGATGCGCAGCACGCCGCCCTGCTCCAGCTCGATCTCGGCCACCAGCGCGCCGCGCGGCTCCAGCCCCGGCAGCTTGACCTGGTGCACGTCGTGCACCATCCCCTTCTTGAAGAGCACGACATTGCCGTGCCAGCCATGCGCCTTGGCCATGCCGGCGACCGGCACCGGGATCAGCCCCGTCTCGCGCTCCAGCCGGCCGAGATCGAGAATGCCGGTGCGTTCGCCGAAACGCGTATCGGCCTCCTGCAGCGCGATCACATCGGCGCCGATTTCATGGATCACCCGGCTGGTGCGCTCCGGATCGAAGCGGCGATCGGTGCCGACGCATTTGTGCACGTTGTAGGAGGCGATCAGCGTTCCCACGCTGCGCGGCCGTGTTTCCGTATAGGCCGGGTCGAGCCGCTTCTTCCTGCTCCGGATCGAGGCGAGAATGCTGGAGGGAAGATTGTCTTTCTTGGCGTGCATCGGAAGGCGCGATCGTTCCGTTGATCAAAAGGCTTCTCTCGGCAGTATAGGAGGGCAAGCGGAACTTGCCATGTCAAACGCCAAAAAAACGCGCGTCGCATCGACATGCAATGCGCCGGATTTTTTTGTTTTTTGCATGTCGTCCTCCCAAAACCGCTGCACACTTTTGGGCGATATGCATTAGAGATAGGGCGAACCCAGCCACAACACCTTTTCGAGCAGCCGCACCGGGAAGGGCCGCGCCCGCAAACCGTCGAGCGTCACCGGCGTCGCCGATTTCAGGGTTTCCTCGATATGCTCGTCGATCTCGCCGGCAAAACCTTCGTTCAGCACTTCGAGATCGACCTCGAAATTCAGCCTGAGCGAGCGCGGGTCGAGATTGGAAGAGCCGACATAGGCCCAGGTGCCGTCGATCGTCAGCAGCTTCGAATGGCTGAAGCTGCCGGTCGAGCGCCAGATGCGGCAGTAACCCTTGAGGATCTGGTCGAATTGCGCCGTCATCGCCCGGTCGACCAGCACGAGATTGTTGACCGCGGGAACGACGATATCGACTTCGACGCCGCGGCGGGCCGCCGTCACCAGGGCGCTGATCAATTCGCGGTCCGGCAGGAAATAGGGCGACATGATGCGGATCGATTGGCGCGCCACGGAAAAGGCGCCCATCAGCATCTTGTGATTGGTCTCGACGCTGCGGTCCGGCCCGGAGGCGACGATGCGCATCAGGATGGGATCACCGGGGCTGCGCTGCGGCGGTTCGATGCGCCAGGCCTCCCCATTCAACAGCTCCTGCGTGGAGAAGCGCCAATCCTCGGCAGCAAGGTCGAACAGATCGGCGACAACAGGGCCCGTGACGCTGAAATGGGTGTCGTGAGCAAAGCTCTCGCCGGTCGCCTCCTCGCTGAAACCGGCGCGGATGTTCATGCCACCCGTCAGCGCAATCTTCCCGTCGACGATCAAAATCTTGCGGTGGGTGCGCAAATTGGCATAGGGCAGCCGCAAGCCCATGATGACATTGCCGTTGAAGACGGCGACGGTGACGCCCCCATCCCGGAGATGGCCGAGAATGCTCGGCACCGAATAACGCGCGCCGACCGCGTCGATCAGCACCCGCACAGCCACGCCGCGCTTGGCCGCCGCAATCAGCGCATCGGCGATGCGAAGGCCGATCGCGTCGCGGTCGAAAATATAGGTTTCGAGCAGGATGCTGCGCGCCGCCTCGTCGATGCTCGATTTCATCGCCGCATAGGCCTCGTCGCCGGTCTCCAGCACGTCGATCGTATTGCCCGAGGTCAGCGGATTGCGCGTCACCCGGTCGCCGAGCGTCTGCAGCGCCGCAAAGCGGCGGCCGAACTGGCTGATCACCGTCTCGGCATCGGCGTCGAACGTTTCCAGCTCGTCGATCTCGGCCGCCGGCAGCAGCGCGTCGCGGCGGATGCTCAGCGATTTGCGCCGGATGCGGTTGATGCCGGCAATCGCATAGAGCATCGCACCAATGATCGGAGACAGGATGATGACGCCGACCCAGCCGATCGCCGCACGCACCTCCTCCTTGGTCATGGCGGCATGGATCGCCGCCGCGGCCCCCATGGCGATCGATACGACAAAGAGGATATGCGGCCAGTAGGTCGACAGGAGATAGAACATCGCTGGCCAATATAGCCGCGAAACGGCAGCGTTCAATCGCGCCTGCTCTCTCCCATGACGCGAAATTTCTCGCCGTGATCATTTTGCCGGCTCGCCACCCGTTTCGCCGCGGGAACAATCCCGGCGCCCGACGATTGATCCGCAGAGATGAGGATCGCATCATGGACATCGTTGCAAACGTCGGGCCGGCCCTGGCGCTCGACGTCGCGGAGGCGGAAAGCATCGCCGAACTGCGGCATCAGGCCGAAGGCTGCAGCCGCTGTGATCTCTATAGGAATGCCACGCAGATCGTCTTCGGCGAAGGGCCCGGAAAAGCTGAGATTGTCCTTGTCGGCGAACAGCCGGGCGATCAGGAGGATGTGGCCGGCCGGCCGTTTGTCGGTCCCGCCGGCCGGTTGCTCGATCGCTGCCTTGAGGAGGCCGGCCTCGACCGACGGCGCTGTTATGTCACCAATGCCGTCAAGCACTTCAAGTTCACGCAACGGGGCAAACGGCGGCTGCACGCCAAACCCAATGCCGGCGAGATCAAGCGTTGCGCCTGGTGGCTCGGCGCCGAGATCGACATCCTCAAGCCGAAACTCGTCGTCACCCTCGGCGCAAGCGCGCTTTATGCGCTGCTCGGACCAAAGGCGAAGCTGACGCCGGAGCGCGGTCATATCCTGCAGCCGGCAAACCATCCGCCTGTCCTCGTCACCATCCACCCCTCTTATCTCCTGCGCATCCGCGACGAGGTGGAGCAGCAGCGGCTGCGCCTGGATTTCGTATCAGATCTGCACAAGGCGGCCGAGTTTCGGCTCCGATGAATGCCGATTCTCAACCCTGATATGCTGCAATGCGAAATATTTGCGGTTGCAGCACGATTTCTCTTGAAAGAGGTCCCCTCCTCTGGAACCATCCAGGCAGTATCGCGTTCGAACGACGGCATCATGTGACTGGAGATCAGCGATGGCAGAAACTCGGGACGAGTGGATCAAAAAACGTGCATACGCTCTCTGGGAAGAAGAGGGCTATCCGACAGGGCGAGAATCCATCCATTGGGAACAGGCACGGCACGAGCGCGAAGCGCTCGAGGGCTCCGCTGCCTCTTCCGACGGTAAGGAAGTCAAGCCCAAGGCGAAGCGCAGCGTCGCCGGCAGCAAGACGAACGGCGTCGTCACACCGGCGCCGAAACGGACGGCGAGCCGCAAGACGGCGCTCTGATTACCGAAATACCGAGCAACCAAATTAAAAAAGGGCGTCGTCGCGGCGCCCTTTGATGCTGTTTGTCATAAGCTTGAATTAGTTGTGCGTTATCGAATTCCCGGAGGACGGGCTTCCATGCGGGGGTGAACAGAGGCCGGATGACGCTGCAAGCTTTGAGCCTTCCTGAAAAAGTTGAGCCCTCGCCCGACAACCGGGAACAAGAATATACGCTGGGTGTTTATGGCAAAACCGGGGAAGTTGCCATGAACGACGGCCGTTCCACTATCCTTTCCGTCCCGCTTGTCGCAGCCGGCAGCCGCGCTTCGATCGCGATCGTCTAGGGGTGATGGAAATGTCGCTCCTCGTCATCGCCGCACTACTCTATCTCGGGCTCGCGCTGGGTTTCATCCTTGTCGTCGATAATCTCGTCGGGCTGGTTTTCCGCGATCCGCGCGCGTCGGTGCAGCCGCCCTTCTTCAATATCGGCCGCGCCTTCGCCGCAACGCAAAAGCTCCATCGGAAATAGCAGCGCGGCGCCCTCGAGCGCCGCCTGTCGCCTAACCTTAACCAATACCGGCGCCGTCCAATTCGGGAAATTTGCGCATCAGATCGTCTTCGCTGATGCAGCTGTCGTCACGCGCCGTCAGTTCGATCGAAATTGCGGCGACGGGATCGAGGCGACCTTTGTCGTGATGGTTGACACCATCGTGATAGACGGGGATGCGCGCGCCGCCCTGGCTGACCAGCACGGCATCTCGTTCGAAACCTCTTTGCAGCAGCCAGTCCCGCGGCGCCATCAGGCGGATATCGATTTCGTAGGACTGCCCTTTCCCTTGCCTGAGGCTCACCGTATAGGTCACCGGCGACACCTGGCCATTGACGTCGATCGCGCCGTTTCCATCAGCTTTGACGCTGTAGTTTTCCATTGCTCTCGGCTCCTTCCTACGTGGCTCATGCAAGACTGTCTGATCGAAATCCGGGCGGAAGCGCTTTTTGTTCCGAAATCCGGGTCGGTGATCCCAAGGCCGGAACTTTCGGCCTCGGCACCAGTTTGACCCCTTTGCATATCAAAGGAGGCGACGATGCCGAAAGGTGACAAATCCGACTATACCGACAAGCAGAAGCGCAAGGCCGAGCATATCGAGGAGGGCTACGAGGATCGCGGCGTTTCCGAGAAGGAGGCGGAACGGCGTGCCTGGGCGACGGTCAACAAGGAAAGCGGCGGCGGCAATAAGTCAGGTTCCGGCCGCGGCAAGAAGGATACGCATGTCTCCTCTGAAAAGGGCGGCCGCATAGGCGGCGCTGCATCCGCCGCACGCTCGAAGGAGGAACGGTCCGCTTCGGCGAAGAAGGCGGCCGCGACGCGCAAGCGCCATGAGCACCACAGCCACCACTAAAAATATGCGACGGCGGCGATCTGCCGGCGGCCGCATCCGGCAAAGGATTTCAGAGATGGCCAAATCGAAGAAGAAATGGTCGCAGGATGTCACCGAACACAGCGACGCGATGGACCTGAAGGAAGGCGTGTTCAAATCGGACGATCCAAAAAAGATCGCCCGCTCGGTCAAGCACTCGGCCGAGGAGAGCCATCGCCGCAAGTCGAGTCCGTTCCGCACCGCCATGTCCATGCTGACCTTCTACATCAACCGCGCCGGCGACCAGCTGACGAAAAAGCGGCGCGGCACTCTTGAAAAGGCCAAGGACGAATTGCGAAAAGACTTCGGTCGTCAACCGAAGGGATGATCAGCCATGGCATACGAGCTTTATTATTGGGACGGCCTTCAAGGCCGCGGCGAATTCGTGCGGTTGGCGCTTGAAGAGGCCGGCGCCGATTATGTCGATATCACTCGCGGGCCCGGTCGCGGTACGGATGCCATGTTCGCCCTCATGAAGAGCGACAGCGAACCGCATATACCCTTCGCCCCGCCTTTCCTGAAGGACGCCGACCTCATTATCCCGCATGTCGCCAACATCCTGTTTTATCTCGGCCCGAAGCTCGGCCTTGCGCCTGAAGATGAAGGCCTTCGCCATGTCGCCAACGGCCTGCAGCTGACCGTCACCGATTTCGTCGCCGAAGTGCATGATACGCATCACCCGATCGACACATCGCTTTATTACGAGGAACAGAAGCCGGAAGCGAAAGCCCGCTCCGCCGCCTTCATCCGTGATCGCATTCCGAAATTCCTTGGTTATTTCGAGCGTGTGCTGCGGCAGAATCCTGCAGGTCCCGATCATATCGTCGGAAATGCGCTAACCTATGTCGATCTATCGCTTTTTCAGGTGATCGAAGGCCTCACCTACGCTTTTCCGAAAGCCATGGCGAAGCGCAAGGCGGAATATCCCGCGCTGCTTGCGCTGCATGATCGGGTGGCGAAGCGCTCGAACATTGCCCGATATCTTGCTTCTCCACGCCGCCTCGCCTTCAACGAAGACGGGATTTTCCGGCATTATCCCGAACTCGACAGCGCCGGATGAGCGGAGAGACATTCATTCGAGCGGTGCGGCCGCATCGAAGAAATCGCGCCACGGGTCGCTCGGACGGGTCGCCAACCGCTGCGGTACATTGGCGAGGGTGAAGGCGGCCGGGCCGCTGACCTCGTTCAATTCGGTCCAATCGATCGGCATCGAAACCGGAGCCCCCGGCCGCGCCCGCGTCGAATAGGCGGCGACTGCCGTATTGCCGCGGCCGTTGCGGAGATAATCGATATAGATATGGCCGCCGCGTTTGGCCTTCGTCGCGGTTGAGAGGTATTTTTCCGGGGCATCGGCCGACATGCTTTCGGCAAGAGAATGGGCGAAATCCTTCACCGCGGCCCAGCCGGCCTTCCGCGCAAGCGGCGCCACCACATGCAGCCCCTTGCCGCCCGAGGTCTTGACGAAAGCGGCAAGGTCGCGGGCTTCCAGCCGCGCCTTGACGTCAAGCGCGGCCGAAATCACCGCGCTCCAGGCCACGTCCTCGCCGGGATCAAGGTCCATGGTGATCATATCCGGTCTTTCCCAATTTTCGGTCGTCGTGCCCCAGGGATGAATTTCGAGCACAGCCGATTGCACCAGCGCTGTCAGACCTTCGAAATCGACAATCCGCAGCAGCTTTTCGCCGTCTATTTCCTCAGGATCGGCGACCTCCTCGATATGAGGATTCATGCCCTTCCACGCATGTTTCTGGAAAAACCGCTGGTGACCCTTGATCCCATCCGGCAACCGCAGCAGCGCCAGAGGCCGATTGACGAGATACGGCGCCATGAACGGCCAAACCGCCGCGTAGTAATCCGCGAGCGCCTGCTTGCTCACGCCCTCGTCCGGCCAGTAGAGCCGGTCGGGATGGGTCAGGACGACGTCCGATGCGGGCGGATTTTTCAGGCTCATTCCTCGGTCTCGCGTGTGAGGAAATCAAGTAGCCTGTTTTCCTCGGCCCGCAAGCCCCGCAGTGGTTCGGCGCTCTCGATCAGCGGATGATCGTTGCCGGCAAGCGCAATGATTGCCGGATGGATATAGCTTGAGCGCGAAATTGCGGGTGTGTTGTGCAGCGCCTCGGCAGCAGCCTCAGACATCTGCTTCACCGTCGGCCGGCCGCCGCCGACAATCGTCTCGCGCGCCGCGCCGAAGGCGGCCAGCGACCCGGCCCAGGTGCGGAAGGTCTTCGCCGAGATGGGAATACCCGATATCTCGGCCAGATAGGCGTTCAACCGGCCGGAATCGATCGGCTTCAGCGCGCCGCTTTCATCCTTCCAGACGAAAAGTTGGCGGCCGGGCAGGTCGGCGATCTCCTCCAGGATTTTCTGCAGCCTCGGATGTTTGAGGCTGCGCTGGACGCGCTTGCCGCCCTTGGCGCGGAATTTCAGCTCGATCTGCCCGTCGACGATCTTCAGATGGCGCTTCAGCAGCGTCGTTGCACCATAGGTGCCGTTCTCCCGGACATAGGCCTGGTTGCCGACGCGCAGGTGCGCCTCGTCGAGCAGCGTCGTCAGCGCCGCAAGCACGCCGTCGATATCCTCCGCGCCGGTGTCGAGATGGCGCAGCACGGTGCGGCGTATCCTCGGCAGCGCCCGGCCGAACTCGATCAGCTGATGGAATTTTCCCGCGCTTCGGAAGGACTGCCAGTCCTTGTGATAACGGTATTGCTTGCGCCCACGCGCATCGATGCCGGTCGCCTGCAGATGGCCGTTGTCGTAGAGGCAGATCCAAACATTCTCGTAGGCCGGCGGCAACCCGAGCGCGCCGATGCGCGCCCGCTGCAATTCATCGGCAAGCGTCGTGCCGTCGGGCATGACATAGCTGAAGCCCTTGCCTTTCCTTCGCCTGCGGATGCCTGGTTCGGCGTCGCTGACATAAACGAGACCAAGTTCGGTGATGGCTTCGGCATTCATCTTTTCAGCGACCCGCTACTTGCTCCTGCGCCCGAACTGGAACCATCGGCGGCGCTGGGCCTTGGTCGCGCCCTCCGGCGGCTGGGTCTGGCCTGTCGGCGCAAAGACCGCGACGCTCTGGGCATAGACGATGACCGGGTTATCCTGCTCATGCACCGCAAAGGCATCGGTCTCCGCCCCCGTATCGAGAATCCGCGACCAATGCTGCAGCCCGTTCACCTCGGGCAGGTGGATCTGACAGTCGCCACCGGCGTTGAAGACGAGGAAAAGGTCGTCCATCGTCTCGGTATCGGGAGCATGCACGCTTCTTGAGAGATAGACGCCGAGCACCTGCAATCCATCGTCGTTCCAGGCCCCGTCATCCATGAAGCTGCCGTCCGGCTTGTACCAGGCGATCTCGATACGGCCGTCCTCACTTGTCTCCCCGGTCAGGAACCGCTCCTGGCGCAGCACCGGATGCGCCTTCCGGAAGGCGACAGCCTGGCGGCAGAAATCGAGGAAGGGATCGTCGAGCCCATCCCAGCCCGTCCAGCCGATTTCATTGTCCTGGCAATAGGCGTTGTTGTTGCCGCCCTGGCTGTTGCCGAGTTCGTCGCCGGCCAGGATCATCGGCACGCCCTGGGAGAGCATCAGAGTCGCGATCATGTTGCGCCGGCGCCGCGCCCGGGCGGCATTGATGTCGGCATTATCGGTCGCGCCCTCGGCGCCCATATTGTCGGAATGATTGTCCGAATGGCCGTCGCGGTTGTCCTCGCCGTTCGCCTCATTGTGCTTGCCGTCGAAGGAAACCGTATCCATCAGGGTGAAGCCGTCATGGGCCGACAGAAGGTTGACCGAGGAGGTGGCGCCCCGGTCCGAATGGTTGAACTGCGGCGCCGAGCCGGTGACGCGGGCCGCCACCTCCGACACCATGCCGCCATCGCCCTTCCAGAAACGGCGCACATCGTCGCGGAACTTGTCGTTCCATTCGCGGAAGGGATGCGGGAAACCGCCCACCTGATAACCGCCCTCGCCGATATCCCAGGGTTCAGCGATCAGCTTGACGCCGGAGAGGATCGGATCCTGCCGGATGGCGCCGAAGAAGCCGCCCTGGCGGTCGAATTCCAGATCCTGCCGTCCGAGTGTGCTGGCGAGATCGAAGCGGAAGCCGTCGATATGCATGACTCCAACCCAGTAGCGCAGGCTGTCGAGCACCATGCGCATCACCATCGGATGGGCGACATTCAGCGTATTGCCGGTGCCCGTCGTATCGAAGGTGTGGCGGGGATCGTCGGGCGAGAGGATGTAATAGCTGGCATTGTCGAGGCCGCGGAAGGAGAGCGTCGGCCCTTTCTCGCTGCCCTCGGCGGTGTGGTTGTAGACCACATCCATGATCACCTCGATGCCGGCGGCATGGAACTTCCGCACCATGGTCTTGATCTCGGTGATCTTGTCGCCGGACATGTAGCGCGATTGCGGCGCGAAGAAGCCGAGCGTCTGGTAGCCCCAATAATTGCTGAGATTCTGTTCCAGGAGATAACGATCGTCGAGGAAATACTGGATCGGCAAAAGCTCGATCGCCGAGATGCCGAGCTTGACGAGGTGATCGATGATCGGATCGCTGCACATGCCGAGAAAGGTGCCGCGCAACCGGTCCGGCACCTTCGGATGGGTCATCGTCAGGCCGCGCACATGCGCCTCGTAGATGATGGTGTCGGGCCAGGGGCGGCGGATCGCCTCTTCACCCGCCCAGTCGAAATCCGGATCCTGCACCACGCCCTTGACCATGAAGGGCGCGCTGTCGCGCTCGTCGAAGGACAGGTCGTCTTCGCCGATCTGATAGCCGAACAGGGCGTCGTCCCATTTCAGGTCGCCCGTCACCTGTTTTGCATAGGGATCGAGCAGAAGCTTGTTCGCATTGAAACGGTGGCCGGCGCCCGGGTCGTAAGGACCATGGGCGCGATAACCATAAACGGTGCCCGGCCCGACTCCGGCGATATAGCCCGACCAGATGTCGCCCTCGCGTTTCGGCAGCGGCATCCGCGCGATCTCGTTTTTTCCGTCGGGTGAAAAGAGGCAGAGCTCTATCTGTTCGGCATGCGCCGAGAAGATGGCGAAGTGAGTGCCGGAACCCGTATACTCCGCGCCGAGTTCCGGCTTGAGGAAGTCGAGTTCCGAAAATGAAAAGCTCATGATGCCCCGCTCAATGAAAAGACCAAGCGGGAAACGTCACGGTGGTTCGAAAGTTCCCTCGTCCAAGGGAAAAGGGCAGATGCCGCGCGCCGGAAGAAGGTCCTACGGCATCAGCTGGCCGCCGTTGACCTCGATGATCTGGCCGGTGATGTAGCCGGACAACGTCGGCGAAGCGAGGAAGAGATAGGCGCCGACGCAATCCTCCGATGTGCCGACGAAACCCATCGGGATCGATTTGCGCTGCAGCTCCATCTGCTCGTCATTGGTATAACGCTCGTGGAAGGGCGTGGCGATGACACCGGGCGCCACCGCGTTGACCCGGATCCTGTCGGCGACAAATTCCTTGGCATGGCCGCGGGTGATCGTCGAGACGAAGCCCTTCGATGCCGCATAAAGGATCGCCCCGTTGCCGCCGCCATTGCGGGCGGCAATCGAAGTGGTGTTGATGATGAAGCCGCCCTGCTTCTTCAGCCAGGGATGGGCCGCGCGCGTTGCCGCCAGCACCGAGCGGGCGTTGAGATCCATGACCGCGGCATAATGCGCATCGGTATATTCCGACGTCGGCTTGCGCCCCAGCATGCCTCCGGCATTGTTGATGAGCCCGTCGAGATGGCCGAAGGTCTTCGCCGTCTCCTCGACGACGCGCTCGGTTTCGCCTTCCCGCGATACGTCGCCCTGGATTAGATGCACGATACCGCCGGCAGCCCTGATCTCCTCGGCAAGTGCCTCCGCCGGCTCGCGGCTGGCATTGTAATGCACGCCGACCTTGGCGCTCTGCGCCGCAAAAGCGCGAGCAAGCGCCGCCCCGATGCCGGTCGAGGCGCCGGTGATCAGCACGGCCTTGCCGGCGAGATCCGGGAGTTTGATCGATGCGAGCGATTGGGCAAGTTCTACCATGGCTAAGACAGCCTCCCGAAAAACCAAGGACATAGGTGATGAAACAGATTGGGGAAGTCTATCAGCCGATATCGGCGAAGGGCAATGCACGAAAGCGGGAGATTAACATCGTTGCGCAATGCCCTGTTCGGACCAAGGCCGGCTTCTCGCGCTAAATACACGCCGCAGGCCGCAAAATTCTAGTCGCAGGTATCCGCGATCTTCTTCAGTTCGACGGCTGGCTCCAGAGTGACGTCGTCCTTCTTTCCGACGAAGCGGTAGGTCCCGCGCCACAAGCCGTCCGCAGCTTCCGAAATGCGCAGCCGGTGATCGCCGTCCTTGCAGCTCGCGTCATAGGCCAAGTCACCCATGTCGGTGAAATCCAGCTTGCATTTGGCGGCCTGCGCTTTGGGCAGCACCGGGTTCATGTGGCTCTTCACGGCCGTCTTGTCGTAGCAGATCTGGAAGACCTGCTCATCGTTCTTCAGTTCGGGCGTGGGAACCGGCGTGAAGATCCTGACCCGCCAAAGTCCGGTAGGCAGGCCGCCCTCCTCTGCGAGAGCCGCGGCCGGGGTCAGGACGAATGCGGCGGCGAGAACACAGCGTATCATGGTTTTCGCTCTCCTCACTGGCACTCGCCAATCCGCTTGACCTGAACGTCGGTTGTCGGCTGCGGCATGTCGTTGTCGCCTTCGTAGACCTCGTTATAGGAGATCTGGCCGGTGAAACTTTCACCGTAATGTTCCGGTTGCAGATAGAGCCCCCATGACGTCCCGATGCCGCCGTGGTCGCATTGCGCGCTCATCTGAACACCGCTGTCGTAAAAGCGGATCTTGTCGATCAGTACGCATTTGACGCCCGAGGGTTTGGGCATCAGCGGCAACGTGTCCGCGGTCATGTCGCTCTTGATGCAAATGTCGCGGCTGGCGTCCACGACCTTCATTTCCGTATCGGTACGCTGAAGGGTCTTCCAGGTGAATCGCCAAAGACCTCCCCATTCCGGTCGCTCCGTCGGGGTGCCGTCGGCGCTCGCCGGCGGGCTTTCCCGGGGTGTCGAGGCATCGGCCGTCTCCAGCGCCAGCCGGCGCGAGAACCAGGCCCCGATGATGTTAAAGTCATTGAAGGTGATGTGATAGGGCTTCAGGATCTCATCCTGCTGCGCGAGCGCCGTGCCGGCCACCGAAACCTTGCGGCCGTAATAGACCTGTATCTCCCGAAATTTTTCCTCAGGCATCGGCTCGGTCTCCCGAAGCGGCGCCTGCTTCAGCACAGACTGGGCAACATCGCGCCCATGCGCCGCATAGGTGCCCTGCGCGTCCTCGGCAAAATAAGCGCCGAACATCTCGATCATCGCAAAGGTCTGATCCTGTTTCATCCGCTCAGTAAAGGCGGCGCCCGCCGCCTCATAGCCAGCCTTGTCCGTCCCGAATGTCTTGAAGATCGCCTCGTGATCGCCATCCGGATCGAGGAACATCGCGTAGGTGATATGGCCGTATGTCCGGTAGTCGATGCCGTTGACCGGTTCGAGCATCTTCATGTCAAAACCGCCACGGCTCACGGCGATCTTCGGCGGTGATGTCGGCGACGGCTTTTCAATGCCCGCCGGGGCCGATTGAGATTGTGCGCAGATCGAAGAGGGCAACGAGGCAGCCATCGCAAGCGATAGCGCTGCGACACCGGCAAATGAAGGACGCGACATGGTGTTTATCCTCATGGAGCCAGGGACAGTGCAGCAGGTCGACGGCTGCTGATCCGCCCCACGCCGCTCGTCGCAGAAGGGAGCTGGCGGGCGCGGGCTCTCATAGGAGCAATCGTCTTTCTATCGATCACCCCACTCGTCGCCCCGATGATGTTCAAAAATTTCTCTCCTGCGAGCCGTTTCCGCCAAGTTAGATATGAAGCCGGTGCAAAAAGGAAAGGGCAATCATAACCTTGTATCTACTTCAACGTGCATTGAAACTGGCTCCTCCTGCACGCGCGCTATTGCTGTCAAGCCGTGCCGGAGCCCGCGACATAGCTGTCGTTGGCGGCATTCTGGATCATCGCCATGGCGATCGGTGGAAAGACAAAGCTCCAGATCCCGAGCCAGCCAATAGAAACCAACGGTCCTTGGCCAGCATTGCGTGCGCGATCGTTGAGGAGATCACCGAGGGTCATGACCAGGACGGCCAATCCAAGCGGCACAAGGACCGCGATGAGCATGGCCGCAAGCGGCGTGACCAGACGCTGAGACTGCGCCGCACCCGCCAGCTCCCCGTGGATACGGTAGACCCAAAAGGCAAAATAGATAAAGACGGCGACAGCAATGCCGATGGCGAGAAGTGCTGGAAGCAAGGTGATGGGGGAGGAAGTGACGTCGAAAACATTCGCCTGAAACAGATAGATGCCGAGCCCCATCAGAAAGCCGAGGATCGGCGGGATGCTTAGGATGAAAGCGACCAGGAGAGGGGATCGCCGGCGCGGCGTCAGCGGCCGGTGTCGCGGGCGCGGAGCTTCATCGAAGGTTAGGTGCCCGGCCGGCAGCAGCAATATGACAGCGAGGAGCAGGCAAGCGAGGAAACCCAAAACGACGGGCAGACCACCTGGATCGAATTCGGTCAACCACGAAGCGCCGATCGGAGCGACGGCCGAGATCAGGATCGTCGTTGACAGGAGAGTGAGAGCGCAGCCGAAGTCGATTTTGCCTGGCCGCCCGCTTACCAGGAAGATGGCGATCGCCAGCGGAAAAACGGCCCGAACCGTGCCCAATGCCAAACCAATTAGAAACAGAAACGCCGGCGAGCCCCAAAGTGCCGGCGCAGGCAGAAAACTGATGGCGACCACGGCGCAGATAACCAGCGGGTAAATCAAAGCCGATCGCGCATGCCGGCTCGCGACGACAAACGCCAGGAAGGCGCCGACACCCCAGCCGAGTGTGGATCCGGAATAGAAGATCCCGATCGTCTGAGCGCTGCTGCCGGTCATTTGCGAAATCAGGGGAAGGATTGTGCTGAGCCCCTGTCCACCGATCGCCAAAAGAAGCGAGGACAAAAAGAGAGCCCAATAGCGATAGGTGCTGAGAAAATCGGCCAGCGTCCAATCGGTATTGCCGGAGGGGGCAGACGTGTTTGCCATGAGTGAAACTTGCTCTTAATTCAATTTTGACACAGCATCCGGATCACCCAACAGGTTTTACAGACAGACGAGATACGGCCTAAAGCTGCAGCAAGAGCGTCAGGAACGCGCATCTCAACCGGATTCTCGACTAAACTGTGTGGCGATTCTGACCACTCTGAAACACATTTATATAAGTGGCAACCGTACGATGTATTTCCCTTGGGCAGATGAGTTCCCTGAATTCAACCTTCATCACGACGTGACCCGACGGCCGGCTGCGGCTTCTGGCGCACGAGTGGCGGGAATGCCAGCGCGATCGCCGCAGCCCCGAGGCCGACCATCGCCGAGCCGATGAACAGCCAGGAATAATTGGCGAAGGTGTCGAAGATCCAGCCGCCGATAAGAGGGCCGAAGGCCATGCCAAGGCTGGAGAGCATCGTCGCCGCGCCGAGGACGGTGCCAATGATGCGCTGGCCGAAATACTCCCGCGCCAGTACCGCATAAAGCGGCATTACGCCGCCATAGGCGCTGCCGAAGACGATGGCGAGTGCATAAAATTGGGTCAGCTCGCTGACGAGGAGATAGGTCGCAAGAGCGCCCGCCTGCACCAGCAGTCCGGCGACCAGCACCGGCTTCACGCCGATCCTGTCGGCAAGGGTGCCATAGAGCAGCCGGCCACCGAGGCCCGCCAAGCCTTCGACGCTGTAGATGCTTACAGCCGCCATCGGGGCGACGCCGCAGATGGTCGCATAGTTGACCATATGGAAGATCGGGCCGGAATGGGCCGCACAGCAGGCAAAGAAAGTCAGGCCGAGTACGATGAATTGCGGCGACCGGAAGACTTTCGACAGCTGTGGGGCGGCCTCCGCGGCAAACTCGGTGCCGGCATCGGCGGTTTCGGCCGGCGGGCGCCGAACCAAGAGGGCCACCGGCACAAGCAGCACCCAGGTTGCAATGCCGATGATCAGCATGGCGGGGCGCCATTCATAGGCCGAGATCAGCCAGCGTGCGAAAGGCGAGATGGTCATCGGCGCAACGCCCATGCCGGCGGAGACGAGCGATACGGCAAGGCCGCGGTTTTCGTCGAACCAGGCGGTTGTTGCCGCGATCATCGGCGCGAAGAAAGCGCTGGCGGCGAGGCCAACGAGGATGCCGTAAGTCAGCTGGAACTGCAGCAGCGTTTCGGCCCGGCTCGCCAGAACCAGCGCCAGGCCGAGCAGCACCGAGCCGATCATCACGACGATGCGCGGGCCGAAGCGGTCGCTGGCCGCCCCCCAGAGGAAGCCGCCGACGCCCATGACGATGAAATTCAGCGTCATCGCACTGGCGATCCCGACATGCGACCAGCCGGTGGCGGTGGCGATCGGTTCCTGGAAAATCGCCAGCGAGAACATCGCGCCGATGGCCACGCACGACATCAACGCGCCGACGGCAACGATGACCCAACGATAGGAAACACCCATGGCTTCAAACCTCCATGCCGACAGAGTGATTGCGACACACGGCTCTTCCGCCGCACTCCTCGCGATCTAAAGACGTTCGGACTGCTGCGATTTCGACAGCGCGCTCACATCTTTTTTCCCGTGCAGTCCTATAGGGTACGAAACATCACCAGTGCGTCGACATAACCCTCACTCGGATGAAGGAAAACGCCGGGAAGGCGGCCGACGATTTCGAAGCCGAGGGATTGCCAGAGCTCAACGGCGCGGCGGTTGCTGCTGACGACGAAATTGAACTGCATGGCGCGAAAGCCGCGGGCGCGAGCGTGCTGCAGGGAATGGTCATGCATGCGGCGGGCAACGCCGCGGCCGGCCGCGGCAGGATCGGTCATGTAACCGCAATTGCAGACATGCCGGCCGCCGCCGGCCTGATTGGCCTTGATGTAATAGCTGCCGAGGATGACGCCATCCTCTTCGGCGACGAAGGTCTCGCGGTCCGGCCCCATCCAGTAGGCGAGCGCATCGGCTTCGGAGAGATCGCGATCGAGCGCATAGGTCTCACCGGCGCGGATCGTCGGGCCGATGATCCTCCAGATGGCATCTCGATCGTCGTTTTCTGCGAGTCGGATCAGCATGCCCGATTTCTACAGAAGCCGGTCACCGGGCGCAACGCTCTCAGACCCTTTCGAGTGCGATCGCGATGCCCTGCCCGACGCCGATGCACATGGTCGACAGCGAATATTTTCCGCCGCTCTCGACAAGCTCGAGCGCCGCCGTGCCGGTGATGCGGGCACCCGACATGCCAAGCGGATGGCCGAGCGCGATCGCGCCGCCATTGCGGTTGACCCGTTGATCGTCATCGGCAATGCCTAGCGCCCGCAGCACCGCCAGCCCCTGGCTGGCAAAGGCCTCGTTGAGTTCGATGACGTCGAACTGTTCCTGGGCCATGCCGAGCCGGGCCATCAGCTTGCGCGAGGCCGGGATCGGCCCGACGCCCATCACCCGTGGCGGAACGGCGGCGGAGGCGCCGCCGAGGATGCGGGCGATCGGCGTCAGGCCGTATTTTCGCGCCGCCGCTTCCGAAGCGACGATCAGCGCCGCCGCCCCGTCATTCACACCGGAGGCATTGCCGGCCGTCACCGTGCCGCCTTCCTTCTTGAAAGGTGTGGCGAGTTTTGCCAGCGTCTCGATCGTCGTCGCGCGCGGATGCTCATCCTTGTCGACAATGACGGGCTCGCCCTTGCGCTGCGGGATGGTGACGGTGACGATCTCCTTCGCCAGACGTCCACTCGCCTGGGCGGCGGCGGCCTTCGCCTGGCTACGCACCGCAAAGCTATCCTGGTCCTCGCGGCTGACCTTATAGTCCTCGGCGACGTTCTCGCCGGTCTCCGGCATGGAATCGACGCCGTACTGCTTCTTCATCAGCGGGTTGACGAAGCGCCAGCCGATCGTCGTGTCGTGAATCTCGGCCGCCCGCGAAAATGCCGTCTCGGCCTTCGGCATGACGAAAGGCGCGCGCGACATGCTTTCGACGCCGCCCGCGATCATCAATTCGGCCTCGCCTGCGCGAATGGCGCGCGCCGCCGTGATCACCGCATCCATGCCGGAGCCGCAAAGCCGGTTGATCGTCGTGCCCGGAACGGCAATCGGCAGGCCGGCCAACAGCGCCGACATGCGCGCGACATTGCGGTTGTCCTCGCCTGCCTGGTTGGCGCAGCCGAAGATCACGTCGTCGACGGCTTCCCAGTCGACACCGCCGTTCCGCTGCATCAGCGCCTTCAGCGGAATGGCGCCGAGATCGTCGGCGCGCACCGGGGCGAGCGAGCCGGCGAAGCGGCCGATCGGCGTCCTGATATAGTCGCAGATAAAGGCTTCGGTCATGGCTTTTCCTTTAGAGTTTCGGGACGACGAGGTCGGCAACCGGCCCCACGACGTGCAGCGGCGCACCTGTCATCGCCTGCAATTCCTCCTGCGACATCGCGGCCAGCTTCTCCCGCAGGACGAAGCGCCCGTCGACGATGTCGATGACGGCATGGCTGGTATAGACGCGGGTGATGCAGGCCACACCGGTCAGCGGGAAGGTGCATTTCTCCACCAGCTTCGGCTCACCGGTCTTGGTGACGTGCTCGGTGATGACGCAGACCTGCTTGGCGCCGTGCACCAGATCCATGGCGCCGCCGACCGCCGGCACGCCCTTGCTGCCCACCCGCCAGTTGGCAAGATCGCCGCTCTGGGCGACCTGATAGGCGCCGAGGATCGCGACATCGAGATGACCGCCGCGCACCATGGCGAAGCTGTCGGCATGGTGGAAGAAGGCCGCGCCCGGTTTCAGCGTCACCGCCTTCTTGCCGGCATTGATCAGGTCCCAGTCCTCCTCACCCTCGGGCGGCGGCTCGCCGAAATTGAGGATGCCGTTTTCCGTGTGGAAGATCGCTTCGCGGCCGGGCGGCTGATAGCGGGCGACCATTTCGGGAAAGCCGATGCCGAGGTTCACATAGGCGCCGTCGGCGATATCCTGAGCGGCGCGCCAGGCGATCTGCGCATTGGAGAGCTTGATGTCTTCTCTAATATCGACGGTCATACGTAGGCGACTCCAGCTCGAATGAGCTCTTCTTCCTGCTGCGGGCGGGGGACGGTGACGACACGGTCGACGAAGATGCCGGGTGTCACCACATGCTCGGGATCGATGCCGCCGGCCGGCACGATGGATGAAACCTGGGCGATGGTCTTTGCCGCGGCCATGCACATCAGCGGATTGAAGTTGCGGCCGGCCTTGTTGTAGGTGAGATTGCCGTGGTTATCGCCGATCTCGGCTTTGACGATGGCGAAATCGGCTTTCAACCAGCGTTCCTGCACGTAATGGCGGCCGTCGAATTCTGCGATGACCTTGCCGTTGGCGAGTTCCGTGCCATAGGCCGTCGGCGTGTAGAAAGCCGGAATGCCGGCCCCGCCGGCGCGAATGCGCTCGGCAAGCGTTCCCTGCGGCACCAGCTCAAGCTCGATTTCTCCGGCCAGATATTTGTCCGTGAAGGCGCGCGGATCCGACGAACGCGGGAACGAGCAGATCATTTTTCTGACCATGCCGGCATCGATCATCGCCGCGATGCCGATGCGGCCGTTGCCGGCATTGTTGTTGATCACGGTGAGGTTCTTCGGCCCGCGGTCGATCAAGGCGTGAATGAGCTCTATCGGCGCGCCCGAGCCGCCGAAACCACCGATCATGATGATCGCGCCGTCGCCGATCTCGGAGACGGCCTCGGCCGTGCTCCCGACTGTCTTGTCCATGCGGGATTTCTCCTTGGCTGATCGAGAACTGGTTCCTCCCGTCCTCCAGTGTCAGGCATAAAGCGGGACGGCACGCGCGGCAAGAAATTTGTGCGTTATTTGACTTTTGTTCGTATATCGCACATATTCGATAAATCGATTAGGGGACCGAACATGCGCGAAACGGACTTTGTCAGCGGCTTCGCCCGCGGCCTGAAAGTCATCGAAGCTTTCGGGGAAACGCGGCAGCGGCTGTCGATTGCCGAGGCCTCGAAGCTGACGGAGCTCGACCGCGCCACCGTGCGCCGCTCGCTGCTGACGCTCGCCGAGCTCGGCTATGCCGATTATGACGGCAAGTTCTTCACCCTGACGCCGAAGATTCTGCGGCTCGGCCATGCCTATCTCGCGGCGACGCCGCTGCCGGCGCTGCTGCAGCCGCATCTCGATCATCTCTCGGAAGGCGCCGGCCAGAGCGCCTCGGCCTCGGTGCTCGACGGCACCGAAATCGTCTATATCGCCCGGGCCTCGCAGCGCCGGGTCATGTCGATCAATCTCACCCCCGGCAGCCGCCTGCCCGCCTATTGCGCCTCGATGGGCCGCGTGCTGCTCGCGGCGCTCCCCGAAAACGAGGCGCGTGCCGTCCTTGCCCGTAGCGAGCTGAAACAAAATACGCCGAAGACCCGAACCGACCCTGAGGATCTCGTCGCCGAATTCCGCCGAGTGCGCGCCGAGGGTTATGCGATCATCGACCAGGAGCTGGAGATCGGCCTCTGCTCGATCGCCGTGCCCGTCGAAAACGACCGCGGCGAAACGGTTGCGGCAATCAATATCGGCGCCCCGGCCGCCCTCGTCCCGGCGGCGGAGATGAAGGAGCGCTATCTGCCATTGCTGAAGGAAACCCAGGCGACGTTGCGGCCGCTGCTGCGCCGGTAACGGCAAGCACGGAAAAAGGGGCGGCCCCGGTCAGCGCCGGGGCAATTGTCAATGCGTCAGGTCGAGCGCGGCCGTGAGGTCACCCATCGGCGGCTGGCCGTCCGGCAGCACCGGCAGATCGTAATGCGCGGTGATGAAGCGGATGATCGATGACGTGCTATTGGGTGTGATCGACGATGCCGTCCTTGGCGAAGGGCGAGATGATGAAGGCCGGAATTCGGTTGCCCGGCCCCAACGATCGGCCTCGGCGGCGCGACGTGATCCCAGAAGCCGCCGTTTTCGTCATAGGTGACGATGACGAGCATGTCGCCCCGGGCTCCTCTCGAGATGGGAGACGATATCGGCAAGATGCTGGTCGCCGCTCGATTGCAGATCATCAATCAGTGGGAGACCCGTTAAAACCCGCCTCCTAGAATTCCCAATCGCACACATTATCACAGTCGGCGCAGGCGTCCCTACTTGATGTATCACAATTCTCGATATACATCATTCTATCGGGAACGATGGGGATATAATGGAACGTTCGTTTTTAACGATTGCGGCCGGGGAGAATACTGAGGCAATCCGGGCGCTTTCGGCGCCGGCGCGGGTCGAGATGCTCAAGCTGCTCTGCGCCAAAGGGCCGATGAATATCAATGATATCGCGCAGGCGCTTTCCCTGCCGCAATCGACTGTCGCCACCGGCATTCAGATTTTGGAGGAGGCCGGCCTAGTCGAATCCCGGCTGGCCAAGGCGCGGAAGGGGAACCAGAAGATCTGCTCGGCGGTCTATAGCGAAATCCTGATCAGCTTCGAGGAAAGTGCGGCGCAACGGGCCAACAATATCATCGAAGTCGAGATGCCGGTGGGGCTCTACACCAGCTGCGACGTGCATGCGCCCTGCGGTCTTTGCTCCAGCGAAAGCGTCATCGGCCCTCTCGACGTTCCCGATTATTTCCTTGATCCACAGCGTATGCAGGCCGGGCTCGTGTGGTTCGGAAGGGGTTATGTCGAGTATAAATTCCCCAACAATGCCAAGGTCTTGAACAAGGATATCCGGGCTATCGAATTCTCTTTGGAGCTGTCGTCGGAGGTGCCCGGCACCAATGCGGACTGGCCCTCCGACATCACGCTCTGGGTCAACGGCATGGCGATCGGCACCTGGACGTCTCCAGGCGATTACGGCGACAAGCGCGGCGCCTTCACGCCGGCCTGGTGGAAGCTCGAAGGCTCGCAATATGGGATGATGAAGACCTGGCGCATCTCGACGCGCGGGACCTTCATCGATGGGGTCGCCGCCTCGAATGTCACGCTCGCCGATCTGGCGCTCGGCCAGCACTCTTCCATCCGGCTGCGCGTCGGCATCGCCGAAAATGCCGGCCATACCGGCGGCGTCAATATTTTCGGCCGCGGCTTCGGAAATCACGGCCGCGATATCATCATGCGGCTGCACGTGTGATCAATCTATATCGGAGATGCTGATTTAAAAATCACGCGATTTTCCGAATTCTACGAAATAGAAAATCGATTAACATTATGAAATTACGTGATATTTTCCGGAAATCAGATTAGTATGATAAAATCCGCAGGCTGGTTGACAGAACGACATTCCTGATATCAAGTTGGAGGCAAGAAAACAAAATTTCTGATACATAAACGGGAGGATCCGTTGAAGACCAATGTCGTTGCCCACCGCGATTTCCGCATCGCGACCATTGACGCCAGGCTCTACAGTTCATTTCTGGAGCATCTCGGCAGAGCGATCTACGGGGGCATCTATGAGCCCGGACATCCGACGGCCGACGACGACGGATTCCGCCGCGACGTGCTCGATCTGGTGCGAGATCTCGACACGCCCTACTGCCGTTATCCCGGCGGCAATTTCGTCTCCGCCTATAATTGGGAAGACGGCGTCGGCCCGCGTTCGGAGCGCCCGGTTCGCCTCGACCTTGCCTGGCGCACCCGCGAAGCCAATCAGATCGGCGTCAACGAATTCGTCGACTGGTGCAAGAAGGCCAATACCAAGCCGATGCTCGCCGTCAATCTCGGCTCGCGCGGCCTGGATGCGGCCCGTAATTTCCTCGAATATTGTAATCATCCGGGCGGCACCTATTATTCCGATCTGCGTCGCAAGCACGGCTGGACCAATCCGCACGACGTCAAATTGTGGTGCCTCGGCAATGAGATGGACGGCCCCTGGCAGGTCGGCCACAAGTCGGCCTATGAATATGGCCGGCTGGCGGACGAGACGGCCAAGGCCATGCGCGGCTTCGACAAGTCGCTGGAACTCGTGGTCTGCGGCTCGTCCAATTCCGATATGAAGACCTATCCCGATTGGGAGGCTCAAGTCCTCGAGCAGTGCTACGACAGCGCCGATCATATCTCGCTGCATATGTATTTCGCCAACCGCGAGAAGAATACGCTGAATTATCTCTCCCGCGCGACTAAGCTCGATCGTTATATCACCACGATCGGCGGCGTAATCGACTATATCAAGGCAAAAAAGCGCTCGAAGAAGACGATCGGTATTTCCTTCGATGAATGGAACGTCTGGTACCATTCCAACCAGCAGGACAAGGAGATCCTGGCACGCGACGAGTGGCCGGATGCGCCGCATCTGCTTGAGGACGTCTATAATTTCGAAGACGTGCTGCAGGTCGGCGGCATCCTGAACACCTTCATCCGCCGCTCCGACCGGGTGCGCATCGCCTGTATCGCCCAGCTCGTCAACGTCATCGCTCCGATCATGACCGACGACGGCGGTGCCGCCTGGCGCCAGACGATCTATTACCCCTTCTACTACGCTTCCCGATATGGCCGCGGCGCAGCGCTGCAGCTGGTCGTCGATGGCCCGACCTATGACAGCGACGAGGAGAACGACGTTCCCTATCTCGACGTCTCGGCGGTCCATTCCGAGGATGGCAAGACGCTGACCTTCTTTGCCGTCAACCGCCATCCGAACACGGCGCTCGATCTCGATGTGCGGCTGGAAGGTTTTGGGGCCGCGAGCGTCGTCGAGCAGGTGGAAATGACCCATAGCGATCTCGAAGCCGTCAACACGGCGGGGCGGCAAGATACGGTCGCGCCTGTCAAAGCCGACAGCGCCAAGATCGAGGACGGACGGTTGCGGGCGGCGCTGAAGCCGCTGTCCTACAACGTCATTCGGCTGTCGGTATGACAGCCGCCGCCGGGTAAGGCCCATTGCCCCCGGCTGAAGAGGTTCGGCTCGACTGCGAGGAGGCAGACGGCCGGAGGGATGGTTCGCTAGAGGCGGCCTGGACCTGAAGTCCCGACGTCTCTGCAAACCGACAACCGCGACGTGCCCATGCTGCCTTTGCGGCCGCCGTATCGTCGCTTTCTAGGGAGGAGTTCATGCAACAGTTGAAGAGGCTCGCATTTGGCGTCGCGCTGGCCGCACTCGGCCTGACGGCGGCGGCCAAAGCCGATGACTATACCTCCTTGCCGCGCAAGGAGACGCTCATCGTCGAAAATCCGGAAGGGACGATCAAAAATCCCGGCTGGTTCAATATCTGGGTCAATGCCGGCGCCGGTGTCTCCACCGGTCTGCAGCAGCTGACCATGGATACGCTCTGGTATATCGACCCCGAGCAAGGGCTTGGCGGCGCGACCTGGGACAATTCGCTGGCCGCCGACAAGCCGCAATATAATGCCGACTTTACCGAAATGACCGTGAAACTGCGCAAGGGGCTCTTCTGGAGCGACGGCGTCGAGTTCACGGCCGACGACGTGGTCTATACCGTCAAGACCCAGATGGATCATCCCGGCATGGTCTGGAGTGCTGCCTTCTCGGTGCAGGTGGCAAGCGTCGAGGCGACCGATCCTCAGACCGTGGTGTTCAAGCTGAAGAAGCCCAATTCGCGCTTCCACGCCCTTTTCACCGTTCGCTGGAACGGCGCATGGATCATGCCCAAGCATGTGTTCGAAAAGGTCGCCGATCCGCTTCGCTACGATTTCGCCAATCCCGTCTCGCTCGGCGCCTACAAGCTGAAGGCCTACGACCCTCAGGGCAAGTGGTATACCTGGGAGAAGCGCGACGACTGGCAGAAGACATCGCTTGCCCGCTTCGGCGAGCCGGCCCCGAAATATGTGACTTACGTCGATCCCGGCCCGCCGGATAAACGCACCATCGCCCAGCTCGAGCACAATCTCGATATCATCCACGACAATACGCCGGAGGGCATGTTCACGCTGAAGGAGAAATCCAAGTCGATCGAGACTTGGTTCCCGGGCTTCCCCTTCGCCCATCCGGATCCGACGCTGCCGGCTGTGATTTTCAATACCCAGGATCCGACCTTCAACAATCCCGACGTGCGCTGGGCGCTGGCCCTGCTGATCGATATCAAGGCCGTCGACATGGCGAGCTATCGCGGCACCGCGACGCTGTCGGCACTCGGTGTGCCGCCGACGGCGATCGCCATGAAAGACTATCAGGCACCGATGCAGGATTGGCTGAAGGATTTCGAGATCGACACCGGCAAGCAGAAGATCAAGCCCTACGACCCGACGATCGGCCAGCAGGTCGCCGATCTCCTGCGCAAGCAGCCGAAGTTCAAGGACCAGATCCCGACCGATCCTGAGGCGATCAGCACGGCCTTCGGCTATGGCTGGTGGAAGCCGAACCCGCAGGCAGCCGCCGAGCTGCTTCAAAAGGCAGGCTTCAAGAAGAGCGGCGGCAAATGGATGACCCCTGATGGTCAGCCGTTCAGGATCCGGATGACCGTCGAGGGCGACACGCGCTCCGTCTTCACCCGGGCAGGCACGCTGATCGCCCAGCAATGGGCTGCCTTCGGCATCGATGCCAAGGCCGTGCCGACGACCAACCTGTGGCAGGTTGCACTGCAGCCTGGCGATTTCCAGGTGGCGATTGCCTGGAGCGTCGAGACATGGGGCGGCGATCCCGACCTGTCGTTCTTCCTCGACAGCTGGCACTCGCAGTTCGTGGCCAAGAAGGGCGAGAACCAGCCGCCGCGCAACTGGCAGCGCTGGAGCAATCCGGAGCTCGACAAGATCATCGAGACCATCCGCGGCATCAGCGCCGACGATCCCAAGGGCATCGAGCTCGGCAAGGATTATCTGAAGCTGGTTGCCCGCGAAATGCCGACGATCCCGCTGATGTCCTATAACGTCTTCACCTCGATGGATACGACGTATTGGACCGGTTATCCGACGATCAAGGACCCCTATACCGACCCGGTGCCGAACTGGGCCAACTCCAGGCTGATGATGGTCAAGCTGAAGCCGGCCCAACCGAAATAATCCTCCCAACGCCGGCGCTTTAGCCACGCGCCGGCTCCTTGTCGGCGGGCCCTGCCCGCCGATCCTTTCCTTCGATCCTTTCCCGGCGATGAAGGGAACCAGAGAGGAACCACTGCCTTATGACGCCCTATCTGATCTTTGTGCTGAAGCGGTTCGGTCAGTTTCTGCTCGTCGTCTTTCTTGGCGTCAGCATCACCTTCTTCGTCACCCACCTGACCCCGATCGATCCGGTCGAAGAGAGCATAGGAGCTATCACCCAGATGGGGCAGTCCGATCCGAATGCGATCGAACTGATGCGCCAGTCGCTGCGCGAGCTCTACGGCATGGAGGGCTCGATCTGGCAGCAATATCTGCACTTCTGGCTGCGGCTTGCGACCGGCGATCTCGGCCCTTCACTGTCGGCCTTTCCGACACCCGTTTCGACGATCATTCTGCGGTCCCTGCCCTGGACGATCGGGCTGATGACCGTCTCGACGCTGATCACCTTCGTGCTCGGCAATGCGCTCGGCGCGCTCGCCGGCTATTACCGGAAGAACATGGTGCTGAAGGCCGTCAGCCTCGTCTGCATCGCCCTGCTTCCCATTCCCTATTATATCCTGGCCTTCGTGCTGCTCATCCTGTTCGGCTATCTCTGGCCGGTGCTGCCGATCAATGGCGGCTACGAGATGAACGCCAATCTGGATCTCTCCTTCGCGCTGGTGCTCGATATCCTCGAACACTCGATCCTGCCGGCCCTGTCGCTGATCCTGGTGGGAGCCGGCAGCTGGCTGATCGGCATGCGGGCGCTGGTGTCCAACATCATCACCGATGATTACGTCGTCTTCGCCGAGCTCGGCGGCGTTCCGAAGCGGAAAATTCTTCGCTCCTACATCGCCCGCAACGCCATGGTGCCGCAATTCACCGGGCTTGCCATGTCGCTCGGGGCGATCTTCAACGGCACCGTCATCACCGAAATCGTCTTCGGCTATCCCGGCATCGGCAACCTGCTGATTTCGGCGGTGCATGCCGGCGATTACAGCCTGGTGCTCGGCCTCAGCGCCTTGTCGATCGTCGGCGTCGCCGCCGCCGTCTTCATCATCGACATTCTGAGCCCGCTGATCGACCCGCGCATCAAGGTGGAATAGGCCATGTTTACCATCATCCGCGACCTCGCACGTCAGAACCTGGAATTTCTCTGCGGCCTGCTGCTCTTTGCCGTCATCGTCGGGTTCATCATCCTGTCCTATTTCTCGCCCTACGCGCCGACGGACATCTATCTTCTGCCGCCCGACATGCCGCCCGACGGCGACTATTGGCTCGGCACGACATCGCGCGGACAGGACGTTTTCTGGCAGCTGACGACCGCCCTTCGCAACACCTTGTATTTCGGCATCGGCGTCGCCTTTCTCTCGCGCATCATCTCGCTGGTCGTCGGCCTCGTCGCCGGTTATGCCGGCGGCACGGTCGACCGGGTGCTGATGGCGATCAACGACAGCATCATGGTCATCCCGCAATTTCCGCTGCTGATCCTGTTCTATTTCGTGCTGAAGGACAGCATGACCTGGACGGTGCTGATCGTCATCATGGCTTCGCTCGGCTGGTCCTACGATGCGCGCCTCATCCGCTCGGTGGCGATCGGCCTGAAGACCAGGCCGTTCACCACCCAGAGCGTCTATTCCGGCATGAGCATGCGCAAGATCCTGGTCGAGGAGCACCTGCCCTATGTGCTGCCGATCGTCTTCGCCACCACGATGAACAACATGATCTGGTCGATCGGCATGGAGATCACCCTTTCGGTGCTCGGTTTCACCGATATCGAGACGCCGACCATGGGCATGATGATCTACTGGGCCAATGCGCATTCGGCGCTGATCGCCGGAATATGGTGGTGGGTGGCCGCCCCCGTCGCCGTCATCGTCATTCTGTTCCTGGCGCTCTTCCTGCTGTCGATGTCGATGAACGAATACAATGATCCGCGCAGCCGGCTGAACCGGATGGGAAGTTAGCATGGACCCTTTGGTCGAAATCGAGAACCTGAAAGCCTATTACCGCGCCTTCCTTTTCGGCGTCGACCGCGAAGTGCGCGCCGTCGACGATATCAGCCTGACGATCGGCCGCGGCGAGGTCTATGGCGTTGCCGGTGAATCGAGCAGCGGCAAGACGACGCTGATCAAAACCATCGCCGGCGCCATCCGGCCGCCGCTCAGGGTCGTCTCGGGCAGCGTCAAATTCCATTTCGCCGGCGGCACGCAGGATATTTACGCGATGAAGCCGGAGGAGCGCATGGCGCTGCGCTGGAAGCATCTGTCCTATATCATGCAGGGCTCGATGAACGTGCTCAATCCGGTGCGCCGGATCCGCCATTCCTTCACCGATTTCGCCTTTCGCCACATGGCTGTCAGCAAGCCGGTCTTCTTTGAGAAGGTCGCAACCCATCTGCAGCGGCTGAAGCTCGATCCGCATCTGCTCGACGCCTATCCCCACGAACTCTCCGGCGGCATGCGCCAGCGCATGACCATTGCGCTCGCCACCATCCTGACGCCTGAATTCATCATCGCCGACGAACCGACCACTGCGCTCGACGTCATCGTTCAGCGTGACGTGCTGTCGATGATCCGCGAAATCCAGCGCGAGATGGGTTCGTCCTTTCTGTTCGTCACCCATGATATGGGCGTTCACGCGACGGTTTCCGACCGCATCGGCATCGTTTATGCCGGACGTCTGGTCGAGGAAGCGCCGACCGCCAAACTCTTCAGCAAGCCGCTGCATCCCTATACGCAGCATCTGGTCGGCAGCCTGCCGCGCATCGGCGATGCGACAACTAGGCCGTCGCTGGAGGGGCGCCCGCCGAACCTCGCCATGCCGCCCGAAGGCTGCCGCTTTCACCCGCGCTGTCCGAAGCGGATGGACATCTGCTCGCAGAAGGTGCCGCCGCTCGTCACCGTCGAGCCGGGGCGTCGCGTCGCCTGTTTTGCAGTTACGGGAGATCAGGTTTGACCGCTCTGCTTCACCTCTCGCATGTCACCAAAGTCTACCGCCAGGGCGGCATGCTCGGTCGGCGCCTGATCACCGCGGTCAAGGATGTCAGCTTCGAAGTTGGGGAGGAGCCGGAGATCCTGTCGATCGTCGGCGAATCCGGCTCGGGAAAATCGACGATCGCCGCGATGATCCTCGGGCAGACCGCACCGACGGAAGGGCGGCTGGAATTCTCCGGCAAAACCGTCTCGATTCATAGCCGATCCGAACGCAAGGCCTTCATGAAGGAGGTCCAGCCGGTTCTGCAAAACCCATTCGAAGCCTTCAATCCGCTGAAGCGGGTCGACCGTTACCTGTTCGAAACGGCCCGCAATCTGTCGGGCCCGGGAAAACGGATAGACCGGAAAGAAGCCGAGCGCATGGCCGATGCGGCGCTTACGCATGTCGGCCTCACCCTCGAAGAAGTGAAAGGCCGTTTCCCCCACGAACTCTCCGGCGGCCAGCTTCAGCGCGTCGCCATCGCCCGTGCGCTGATCCCGCAACCCCGCCTGCTGGTCGCCGACGAGCCGGTCTCGATGGTCGATGCATCCCTGCGCATGGCGATCGTCAACCTGTTCGGCCGGCTGAAAAACGAACTCGGCCTGTCGATCATCTACATCACCCACGATCTCGCCACCGCCTACTACGTCAGCGACAACATCATCATCATGCGCAAGGGCGAAATCGTCGAGCGAGGCCAGGCCCGCCCCGTGCTGGATAACCCGCAGCATCCCTATTCGCGGGCGCTCAAGGAGGCGGTGCTGGCGGCGGATTTCAGCCCGGCGATGTAGGCTCATCCCACGGCGCCTTGGTGTAGGCATGACCTGTTCGGGGCGTTTTCTATAATTCCATGGCAACCGCTAACGATTAAGCTCGTCGAAAAAAGCAACGATTGGCTCACAATCAGCGCGAACAAGAGCGAGTCCGCTTATCGCACGCTCGGAAACGGGGACGAAGCTCTGGGCGAAGTAGGACCAGTTGTAGAACTTGTCCCCACCACCCTGCCTGACCACGAGCACTGCGTGAAACGCGAACTGGTAGTCGGTGGAACCGCCGCCGTTTGTAAACGGTGTCTGCATCCTCAAACCCGCCAATTCAGTCCATCGGCTGACTGCCTTGTACCGCCCGAGATAATCCTTGGGCACCTGCACGCAATAGGGATGTGAACCGGCGACCGCGAGTGCACGCCATTCCACAATCTTGATGTTGAGGACCGACCAAAGAAATAGGCCGGCAATAGGCCCAGCAACCGACGATATCACCACCATATGCAGCAGTTTGACCGCCCGCGCGCTATCGATCCTGCCTGGCGCGAGCGCAAGGATCGGCAGATCGACCAGGCCCGCCAGCAATACAAACAACCAGATGGCGGGACTAAACTGATCCGTCACCCATACCATTAGAGCAACAACCAGATTCATCCCGAAGTGCACAGCGACGGCTCGCCTCATTAAGCGAGAAGCCGGTTGATCCAGAATAAGGGCACCGACCGAAATGGCAAAAGCCACAAGCGGACCCGAAAACCACAACAGACACATAAGGACAGTGGTGAGGTCCCAATCGTAGTAGGCGATCGGGTGGACTGACCAGAGAAAAATCCCTGCCATCAAGGAGCACCAGCCGCAGAGCAGGATTAGGCGGAATACCGGCAATGGTCTCGAAGGTGCCGACACGGAGGACGCGGTCATGTTTCTTTGACCAGATTTTTCATTAGCGATTTCGAACGTCAGAAGGGACGCCGCGGTGCTGGCGGCGGATTTCAGCCCGGCGGTGTAGGCTCATCCCACGGCGCTTTGGTCGACATGGTCCGTTTCAGGCGGTCATTGGGCTTTGCTGGCGCGTCGAGGCGGGCAAGGTATTCGGCATAGATCTCGGGGCTGACCGTGAATATGGTCCGCTCAAGCAGCACTTCCGCACTTTTGTTCCTGGGCGAGGAGGGCATGGGAAACTCCTGTCTGGAGCAGACACATAGCGCAACGATGCTCATCTCTACAAGCGCTGTAAAGATGGCGTCGCTACGCGCTTTGTCGGCTATCTCTCACCCAGCCGGTGTGCCTATTTCCCGTCCGCCTGTCCCGCTGGTTTCGTGGCTGCATTCAGCACGCCGTCCTGCAAGCCCACCTCGTCTGCAAGAATCGCGGCGGCCTCGTCGAGCAGGACGTCTTTTGCGTTCTTGCGGGCGTTTTCGAGGGCGATATCGGCGCTCAGGCTGCGCTCGCCCGCCTCCAGGCCATCATCGCCAGCGGGGTTGTCGCCATCGCTCGCCTGCGCCCGCTCCTTGAAGCGCTTCTCGCGCGCCGCTGCTTCCTTGCGGCGTTCGGCTTCATTCAGGGAGACGATGCCTTTCTCGCGCTGCGCCTTCAGATCGGCAATGTCTTTCACCAGGCGCTGGAAATCCGGATCGCCCTTGACCCGCGCATCATGGCGGCTTTGCAATGCCGGCAGCAAGGCCGTGACATTGCCCTCGGGCGCGTATTTCGCCGGCTTGATCTCCGCCCATGGCAGGGCATTGTCATAGCTGGTCTCGCCGAAGCTTGTCGGATCAGACAGTCCCGGCAGGCTGATATCGGGGGTGACGCCGCGCAGCTGCGTCGTGCCGCCATTGACCCGGAAGAACTGGGCGATCGTCACCTTCAGCTCGCCATATTCGGGCTTGCTGTTGTGAACCATCTGGTCGAGATCGACGACCGTCTGCACCGTGCCCTTACCGAAGCTGGCTTCGCCGACAATCACGCCGCGGCCGTAATCCTGGATGGCCGCGGCAAAAATCTCCGAGGCCGAGGCAGAGCCGCGATTGATCAAGACACCCATCGGGCCTGACCAGACAGGCTCGGCAAGATCCGAGCTTTTGACCTCGATCTTGCCGTCGCTGCGGCGCTGCTGAACGACCGGACCCTTGCCGATGAAGAGGCCGGTCAAATCGATCGCCTCTTCCAATGAACCGCCGCCATTGTTGCGCAGGTCCACGAGAACGCTGTCGACCTTTTCATCCTTCAACTCGCCGAGAAGCTTGGCGACATCGCGGCTGGCGCTTTTGTAATCCTTGTCGCCTTTGGCCTTGGCTTCAAAATCCTCATAGAAGACCGGCAGGGTGATGATGCCGATCTTGCGCTCGGTATCGCCGACTTTCACGGTCTGCACGGTCTTCCTGGCGGCCTGCTTTTCCAGGCTGATCTTGTCGCGCACCAGGCTGACGACGCGATGCGTGGCATCGGCGCCGGCATCGGCCGGCAGGATGTCGAGGCGCACGACGGAGCCTTTTTTCCCGCGGATCATCTGCACGACTTCATCCAGCCGCGTGCCAACCACTTCCTTGATCGGCCCATTCTTGCCCTGACCGACGCCGGTGATGCGGTCGCCGACCGCAAGCTTGCCGGAAAGCTCAGCCGGCCCGCCGGGCACCAGCTCACGGATCGTCGTATAGTCGTCGCGCTCCTGCAGCACCGCCCCGATGCCGAACAGCGAAAGCTTCATCGATACATCGAAATCGGCCGAAGCGGCCGCGCCGAAATAATCCGTGTGCGGATCGATCGCATTCGAATAGGCGTCCATGAACGACTGGAAAACGTCGTCGCTCTTGAATTTGTAAGCGCGCTCGAGCGTGTTTTCATAGCGTTTGTCGAGCGTTTCGCGAATGGCCGCATCGGCCTTGCCGCCGAGCTTCAGCCGCAGCCAGTCGCTCTTGACACGCTTGCGCCAGAGATCATCGCTTTCTGCTTGCGACTGCGGCCAGGGCGCTTTCTCGCGCAGCACCGAATAATTGTCCTGCCCGCTGAAATCGAAATCCTGCTTCAGCAGGCTGCGCGCATAGGTCATGCGGTCGACGACGCGCTGTTCATAGGCGTTGAAGATCGCAAACGGGATCTTCAAATCCTTCCGCTCGATCGCATCGTCGATCTCGCTGCGCTCAGCCATGAACTTGTCGATATCGGCCTGCAGGAAAAGCATGCGGTCCGGATCCAACGACTTGATGAACCCATCCATGACCCTGGCCGACAAGGCATCGTCGAGCGGAACCGGCTTATAGCTATAGCGCGAGAGAAATTGCGCGCTCAACTGAGCGGCTTCCGCCTGTCGCTCCAGCGGCGCCAAAACCGGCGGCGATGCGACTTCAGCGGAGGCGGACTGTACGAGTGCAAGAAATGCACCGAGAAAAACGTAAGCTATGCGCATGCAGCGTTGATCCAATTCTTCATGCCGAGGGTGGAGGTGTGAACTAAGTGAGGCAATTGTGGTTTTTTGGCAAGCAGGGAGGAACTTCGTCTGGGCAGCCGCAAAACTATCCGAGCTGATCGGTCAGGAGGCCCTGAAGCGTACCGGAGCGAAATCGTTCAGCGAGAACGGCTCGTATCGGACGTCCGGCAGCATATCTGCGCGCGAGCATGAAGTGGCGCGAAGGTTTCAGTGTGCGGTGCCTGGTTTCTCCTTTGCCCTCACAATGGCGTCCGCTTCCTTGCCGTATAGCTCCTCGAAGTGATCGAAGGTCTTGGAAAAATAACCAATGCCCTGCGTCGCCGAGCGCAGCGCCCGCGCCAGTTCCTCAAGTGCGCCACCCGGAACGAGCGCGCGGAAGATGTCCCAACCCTTGGCGGTTTCATCCCGGTCGAAGCCGAGAACCTGGCCGTTGAGGGCGGAGACGATCTGGACGAGGCTGCCCGAATAGACCGACGGAATGTGAATCTCGCTGCGGAAGACCGGCTGCATCAAGACGGTCGATCCCTCGGCAAGCGCCTGACGCACCCCCATTTTCGACGCAGTCCGGAAGGCGTGTTCCGAACTGTCGACGGCATGGTGCTGACCATCCGACAGCGTTACGCCGACATCGATGACCTCGAAGCCGAGCGGTCCTTTCTCCATCGCTTCGCGCGCGCCTGCTTCGACGGCGGGGAAGTAATTGCGCGGAACGGCGCCGCCCTTGACGGTTTCGCCAAAGGTAAAACCCTCGCCGCGCTCGTTGGGGTGGATGCTCAGCTTCACATCCGCGAATTGCCCGGCACCACCGGTCTGTTTGCGATGGCGGTAATGAACCTCCGATGGTTTCGTGATTGTCTCGCGGTAGATCGGGCTGGGCGTTCGGTCGGTCACGGAGATGTGAAAGACTTCCGCCAGCGTTCGGCAAAGTTCACGCAAATGTACCGGCCCCTGGGCGCGGACGAGTTGAGCGCCCGTGCCTTCCTCCTGCAAGACTTTCAGGCCGCGATCCGTCTCGGAAAGTTTTGCCAGCGTTTCGGAAAGCTTGTTTTCATCGCGCTCGCTGCCCGGAATCAGGATCCTTTCAAGCATCGGCGTGGGTGGTTCCGTCCACTCAGGCGGGGCGATCACCGCGCCGGCGGTCAAGAGCGAAGGGACGCGCAGATGGTCGGACTTGACGGTCGCGAAGACATCCCCCGGCGCAGGCAGAACCGCCGAATTGGACCGCCCGTTTGCGAGATTTTGGACGGCGCCGAGGCTGGAGCCGCCCAGTGATGCGCCTTGCCGCAGTCCCTCGCCAAGTGCGCGCACGAGCACCGTCTTGCCGACATTCTGGCGATGATAGGCATGGAAGCTCACGGCCATCAGCTTGCCTTCATCGACAGTTCCCGCATGAGCGAGACGCTGCCTGAGAATCCCGACCGGCGGCGCCTCATGGCGCAACGCCTTCATCAGCCTCATCATGCCGTTGCCGTGACTTGCGGCACCGATCAGGACCGGGATAATCCTGTTTTCGCTCAGAACCCGTGATGAAATGGCATAGAGCGCGTCGCTGGGTGGCTCGCGGTCCTCGATCAGTTCCTCGAGAAGCCAGTCATCGAATTCGGACAGATGTTCCAGGAGCTCGGTGCGCGCTTCGTGCTCGCGTTCGGCAGTGCTTTCGGGGATTGCGATCAGCGCTGAAGTCTGACCTTCCCGGTAGCGCCACGCCCGTTCCGAAATCAGATCGCAACTGCCTACGATCCTGTCCGCCTCGCGGATCGGGATCTGGCGAAGCAAAAGGGTGTGGCTGGCGTAGTCTTGAAGCGCGGCGATCACATCCCTCAACCGCCCCCTCGGTTCGTCCATCCGGTTGACGAAGAGGATGCAAGGCGTCCCCGAGGCTTCGATGATCCTGAGATAGGGCGCGGCGAGCACAGCCTCCTCGGGTGCCGATGAAACGCACAATATGCAGGCGTCGCTGGCAAGAAGCGCGTGCTGCGCATGCGCCAACGCTTCGTTGGGTCCTGGCGCATCCAATGCACACCACGCCTCGTTTCCGAAGATGAACTCTGTGAGGTTCAATCCATAAGGGGAGCTGGATTTTCTCGGCGTCCCCTCCAGCGAGCCGAGCTTTTCCACGACTGTCGATTTTCCGGTCTGCGAGGGTCCAAGCACGGTAAAGCAGCGCATCGGCATTCCTCCAACTGCCATAAACACAATTTTCAGCCATCACAGGATGCCCTGAACCGCCGCAAGGCGCCAGAGGTGTTCAGTTTCACAACGCTTTGACTTGCATTAAGCCTGCTCAAGCAGGGTTTCGATTTCAGCGTGAAGGAAGATTAGCGGTGCTGCGCTAGAAGGCGCCCTGGCCGCAGACGGAGGCCCGCTCGTCACCAGGATCCCGCCGCCGTCTCTCGGTGCGCTTGCCATCTGGCGCCAGCGATCTGGGTTGTCGATAGGTGATTTAGGTGGCGCAATTATGGTTTTTTGGCAAGCGGGTGACAAAAATGGGATGGTTTGCAGAATGGCAGTAAAACATATTCGGCACAGCGCAGAGCTGGTGTCGGGGATCGCACTCGTGCATGTCAGCTGAATTTGAAGAAGTGAAACTCCGGCCTATCGGACAAGATTTAGGTGTTTATTTTTCTGCGGCCGAGTACGCGGCCAACCAACCCTGCAACAGCCAATAATCGAGCCATCAACACGACAAAAACGAACCCGTCGAGCAGTAAAAGTTCTTATTGACTACAATTTAGGCGAGCGTAATATCCTTTTTCATATTGTTGAGGGGTCAATGATGTACCGAAAATACTATTGTGTAGCAGCCATTACAGGGCTTGCGACAGCGCTAAATACGTGTGCGATACCGCCCGATGTTAGAGATTTTGCGCATGTCGATACTTACGACATTACGCGGCGCGTCCGCTGTGAGATGCGAGACGCTGTTCGTCAAAAGGCCAAGGAAGCAATTGCTAGGCGCCAACCCGAAATCGCAGCAAAACTCGTTACAGACGAAGATTTCCTAAAATTCGATTTTGCTACGCTCGGCCGAGATGCTCAAAGCATCGTCAACGTCTATAAAGACACGCTAATTGGATATGACTGGAATTTCGACATCACCGAGCGGAACGATGTTACCGCGGGCGCCGACGTGTTGAACACTTTTACACGGGGAACCTTCGGCATTGGCACAAGTATCACCAACAACCGTGAACGTAATAATGTCGAAACTTTTCGCGAGCTCGACAGCTTCGTGAAGTTGGCGACCATGGTCAGCAACGCCGATTATTGCAAGCCCGATGTCTACAAACCAAAAAACTACATGTATCCGATCACAGGAAATTTGAACCTGATCAGCTACGTCAAAAAATATCTCGACCACAACCAGTCTGGAAACCTGGCAGGCGCTGAGGGCAGCAAGGATTTGGCGACCTATAGCATTAAGCTCAAGTTCACGACCATGTGGAATTCCAAACTGACGCCGGATCTTGATTTGCCAACGAGGGGACTAACCTGGGAGCTGGTGGGAGTAGATGGATCCGCTGAGAATACGCGCACGGACGTGCATCAGGTATCGATAGTCATGGTTTTGCCGGCGGGCGGCGATCAAAGATCTCTAACGATTGCCGAAGAGCGCGTACGCGCCGAATTGGAATATTTGCGTTTGCGGGATGACCTGCGTTCCTTTGCCAACCATTGAGGAGACACCACCATGACAGAACAGAAAATTAAACCAGTTCTTTCGAAGGTCGAACAGAAACTCATTCCTGCCGCTACGATTTTCATGGCGGTGGACACCATTCGAAAGGCAGGTCTAGAGGAGGCATTCCTTGCCGAGTGTGCGAAGGACGACAGGGGTATGGTCATCTCGAAGGCTGACCTCGATTTCGTCAAAATATTCCTTACCGATTTTGCAAACCGCAGCCTGCCAAAGCTGGATGCCGACGCTCTACTGCCCAACATCAAACGGATCGCAAAATCACAACCCCAGTGTTGATGTTTACTGCAGCCCAGGTGGCATCACCGCTAACCTCGTCGCATTTAGGTGGTTCTGCATGTTTGAGTTGACCGCTTTCGATGACGAGGCGGCAGTTGGACCTGCAGCAAGGCAGGAGGCAAAACCATAGACGACCCAGATCTCTGGCGCGACCTGGCAAACGCACCGAGGAGACGATGATCGGATCCTAGTCACGATCCGCTCATCCGAACGGGGCCAGCAACTCGACGAGGCAGGGATTAAGGACTCGTGCCCCTGGTGCGGCCTGACGCTTGAAGAGGTGAAAGGCCTGCCCCCGACTTGTCGTGACCCCGTCTGCTGAAAACGAACTCGGCTTTCAATCTACATCCACCCACGATGTCACCACCAACGTGAACAACATCATTCGTGCGCAAAGGCGAAATCGTGACAAGTACACTAGTACCACTCATAAGCAACTAATAGTCTAGCGCCGGAAGCTTGAAGAAATGCGTTAGGTGCCCGGTTAGGCACCCCGGCTCCACCACCTGCTGCCAGATGATGTTGTGAGCACAATCATTGATCGCATTATTAATTAACATTGTTCGCCTAGCCTTTGAGCATACATGAGAACGGCGACGATTTCCTGTGGCAGCCGCATCGCAGGGCAATTGCACAAAGCCCCGCCTTGGCGGCTGGCGGACACTACAAGAAATACTTGGGGCGCCCCGATTTAGTTCCGTCCGACGCACATCTCTGGACGGAGAAATATGACAATCAACGGCAGAGCAGGCAGACTATGCACAATCCAAATCCCTCCGATATCGAGTCTAGCTACAAAATACCGGATCAGCCCCTCTATCTGGTTGGAACCTTTGACAATGGCGTCACGGTCTTGAGCCAACAGATTCGCGCTTTGAACCTAGTATACGCACTGGTGGAAGGAGGCGTCATCCCGTCGACACATGCGGGCGCCACCCCACCGAAGGATTTTCAAAAGAAGATCGCGATAGTCGGCGGGGGATTCACCGGGCTCTCGGTTGCTGCTGGTCTTGTCTCAAAGGGCGTCGAGGCAGAAATCACGCTCTTCGAACAGCGCGACACACTGCTTCCACTGCAGCAAGGCAGCGACACTCGCTGGCTTCACCCACACATTTACAACTGGCCGGCAGAGGGTAGCGAAATCAGCGCGGCGAACCTGCCACTGCTGAACTGGACTGCGGCACGGGCCTCGGACGTTGTCGTCCAGGTTCTGGGTCAATGGAGATCGCTTGTTGATGGTCCCTCCGGCAAACGGATCAAGCTCTACTGCAACACCCGGCATCTGCAGATCCATGAATCGAAAGATCCAAAAAAGCTACCATCGAATGGATTGGCGAAGCAAGGGACGTGAAGAGTGGAAACTCCAACGCTGGAACACCAGCGGGCAGCACCGGTCAGACTGACGACTTCGACGCTGTGATCCTCGCCATCGGCTTCGGGATAGAGGCGGACAGCCGCCTATCCTATTGGCGAAACGACATTGTCGGACAGCCGAACCTTGAGCAACCTCGCCTTACCTTCGTTCTTTCCGGTCAGGGTGATGGCGCCATGGTCGATCTTCTCCGCCTTCGGATTTCGCATTTTCGTCAGGACCGCATCCTTTCAGAGCTCTTCAGGGACAGCCCAACGCTCATCGAAAGACTACGGGAAATAAAGACTGAGCACGAGAAGGACGTCACGAAGGGGACATTTCAGAAATTCGAGACCCTCTGGCAGGAGGAGGAGGTAGCGTTCGGAAAGGTCAAGACAAAGCTTGGAAGCAGGCTACGCCGCGATACTGACGTGATTCTGAGGCTGAAGGTCAAGAAGCTCTCCGATCTCTTTGACGGAGATGTTAGAATTTCGTTCCAGAACCGGGTTCTGGTCTACGTGCTCTACAAGTGCGGAGGCTTCGTCCCGTCGACGGAGAAAGAGACTGTCCTCGCTAGACAGCACGCCATTCCTCCCGATCGGATCATACAGCGGCACGGAACAAAGCGGGAGATGCTGCTGAAGGGCATCCTGTCGGAGCCGCTGTTCACGGTTATGGAATCTCGAAACAAGGACAAGTTCCGGCAGGTAGACGAACAGATGTGGAGCGGTGGCTATTTTGGCTACACGGGCGCCAAGGAACATGCCTTCAACGCGGACGACGGCACCAAGGATGCTTGGCGCAAGGAATATCTTCCCGGTGCGACTGCGCTGGTTGCCTCGACCTTCTGTTCGGCAGTCGCGGGCTTTCTCGCGAAGGACCATCCAGCGGACAGTCGGCTTCGCGTCACGCTCCATCGGGCTGTAAGCTTCGGGACGGAGGAAGTGCTGCAGCAATGCTGCAGATACTTTGGCATCAACCTTCCCCCGGGGGACGACAGCCCCGCCGGCAGGACATTTCCGGCGGACAACGCAACCATCGGTCTGGCCTACAAGACGCATCAGATGATAAGGTCGCGGCAGGGAGTCGATCCCGACGCACTCGCGAAGGCCATGCAGTTCCTCAACCTGCACCAGGCCTCACGGAAGATGTCTCCGGAAGTTCGGTTTGTCTCAGCGCTGCCGATGCTGACGTCGGACAAGAAAGGTGGTCGCAACCCCGTCACAGGAGTATTATATATTGACAGTAAGGCTGAGAACTTCTTTCTGGATGGAGAAAAACTTCAGGTGGTCCTCGGAATGATCGAAAGATTTGCGGAAAACTTGCACAGCGATGCACTTGCCGACATTGATCGGATCTCCAATAGCGAGCTGGCGCGCGGTCGAAGCAGGTGGTATCTGGCGCAGCCAATTCCTGAGGAAGTCGATCATGCACTTGAGATCGTGGATGGCATCCGGCTGCCGCGCCTTGAAGGGACAGATCAGTTGAACCTTGAGTACTCCGACTTCATTCCGATCCGCCAGGTCCTCTAGATAAGTCGCAGGTATGCACATGGAAAAAACCATTCTAGCGGATTCGCGGGGCAGGACGGCACCCACGGACGCCGGCGACCGCCGCTCGGCGCTCCACAAGGTCAAGTCATGGCCCCATCTGTTCGAAGCCACTCTCAGCGGCGCAAAGACACACGATATGCGTCGGAGTACCGATCGCGACTACCGCGTCGGAGACGTGCTCTGCCTGCAGGAGTTCGAGCCCTCGACAGATTCCTATACGGGACGAGAGCTCAATGTGCGCATCACCTATATCACATCTTCCGAGTTCCCCTGCGCCCTTTCCGGCGACGGCCTGAGCGACGGCTACTGCATATTAAGCATCAAGCGAGTGGCGAGCGAAAATTGATGTCCTGCCTTGTCGGCGTCTGTGGCTTTACCGGAGCCGGCAAATCGACGGCTCTCGAACTCCTCCAGCAAGCCACCGGAGGGCAGTACATCTACCTCGGGCAGGCCATCTTTGATGAACTTGATCGAAGAGGGGTCGAGCCCACCCCGGAGAACCAGAGCCAAGTGCGGATGGAATTGCGGCGGGCTGACGGCGCTGCCCTGGCTCGGATGAACGTTGACAGGATCAAGAATTGCTTAGAGCTCGGCAAGACCGCGCTTGTCGATGCCGTCATGTCACCTGCCGAGTATGATTGTCTCAAAAGCAGTGTGACATGGCCCGTACACCTTTTATACGTTGATGCGAGTTTCAAAATCCGAGCGGAGCGGCTGGAGAGGCGCCCCGGTCGTTCCATGACACCGCAGCAGGTCGAGAAGAGAGACCGAATCGAAGTTGAAAGCCTGCAGATAGATCGGGTGTTTCGAAGCACAACCGGCCACATTTTGAACGAAGGTTCAATTGAACAGTTCGCTCAGTCACTTGCCTCCTTCCTCCACCGAGCAGGGATTCGCTCGAGCTAGGCTGGGGAGGATGGAATTTCGTAGACTGGGGGCAAGCAGCGGACTGTCTGAGGCCTGGATGGGATACCAATCCAACGCCTCAATCTCCGCACGAGGCTGCGGTGTCCCCGTCAACTCCCCGATATACAGCCGGACCGAAACGAGAGTTTCGCCAAGACCGGCTGCCCGGTCGCTAAAGCAACCAGAGTAGTTCAACGACGTTCTTTTGATACCGCAGCCGAGTTCTTCGCAGACCTCTCGCTCAAGTGTGTCGATGTCATTTTCGCCCTCTTCAGGCTTGCCCCCGGGAAGGATAAGATGGTCCCCGCCCCTTTTGCGCACCAGAAGTATCCGTCCTTCTGAAAGGACGGCCAGACCAACTTTTAGGATAGTGCGCATAGCATAGTCTCCCATGGCCGCTGCATCGTACCCGACCATCCATGATTTTCCACTCGCTTTGGAGAAGAGATCTGTGGACAGACAATGGCAGCGTCACCTTCCCGGACATCGCCACAACTCACTGGCGTCCCGCCAACCAACGATGTCGCCGTGAAAGACAAGAAACGGCTCCTCGGCAGACAGACCGTATTTGTCGATACGAAACCCGCTAATCATGATGCAGCATGAGAGTAGGCTATCCTCGCCTTATACAGATTTGAGCCATCAACCGACGCATTGATCCCGTGGGTGGACTGACTGAAAATTAAAGACTAGCGGCAAAAGCGCAAAACCCAGACACATCCATGTGAGAAAACAATCTGAATGGAATCGACAATGAGCGGCCAATATCGATAGCGGCAGCAAGCGACCGAGCTTGGTGAGCTGCCAGTTCATTCACCGACAGCGTTGGACGGTCACGCGATCTGTCCCCTTTGCGATTTGCAAGAATCTGCCTTGGGTCAGCCGCAAGATGAACGATGGCGTCGGTGCCCACGCTAGCAAACACCTGTTCGCTGACAGTTTGAACCCCTTCCGCACCATCGATAATAGCGTGCCCGTCGAGCACAACTAATCGGCTTCCAGCATCTTTCTTCAAGTGAAAGCCCTTAACAAGCAGTTGTTGGTTCTGGTCAATGTTCTGCAAGCGAAGACGGTCATGCTCATGTTCGGTTTCGCGTGCTGTTCCGATCAATGAGCCGGCCACCAGGTGCTGAAACGTAATCAACTTGGCCGCGGCTCTCAGAAAGGTCGATTTCCCCACCCCTGAGATGCCAACGAACGCGATCACCCGCTGTGTCATACCTTGAATTCCAGGTTGGCGCGATCGAGAAGCCGCCGAAGGACGTCAGACCTAAGCTCATAGATCGACTGCTATGGGTTGCCGTTCACAACGCCAAGACCTCGCAATTCATCGAGACCGATTGCGGGATCGATATAAGCGGCCAGGAGATAGTTGATCACTTTTACCGGCTTAGCCGTTGTTGCCTGCCACTGCTCAAGCTGTCGCTCGCTGTAAACGGATCGGCCGCCCGTCAATTGCATCAGCTCTCGGGTCGAGTTTGCGAATGTAACGCTCTCTAGTATTCCGAGCGTTGTCATGGCTTGGGAGGGGCGCTCCTTTGAAGCACCCTTATAGAAGAACAGCAGAGAGCCTGCGTTACCGAGGTTTGACGGTGCTCGGCATAAGTAGACTTTCCTGATCGTATTGCCTGGTCGCGTCGGACGATCGGCCCGCGATGCGCCGACAAATAAGTCTGGCTGCGTCGGCTTCCATAAATCAGGGTAAAGGGTGTCGTGATAGTCCTCTTTGATAGGAATCCCGAAGCCGCGAACTTGATCAGTTACAAGAAAGCGAGGGTAGTTTTTTCTGGCCGCCTCAAAGACTGTGATGAGGGGATCATCAATAAGCTTTGCCGAAGAAAATCCCCGTTCGTAAATCAGCTCTCCGTTATCTTTCGTGCCGGCATGGGAGAAGCCATAGAATTCCAAGAGGTTGATCAGCGCCGCCTGGTTTTCATATGTCGTCAGATACGCAAGGTCGTATCCATTTCGCTGGGCGTACCAGAGGACCTGCTTCAAAAGCAGCTCTCCAAGTTTGACACCGCGCTTGTCGGGCGCGACTTTGAAAGTGCAGACTTTCAAGATCTTGTTGGCCTTGGTCACCGCATCCGTATCGTTGGCGCTTTCGTCCTTTCGTACAATCAGGCCAGCAAGTTCGTCATTGTCGTAGACGACCCAACAAGGGCGGTGCTGGCGAACGCATTTTTTCCGCCACCAATCGTCGAACTCCGGATATCCTTCGCGAAGGCTGTCAAAGAAGCCGTCTTTGTGGCTGATCATGTGAGCCTCAACTTCGGCTACGTGCCTGATCGGGACCTGCTTCGGCTCGTATGTCTGCGTAAGAAGATCGGCCGCGTCGCCGACGAACAAGACACGTCGGCCGAGGTCGGCAGAATGTTTGAATGCGCGCTCATGAAGGCCTTTGTCCTGTGTGACGAGGAAATCGACTGCGTCGCTTTTAAGGGCATGGAGGAGAGTTGCGTCGACTATGTCATTCGGCCGCTTCAAAGGGCCGAAGTCGGCTTCGAGATCGGCCTGGCTCAAGCCGCGTTGCTTGCCGAAGATCTGGTACTTCGAGATTTTGCTAAGGGAAATCCGGCGACGTTCCGCATTCTTGTCGCGGGAAATATCGTCGCGGGCTGCTTCGTGGACGAAAATCGTGATCTTGTGAGCGGCAGCGAGGCTTGAAAATTTAGCGTATGCGGCTTCGACAGCGCGATAGTCTTCCAGACCGATCAGAATGTTCGTATCAATGAGATACGACTGTTGCCTCATGTCTCAAGGCCTTTCGAAGATCGCGGCTAGCGTACAAGAAGGACTGAGGGGGCTCAAAGCCAAATTTTTCACGCAGCTCTGTAAGGGGTACCGGGCGGGAGAATGGCTTCACATCTTCAAAAAGCAGAGCATACCCAAACTCCAAGCCGTGGAAATAGCTCTCAAAGTCGTTGCGCCCTATAAATGCAGTATCTTCAAACTCAGCCCAGATTTGTTCGATTGGGAGTTTGAGCACGTCCCTGATCTCCCCCACTCCGACCATAGCTCTGACGGGTGAGGTAGAATAAATATAGGCAACCGTCCCGGGCGCTGATACCGGAAATCGTCGACGGAGTTCAACGGTCTTGCGGCCGTCGAGAATCTTTTCGGAGTACTGCGGTCGAATGGAAAGTACAACGTCGCGCTGAGCGCGAAAGGGTTCATCCGCCATAAGGGGAAAGACGAGTTGGTCATCGTGCCCGTACTCGGCATCAAAAGCCTTGACGCGCAAGACGAGACGGGCGTCGGCAGGGAAGACGGCATCGACACGCAGAGAGGCGCCGAGTGCCTCGACATAGCGTTGGACCGTCGACAAATAGACTTCGCCGCCCTTTTCAATCTTCGAGATGGCCGCCTGCTGAATATTCATTCGGGTCGCCATCTCGGCTTGCGTCAATCCGGACAACAGCCTAAGGCGCTGGAGGTCAACACCAGCAGCATGTTCATCGCGCGGCTCCTTCGCCGCCGAAGCTTCAATGATTTTTCCCGCCAGTCTGCCCATGCCATGCCACTCCGCAATACTGAGGTGCTAATCCAGCGCTGCATTCCTTGCAAGGAATATTCCCATCATTCTCGTTTCTCAGCTATTTAATTATTGCATACTGTTTCGTTGTCGACACGCTCGTGCTGACCACCCCCTCAACTGCAAAGCCCCACGAAAAGCCCCGCGGTCGTTGCCACACCGCGGGGCTCTTTGACGCCTGACCCGGGAGAAAGAGGTCAGGCGGCTTGAACTTTTCTAGATGTGCGGGCCCATTCCGGCAGCCAGTCGCCGTGGGTGGCGAGCAGGTCGTCGACCAGCGACCAGATCTGGTCGAGGTCGAGGTCGGCGGCGGTGTGCGGGTCCATCATCGCGGCGTGGTAGATGTGCTCGCGATTTTCGGTCATCAGCGCCTGCACCGTCAGTTCCTGGACGTTGATGTTGGTGCGGATCAGCGCGGTCAGCTGCGGCGGCAGGTCGCCGATGAAGGTCGGCTGGATGCCTGAGGCGTCGACCAGGCAAGGCACTTCGGCGGCGCAATTTTCCGGCAGCGAGGTGATGCAGCCATTGTTGCGGACGTTGCCGTAGATGACGGAGGGTTCGCCGGTCCAGACCGAGTTGATGATCGAGGAGGCATATTCCTTCGAGGGCGTCACCTCGATCTTGTCGGCGCTGCGGTAGGCTTCCGCCTGGCCCTTCCAGCGCTCGATCTGCTCGATGCAGCGCTTCGGATATTCATCGAGCGGGATGCCGAATTTCTCGATCAGGTCGTCGCGGCCCTCCTTGATGAAATAGGGCGTGTATTCGGCGAAATGCTCCGAGCTTTCAGTGACGAAATAGCCGAGCCGCGTCAGCATCTCGTAGCGCACCTTGTTCGGGCAACGCGGGTTCCAGCCGGGCTTCGGCGCCCTGCCCTCGCGGTAGCCGCGGACGAGATCGGGATAGAGGTTGCGGTGGGAGCCGTCGGCCAGGCGGTGCTCGAATTTGAGATAGAAGGCCATGTGGTTGATGCCGGCGGCGCGGTAGCGGATTTCCTCGTAGGGAATGTCGAGGTCGTGGGCCAGCTCCATCGCCGTGCCCTGCACCGAGTGGCAGAGGCCGACCTGGCGGATGGTCGGGTATTTCTCCGATATCGCCCAGGTGTTGATCGCCATCGGGTTGACATATTGCAGCATGATCGCCTCCGGGCAGACGGCGAGCATGTCCTCGCAGACCTTCCAGAGATGCGGCACGGTGCGTAAGCCGCGCATGATGCCGCCGACGCCGAGCGTATCGGCGATCGTCTGGCGCAGCCCGTATTTCTTCGGCACCTCGAAATCGGTGACGGTGCAGGGCTCATAGCCGCCGATCTGGAAGGCGACGACGACGAAATCGGCGCCGGCAAGCGCCTTGCGCTGGTCGGAATAGGTCTCTGCCTTGGCCTTGACCCCGAGCGTCGAGATCAGCTTGTTGACGACGATGGCGCTTTCCTCAAGCCGCTGCGGGTTGAGATCCATCAGCGCGATCGTCGCGCCCGAAAGCGCCGGACGCTGCAACACGTCGCCGATGATGTTCTTCATGAAAACGGTGGAGCCAGCTCCGATGAATGTGATCTTGGGATTTGCTGCCATTATAACCTCCGGCATTCGATAGTCATGCTACCTCGAAAGCGGCTTTGACGAGCCGTTCGGTGTAGGCGGTCTTGGGATGGGATAAAACTTCGTTGACGGGTCCCTCTTCGACGATCTTGCCATGCTGCATGACGATGACGCGGTGGCAGAGAGCGCGGACGACCTTGAGGTCGTGGGAAATGAAGAGGTAGCTCAGACCCCGCTCGTCCTGCAGCTTGCGCAGCAGTTCGATGATCTGGGCCTGGACGGAAAGGTCGAGCGCCGATGTCGGCTCGTCGAGCAGGATGAATTCCGGCTCCAGCGCGATGGCGCGGGCAATGGCGATGCGCTGGCGCTGGCCGCCGGAAAATTCATGCGGGAAACGCGACAGGATATTGCCGGGCATGCCGGCTGAGATCAGCGCCTCGCGCACCCGGTCCTGCCGCTCGCCCTTGGTGGCGCCCAGCCGGTTGACGACGAGCCCCTCCTCGATGATCTGGCCGATCGTCATGCGCGGGTTGAGCGAGGAGAACGGGTCCTGGAACACCACCTGCATGCGGGCCCGTAGCGGCCGCATCTCGGCGCGGGAAAGCCCGTGGATCGGCTGATGGTCGAAATGGATCTCGCCGCTGTCGGGCGTATTCAGCCGCAGGATCGCCTGGCCGAAGGTCGTCTTGCCGGAGCCGGATTCACCGACGAGGCCGAGCGTCTCGTGACGGCGCAGCGTCAGATCGAGGCTGTCGACGGCGACAAGCTCGCGCATCGCCGGCTTGAGGAAGGAACCGTGGCGCAGCATGAAGGCGACGCGCACGCCCTTGGCGTCGAGGATGACATCCGATCCCGCCGGCAGCGGGTTGGCCTCGCCGCGCGGCTCGGAGGCAAGCAGATGCCTTGTATAGGCGTGCTGCGGATTGGCAAACAGCGCTTCCGTGGTGTTGTGCTCGCGCACTTCGCCATGCTGCATCACATAGACGTAATCGGAAAACTGCCGCACCACCGTCAGGTCGTGGGTGATGAGGATGACGGCCATCCCCATTTCCTTCTGCAGGTTGCGGATCAGGTTGAGGATCTGCGCCTGCACGGTGACGTCGAGCGCCGTCGTCGGCTCGTCGGCGATCAAGACGTCCGGATCGTTGGCGAGCGCCATGGCGATCATCACGCGCTGGCGCTGGCCGCCGGAAAGCTGATGCGGATATTGCCGGATGCGTGCGGCGGGGTCGGGGATCTGCACATGTTCGAGCAGTTCGAGCGCCCGCTTTTCCGCATCCCTGCGGCTCATGCGGCGATGCACGCGGATCGCCTCGACGATCTGGCTGCCGATCGTATAGATCGGATTCAGCGAGCTCATCGGCTCCTGGAAGATCATCGAGATGCGGTCGCCGCGCAGCTTGCGGCGGGCCCGCTCGGAGAATTTGAGAATATTGCTGCCGTCATAGGAAACCGTCGATTTGCCGGAGACGACGGCGCGCTTCGACAGAAGCCCCATCACCGTTCTTGCGGTCACCGATTTGCCGGAGCCGGATTCGCCGACGATGGCGATGGTCTCGCCGCGATAGAGCTGGAAGGAGACGTCCTTGACGGCTTCGACCATGCCGTCCTCGACCTTGAAATTTACCGCCACATTGCGGGCGTCGATGATTGGTGCTTCCGAGCGGCCGTCATGGTCGTGGCGGACAAGCGGGGCGAAGGAATTGACCAGGGAAAGAGCCATATCAATCACCTCAATAAGGATCGACCGCGTCGCGCAGTCCGTCGCCCAGCGCATTGAAGGCGAAGACGGTGACGAGCACGAAGCCGACGGGGGAGAGAATCCAGGGATAGGAACCGATGACCGAATAGGTCGCCGTATCCTGCAGCATCAGCCCCCAGGAGATCAGTGGCGGCTTGACGGCAAAGCCGAGGAAACCGAGGAAGGATTCCAGAAGCACGACGCTCGGTATGTGCAGTGTCACCGCGACGATGACATGGCTCATCACGTTCGGGAAGATATGCTGCATGATGATGCGCTTGTCGGTGGCGCCGACCGCCATTGCCGCCCGGACATAATCGATGCGGGCAAGCGCTAAGGTCTTGCCGCGCACCTCGCGCGACATCTGCGCCCAGCCGAGCGCCGACATGACGAAGATGACGAAGGCGAGGAAGACATTGGTCGGCGCCGTCACCGGGATCAGCGAGGTCAGCGCCAGATAGAGCGGCAATTGCGGGAAGGCGAGCACCAGCTCGACGAAGCGCTGCAGCCAGATATCGAAGGTGCCGCCGAAATAGCCCGAAACCATGCCGACCGTCGTGCCGATCAGGGTGACGATGAAGACGACGGTCAGCGCGATCATCAGCGAGATGCGCGAGCCGATGATGGCGCGCGACAGCACGTCACGGCCGAACTTGTCGGTGCCGAGGAAATGCACCGGCTGGCCATCGGTCGAGCCGAAGAAGTGGCGGTCGGCCGGGATCAGGCCGAACAGCTTGTATTCGGCGCCCTTGACGAAGAAGCCAAGCAGCCTCGGATTGTCGTAATCCATTCCGACGATCGGCTGGAAGGTGACCGGGTCGAGTTCCTCGGAATCCGACAGCGCATAGACGCGCGGCTGGAAGACGAAATTGCCGTCCTTGTCGTGGAAGCTCATCACCTGCGGCGGGGCGAAGCCGACATCGGTCGCCTTCGGGTCCATCGGCGCGACGAAATCGGCAAAGATCGCCATCAGCAGCAGCAGCCCGACGAGGATGAGCCCGGCCATGCCGGTCCAGGAGCGCCTGAGCCGGCGCCAGACCAGGGCGATGTAGCTCTCATGCCCGCGCGATGGCTTGCTGACCGAAGGTTCGGTCGTCGTCGGCGGTGGCGGCGAGGAGTCGAAAGCCAGCATCTCAGGCTCCTTCATATTGGCGGACACGCGGGTCGAGCAGCGCCAGCAGCATGTCGGCGATGATGTTGCCGACGATCAGCGTCGCCGACAGCACCAGCATGAAGGTGGCGGTGACATAGACGTCGCCGATCGCCATCGAGCCGACGATCGCCGGGCCGACGGTCGGTAGCGCGAAGATGATGGCGGTCTCGATCTCGCCGGTCAGCATGTAGGGCAGCACGACGCCCTGATACATCACCAGCGGGTGCAGCGCATTCGGCACCGCGTGGCGCATCACCACCGCCCCGCCGGAAAGCCCCTTGGCCCTGGCTGTCTCGACATATTGGGCATTCAGCGTATCGAGCAGGTTGCCGCGCATCACCCGCATATTGTAGGCGAGCCCGCCGAAAGTGGCGATCGCCACGACCGGCCAGACATGGTGGACGAGGTCGACGAATTTCGCCCAGGACCACGGCGCCCCGCCATACTGCGGCGAGAAGAAGCTGCCGATTTCGGACACGTTGAACTGGAAGACCAGCAGATAGACGATGATCAGCGCCATCAGGAAGCGCGGCACCGTCATGCCGAGAAAGGAAACCGCCGAAAGCGTGCTGTCGATCCAGCTGTATTGGCGGGTCGCCGCCCAGATGCCGAAGCCGATGCCGAGCACGGAAGCGAAGATGTGGCAGACGAGCGCCAAGAGCAGCGTGCGCGGCAGCCGCTCGGCAACGACATCGGCGACCGGCTTGTTGTAGAACATGCTGTAGCCGAAATCGCCGCGGGTGACGATGCCGCCGATCCAGTTGACGTATTGCACTACCATCGGCTTATCCAGGCCGTGTTCGACCCGGTAGGCCTGTGCCTGGGCGTCGGCCTGGGCGTAGGAAGCGCCGCCCTGGTTGATCAGCTGCGATCTTATATAGTCGGCGTAGTCGCCGGGCGGAGCCTGGATGATCGCGAAGGTCACCACGCTCAGGATGAAGAGGACGGGGATCGCGGAGGCTATGCGCACGAGCAGGAATCGTAACATCGGACGGTCCGCTTTTCCTTGCCGCCAGTCGCTCCTTGTCGGCGCGGCCGGCTCGTTGGTCATATCCGGCCGCGCGCCACGCGCGGCCGGAAGCTCATTTCAGCTGGGAGGGAGTCCTCCGGCGCGCCGCATCGGATGCGACGCGCTCAGCTCTTTGTCCTGATGACACCGATCAGTTGATCGGGCCCTTGTCGCCGGGCTTGCCGGGCAGCTGCTCGGGGAACAGCTCATATTTGCCCTGCTTGTCGGCGGCCACCCACAGACGTTCACGGATGACCGAATCTTCAGCCCAGTTGAACATGAAGATCGGGGTGCCCTGCGGCACGTTCGAGAACCGCTTGTTGATGATCAGCGCGCCCGGATATTCGGTCAGGCCCACCGTGTTGACGTGCTCGGTCGAGATCTTCTGATATTGCTTCATCAGATCGACGCGCTCGTCGTTGCTCTGGCTTGTCGTGAACTTGTTGACGACGTCGACAAGCTCGTTTTCGAAGGGCATCAGATCGAGCTTGTCATCCTTGCCGGCGCGATGTTGCCAGCTGGTGCGCGGGCCGACGGGGGCGAGCTGCTCGGTATTCTGCACCACCGACGACAGTTCCGTCGTGTTGCGCTGGATCAGCCAGTCGAAGCGGCCGGCATAATGCGCATCGTCACGCTTGGCGCCGTCGAGCGCGTTGAGGACGATCTTCAGCCCGAGCTTCTCCATCTGGCCGACGACGCCTTCGGCAAGGCTCTTGTCGGTCGTGTACTGATTGTTGATCAGCATGACGATTTCGACATTCTTGCCGCCGGCCGTCCCGGCGGGGAAGTTCACGATGCCGTCGCCGTCGGTATCCTTCAGCCCTGCCTTGGCGAGTTCCGCCTTGGCGCCTTTGAGATCGAAGGGATAGTAGACGGTGGAGTTGCGGTCGTAGAAGCTGGTGCCGGACGAAAGCCCGCCCGGATAGATCGCCGTGAACGGTCCCTTGACCAGCGAGTCGCCGATCGCCTTGCGGTCGAGCGCCATGGTGACGGCCTTGCGGAAGTCCTCGTTGCGGTTCAGTTCGCGGATCGCCTGGCCGCGCTCGTCCGGGCTGCCCCAGCCGTTGGCGGAAAAGTTCATGCGCAGGTTATAGCCGATGAGGCGCGGCCCGAAGGCCAGGCGGGCGGGTGCCGTCTTCTCGGCGGCACGCTTCAGCGAGGCCACGAAGTTCTCCGGCTGCTCGAGGTTGGAAATGTCGGCGGATCCCGCCACCGCCTGCACGTCGCGGTCGGCCCAGGTCGAGAGCTTGTAGTGCAGCTCATTGAGATAAGGCAGCTGATTGCCCTTCTCGTCGACCTTCCAGTAATAGGGGTTGCGGCGCAGTACGATGATATCGTCGGAGCGATATTCCACTGGCACCCAGGCGCCCATCACCGGCATGTTCATGTATTCCGGCGGGAAGGCGTTCTTGAACTGGTCGTAGGTGTTCTTCGAATATTTCGGATGCTGGGGTTTCAGGATATGCGACGGACCCGGGCAGAAGTTCGGGTAGGACATCGTGTAGAGATATTGCTTCGGGAAGGCCTCCTTGAAGGTCCATTCGACGGTGTAATCGTCGATCTTCTTCAGCGTCGTGCCGGCGCCGAAAGCCTCCGGCGAGGCGCCGCCGCCGAGCGGCGAGACGTTCGGATCGATGACTTCGTCATCCCAGTAGAACATGATGTCGTCGGCATTGAACGGCGCACCGTCAGACCACTTGGCGCCTTCGACCAGGTGCATGGTCAGCTTGTGGCCGTCGGCGGACCAATCCCAGCTCTTGGCCAGGTTCGGCAGCGGCTCGGTGTCCTGGGCTTTCACCTGGAACAGCGGCGCGGTGCGCGTCAGGCATTCGGAAAGGCCGATATCGATACCGCCCCAGCCCTGCGTCTGGCCGGCGCCGTAGTTCCAGCCTTCCGGCCGGCCGCCGATGACGTGGCGCATCGTATCGCCGTAGACGCCGATGCCGTCGGGCATGTTGCCGGTTTTGAAGACCATCGGCTCCTTCGGCAGACGGTCCTTGACCGGCGGCAGCTTGCCGGCGGAGACGAAATTCTTCGTGACCCAGTCGGGCTCGTGATATTCGGGCAGCGCCTTGAACTCGAGGATGGAGTCGCGCGCCACATAGTTGATCTTGCCTTCGGCCGGGAAATCCGGTGGCACCGGCGGCACGGTTGCCTCGGAGGCATAGGCATTCACCGCCAGAACCGAGACGCCGAGCGCCAGTCCGGCCAGAATGCTTGCGTTGCGGAAATTCATGATCGTTTCTCCCTTTTGTTCCGGAGCGCGGGTCACGCGGCTCTCTTCTCCTCGAACGATATGAAGGCGGGCCCGGTGTCATGGATTTCCCTCCCGGAAACCCATGACGACCAGCCTTCACGAAATGTCAGACGGCCTGTTTCAGCGCCGCCTTTTCCGCGCGCAGCTCTTCGATCGAGCGAACGTTGCGGCGTGCAGCGCCCGCCCAGTCGCGGGTCTGCACCTTGGATTTCGACAGCCGCTCCTTGGCGGCCGGCACGGCATCGGCATATTGCGGCAGCCAGCGCGCCTGGGCAACGACCATCTCGTCGACCATCTGCCAAACCTCCTCGGGCGTCGAGACGGCGCCGACCAGCGGGTCGTGCAGCACGGCAAGCTTCAGCAGGTCGATGTCGCCTGTGATCGCCGCATGCACCGACATGCGCTGGACGTTGATCGAGGCGATGCAGGTAGCGGCACAGGCTTCCGGCAGGGTGACGCCCGAGACCATGTTGATGCCGAAGCGGTCGACGAAGCCGGGCGATTCGATGATCGCATCGGAGGGCAGGTTGGTGATGACGCCGTTATTCTTGACGTTGAAATGGCCGCGATAGACCCGGTTCGTCTCCAGCGCCTCGAGGATGTGGCTCGCATGTTCGTTCGAGCGCTTGGCGGGGTCGATCGGCTTTGAGGCGGATTCCAGGAATTGCGGGAATTCGGTCTCGAACCAGTTGCGGGTTTCGGTAGAATGGCGGAGATAGCCGCCGGTTTCGCCGTGGATCCAGTCGGACATGTCGATCCAGCGGGTGATTTCCTCCGGCCGCTTGCGGTACCAGGGCAGGTACTCCGAAAGGTGGCCGTTGCTCTCGGTGGAATAGACGCCGAACCGCTTCAGCACGTCGATGCGCAGCTTCTCCTGCTGCGAATAGACCGGATGCGCCTCGAAGGCGGCGATCAGCTCGTCCTTGCCGATCCTGCGGCCGTTGAGGCGCAGGTCGATGAACCAGGTCTGGTGGTTGATGCCGGAGCAGACATAGTCGAGTTCACCCAGCGACTTGGCGCCGAGCACCTCGGCGATCTGTTCGGCGCCGTGCTGGACGCCGTGGCAGAGGCCGACGGTATCGACCTTGCCGTATTCGATCGCCGCCCAGGTGTTCATCGCCATCGGATTGGCATAGTTCAGGAATTTCGCGCCGGGCTCGGCGACCTCGCGGATATCCTTGCAGAAGTCGAGGATGACGGGGATGTTGCGCTGGCCATAGAGGATGCCGCCGGCGCAGATCGTATCGCCGACGCATTGGTCGATGCCGTATTTCAGCGGGATTCTGATATCGTCGGCATAGGCCTCAAGGCCGCCGACGCGCACGCAGCTGATGATGTAGCGCGCGCCGGTCACTGCCTGGCGCCGGTCGGTCGTCGCCGTCACCTTGGTCGGCAATCCGTTCGCCTCGACGACCCGGTCGAGGATCGCCTTGATCATCTCCAGATTATGTTCGCTGAGATCGGTCAGCGCGAATTCAACGTCGCGAAACTCCGGAACGCACAAAATGTCGGTAAACAGCTTCTTGGTGAAACCAACGCTGCCCGCACCGATGATAGCGATTTTGAAACTCATGATCTTCACCTCGACCCAATCGAATGCTACAGAAAAGACGGCCATGAAGGATCAGGCCGCATGCTAGCGCATGCGGTTGAAAAAGCCGAAAAACTGTCTGTTTTCCTCCCGGCCGCTCTTTCGGCCGTGGTCTCTTCCCTGTTTGTCGAGCGGGATTATGCCCGAAATCGGCAAGCCGACCAGAGAAGGATTATGCTTTCAGGGGTAATTTTGTGCTGCAGAATTTGATTGCCAACGGACAGTCGATGAGGACGGTTTCGCTGCCCCGCGGCCGCCAGCGATTGCATGCCATGCCGACGAGCTCCGGCTATGAAGTGCGCGAGAACGAACCCTATGACTGGGATGGCCGCAGGCGCGGCCAGACGCCCTTCACCGTGCTGCAGCACACGATCAGCGGCACCGGCCGGCTGCGCTACCAGAACCGCAATTATCGGCTTCAGGGCGGCGATACGCTGTTGGTGCTCGTGCCGCACAATCATCGCTACTGGCTGGAGAAAGGCGACCGCTGGGAATATTTCTGGATTTCGATGAATGGCGAGGAGACGCTGCGCATTCACCAGCTGGTGCTGTCAACTGCCGGCCCGGTGCTGAAACTGCAGCCCTCGACCATAGATCACCTCGCCGACTGCAGCCTGCGCCTCGTCACCGGCGCGACCTCGCCGGGGGCTGCCTCGGCGATTGCCTATGAAGCGGCGATGGCGCTCTATGACGACGTCTTCGGCTCGCCGGCCTTTGCCGCCGAACTCAGCCTGATGCAGCCGGTGATCGACCATATCAACGCCAATCTCGAAAAGCCGTTGCCGGTCAGCGAACTTGCCGGCATCGTCGGCCTCAGCCGCGCACATTTCTCGCGCAGCTTTGCCGAGAGCGAGGGCATGCCGCCGGCCGAATTCGTGCTGCAGCAGCGGCTGCAGCGCGCCGTCAAGCTTCTCACCAAAGCGGACTTCCTGCCGGTCAAGGAAGTCGCCATCATGTGCGGCTTCGAGGATCCGAATTATTTCTCCAAGGTCTTCCGCCGAGTCTACGGCACCAACCCGACGGAATTCCGCACCACCGGCATGTATGCCAGCATCGGCAAGCTGAGATAGCCGCCGAAGGACGCCGGTTGTCTTAGGCTCGCACCTCGAACACCATGTTGAACGGGGTTTCCGTGGCGCGGCGGAAATGCGTAAAGCCGGCATCGAGCGCCACCTTGCGAAGCTTCATCTCTCCCGCCTGGGCGCCGAGCCCGAGTCCCACCTCCTGCGAGAGCGATGCCGGCGTGCAGATCATCGTCGAGGCGCCGTAATAGACGCGGCCGACGGGGTTGAGATTGTCCTTGAGATGGTCATGAGCAAAGGGCTCGACGATCAGCCAGGTGCCGTTCGGTCCAAGCGTTTCCTTGACATGCTGGCCGGCGCCGACCGGATCGCCCATGTCGTGCAGGCAGTCGAACATCGCGACCATATCATAGCCGCGGCCTGGAAATTCCGCCGCCCGGCTCTGCTCGAACGTCACACGGTCACCGACACCTGCCTCTTTCGCAGCCGCCTTGGCTTTATCGATCGACGGGCCGTGGTAATCAAAGCCGGTAAAGTGGGAGGCGGGATAGGCCTGCGCCATCAGGATGGTCGAGGCCCCATGGCCGCAGCCGACATCGGCGACTTTGGCGCCGGCCTTGAGCTTTTCCTCGACCCCGGACAGGGCGGGTATCCATTCGGCGACGAGATGGCTGTTATAACCCGGGCGGAAGAAGCGCTCGGTTCCCCGGAACAGGCAGGTGCTGTGCTCGTGCCAGCCGAGGCCCTTGCCGGTACGGAAGGCGTCGGCGACCTTCGGCTCGTCCATCCACATCGATTGCACCACCTCGAAGGCGCCGACGAAGAAGGCCGGGCTGTTTTCCTCGGCAAAGACCATCGCCTGCTCCGGCGTCAGGCTGAAACGATCGGTTTTTTCGTCATAGACGATATAATCAGCCGCAGCCTGGGCGCTCAGCCATTCCCGAAGATAACGCTCCTTCACCCCGGTCTTTTGCGAAAGCTGCTGGACGTTCATCGGCGTCCCATCGGCCATCGCCTTGAAAATTCCCACCTTGTCGCCCAGCACGACCAAGGCGCCCGACATGGCGGCGCCGACATCACCGACCAGCCGGCCGACGAGTGCATCGAGTTTCTGCATATCCGGCTCACGCATTGTTTCCTCCCACGCGCGTGTTTCAGGAATTTAAAAATTAGACTTTAATAATATTCAGTCAATCAACCTTCCCTTTCAGGGGATAAATCTGAAGTATTAAGGGTCGAAAGAATGCGGGGGGTGGAGTAACACGCGGGGTAGCTGTCAGGCGCAACCGGAGCGTTGTGCAGGCGGGTTTGTAAGCCCCTCCCCAACCCCTGCCACAAGGGGGAGGGCTAACCCGCAGCATCCGCCTGCAAAAAAACATCAGCCTTTCTGCAGATGAAACGTTGAAGTGAAAAGCGTCGGGAGCGGCATATAAGCCCCTCCCCCTTGTGGGGAGGGGTCTTGGCCAATCGCGAACCTGACAGCGGTGCTCACCATCCATGCTCTCATCATCGCTTGTGCAAGATTGCATTTTTTATATAATCCGTCCCACGACACTTTCGACGCAAGGCTATCATGACGGACCTGTCATCCGCCCAATGCCGCGCCGCGCGCGCCCTCCTGGCCTGGTCGCAGGACGATCTCTCCTCGGCCGCAAACGTCGCCAAGGCGACGATCGCCAATTTCGAGGCGGGCAAACGCTCGCCCTATGACCGGACCCTTCAGGATATGAAGCAGGCCCTGGAAGCCGGCGGCGTCGTTTTCATCCCGGAAAACGGTGGAGGGGCCGGTGTGCGCCTTGCCAAACGCGCAAATTCGATCGACACCAACGAGGCCGAAACGGTTCAATATGAAGAGTATCTCGAAAACGACGCGCCGCCCGGCGCGGGTGGCTGACTGATGACAAAGAAAGAAAAGCTGGAACACTCGGAATTGGCCGGAGAATTCACCGATGACGGGATCACCGTGCTCGTCGATATCTTCCGCACATCCGGCAGCAATGAAGACTGGACGATGGAAGTCGTCACCCAGGCCGAGGATCTGATCCGCTGGGACGAACCCTTTGCCACTGACCGGGAAGCTTTCGACGAATTCCTCGCCACTGTCGCTCGCGATGGCATTCGATCCTTTCTCGACGATGAAGAGCCGTCCGTTCACTGAGGAATCGTCGTGAAAAGCATCAATGATCTGGTCGCCTCTGCGAAAACCGTCTGCGACCGATACCGGGCCGGGCGAATGGAACGCGAGACTGTGCGCGAATGGGTCCTCGGCCTTGGCGCCTATCCAGGCCCGCATGGAGACCGCGTGCGCGAAGCGATGGATTGGTTCCGCCTGCACAATCGCGAGCCTGTTTCCGACGACATCGTGCTCGCGGATATCGACCGGCTACAGGCGATTTCAGCGCCGTGATCCCCGGGGCGCCTGGCGTGCGCCGCTGGCGCAATCACGCCGGTCCTCGGCGGCGTAGGACCAATGACGGTCGTCAGCCTGATGCATAATGCCCGCGTCGCAAGTCGAGGGCGGCTGGCAAAATTTAGTTCGTCCGATCAGTAGAAGGAACAGCACGTGGCAGCATTTCCGGAAAAGGCAAAGGTCGTCATCATCGGCCTCGGCGGTATCGTCGGCGCCTCCATCGCGCATCATCTCGTCGAGCGCGGATGGGACGATATCGTCGGCATCGACAAGTCGGGCATCCCGACCGATATCGGCTCGACAGCCCATGCCTCGGACTTCTGTTACACCACCAGCCACGACTATCTCTCGGTCTGGACGACGCAATATTCGATCGATTTCTACGAGAAGATGGGCCACTACGCCCGCATCGGCGGCCTCGAAGTGGCGCGCACCGGCGACGATGCCTGGATGGAAGAGATCAAGCGCAAGCTGTCCTCGGCCCGCGCTTTCGGCACGCGCGCCCATTATGTCAGCCCTTCCGAGATCAAGGAAAAGTTCCCGCTGATCGAGGAAGACCAGGTGATGGGCGGCCTTTACGATCCGGATGCCGGCCTGGTCATTCCGCGCTCGCAGACCGTTGCCGGCAAGCTGGTCGATGCCGCCGAAAAGGCCGGCAAGCTGCAGGTGTTCGGCAATACGCCGGCCAAGTCGCTGATCGTCGAAGGCGGCCGCATCAAGGGCGTCGTCACCCATCGCGGCACGATCATGGCCGACCACGTCATCGTCTGCGCCGGCCTTTGGGGCCGCCTGATCGCCGAGATGGTCGGCGAAGACCTGCCGGTCATGCCGGTCGATCATCCGCTCACCTTCTTCGGTCCCTATAACGAGTTCGAAGGCACCGGCAAGGAAATCGGCTTCCCGCTGCTGCGCGACCAGGGCAACTCTGCCTATATGCGCGATACCGGCGACCCGGCGACGACCGAGGGCGGTCAGATCGAGTGGGGCTATTACGAAGCCAACAATCCGCGCATGTGCCATCCGCGCGAACTTCTCGAAAAGCACGAAGCCCGCCTTTCGCCGTCGCAGCGTGACCTCGAGATGGAACAGATCATCGAGCCGCTCGAGCGCGCCATGGAACTGACGCCGATCCTCGGCGAACTCGGCTATAACGAGGGTCACTCCTTCAACGGCCTGCTGCAGGTTTCCGCCGGCGGCGGCGCGTCCTGCGGCGAGAGCCAGAAGGTCAGGGGACTCTGGTATTGCGTTGCCATCTGGGTCAAGGACGGCCCGGGCTACGGCAAGCTGATCGCCGACTGGATGACCGACGGCCGTACCGAAATCGACCACAACAGCATCGACTACGCCCGCTTCTATCCGCATCAGTTGACCGAAGAATTCATCGAAGGCCGCTGCTACGAAGCCGCTCAGAAGATCTATTTCCCGGCAGTTCACACCCGCGAACCCTATCTATCCGGCCGCAACGCCAAGCGCTCGCCCTTCTACGAGCGCGAAAAGGAGTTGGGCGGTTACTTCATGGAACTGGGCGGTTGGGAGCGTGCACACGGCTATGCCGCCAACGAGCACCTGCTGGAGAAATATGGCGACCGCGTGCCGGTCCGCGAGAACGAATGGGACAACCGCCATTTCTGGCGGGTGTCGAATGCCGAGCATCTGGCGATGAGCGAGGATTGCGGCATCGTCAATCTCAGCCACTTCCACATGGTCGATATCGAGGGACCTGACCATGTCGAACTGATGGAATGGCTGTGCGCCGCCAAGGTCGGCGGCGATGCCAACATCGGCAAGGGCGTCTACACCCACTTCCTCGACGACGAAGGCATGGTCCGCGCCGACTTCACCGTCTTCCGCATGGCCGACCGCTGCCGTCTCGTCAACGGCGCCGATGCCGGCCCGCGCGACCTGCACTATATGAAGCGCGTCGCCGAAGATCGCGGCCTCGACGTCACCATCACCGACGTCTCGGAAAAATTCGTGACGGTCGGCATCTGGGGTCCGAACGCCCGCGACACGCTGAAGAAGGTCGTGGCCGATCCGGCCGGTCTCGATCAGGAAAACTTCGCCTTCGCAGCGATCAAGCCGATCGAAATCGCCGGCAAGACGGTCACCGCCTTCCGCATCTCTTATGTCGGCGAGCAGGGCTGGGAGCTGCATATGAAATACGAAGACGGCCTCGCCGTCTGGGATGCGCTGCGCTCGACCGGCGTGATGGCCTTCGGCGTCGAGACCTATGCAAACTCGCGCCGCATGGAAAAGAGCCTGCGCCTGCAAAACGCCGACCTGCTGACCCAGTACAACCTGATCGAAGCCGATCTCGCCCGTCCAAAGGTCAAGGAAGCCGATTTCCGCGGCAAGGCGAAACATCTGGAATACAAGGCGCGTGAACACCAGCCGGCCATGCTCTGCACGCTTGTGATGACCGAGAATACCGACAAGTCGGGCGTCAAGCGTTATCCGCTCGGCAACCTGCCGGTCGTCGATCCCGCCACCGGAGAGGTCCTGGTCGACGAACTCGGCCGCCGCTCCTACACGACCTCGATCGCCTACGGTCCGACAGTCGGCAAGAACATTGCGCTCGCCTACCTGCCCTGGTCGCATTGCCAGGTCGGTCGCAAGCTGAATGTCGAATACTTTGCCGAAACCTATCCGGTGGAAGTCGTCGGCGTCGGCTACAAGCCGATCTACGACCCGGAAAATCTGAAGCCGCGTACGTAGCGCTCAAGCACTTGTGGCGCCCCATTCGGGCGCCACAGTCGTTCTAAGCCTATGTTCTAGTCACCGTCGCCATTGCCGTTTTCGAGGCTATCGCCCGGGGCTCGGCTCGGAACGAAGCGTTTCGAGATCAGCCAGCAGCCGAGCGCCCAGAGGGCCCCGGCGCACCATCCGGCGAAGACATCAGTCGGGTAATGGACGCCGAGATAAATCCGGCTCAGGCCGATGATGACGGCCAGGAAGACGCCGGCGGCCATGACGAAGATCCGCGTCGAACGGTAACGCTGCGTGCGGGCCAGCAGTGCCCCGAGCGTCAGATAGGTCACGGCCGAGACCATGGCGTGGCCGGAGGGAAAGCTGAGATCGCTGACCTCGACGAGATGCGGGACGATGTCTGGACGCGGCCTGGCGACGAGAATCTTCAGCAGTGTGCTTGCCAACCAGCCTGATAGTACCGAGGAAAAGACGAAGATCGCGATCGGCCAGCGCCGGTCAAGCAAGAGATAGACTGTGACGAGAGCGGTCATTAGCGAGAGAACGGTGATGCCACCGAGACTGGTGATGTCGCCGACGGCATGCGTCAGCCAGCCGGGGCCGATCGGCACGCCAAGCTCACCCGGCCGTCGCAACGCCAGCAGGATCGTTTCGTCGAAACGGAGCGTCTCGCCTTCGAGAACCTCGCTCGTCAGCCGCTGCAGCACGAACAGCCCGCCCGCGACGGATGCCAGCATGATGAGCGTCAGCGGCTCATATGCGGTGAGCCTCGCCAAAAATCCGCGTCGTTCAACCTCGCTCATGCCCGCCGCCACGCTCCTTCACTTCATGTCGATCTACGCCAGATCGGCAAGGTGAGCCGCAAATTCAAGCCCTTGCGGCATTCGAAGCCAGCCGGTAGCAAAAGCTCAACCTTCTTTTGTTATGGCTGGAGCGGATTGTCCTGGAGATGATTTCGGCGATGAAAATTCTGACAGCGATGGTTCTGATGGCGGCTGTCCTGCAGCCGGTCGCCGCCTTGGGCGAGACCGAATGGATGGGTGGCGCAAGACAATGGTCGGTCGGCTTCTCAAGCGAGCGCCCTGCCTATTGCCGGCTGCTGTGGAACAGCGAGCTCGGCAAGACCATGGAATTCCGCCAGACCGTCACAGAAACCTTCTGGCTGGTCACCAAGGACAGCTGGGATATTCCGGCCGGCACCACGACCGAGGTGACGCTGACCGATCGTTCGATGACGAAAGTCGTCGCCGCCGAATTCTTCGACAAGACCACGCTTCGCCTCTGGCCGCCAGCCAGCAAAGGAAGCGGCGGCCTGAAGAAGATTATCAAGAACGCTTTTGCCGGAACCCCTGACGTACAGCTGACCTTTGCCGGCGACGAAGGTGACTGGACGCTGCCGTTGTCGCGGGTGGATCAGCTCTACCCGACGTATCGTGAGTGCCTCAAGCGGCTCGAGGCCGGCGAAAAGCCCAAGCAGGATTCCGCCACCAGCAAGCCGTTCTGACAATTTTCTGGTTCAAACGATCGCCGGCGGCGCGGTCTCGCGGATCAGGCTGCGCGCGGCCTCGATATCGCCGTTCAGCGGCCGTTCGTCGCCATAATGGGAGATGCGCTGCCGCACCGCCTGATAGACGAGATCCGTACCTGGCGCCCGCGGCGCGGTCGCGGCCAGGAAATCATGCGCCTGGGCAGCCGCCATCAGCTCGATCGCCAGAATATATTCGGCATTGTCGATCACTGCGAGCAGCTTGCCGGCGGCGGCTGTCGGATGCGCAAGGAAATCCTCCTGCAGGCCGGAGGTCAGGCCGCCGTCCATCGCCGCGGGTGCGGCGAGGCGGCGGTTCTCGTTGCTGAGGGCGGCGGCGGTATATTGGGCGATCATGAAGCCGGAATGGCTGCCGGCATCGCTCGCAAGAAACGGCGGCAGGCCGCTCACCAGCGGATTGACCAGCCGGTCCATGCGCCGTTCGCTGATCGCACCGATCTGCGCGAGCGCAATGGCGAGGCTATCGGCCGCCTGCCCGAGCGCCGGGGCGACGGCATGCGCCTCGGAGGAGACGATCGGGTTCTCCGGCGTGCCCGACACAGCCGGGTTGTCGGTGACGGAAGCGAGTTCCTGATCGGCGATGCGGGCGGAATTGTCGAAGACATCGCGGGCGGCGCCATGCGCATGCGGCACCGAGCGAAGGCTGAGGGCATCCTGGGTGCGCCGGCCGAAGGCGGCGGCGACGAGGCCGCTGCCCTGGAGGCGGGCGCGCAAGCTGGCTCCGACCTTGTCGATCCCGGCAGATGGGCGCAGCGCCAGCACCGCCTCGTCGAAGGCGGCGATCTGGCAGCCTGCCGCCTCAAGCGTCAGGGCCGCGATGGCATCGGCCCAGTCGAGCAGCGGTTCGGCGCGCGAAAGCGCGATAGCTGACAGCCCGGTTGCGCAGGCCGTGCCGTTGACGAGGCTCAGGCCCTCCTTGGCGCCGAGCACCAACGGCTGCAGGCCGATCGCCGCCAGCGCCTCGCGGCCGCTCATGCGCCGCCCGGCCATGGTGGCACTGCCTTCGCCGATCAGGACGAGCGCGGTGTGAGCGTTGTGGGTGAGATAACCGGCCGAGCCCTTCGACGGCACGTCGGGAATGCAGTGATGCTCCAGCATGGCCGTGAGATACTGGACGATCTCGCGCCGCACACCGGAATGGCCATGGGAAAAATTGGCGATCTGGGCGGCGATGATGGCGCGCACTTCGCGAGCCGCCAGCAGCGGTCCCACGCCGCAGGCGTGACTGAGCACGATGCTGCGTGACAACAGGCTCTGCGAGGCCCGGTCGACCACGGTATCGGCGAGCGCTCCGACGCCGGTGTTGACGCCATAGGCGCGCACGCCGGTCTCGACGATGCGCGCAACGATGCGGCTTGCCTGCTCGACCCGCGCCCAGGCGGCCGGCGACAGCGCCAGCGCTTCCCCTGCCCCGACGCGCGCGACACCGCGCCAGGTCAGCACAGTCTCGATGGTGATCGTCATTGACCGCTTCCGAAATGGCCGATGAACTGGCGGAAGGCGGGTGTGGCGCCGCCGGTGAACATGTCGTCGGGCTTGCCGCTGCTTTCGACCAGCCCTTCGCGCATGAAGACGACGCGGTTGGAGACGTTGCGGGCAAAGCTCATCTCATGGGTGACGACGAGCATGGTCATGCCTTCTTCGGCAAGCGCGCGCATGACGCGCAGCACCTCGCCGACGAGTTCCGGATCGAGCGCCGAGGTCGGCTCGTCGAAGAGCATCACCTTCGGCTTCATCGCCAAAGCGCGGGCGATTGCGGCGCGCTGCTGCTGGCCGCCGGAGAGATGGGCGGGATAGGCATGGCGTTTATCGGCGATCCCGACCTTTTCGAGCAGCGCTTCGGCCTCGGCAATACAGTCGGCGCGCGGCCGCTTCAGCACATGGATCGGGCCCTCGATGACGTTCTGCAGGATCGTCATATGGGACCAGAGATTGAAGGACTGGAACACCATGCCGAGCTCGGAGCGGATATGGTCCACCTGCTTCTGGCTCGCCGGCTTGCTACGCCCGTTCTTGTGCACCATCTCGATGTGCTCGCCATCGACCCAGATCTCGCCGTCGCTTGCGGTTTCGAGCATGTTGATGCAGCGCAGAAAGGTGGATTTGCCGGAGCCGGAGGCGCCGAGCAGCGAAATTACATCGCCGTCCTCAGCATCGAGGGAAATGCCGCGCAGGACCTCGTGTGTGCCGAAGCTCTTGCGGATATTGCGGACCGAAAGTCGGGTAACGCCTGGCATGATTGCTCCAATCTTCAAAAACCGCTTACGCCTTCAGCGGCTGCGGCGCAGCGCGGCGGTGTCGGGACAGCGAATATTCGAGCAGGGCCATGCCCTGCAGGATGATGAAGTTCAGCACGAGATAGATGATCGCGGCGCAGAGGAAGACTTCCATCGTGCGGTAGGTCTGCGAGATCAGCCGTTGGGCGACACCGGTGACCTCCCAGACAGTGACGAGGCTGGCGAGCGCCGTCGATTTCATCATCAGCACGATCTCGGTGGAATAGGCCGGCAGCGCATGGCGAAAGGCGATCGGCGCCAGGATGCGGCGCACCAGCAGGAAGCCGGACATGCCGATCGAGCGCGCCGCCTCGATCTCCTTCGGCGAAACGGCGCGAATGCCGCCGCGAAAAATCTCAGCCGTGTAGCCGGCGGTGCAGAGCGCCAGCGACAGCACGGCGCAGACCATCGGCTCGCGCAGGAACGGCCAGAGGAAGGAATAGCGGATGACGCCAAACTGGCCGAGGCCATAGAACACCAGGAACATCTGGATCAACAGCGGCGAGCCGCGGAAGACGAAGATGTAGCCCTTGGCGAAACCGGACAGGTAGCGGTTGCCGCTGACCCGCATCGAGACGATGACGAGCGCCAGCAGGCCGCCGAAGAAGATCGACAGCGAAAACAGGATCAGCGTCGTCGGCACGGCCTTGAGCAGGGTAACCATGGTTGACGCGAGAAAGGTGAAATCCATCATCGCCTCCTTACGCCTGGCCCATGGCGGATGCCGGCATGCTGCGGTTGGCGCGGCGTTCCGCACCGTTGAAGATGCGGTCGGAAAGGCTGGTCAGGATCAGATAGAGGCAGCCGCCGGCGATGAAGAACAGGAAATATTGCCGGGTCGAACCCGCCGCCACCTGGCTGGTGCGCATCAGTTCTGCAAGGCCGGTGACCGAGATCAGCGCCGAATCCTTGAGGCTGAGCTGCCAGACATTGCCGAGGCCGGGAATGGCCAGCCGCAGCACCTGCGGCATGATGATGCGGCGAAAGCGCATGGCGCGATGCATGCCGATCGCCGAGGCCGCCTCGAGCTCACCCTTGGAGATGGCGAGGAAGGCGCCGCGGAACACCTCCGCCTGATAGGAGCCGGAAATGATGCCGACGGCCAGCGCGCCGGCGGCAAAGGAAGGCAGGCCGAGAAAACCCTCGAAACCCATCGCCTTGCCGATCGCGGTGACCGCCGAGGAGCCGCCGAAATAGATGAGATAGATGATCAGCAGTTCCGGCACGCCGCGAAACACCGTCGTATAGACATTGCCGAGCGCCACAAGAAAGGGATTGCCGGAGAGCTTCGCCCCCGCGACGATCGCGCCGAGCACCGCGCCGATCGCCAACGCCGTCGCGGTGACGGCGAGCGTCATCAAGGTGGCGAGAATGAGCAGCGCGCCCCATCCCGTCGAGCCGAAGCCAAGCAGTTCCAAGCTTGCCATATCGTCCGTTCCCCGTCCGTGGCAGTATTTTCTGGATCGAGAATAACACGCGGTCTCCGGCGACAAAGCCGGAGACCGGCGCCTGCGGCCAAAAGGCCGAAGCGCTTACTGCTGCGGGCTGACGTCGACCTGGAACCACTTCATCGAGAGGTTCTTGACGGTGCCGTCGGCGAGCGCGGACTTGATCGCCTCGCTGAACTTGTCGCGCAGATCGGTATCGGCCTTGCGGACGCCGAGGCCTTCGCCCTCGCCCCAGATCGAGCCGACGATCTCCGGACCGGTAAAGTCGAGCGCGCCGTTGGCGGTCTTGAAGGCATTGGCGAAATAGACGGCGTCGTCGAAGCCGAGGTCGATGCGGCCGTTCTGCAGGTCGAGGTCGCGGTCGGCGCCGGTCTTGTACTCGCGGATCTCGGCAATATCGCCGAAATTGTCATAGACGAACTTGGCGTAGACGGTGGCCGCCTGGATGCCGATCGTCTTGCCCTTGAAGGCTTCCTTCAGCGCGTCGATCTCCTTCACGCCGGTCTGGCCGGGCGTCATCTTGATCGTGGCGCCGGTGCCGGCGGCTTTCGCCAGCGGGCTGTCCTTGGCGGTGGCGAAGGCGGCGGGCGTGGCTGCATAGGGAATAGTGAAATCGATCACCTGCTTGCGCTCTTCGGTGATCGACAGCGCGTCCATGATGACGTCGAACTTGCCGGCGTTCAGCGCCGGGATCATGCCGTCCCAATCGGAAGCAACAAGCGTGCATTCGATCTTGGCGCGTTCGCAGAGCACCTTGGCGAGCTCCGGTTCGAAGCCGCCGAGCGTGCCGTCGGCATTGGTGAGGTTCCACGGCGCATAGGCGCCTTCGAGCGTGATCGTCGCCTTCGTCCAGTCCTTGGCGAAAGCGGGTGCTGCGAAGGCGGAAAGAGCGGCGACGCCGCAAAACAGGATTGTGCTGAATTTCATTGATGAATTCTCCTCTGGAGTTGAAACAGACCTTGCGGCACCACGCCGATCTTCGCCGGCTTGCCCTTTCCGTCCTATTTCTGTGTCCAGGACTGATTGGGAGGTTGTATATGGTACCATATGAGATATTTTGTGATATGCAAGAGGAAAGTCGATTTAGGTGGCGAATTCCATTCGTGCAAAAGGAATAGGCAATGAAGCGTTCCGGCGAGATGAAGCGCGAACTGGCGGAAAATGATAGCACGCCGCTTTACGCCGGCGTCAAGCAGGTGATCCTCGACCGCATCCACAGCGGCGAATGGCCGCCGAAATACCGCGTGCCGTCGGAAAACGAGTTGGTCGTCGAGCTCGGCGTCAGCAAGATGACCGCCAACCGGGCGCTGCGCGAACTTGCCAATGAAGGCGAACTCGTCCGCATCCAGGGCGTCGGCTCCTTCGTCGCCGAACGCAAGGGCTATTCGGCGCTGTTCGAGGTGCGCAACATCGCCGAGGAAATCGCCGAACGCGGCCATGTCCATGAGGCCTCCGTCGTCGTTCTCGCCCAGGAAACGGCCTCTCCGGAGATCGCCGACGCGCTCGAACTTGCGATCGGCGCGGCAGTCTTCCACTCACTGATCGTGCACAGCGAAAACGGCGTTCCGGTGCAGATCGAGGACCGTTTCGTCCATCCGGAGGCCGCCCCCGAATATCTCGACCAGGATTTCACCACCTTGACGCCGAACGCCTATCTGACGGCGGCCGCCCCGCTCAGCGGCTCCGAGCACGTCGTCGAGGCAGCGATGCCGCAGGCCTGGGAATGCAAGCTCCTGACCATCCTGAAGACCGAACCCTGCCTGACGATCCGCCGGCGCACATGGTCGGCAAAACAGGTGGTCTCCACAGCCCGCCTCGTCTATCCCGGCTATCGCTACCGGCTCGAGGCGCGCAGCGGCAAGATGTTCGAAGACTAAAACACCCGCGACATTGTATATGGAACCTCCGGCTACTGCTATTGCGACGCCGGCGTGAAACGCGCCACCAGGGCGTGGCGATCGCCGGGATAAGTGAAGCGCACATGGGTCACCGGCCCGGCGCCACTCCAGGTGCGGCGCTCGACCACCAGGCAGGCGGTGTTGCGGGCGATGTCGAGGGCCGCCGCCACCTCGGCGCTGGCGGAGACGGCGTGGATCCGGTGTTCGGCGGTGCTCCACGGCACCTGGTTGAGCAGCCACGGCCCCGGCGCCACCGTCAGGAAATCGGCATCGGCGGCCTCAGGTACGGTCGCAAGGCTGATCAGCCGCTCCTCCAGGCAGAAGGGCCGCGTGCCGGCATTGTGGATGCAGACCACCTCGACGACCGAGGACGCCACAGGCAGCTCCAGCCGGCGGCTGTCCTCAGCCTTGGCCTTGCGGCTCGCCGTCTTCGACACCGCGTAGGAATAGGGCAGGTTCAGCGACTGCACCTCGGCCTTGATGTCGTGGATTTCGAGAACGGCCGATTGCGCCTGCGGCTGGGTGACGAAGCTGCCGGATTTCTTGCGGCGCTCGATGAGGCCGGCCTTGGCGAGCTGGGTCAGCACCTTGTTCACCGTCATGCGCGAGACGTCATATTGGGTAGCGAGATCGACCTCGAAGGGAATACGGTGTCCCGGCGGCCATTCGCCCGAGACGATACGGCCCTCGATCTCGCCGAGGATGCGCTGGTGCAAGGTGGGATCCCTGCTTTGGTTCATCGCCACGTTCCCATTGATCTCCCGCTCTAGATCGAATGCCTGCTTATGAAAAGCGCTTTTTCAGCCAGCCAGCAATTCGCCCATCGCGGCAAGGAACCGCCGGTCGATAGCCTCGCGCCCGACATGACGCCCACCCACCACCTGCTTGCGGCCGCGCGCCCAGACGCAATCGATGGAAATGCCGCCGGCAAACAGCCAGTGATCGAGGATCTGATCGCCGGAGAGATAGGGAACGGCTGACATATCGAGCGAAACGAGATCGGCGTGATGGCCTTCGGCGATACCGGCCGGGGCTTTCAGCGCCGCACCGCCGCCGGCAAGCGCCTGGTTGAACAGGCAAAGCGCCGTCGAACCGCCGGGTGCTGCGACGACATTGCGGGCGCGCAGCGCCAGGCGCTGCGAATATTCGAGCTGGCGCAATTCTTCCGGCAAGGAGATCAGCACGTTGGAATCCGAGCCGATGCCGTAACGGCCGCCCTCTTGAAGGAAAAGGGGCGCGGCAAAGGCGCCGTCGCCGAGATTGGCCTCGGTGATCGGGCAGAGGCCGGCGATCGCGCCGCTATTCGCCATACGCCGCGTCTCGTCCTCGGTCATGTGAGTCGCATGGATCAGGCACCAGCGCTCATCCACTGGCATATGATCGAGCAGCCATTGCACCGGCCGCGCGCCCGACCAGGCGACGCAGTCCTCGACCTCCTTCACCTGCTCGGCGACATGAATATGGATCGGGCCATCGCCCGCCATCGGCACGAGCTTCGCCAATTGCTCCGGTGTTGCGGCGCGCAGGCTGTGCGGCGCAAGTCCGAGTTCGGCGCCGTCGAGCCGGCCAGTCACTGCCCGACATCCCTCCATCAGCCTTTCGAAGCTTTCGAGCGAATTGATGAAACGCCGCTGGCCGTCGATCGGCTGAGCGCCGCCGAAACCGGAATGGGCGTAGAAGACCGGCAGGAGGGTCAGACCGATCCCGGTCTCTTCGCTTGCCGCACCGATACGTTCGGCAAGCTCGGCGATATTGGCATAGGTGCCGCCATCCCTGTCGTGATGGAGATAATGGAATTCGCCGACGCGGGAAAAGCCAGCCTCAAGCATCTCCGCATAAAGCTTGGCGGCAACCGCCTCGACATGTTCAGGCGTCATCGCCAAAGCGAACTTGTACATGACCGTGCGCCAGCTCCAGAAGCTGTCGTTTGCCGGGCCGCGCACTTCGGCAAGACCGGCCATCGCCCGCTGGAAGGCGTGGCTGTGCAGGTTGCCGATGGCCGGAACGATCAGAGCATGGCGCTCATCACCGGGCGCGGAGGCAACGCCCACCTCGAGCCGGGCGATGCGCCCGGCCTCGAGCGTCAGCCGCAGGTCCTTCTGCCAGCCTTGCGGCGTCAGAGCAGTCCTCGCGTGAAGTACGGTCATGGCCTTTTCTCCCTTCTGCCGCGCCGCCGATCTTTCTTTTCCAGAAGAGCGCGCAAAATTTCTCTTGTCACCTGCTTATTATGTATATACATGTTTCAGCATAAGGAAAGGCGCAAAGCTGATGACCGGGAACAATTTTTCTGAAGGAACCGCATCCGCCGAGGTCAGGCCGGCGCTGTGGCGCAATGCGCGCCTGGCGACGCTCGCGCCTGACAAAGCCGGGCTCGGCATCGTCGAAAAGGGCGCCGTTCTGATCGAAAACGGCCGCATCGCCTTCTCAGGCGCCGAAAGCGAGCTGCCGGCATCGGCTATCGAACGCTCCGACATCGTCGATCTCGAAGGCCGCTGGGTGACACCAGGCCTCGTCGACTGCCACACCCATATCGTTCACGGCGGCAATCGCGCTCGAGAATTCGAGATGCGCCTTGAAGGCGCGACCTACGAAGAGATCGCGCGGGCCGGTGGCGGCATCGTCTCCTCGGTTCAGGCGACCAATGCGCTGTCGGTCGAGGAACTCGTCGCCGAAGCACTGCCGCGGCTCGATACGCTGCTTGCCGAAGGCGTGACCACTGTCGAGATCAAATCCGGCTATGGCCTCAACCGGACCGGCGAAGTGAAGATGCTGCAGAGCGCCCGCCTGCTCAGCCATATCAGGCCGGTGCGCGTTGCCACCACCTATCTCGGTGCGCATGCGACGCCGGTGGAATACAAGGGCCGCAACGGCGACTATCTCGACGATGTCGTGCTGCCTGGCCTCGACGACATGTACAACCTCGGCCTTGCCGATGCCGTCGACGGCTTCTGCGAAGGCATCGCTTTTTCGACAGTCGAGATCGCCCGCGTCTTCGACAAGGCCAAAACGCTCGGCCTGCCGGTCAAGCTGCATGCCGAGCAGCTCTCCAATCTCGGCGGCGCCAAGCTGGCTGCCGCCTATGGCGCGCTGTCCTGTGATCATCTGGAATATCTCGACGAGGAGGGCGTTGCCGCAATGGCCGCGGCCGGCACCGTCGCCGTGCTCCTGCCCGGCGCCTTCTATGCCATCCATGAAAAACAGAAGCCGCCGGTGGAAGCGTTGCGCCGGGCGGGCGTGCCGCTCGCGATCGCCACCGACTGCAATCCCGGCACCTCGCCGCTCACCTCGATGCTGCTGACCATGAACATGTCGGCAACGCTGTTCGGCCTCACCGTCGAGGAATGCATCGCCGGCGCCACCCGCGAAGGCGCCCGTGCGCTCGGCCTTATCGGCGAGACCGGCACGCTCGAAGCCGGCAAATCCGCCGATCTCGCCGTCTGGAATATCGAGAGCCTTGCCGAGCTCGTCTACCGCATCGGCTTCAATCCGCTTCACGCACGCGTCTTCAAGGGCGAAAGGAACGGTCGATGACCATCACGCTCCACCCGGGCTCCGTCTCGCTCAAGGATCTCGAGACCATCTATTGGACCGGTGCGCCGGCCAGGCTCGATCCCGCCTTCGATGCCGGCATCGCCAAGGCCGCCGCCCGCATCGCCGAGATCGCCGCCGGCAATGCGCCGGTTTACGGCATCAATACCGGCTTCGGCAAACTCGCCTCGATCAAGATCGACAGCGCCGACGTCGCCACGCTGCAGCGCAATCTCATCCTGTCGCATTGCTGCGGCGTCGGCGCGCCGCTTCCGGAAAATATCGTCCGGCTGATCATGGCGCTGAAGCTTGTTTCGCTCGGGCGCGGCGCCTCCGGCGTCCGGCTGCAGCTGGTGCGGCTGATCGAAGGCATGCTGGATACGGGCGTTATTCCGCTGATCCCGGAAAAGGGCTCGGTCGGCGCCTCCGGCGATCTTGCCCCGCTCGCCCATATGGCGGCGGTGATGATGGGCGAGGCCGAAGCCTTCTTCGCCGGCGAACGACTTTCCGGTGCAGTGGCCCTGGAAAAGGCCGGACTGAAACCTATCGTGCTCGCCGCCAAGGAAGGCCTGGCGCTGATCAACGGCACACAGACCTCGACGGCGCTGGCGCTCGCTGGCCTCTTCCGCGCCCATCGCGCCGCGCAGTCGGCGCTCATCACCGGCGCCATGTCGACCGACGCAGCCATGGGGTCCTCGGCGCCCTTCCACGCCGATATCCACACGTTGCGCGGCCACAAGGGCCAGATCGATACCGCAGCCGCGCTTCGCGGCCTGCTCGAAAACTCCGTCATCCGCCAGAGCCATATCGAGGGCGACGAGCGCGTACAGGATCCCTATTGCATCCGGTGCCAGCCGCAGGTGGACGGCGCCTGCCTCGACCTCTTGCGTTCGGTCGCCCGCACCCTTGAAATCGAGGCCAATGCCGTCACCGACAATCCGCTGGTGCTGTCGGACAACTCGGTTGTCTCCGGTGGCAACTTCCACGCCGAACCCGTCGCCTTCGCCGCCGATCAGATAGCCCTTGCCGTCTGCGAGATCGGCGCGATCTCGCAGCGACGCATCGCGCTGCTGGTCGATCCGGTACTTTCCTACGGCCTGCCGGCCTTCCTCGCCAAAAAGCCAGGCCTGAACTCCGGCCTGATGATTGCCGAGGTCACCTCGGCGGCGCTGATGTCGGAGAACAAGCAAATGTCGCACCCGGCCTCGGTCGATTCGACCCCGACCTCGGCCAATCAGGAAGACCATGTCTCGATGGCTTGCCACGGTGCCCGGCGCCTGCTCGGCATGACCGAGAACCTGTTCGGCATCATCGGCATCGAGGCGCTGACCGCTGCGCAAGGGGTCGAGCTGCGCGCGCCGCTTGCCACCAGCCCGGAGCTTTTGAAGGCGATCGCCGCAATCCGCAGCCAGGTGCCGAGCCTCGACAGCGACCGCTATATGGCGAACGACCTCGCCGCGGCGGCCGAGCTGGTGGCGACGGGCGCACTGAATGCTTCGGTTTCGAATGGCATTCTGCCGGTTTTGGAGGGTTGAAATGATTGTGAAGAAGAAAGTCCCCTCCCCAACCCCTCCCCACAATGGGGAGGGGCTTAACCTGCGGCCCCGGCTGCATTCAATCTTGAACGCAGACCATGCGGCTGGCTCTAGCTTCTCCCCCTTGTGGGGAGGGGTTGGGGAGGGGTTTTTGCCATGACCAATCCCGTCTTCGAAATCCATCGGGGCACCTCCCCCGTCATCCTCGCTTTCCCCCATACCGGCACCGAGGTCCCGCCCGAGATCTACGACCGCCTCAACGACAACGGCCGGATTCTCGCCGATACCGACTGGCACATCCACGAGCTCTATGACGGGCTGCTCAATGATGTCACGACCGTGCGCGCCACCTTCCACCGCTATGTGATCGACGCCAACCGCGATCCAGAGGGCGTCAGCCTCTATCCCGGCCAGAACACCACCGGCCTCGTTCCCGAGACGGATTTCGACGGCAAGGCGATCTGGAAGGATGGGCAGGCGCCCGACGAGGCCGATATCGCCGCCCGGCTGCGGGATTTTCATGCGCCCTACCACGCCGCTCTTGCCGCCGAGATCGAGCGCGTCAGAGCAATGCATGGCGTGGCGATCCTCTATGATTGCCACTCGATCCGCTCGCACATTCCCTTCCTCTTCGAAGGCAAGCTGCCGGATTTCAACATCGGCACCGATATGGGCAAGACCTGCGACGGCGCCATCGAGCAGGCGACGCTCACCGTCGTCGAAGCCGCGGAAGGCTACGACAGCGTGCTCAACGGCCGCTTCAAGGGCGGCTGGACGACGCGCCATTATGGCAGGCCGGAGACCGGCGTGCATGCGATCCAGATGGAGCTTGCGCAATCGACCCATCTGCAGGCCGAAGCACCACCCTTTGCCTACGATACCGCGAAAGCGGACAGGCTTCGCGTCCATCTCAAAGACATTCTGGTGCGCATCGAACAGATCGCGCCAGGCCTGAAACGATAACGATCACTCGACAGGGGAACCGCCATGAGCAATCCACGCCACAATATCCGCGAAATCCATGCGCCCCGCGGCAACGAGCTCAATGCCAAGAGCTGGATGACCGAAGCGCCGCTGCGCATGCTGATGAACAATCTCGATCCCGACGTGGCGGAAAATCCGAACGAGCTCGTCGTCTATGGCGGCATCGGCCGCGCTGCCCGCACCTGGGAGGACTTCGACCGCATCGTCGCGACGCTGAAGACGCTGACGGAAGAAGAAACGCTGCTCGTCCAATCCGGCAAGCCGGTCGGCGTCTTCCGCACCCACAAGGATGCGCCGCGCGTGCTGATCGCAAATTCCAACCTCGTGCCGCATTGGGCGACCTGGGATCATTTCAACGAGCTGGATAAGAAGGGCCTTGCCATGTACGGCCAGATGACGGCCGGCTCGTGGATCTATATCGGCACGCAGGGCATCGTGCAGGGCACCTACGAGACCTTCGTCGAGGCCGGCCGCCAGCATTATGGCGGTAACCTCAAGGGCAAGTGGATCCTGACTGGCGGCCTCGGCGGCATGGGCGGCGCCCAGCCGCTCGCCGCCGTCATGGCCGGCGCCTGCTGCCTCGCCGTCGAGTGCAATCCTGACTCGATCGATTTCCGCCTGCGCACCCGCTATCTCGACGCCAAGGCCGAGACGCTTGATGAGGCGCTCGAGATGATCGACCGCTGGACCAAATCAGGCGAAGCCAAGTCCGTCGGCCTGCTCGGCAATGCCGCCGAAATCCTGCCGGAAATGGTCCGCCGCGGCATCCGCCCCGACATGGTCACCGACCAGACCTCGGCGCATGACCCGATCAACGGCTACCTGCCGAAGGGCTGGACGATGGCCGAATGGAAGGCCAAGCGCGAGAGCGATCCGAAGGCCGTGGAAAAAGCGGCGCGCGCCTCGATGCGCGAGCATGTCGAGGCGATGATCGCCTTCTGGAACGCCGGTATTCCGACACTCGACTACGGCAACAACATCCGCCAGGTAGCCAAGGAAGAAGGCCTGGAAAACGCCTTCGCCTTCCCGGGCTTCGTGCCGGCCTATATAAGACCGCTGTTCTGCCGCGGCATCGGCCCCTTCCGCTGGGCCGCCTTGTCGGGCGACCCGGAGGATATCTACAAGACCGATGCCAAGGTGAGGGAACTGACCCCCGGCAATACCCACCTGCACAACTGGCTCGACATGGCCAGAGAGCGCATCGCCTTCCAGGGCCTGCCGGCGCGCATCTGCTGGGTCGGCCTCGGCGACCGCCACCGCCTGGCTCTGGCCTTCAATGAAATGGTCAGGAATGGCGAGCTTTCCGCCCCGATCGTCATCGGCCGCGACCACCTCGATTCCGGTTCCGTCGCCTCGCCGAACCGCGAAACCGAAGCCATGAAGGACGGCTCGGACGCCGTCTCCGACTGGCCGCTGCTGAACGCGCTGCTCAACACCGCCTCGGGCGCCACCTGGGTATCGCTGCATCATGGCGGCGGCGTCGGCATGGGCTTCTCCCAGCATTCGGGCGTCGTCATCTGCGCCGATGGCACCGACGATGCGGCCAAGCGCCTCGAGCGGGTGCTCTGGAACGATCCGGCGACCGGCGTCATGCGCCACGCCGATGCCGGCTACGACATCGCCCTCGACTGCGCGAGGGACAAGGGCCTGCGCCTGCCCGGCATTCTCGGGAACTGAGCCTCATGCGGATCCTGCGCGCCGGCGACCACAAGCGCATGCCGTGGAAAAACGGTGGCGGCGAAACGGTGGAGATCGCCGTTTCGCCCGAAGATGCCGGCCTTGCCGGCTTCGACTGGCGCGTCAGCATGGCGACTGTTGCAACGGACGGGCCGTTCTCGATCTTTCCCGGCATCGACCGCACGCTGGCGATCCTTAACGGCAACGGCATGACGCTCGACATCAAAGGCAGGGCGCCGGCGCTGCTGACGACGGCGAGCGATCCCCTCGCCTTCCCGGCGGATATCCCGGTCGCGGCCAGCCTCCAGGACGGCGCGATCACCGATCTCAATGTCATGACCCGCCGCGCGGGGCTTGTTCACACGCTGGTGCGGCTCGAAATCGATGGCGGCAGGACCCTGCCGCTGACGGCGTCGACATGCTTGTTGCTCTGCCACCGCGGCAGCCTGTCGTTCCGGCAGGGCGACGAGACCGGCAGGCTTGCGGTCGGCGACGCGCTGCTGATGACGGATGCGGCGGGAACCGAACTCAAAATCGATGGTGACGCGACATGTTATGTCGCTTCGATCGCCGCCGGCTGATCTTGGTCCAACAGCTTGAAAAAAATGGACAATCGAAAAACGGCCCGGGTATTCGCGTGAACCGTTGCTATTTCGGGCCATGGACGTCATTCCTGCTTTCGGTCTAAACTTCGCCTTTCTGATGCAGAAGAAGACCTAGACTGCCCGCGATACCCAGGGGCAGCAGGGGAGCAGGCGTGACGGATCCATACGATATTCTCGGCGTTGAACGCGATGCGAACGAAGCGCAGCTGAAGGCCGCCTATCGGCGTCTGGCCAAGGTCGCCCACCCCGATTCGGGCGGGGATACAGAGGCTTTCGACAAGTTGCAGAAAGCCTATGGGCTGCTTCTCGATCCCGTCCGCCGCAAGGTTTATGACGATACCGGCTATGACGTCGAACTCGCCGACGCCGCCGAGTTGCAGGCGCTCGTCATGATCGAAAAGCTCGTCACCGACGCCGTGCTCGACGAGCGCGTGCCCGGAAGTTTCGATCCCGTCGCCGTCATGCAGGAAAGCCTTTCCGAGGAACTGCGCAAGGCGCGGTTCAGCAAGAGCGAGCTGGAACGCCACGCCTCGCGCATCGGCCTGCATCTGGAACGGCTCGAAAAACAGTCCGGCCGCGATGTGCTCGCTCACATGTTCCGCGCCCGCATCGAAGCGATTGGCAAGGCGGTCGCGGAAACCGAGGCGAAGATCAAGGCAGCCGAACGCGCCGCCGACATGCTCGCCGGCTATGTCTACGAGGTCGATCCGTCACCGCTGCCGGAGGCTTCGGTCGCCAATCTCGAATGGATCGAAACGTCGAGAAACCGCTCCACTGGTTGACGGCCCACGACCTCAATAGGACAGCTTCGGATACCAATCCGGCGCCCGGCCTTCCGGCGTTGAATCGAGCACGGTCCAGAGCGGCATCAGATCGGGCGCGCCGCGCGGATCCTCGCCGGGGTCGGCCGTCACGACGCCCATCTCTCCGCTCCAGAAATGGCGGATGGTGCCGTCGCGCCGGGTGAAGACGTTGAAAGCGGCGTCATCGCTGCCGTCTTTGCCGATGGCGTGATAGTCGCGGCTGTATTCATCCGTCGTGTCGGAATAAAGCGGCAGGTGATGCCAGCCGCGTTCCTTCTTGAAGGCGAGCAGCCGTTCGAGCGGCGAGCGGGCGACGACGGCAAGCCCGACGCGCTGCAGCATATCAGGCACCTCGCCGTCCCAGGCCGACAGCAGCGAGGTGCACATCGGGCACGGGCGCTCCCGCTGCGGCCCGAACATATAGCTGTAGACGACCAGCGTTTCCTTGTCGGCGAAGAGTTCGCTGAAACCGATCGGCCCGTCGACGCCTTCGAAACGGTAGTCTTTCTTCACCTCGCCGCCCGGCGGCAGCGCCCGGCGCTGGACGGCCACACGTTCGATATGGCGGCGCAATTCGATCTCTTCGGCGAGCAGCGCGTCGCGGGCGCTGCGATATTCCTGGCTCTCATTGGGAAAGCGGACGCCGTTCTTTGCCGCAAGCACAGCGGCGGGGACGAGATGCTGATGATCCATGACATTTCCTCCTTCTGTTGCCGCACGATTGCAGCACATCTTTAGGATGACGATCGGCGAATGCGAAAATCGACAGCGCCGGCGAAAAAACGGCGGCAAGAAAAAATCCCACTTCGGAATCCCGAAGGACTGCCGCTTCGGGATTCCGAAATCCGCCGGGCTTTTCACGGAGGCACTGCGGAAAACAGGCAATGATTTCAATGCGCCAACCAATTTCGGGATTCCGAAGTGCTATATAGAGTATGGTGGGAGTTCGTCACGGTCGCCCGGATCGACACAAACGCTTCCGCGAACGCATGTCTGAAAAGCAAAAAGGGCGCTCGACCCTTGCGGGGAGCGCCCTTATCCTGTCGGACAGCAAAGGGTTCGACGACGTCGATACCCACGCATCCATTTTTCAGGCAGGGCTGGTATATGCGCCCTCTCCGCCGCGGTTTCAAGGGCCGATCGGCATCATAATTTTGCGATCCCTAAAAAGCGACGCCGGTTACGGGGTTGACGACCGGCCGTTCGCTTTTGTCGGCCGCCCCAGCCGGCTGCACCGTCGGTGGCGCCAGCGATTCTGCATCGGCAGGCTCCGGCTTGTCGGGAACAGTGCTGACATCGTTGGGGCGGCGCTGCTCAGGCTTTACGTTTTCGTCATTCGTCGACATTGTCTGTCTCCTTTCAGGCAAGAAGTCGCGGCCGTAGAGATGGTTCCGATGACGCTATGGAGGATTGCCGATGCTCGACAGATTTCTGCTCCAGGGGCCGCAGGATGCGCGCTTCACCATCCTATTGGCCCATGGCGCCGGCGCGCCGATGGATTCGGCGTCGATGACAGCAGCGGCGGAAGCGCTTGCCGGCGTCGGCTTCAGGGTAATCAGGTTTGAATTCGCCTATATGGCCGCCCGCCGTACCGGAGCCCGCAAGCCGCCGCCGCGGGCCGAAACGCTCAATCCCGAATATGAAGCGGCGATTGCCGAACTCGGCGTCAGCGGCCCGCTGATCATCGGCGGCAAGTCGATGGGCGGCCGGGTCGCCAGCATGATCGCCGACGATCTCCATGGCAGGGGCAAGATCGCCGGCCTGCTCTGCCTCGGCTATCCCTTCCATCCGCCCGGCCAGCCGACCAAACTGCGCACCGCTCACCTCAAGGGGCTGACAACATCCGCGCTGATCTGCCAGGGAACGCGCGACGAATTCGGCACGCGGGACGAGGTGCCGGGCTACGATCTCTCTGACCGGATCGAAATCCTCTGGCTCGAGGACGGCGACCACGACCTGAAGCCGCGCAAGAAAATCTCCGGCTTCTCCGCTGGCGATCACCTCGCCACGATGGCGAAGACGGCAAAGGCCTGGGCGGAGCGTGTTGTGATCTAGGCCGCGAGCTTCCTGACATCGATGCGCCGGTCGGCGGCGAAAACGGTGATTTCGAAGTGGTCGGCCTGCAGCACATCGCGAATGTTGCGCGGCCGATGCGCGGCGATGTTGACGCCACCCCTCAGCCGGACGCTGTCATAGAGGATGCCGGCGCCGCCACTCAATCGCACCTCTTCACCAAGCACTTGCGACGCCGCATAGCTCGCGCCGTCATAGACATGGGGCCGCAATGTCTGCTCGCCGCGAATATCGAGATAGTCGCCGATCAGCGTGGCCGCATAGCTTCGATAGGTGCGCGCCATCGTCGCCACGCTGCGGGCGACTGCCTCTCGCCTCAAATGATGGCCGACCTCGGCGGCGGCTGTCGTCAGAGCATCGGCGGCATACCAGGCGCCGAGATCGGGGCCGTTGAAGCGCATGCCGCCGGGAGCGACGTGCAGGAACGCCGCCATCACGATGCTGGCATTCGGCGTGCCGTAAACCCATTCATCCTCGGGAAGTCGCTGGATGCGATCGGCGACGAGGCGATCATTGGTCCAGCCGACGAGGTCCATTACGGCTTCGAGATCGGCCGCCCGCGTCACCGTATCGAAAAGTCCGATCGGCGGAAATTGCGATGGGATGAGCCGGTAGGAGGGACGCGGCGCTTGGGCAAAACGCGCGCTCACCGGAAGACGATGTCCGCGTCTTCGTAAGGTGTGAAGGCCTCGTCAAGCCTATTCGGCTGCATGTAGACACCGCCTCTTGCGCCATCGAGAAACCGGCGCACGGTCATCAACCCGTCCTGGGTTCCGTTGGTCACGATATCGAGTGGCGGATACCCGCCGAAAACCGGCGCCTGATGCGGCATGCGCAGCCAGGCAACGGCGGCGCGTTCGTCGGCAAACAGCACGCCGAGCGCCTGATGGATACCGAGCACGGCGGAGATCCGGGTCAGCGTATCGACATCGAGCGTGAAGGCCCCATGCTCACGCGCCTGCTTGGCCCAGCTGTGATAGGTCGACCGGGAGGGGTAGCCGAGCACGAGCAGACGCTGCTCTTCGCTCAAGCCCCAAAGATCGGCGATCGCCAGGAAGGTTCGCAAGGCCGGTGCACTCAGCCTTTTGCGGTTCGCCGCTGCAAACCGGCTGGTTTCCAGCCGCTGCGGCTCCAGGCTTTCCCGTTGCGCCCTGTGTCGTGCATGCTGCATAACAGCCTCCTGTCTTGAATTAGACATAGTCCAAATCTGGGCAATTCACAAGCAGATTTAAAGAGCCGAGGCTCAGGACAACTCGCCCGCCGCCTCGCGGACCGTCTGCATCAGGATCGATTGCGGCACCGACGGTACGGCATCGGCGCGCATCGTCAGCCCGACCGGCCCTCTAGTCTCGCTGGTATCGACCGGCAGCAGCGCCAGCCGCCCGTCGGCGACGTCATCGGCGACCACGCCGTTGGAAATGATCCAGATCGCGTCGCTCGAGCGCAGGAAGGCTCGGCCGAAGGAATCCGACACCGTCTCGATCTGGTTCGGCAGGCTGGAGACGCCGTTGGCGATGAGGAAATTTTCGACCACCGGCCGGATGATCGACCCCCGCGTCGGCATTAGCACCGTGTAATCGCCGAAACCGGCAAAGGGCGATTGGCCGCCGTCGAGCAGCGGATGGCCGGCGCGCACGGCAAACACCACCTGCTCGGAATAAAGATGCTCGAAGGAAAAGCCCGCCATCTTCTCGGCCCCCGCCAGACGGCCGACGACGATGTCGAGATCGCCGACACGAAGCTGCTCCAGCAGCACGGCGTTCTCGCCGGTGACGATCTTCACCCGGCTCCAGGTCCGCTCTTTGAGGAAGAGTTCCATCGCCCGCGGCATGATGCGCGACGACACTGTCGGCAGGGCGCCGATCCGGATCGGCGGCGCGTCGGCGAATTGCTCCTGCGAGACGGAATCGAGACCCTGGCGCAAAGCCGTCAGCGCCGCCCCGGCGTGCCGCAGAAAGACCTCGCCGTAGCGGGTAATCTTGATGCCGCGGCCGTCACGTTCGAAGACGTCGACACCCAGCGCCTGCTCCAGCTCACGGATCGTCTTCGTCACCGCCGGCTGGCTGACATGCAGCAATTCGGCCGCCTTCATGACGCTCTTCTGCCGCGCCACCTCGACAAAGGTCTGCAGGTGGCGAAACTTGACGCGGCTGTCGATCATCGTTCACATAACTCCAGGGTTATCGAAAGGCCTATAAATATCATTTTACTTAACCTGATCAACCGGTCAGTTTTGCGATTAGGAGTATGTGCGGTTGGATGGGCTTCAAAGGCGAGCTTGGCAAGAAGCGACCCCCGCATTCCGTCATCCTCGGGCTTGACCCGAGGATCCATGCCGCGGCTGCCGGTGGGTGTCGCGTGGATGCTCGGGTCAAACCCGAGGATGACGGAGGGCGCCAATGCCCCTCACCCTAACCCTCTCCCCGCAAGCGGGGCGAGGGGACGTGCCAAACGTGGCGTTGAGGTTGACGGAGACGGTGCGGCATATCTCCTTCTCCCCGCGCCGGGGAGAAGGTGGCGGCAGCCGGATGAGGGGCCGCCCCGGCTGAATTGAGGAGATTGACGTGCAGTTCGCCCGCATAAACGACGTAACGATCCACTATCAGGTCATCGGCGCGCCCGCCGACCGGCCGGTGATCGTTTTTGTCAATTCGCTCGGCACGGATTTCCGCATCTGGCGCGATGTCGTCGTGCGGCTTGCCGGGGATTACGCCATCCTGCTTTACGACAAGCGCGGCCACGGGCTTTCCGATGTCGGCCAGCTCCCCTCGTCGATCGAGGATCATGCGACCGATCTCGCCGGCCTGCTCGATCTGCTTTCGGTCAAGGACGCCGTCATCTTGGGCCTCTCCGTCGGCGGCCTCATCGCCCAGTCGCTCTATCAGCGCCGGCCGGATCTCGTCGGCGCCCTCATCCTCAGCGACACCGCCCACAAGATCGGCACGGCGGAAAGCTGGAATGCCCGCATCGCCGCGGTCGAGAAAAACGGCATCGGCAGCATCGTCGACGCCATCATGGAGCGCTGGTTCACGCCTGCCTTCCGCCGGCCCGAAAACACCGCCTATTCAGGCTATTGCAACATGCTGACGCGCCAGCCGGTCGAAGGTTATATCGCCGCCTGCGAAGCGATCCGCGATGCCGATTTCACCGAAGCGGCAAAGAGGATCGCAGTGCCGACGATCTGCATCGTCGGCGATCAGGACGGCTCGACGCCGCCCGATCTCGTGCTTTCCACAGCAAAGCTGATCCCCGGTGCCCGCTACGAGGTCATCCCAGACTGCGCCCACATTCCCTGCGTCGAGCAGCCGGAAGCGCTGACGGCGATCATCCGCGCCTTCCTGACAACTCTTGCGCCTGGAGAAACCAACCGATGAACGAGACCGCCTCCTCCGAGCGCTACCGGCAGGGCATGGCGACCCGCCGCGCCGTGCTCGGCGACGCCCATGTCGACCGCGCGGCCGCTGCGGCGACCGAATTCGACCGCCCCTTCCAGGAGCTGATCACCGAAGCCGCCTGGGGCCATGTCTGGTCGCGGCCGGCGCTGAGCAAGCGCGAGCGCTCGATCGTGACCATCGCCCTGCTCGCTGCTCTCGGCCAGGACGACGAGGTCGCCATGCATGTGCGCGCCACCGCCAACACAGGTGCGAGCCGCGAGGATGTCTGCGAGGCACTCTTGCATGTGGCGATCTATGCCGGCGTTCCCGCCGCCAATCATGCAATCAAGATCGCCAAACAGACCTTTGCACAAATGGACGCCGAAAAGGCGGCCTGAGGGGGAGAAATGTCCGAACTACCGAACCGCAAGCCGGAGACCGGCGCCTTCTTCGCCCGCGACCGTGCTTGGCACGCGCCGGCGCTGACCCCCGGCTACAAAACCTCCGTGCTGCGCGCGCCCCAGCGCGCGCTGCTCTCGCTCGACGGCACGATCTCCGAAACGACGGGCCCGGTCTTCGGCCATTCGATGATTGGTGAGCTCGACAACGACCTGATCCTGAATTATGCGCGGCCCGGCGAAAGCGCCATCGGCGAGCGCATCATCGTCCATGGACGGGTGCTCGACGAGCGCGCCAAGCCGGTTGCGGGCGCCTTGGTCGAATTCTGGCAGGCCAATGCCGGCGGGCGCTACCGCCACAAGAAGGAAAGCTATCTGGCGGCGATCGATCCGAATTTCGGCGGCTGCGGCCGTGCCGTCACCGATGAGGAAGGCCGCTACCATTTCCGCACGGTGCGGCCCGGCGCCTATCCCTGGCCGAATGGGATCAACGACTGGCGCCCGGCGCATATTCACTTCTCGGTTTTCGGCCACGGCTTTGCCCAGCGCCTGATCACCCAGATGTATTTCGAGGGCGATCCGATGATCTGGAAATGTCCGATCGTCGGCACCATCCCCGACAAGGCGGCGATCGAACAGCTGATCGCGCCGCTCGACTGGGGCAACACCATCCCGATGGATTCACGCGCCTATAAATTCGATATCGTGCTGCGCGGCCGCCGCTCGACGATGTTCGAAAACAGGCTGGAGGGCAATTGACCATGCAGCAGCTCGGTTATCTCAAGGAAACCCCGTCGCAGACGGCAGGGCCTTATGTCCATATCGGCCTGACGCCGAATTTCTGCGACATAACGGGTGTCTACGACAGCGATCTCGGCACGGCGATGGTCAACGACAAGACGCTCGGCGAACGCATCACCGTCACCGGCCGCATTCTCGACGGCGCCGGCGCCTTGGTGCGCGATGCCGTCGTCGAGATCTGGCAGGCCGACAGCGCCGGCCTCTATAATAGCCCCTCGGAAATGCGCGGCGCCGCCGATCCCAATTTTACCGGCTGGGGCCGCTGCCCAACCCGCGCTGAAGACGGCGTCTACAGCTTCGAAACCATCAAGCCCGGCCGCGTCCCCTTCAAGGACGGCCGCAGACAAGCCCCGCACATCACCTTTTGGATCGTCGCCCGCGGCATCAATATCGGCCTGCATACGCGCATGTACTTCCCGGAGGAGACGGAAGCCAACGCCGCCGACCCGCTGCTTCAGCGCATCGAACATCGCGAGCGGGTCGCCACCGTGATCGCCACCCGCGACGGCGCCACCTGCCATTTCGACATCTATCTGCAGGGTGCCAACGAGACGGTGTTTTTGGATATTTGAGGGGCTGGCCAGCGGCTTGTACGGAGAGCCCGGCGCCCGTAGCCCCCTCACCCTTCCCTCTCCCCGAGGGGAGAGGGGATGTGCCATACGAGATGACAGCCCATAGGCGCCGGCGCTGCCTTCAAATCCCTTCTCCCCTCGGGGAGAAGGTGGCGGCAGCCGGATGAGGGGGCCACGACCACGAACGAGCAACCCATGACCGCATCGCCCTTCGACCACCCCTTCCTCTCCGGCCTGCTCGGCGACGATGAAATCGCGCCCTATTTCTCCGCCGAGGCCGACATCCGTGCCATGCTCTTCATCGAGGCTGCGTTGGCGAGGGCCGAAGCCGCGCATGGCCTGATCCCCGCCGAAGCCGCAAGGCGGATCGCCGAAATCTGCGCCGCCTTCTCCGCCGATCTGCATCGTCTGCGTGCGGCAACGGCAAGGGACGGCGTCCTCGTTCCAGAGCTTATCAAGCAGCTGCGCGCCAAAGTCGGCGAGGAAGCGGCCAAAAGCCTGCATCTCGGCGCCACCAGCCAGGATGTGATCGACACCAGCCTGATGATCCGCTTGAAGGCGGTGGTTTTCCTGTTTGCCGGCCGGCTTTCCGCCATCGTCGCCGGGCTCGATGGGCTCGATCGCCGGTTCGGCCGCAACCGGCTGATGGGTCATACCCGCATGCAGTCAGCCATCCCGATTTCCGTCAGCGACCGCCTCACTGCGTGGCGCGCGCCATTGGAGATCTATCGCGACCGGCTGACCGAGCAGAGCTTCCCCGTCCAGTTCGGCGGCGCCGCCGGCACCCTCGACAAGCTCGGACCGCAAGGCCCGGCCATCCGCGCCGCGCTCGCCCAGGAACTTGGCCTGACCGATTGCAGGCAATGGCAGAGCGGGCGTCTGCCGATCGCCGATATCGCCGGCCTGTTTGTCTCGATCTCCGGCAGCCTCGGCAAGATCGGCCAGGATATCGCTCTGCTTGCCCAGGCCGGCGGCGAAATCGAAATCGCAGGCGGCGGCACCTCGTCGGCGATGGCGCACAAGCAGAACCCGGTCGCCGCCGAAACCCTGGTCGCGCTCGCCCGCTTCAACGCCACGGCGCTGTCGGGCATCCACCAGTCCCTCGTCCATGAACAGGAACGCTCGGGTGCCGCCTGGACGCTCGAATGGCTGCTGCTGCCGCAAATGACGATGGCGACCGCCGCTTCGCTGCGGCTGGCGGGGGAACTGACAGGCAATATCAAGCGGCTCGGAACTGCCTAAAGCCGCGCGAAACGGGCATCAACCGAGCTTGGCGATGGCCCGCAGATTGTCGGCCGTCGTTGTCGGGAATTCGAAGAATTCAAGATAGGCGGGGATTTGTTCGAACAGCATATCCGTGCCGACCTGAAAGGTGCAGCCGCGCGCCCGGGCCGCCTCGAGGAAAGGGGTGATCTCCTTGCTCAACACCACCTCGCCGACGAAGGTCGATGGGGAGATGCGGTCGACATCGATCGGCAGTGGGTCACCCCGCCGCATTCCAAGCGGTGTCGCGTTGACGACGATGTCGAAGCCCGTCGGGTCGAGAGAGCCGATCGTGACGTGGAGGTGGGGGTAATATGTCTTCAACCGGTCGAGCAGCGCCGCCGCGGTCGCCTCGTTGGCGTCGACGATCGCCAGATGGGCGACGCCCGCCTTCGCTAGGGATGCCGCGATCGCCGAGCCGACGCCGCCGGCGCCGACGACCAGCGCATTTGCCCCTTCGACTTTTTTGCCCTTGCGCAGAACTCCCCGCACAAAGCCCTCGCCATCGAACATGTCGCCGATCAGCCTGCCGTTCGGATCGAGACGCACCGCATTGCACGAGCCCGCGACTTTGGCGTTGGTCGAGGCTTCGTCGAGCAGTGCCATCGTCGCAATCTTGTGCGGCATGGTGATGAGCGCGCCGTGAATATTGGAGAGCCGGAAGACAAGCTTCAGGAACGCCGGATAGTCTTCCGGCCTGCAGCCCATCGGCACGACGACCGCATCGATGCCGTTCTTCTCGAAATAGGGATTGTAGATCAGAGGCGCCTTGAAGGACTCGGTGGGGTAGCCGAGGTGGGCGATGAGTTTGGTCGTCCCGGTGATCATGTGGCTAGACTTTCTGGGGATCGGCAGAGGCGCCGGCGTCAGAGAGGTGGATCATCTGCCCCGAGCGCGCCGATCTCTTGATCGCTTCGACGACCCTGAGGGTGGCAAGGCCCTCCCGCCCGCTCACGAGAGGTGCTGCTTCGCCGCGAATGACATCGCAAAAATGGCTGAGCTGACGGCAAAGCGGATCGGCGGCTTCGTAAGCCACGCGCTCTTCGGCAAGCGGCTCCAGCCAATCCGGTTTCGCCGTCGCTGTCCAAAGCGTCAGATCGGGAATGCCGAGCGAACCCTTCGTGCCGCCGATCTGGTAGCAATGTCCGGCATAGCGGGGAAATGCAGGATTCTCGCCCGTCGTCGCCTCCCAGCTCCAGGGTGCGGCCACCGCATCGCTGCCGGTCAGCGTGGCGAGAACGCCGTTTGCGAACCGCAATGCGACGACTGATGTATCCTCGACGGCGTGGTGGCGCACGGCGTGCGATTCCATCGCATGCACGGCCTCGACCTCACCGAACAGAAATCGGAACAGGTCGACATCATGGATCAGGTTGACGAAGATCGGGCCGGCGCCGGCTTCCCGCCGCCAGGGGATGTCGAAATAGTCGTCCGGCTTGGCGACCCAGAAGGTGCCGTGCACCGTGACGATCCGCCCAAGCCTGCCGCTGTCGACGATCTGTTTGGCCACCTGGATCATCGGGTTGTGGCGACGATGATGACCGACGAGGAGCGGTATCCCTGCGCTTTCGCCGGCGATCACGAGCGCTGCGGCAGCGTCGACGTCGTCGGCGATCGGTTTTTCGATGAGGACGGGAATGCCGGCGGCGATAATCTCCATCGCATTCTCGACGTGAAGCTGGTTCGGCGTTGCCACGATGACGCCGTCGGGCCTGTCCTCGGGGCCGATGTCCTGGAACGACGGGTACCATTGGATGCCGGCATTGCCGGCGAAATCGCGACCGACTGGGGACGGATCGATCAAGGCGGAGAGAAGCGTTCCGGGCTCGGAGATCACGCGCTCGGCATGGCGTCTGCCGATCAGGCCGGCTCCCATGACTGCAATCTTCAATGGCTTCATCATCGGCTCCAGAATTTGACGAGGTGTCGGCCTTGAAACGGCTTATTTCCGCAGGATTTCTCCGAGAAACTTTCTGGTTCGCTCGTGCCGTGGGTTTGTGAAGAATTCGGTGGGCGGGGCTTCCTCGACGATCGCGCCGCTCGCCATAAAGATCACCCGATCGGCGACCTGGCGGGCAAAGCCCATCTCGTGGGTGACGCAGATCATCGTCATGCCCTCGTCGGCCAGCGCGATCATCGTATCCAGCACCTCCTTGACCATCTCCGGGTCGAGCGCCGAGGTCGGCTCATCGAACAGCATCACTTTCGGCCGCATGCAGAGCGCGCGCGCGATGGCGACGCGCTGCTGCTGGCCTCCCGAGAGCTGGACCGGATATTTGTCGGCCTGTTCCAGGATCTTGACCCGCTCAAGCAGCCCGCGCGCCCGGTCCTCGGCCTCCGCCCTGCCGACGCCGATCGCCTTCATCGGCGCCAGCATGCAGTTCTGCAGCACGGTCAGATGCGGAAACAGATTGAACTGCTGGAAGACCATGCCGACCTCCCGGCGGATGGCGTCGATGGTCTTGGCCTGGTCGCTGAGAACGATGCCGCCAACCCGGATCTCGCCCTTCTGGTAGGTCTCGAGATGGTTGATACAGCGGATGAGCGTCGATTTTCCGCTGCCGGAAGGCCCGCACAGGACGATCCTCTCGCCGCTGCGCACCGTCATGTTGATGTCGTGAAGGGCTTGAAACGAGCCGTACCACTTTTCCACCTGCGCCATGGTGATCATGGTTTCCGCGGCCTGGGCGGGAATGGGGCTGGTCATCGGTAGAACTCCACAATTGGCGGGCAAGGCCGCATCGAAGAACAAGGGGATGAGGATCAGCGCGCGGAAGCGGCAAACTTTCGCTCGAGGCGCGCGCCAAGGATCGTCAGCGGGCAGCACATCAGGAAGTACAGGATGCCGACGACGCCGAAGACCGTCAGCGGTTGGAAAATCTGGTTGGAGATGATGTTGCCGGCCCGCGTCAGCTCGGTGAAGCCGACGATCGAGGCAAGCGAAGTGCCTTTGATCAGCTGCACCAGGAAGCCTATCGTCGCAGGCAGCGAGATGCGCAGCGCCTGCGGCAGGATGACATCCCTCATGCGGGAGACGTATCTGAGGCTGAGCGCCTTTGCCGCTTCCGTCTGGCCGCGCGGAACCGCTTCGATCGATCCGCGCCAGATCTCGCCGAGATAGGCGCTGGCATGCAGCGTCAGGCCGATCGCGACGGCCACCCAGGCATCGAGCATCAGCCCGAGCAGGGCCAGGCCGTAATAGACCACGAAAAGCTGCATCAGAAGCGGTGTTCCCTGGAAGACGGCGATATAGCCGGCGGTCAGGCGTTCCAAGAGCGGGTTGCCCGAGACGCGGGCGAGAGCGACGCCGAGCCCGGCAATGCAGCCGCAGACAAAGCCGACGGCGGACAGAAGCACGGTCCATTTCAGACCGATCAGGAGGAAGACGAACTCGTCGTGACCCATGGAATCCTCCTACTTGACGGGATATTTGAAGTAGCGGGCGGAAAACGCCGCAAATAGGCGCATCATCACCCAGGAAATCACGAAATAGAAAAGCGTGACCGTGAAGTAGACCTCGAAGCTCCGGAAGCTCTCCGATTCGATGCGCTGGGAAACGGAGGTCAGCTCATAGGCCGAGATCGCCGAGGCGATGCTGGTGGTCAGCGTCAACAGCACGAACTGGCTGGTCAGCGACGGATAGATCGCCCGCAATGCCGGCTTGAGGATGATCAGCCGGAAGACCTGCGCCTTGTGCAGGCCAAGCGCCAGGCCGGCTTCCATCTGCCCCTTCGGGATCGATTGGACGCCGCCGCGAATGATCTCGATCGCGTAGGCGCCGCCGTTGATGCCGAGCGCGATGATCGCCGTCGGCGTCGGATCCAGCCGGATGCCGGTGAGCGGAAGCGCGAAATAGATGAAGAAGATCTGCACCAGGAACGGCGTGTTGCGGATCAGTTCGACGAAGGCGATGACCAGCCACCGCAAGGGTTTGAGCGCGGAATCGCGCAGGGCAACCCCGCCGATCCCGATGACGATCGCCAGCAGCATTCCGCAAATGGCAAGCAGGAAGGTCCCGAGACAGCCGAGCAGAAGGCTCGGCAGCCCATCGATGACAGGGGTGAAATCCAGCTTGTAATTCATGCTTTCGCTGCTCCCGCCATGTCGGCCATTGCTTCGATGGCAAGCTCATAACCGCGGGCGCCGAAGCCGATCATGATGGCGGTGGCGACGCGCGAGATCAGCGAATTGTGGTAGATGCTTTCGCGCGCATGAACATTCGAGATGTGCAGCTCGATCTTCGGCGGATCGAACATCTTCAGCGCATCGAGAAGGGCGATCGAGGTGAAGGTATAGCCGGCCGGATTGATGATGATGCCGCAGGCTTCTTTGCGGGCCTGATGCACGCTTTCCACAAGCTCGCCCTCGAAATTGGTCTGGCGGAAGTCGACGGCAAAGCCGAGGCTCTCAGCCTTTGCCAGGCACCTGTCCCTGATATCGGCCAGCGTCGTCGAGCCATAGATCGCGGGCTCGCGCTCCCCCAGCAGGTTGAGATTCGGTCCGTTGAGCACAAAAATGGTTCTGGTCATGTCGCGCACCTCAAACGGGCCGGGCCACAAGCATGGCGGTTGTGTTGACGGGCATGGCTGCCAGCCATCATGGATAAGATTCGTCTGGAGACGGCCGCGTGCCCCTCATCCGGCTGCCGCCACCGACCGGGGTCGAGCCGCGGGTCTCGACCCGTCCTTCGGACCCCCGTAAACGGGGCGAAGGGGATATGCCGCATCCTCTCAATCCCTCACCAGCGTTTCGTGAGGCAAGTCCCCTCGCCCCGTTTACGGGGAGAGGGTTAGGGTGAGGGGCAATCGGCAGCCACCGACGCAAACCGACGCTCGCTCAGTTCGCCGCGAACGGAATGCCTTCCAGCTTTTCCGGGAATTCCGGGACCGGCACCTTCATCCACTTGTCGTAGACGGCCTTGAGATCGCCGTTTGTCTTGATCTTGTCGATGAAGCTGTTCAGCGCCGCATTGATTTCCTTCTCGCCGAGACGCGTGCAGGCGCCGTTGTAGAGCTTCTGGAATTCAAGCTTGTTTTCGAATTCGCCCGGGCGCGCCTTGTTCACCCGGTCCATGTAGAAGATGTTGCCGCCCAGCGTATCGACCTGGCCGGAAACCAGGGCCTGAACGCTCGCAGCGTCTCCGTCATAGCGCCGGATCGTCGTGCCCTCAGGCGCGTTCTTCGTCACCTGCGTATCCTGCGCTGCACCCTTGGCGACGCCGACGCTGAACTTGGCCATGTCGGCATTCGTCTTGATCTCCGCCGATTTGGGACCGATCAGGACGATGGCATTGGCCACATAGGGCTTGCTGAACTGCACGGCCTTTGCGCGATCCGGCAGCATTGCCATGGTCGCGAACAGAACGTCGACACGCCCCGCCGTCAGCGCCGGAATGCGGTTGTTGACTTCGAGCGGCACGAACTCGACGGAAACGCCCAGTTCCTTGGCGAACAGCGTGGCGATGTCGGCGTCGAGGCCGTCCTGCTTACCGCCGCTGGTCACAAAGCCCCAGGGCGGGTTGTCGCCTTGAATTCCGACAATGATCTTACCGCGGGCCTTGATTTCGTCGGGCGTGATGGCGGCGGCCGGTTGCGCCAAGGTGACGGCAGCCACCAGGGCCGCGGCTCCGAGTATCGCGTTTCGACGCGTCAGCATAGATTTGAACATTATGTTTCCTCCTCTTTGGCGGTCGTTCGACCGGACAGCCACCTCACCTTTTGACTGTGGGAAGAATGATTGCCAGAGACGAACGTGTAAATCAACAGAGTTTTTGAAAATCATATGAGATTTTATAATGCATCAATCTATTTGAATTACTCAAGAGATTAGCGATAATAGGTGAGAGCGATTTTTCGCAGCTGGCGGTGGATGCCGAAAGGGCTTTGACATGAAGACCTCGATTGCGACTGTGACGATCAGCGGCGAACTGCCGGAGAAGCTCGAGGCGATCGCCCGGGCGGGCTTCGACGGCGTCGAAATCTTCGAGAACGATTTCCTGGCCTTCGACGGAAGCCCGGCCGATGTTGGTAAACTGGTGCGCGACCATGGGCTGGAGATTACGCTGTTCCAGCCGTTTCGCGACTTCGAGGGCATGCCGGAGCCGCTTAGAAGCCGCACTTTCGACCGTGCCGAACGGAAGTTCGACGTGATGCAGCAGCTTGGAACGGATCTGGTGCTGGTCTGCTCGAACGTCTCGCCGGCCGCCATCGGCGGCATCGACCGGGCGGCCGAGGATTTCCGGGAGCTCGGCGAACGAGCCGCCCGGCGTGGTCTGAGGGTGGGCTACGAGGCGCTCGCCTGGGGTCGCCATATCAGCGACCACCGCGACGCCTGGGAGATCGTGCGGCGCGCCGATCATCCGAATGTCGGCCTCATCCTGGACAGTTTCCACACCTTGTCACGCAAGATCGACGTCAACTCGATCCGCTCGATTCCGAAAGAGAAGATCTTTATCGTCCAGCTTGCCGATGCGCCGCTGATCGACATGGACCTACTCTACTGGAGCCGCCACTTCCGCAATATGCCTGGCGAAGGAGACCTTCCCGTCACGGCCTTTACCGAAGCTGTCGCCGCCACAGGTTATGATGGCTATTTCTCCCTGGAGATTTTCAACGACCAGTTTCGAGGCGGCCTGTCGCGGCCGATCGCCGCCGATGGCCACCGCTCGCTGATCTATCTCGGCGATCAGGTGCGCCACCATCTCGGCTCTGGCAGCATGACCGGGGCGGCGATGCCGGAACGGGCGGCCGTCAAGGGCGTCGGCTTCGTGGAGTTTGCCACGGACGAACAGGATGAAGTCGAACTGGTGGCCTTGCTGCGCACCCTCGGCTTCAAACAGACCGCCGTCCACCGCACCAAGAAAGTCTCGCTGTTCGAGCAGGGCGAGATCCGCATCCTCGTCAATGTCGATCAAGCGGGATTTGCCAATGCGGCCTATGCCGTACATGGAACGTTTGCCTATGCCATGGCGCTGGTCGTCGACGATGCCGCAATGGCTTTTGCGCGTGCGCTTGCTCTCGATGCCGAGCCCTTTGCCCAGCCGGTGGCGGAGGGTGAACTCGAGCTGCCCGCCATTCGGGGCGTCGGCGGCGGCATCGTCTATCTGATCGACGACAAGAGCGCTCTCGGCCGCTTTTCCGAAATCGACTTTCGCCCGGTCACCGACGACACCGACACGGCGTCTGCCGGCCTTCTCCGCGTCGACCACGTCGCCCAGACGGTCGGCTATGATGAAATGCTCACCTGGCTTTTATTCTATACGTCGATCTTCGAGACCCATAAGACCCCGATGGTCGACATCATCGATCCAGCCGGGGTGGTGCGCAGCCAGGTCGTCGAGAACCAGTCGGGCGGGCTGCGCATCACCATGAACGGAGCCGAAAACCGCCGCACCCTGGCCGGACATTTCATTGCCGAGAAGTTCGGCTCCGGCATCCAACACCTGGCATTTTCGACCGACGACATCCTTGCAACCGCCGAAAAACTTCGCAGCTGCGGTTTCAGTTCCCTGCATATTTCGCCGAACTATTACGAAGACGTCGAAGCCCGCTTCGGGCTCGATCCCGTCATGACCGAGCGGCTGAAAGCGGAGAACATCCTCTATGACCGGGACGAGCACGGCGAGTATTTCCAGCTCTACAGCGGCACCTATGGAGAGGGTTTCTTTTTCGAGATCGTCGAGCGCCGTGGTTATCGCGGCTATGGCGCGCCGAACGCAATTTTCCGGATCGCCGCGCTGAAAAGACAGATGCGCCCGGAGGGAATTCCGAAAGACGTCGATTAATTTCCTGGCTTCAAAGCGATGCGCTCTAGAGAATGCGGCCGCTCTTCAGCACATGTTCGACGCCGCTATGGACGTGCCGTTTGACCACCTCGGTCGCACCGGCGACGTCACGCTGAATGGAAAGTTCGAACAACAGCCGGTGGTCGTCGACGACAGGTTTTCCGCGAAAGCTTTCGGCCAGCATATGATAACGGAGAAAGCGGTCGAAGACCGACGACAGGGTCGCCATCAACGTCTCTGAATTGCAGGCCGAGACAATTGCCTGATGGAACTCCCAATCATATCGAACCCAGTCGACCGTGCGCGAGGTGTCGCCCGCCAGCAGCTTGCGCTCCGCGGCAGCCAGGCGGTGATGGGCCGCGACGATGCGCCCTTCCCATTCGAGATTTCCCGCAGCGAATGCAAGGCCGATCGCATGCGTTTCAAGAACGATCCTCAGATCGGCAAGCTCCAGCAGCTCGCGGCGCGAAGCCGGGCTGACTTCGAAACCACGCTGCCCTTCGGCCAGAACAAGGTTCTCCGTGGTCAGGCGGCTCAGAATTTCGCGCAGCGACGAAATGCCGATGGAGTAGCGCTCCTTTGCCTGCTCCAGCTTGATCTTCGCCCCCGGCGGCAATACCCCCGAGATTATATCCTCGCGGATCTGCCGGAAAACGACATCGCTTACCGTTTCAGCCGGGTCGTGGATCTGTTTGAGCATGGCTCTTCCTGATGTGATGGCCCGGCGAGCATCCGTCGTCATTTCAACGTCCCCCGCGCCAAAGCATGCTCGACCCCGCCTTGAATGTGGAAGGCAAGCACCCGCTTGGCGGTCTCCGCATCCCGCCGCAAGGCCGCATCCAAAAGCTGTTGATGTTCTTCGGCGGCGACATCGCCCCGGTAGGACAGGGCGACCATCTGATATCTCAGATATTTGTCGAAGATGACCGAATGGGTCTGCATCAGCAGTTTCGATCCGCAGGCCGAAATCAGCGCCTGGTGGAACTCCCAGTCGTAACGCTTCCAGTCCTCGGCCCTGCTGGTATCGCCGGATGACATGACCTGCTCCATCCGCGCCAGTTTGTAGTGGGCCGCAACCAGCGGCGCCTCCCATTCCACGTCGCCACGCGCAAGGGACTGCTCCAAGGCATGGCTCTCGAGGAGCAGTCTCATCGCCGCCGTCTCCTTGAGGTCGGAAACCGACACCGGGGAGACTTCGAACCCCTTCTGTCCTTCGGCAACGACAAGCCCTTCGGAGGAGAGCCGGTTCAGCACCTCCCGCAGCGTACTGATGCTGGTCTCGTAGGACTCCTTCAGGCTTTCCAGCTTGAGCTTTTGGGCGGGCGCCAGCCGCCCGAAAATAATGTCAGCCCGAATGCGCCGGTAACTGCTCTCGGCGATGGTCTCGTTTACGACAGGCTGCAGCATTGCCGAATCTCTTATATTTTTCGTATCATCAGATATATCGCTTTTCGGCGATAGCGATCAAGGAAACATTCGTGCCGCGGCGTGCACAATTTTCTCAGAGGATGCTATTTTCTGCCGAGATTGACCCTGGATGTAAATCCGGCCCCGCCGCAGCCGTGCATGCCTTGCCTTTCGGCCGCCTAGAGAGTTTTAGCGCAAGCGGGTGACAGCGGAATCAGGGTCGGATGGGCGGCAATTGTTTTTTCGATCGCGCGCAACCATCTAATAGGCATGATTTACGGGAAAATGTCCCCGCCCCAACAGCACGTTTACCGAAAACCAACCATACTGGGTTGCTTTCCGAGGCGAAAGCCGATTGCTTAGGAAAATCTACTTCTTCTTCCGCTAGCGGTTAGGAGAATGAAAGGGGACACAGGCAAACCCGTGGAATTCTGCTGCTTCGCATCGGGATAAACTATGTTTACGATGGCGGTGCGGGAAGGCCGGTTTGAAGAACGATGACGACAGAACTGTTTCAGGTAAAATTTTGGGGCGTCCGCGGCAGTATTCCCGTTTCGGGCCCCGAATTCGACCGCTACGGCGGTAACACTTCCTGCATCGAAATTCGCTGCGGAGAACACAGGATGATCTTCGACGCCGGCTCCGGCCTGCGCGAGGCGGGGCTGTCGTTGCTCGCCGACGGCGTCAGCGATGTCGACCTGTTCTTCAGCCACTGCCACTACGACCACATCATCGGCCTGCCTTTTTTCAAGGCGATCTATTACCCCTCGATCAACGTCAACATCTGGTCCGGCCATCTCGACGGCAAGATGAGCACGCGTGAGATGGTCGAGCAGTTCATCAGCCCGCCCTGGTTTCCTGTGAAGACCGATATCTGTCAGGCGACGATGAACTTCCGCGACTTCCATCCCGGCCAGGCGCTGACGCCTCACGAAGGCATCGAGATCAAGACCTTCATGCTCAACCATCCGGGCGGCGCCATCGGCTATCGCATCGAATGGCAGGGCCGGTCGGTCGCTCTGATCTACGATATCGAGCATATTCCCGGCAGCCACGACCCGGTCTCGCTGGAGATGATGAAGGACGCCGATCTCGTCGTCTACGACTGCACCTACAATGAAGACGAGATGCAGCGTTTCAAGGGCTTCGGCCATTCGACCTGGCAGCACGGCACCGAGCTGGCAAAGATCGCCGGCGCCAAACGCTTCGCCCTCTTCCACCACGCCCCCTCGCGCACCGACGAACAGCTGGCGCAGATGGAAGCCCAGGCGCAGGCCGCCTTCCCAGAATCCTTTGCCGCCCGCGACAATCAGACCGTGGTGATCTGACAGGCTGCAGGCCGCTTTCGCCGGCCGCAGTCGGTCGCGCTTGAGCTTGCTACGGAACCGATCCCGAGCCGGACCGTTTTCTCGGCATCGCAAGATCCTCGAAACGGGTGTCAGCCATGACCGTACTTTCCGGACAATGCCTATGCGGGCAGGTGCGCATCTCTGTTGCCGGCGAACCCAGCCGCGTTGGGATCTGCCATTGCATGGACTGCCGGAAGGAAAGTGGTTCGGCCTTCACCTTCTATGGGATCTGGCCCGCCGGCCAATTCGAACATGCGGGGGAAACCGGCGCGTTCCAAGGCCGGCATTTCTGCACCGGCTGCGGTTCGCGACTGTTTTCCGTCGATGACGAAGAGGCGGAAATCAAGCTTGGCATTCTCTCCGATGCGCCGACGCCGCTCGTGCCGCGCTACGAACTCTGGATCAAGCGCCGGGAAGCGTGGCTGCGGCCGGTCGAGGGCGCCGAACAGTTTGAGGAAGACCGAAAGTGAGCGCCGCCGGAGACGCTCCGACAGCGACCCTCGTCCGGCATCGCCGGATCACCGTTGCCGGCGTCGAGACGTTTTATCGCGAAGCCGGAAGACGCGATGCGCCTGTCTTGCTGCTGCCGCATGGATATCCCTGCTCCTCCTATGAATTCCGCAATCTCATGCCGCGCCTGGCTGACCGCTGGCGGTTGATTGCGCCGGACTTCCCCGGTGCCGGCTATAGCGGCACGCCCGACGATTTCGACTACAGCTTCGATGGCTACGCCGCCTGGCTGGAGGCTTTCGTCGACGTGCTGGAGATCGACCGCTTCGCCCTTTACCTCCACGATTTCGGCTCGCCCATCGGTGCGCGACTGGCCATCAAAGATCCCAGGCGCATCGTGGCGCTGATCATCCAGAACGGCGATATTCCCTACGAGGATGCGCTCGGGCCGAAATATGCGGATATCGAGGCGACGTGGTCGCTGCCGCGATCGGAGATGAGGAAGATGCTGGCCGAGGCGATCAGCAAGGAGACCTTCAAGGAGGAATTCCTCAACGACCTGCCGCCGCCTCTGGCCGCCGCCATCCCGCCGGATCTCTGGACGCTGCACTGGTCGCTGATGACGCCGCGGCGCAAGGAAATCGCCATCGACCTGATCGCCGGGCTGAAAGAGAACCGGGCGTGGTTTCCGCAGCATCGGGCATACCTCAGGGAAAACCGGCCTCCGGCCTTGATCGTCTGGGGTCCCAACGACCACTACATGCCGGAACAATCGGCGCGCGCCTATCTCCACGATCTGCCGGATGCGGAACTGCATCTGCTCGGCGGCGGCCACTGGCTGCTCGAGACGCATCTCGATGAGGTCACCGCACTGATGCGAGATTTCCTCGGGCGCGTTCATCCCAGTTGATCGGCCAACTGATCGGCCATCGACCGGCAAGCCTCACGGCTTGAGAAGTGCCGATGCCGCCGACCAGTGGACGGCGGGATGCCGTCCCGTTGCGGCAAACAAGGCCGACAGGAAATCCCAGGCGGCGGCGTCGTGCACCAGATGGTGGGTGAGCACGCCGATCGGTTCGTCGCTGCCGGCAAACCGGTCGCGCAATTCCGCCACCAACTCGGCCACCAGCTCCGCCTCGCTCCGTCCGCCGCGGGTGCCGTGCCAGTCGATGATGTCGACATGGGTGTTGAGAAGCGGTATCGGCCCGCCCTGCCTTGCCCGCCCATAGACCGAAAGCGCTGCGAAGCCGAGATCCGGCAGCGCCGGGATGAGGGTGGCGTCGATCCGGTTCCACGGCGGCACCAGCACCGGCAGGAAACGGGCCGGATGGAGCCGCTGCAGCAGCCGGAACCCGTCACCCAGCTCGCCGAGCACGATCTCCGCCGGCCGGTCACTGCCAAGCTCCTGCTTCTTCCGCTCCGGACCCGCATGGTTGCTATGCGACCAGCCATGCACGGCAACCGTCACGCCGGCCTCTGCCGCCAGCCGCGCCGCCAATGCCTCGCCCGTCAGGCCAGGAATGACGGCCAGCGTCAGGGGCACCTTGCTTTCGCCGGTTAACGCCAGCAGCCTCTCCAGATCAGGCGTCGGCTCGATCGCATCGTCGTCGCGCAGCCACAAGCGGGCCACACGGCCGGCGGCCTGCCAGCGGTCGAGCTCACGGCGCAGCGGCTCCCAGCTCGTCATGTCGGTCATCGCCTTACTCCTGTTGCCGCATTGGCTCGCAAAATTCCGTCCAGCCGCTCGGCCGCCATCGCCAGCGAGCGCTCGCCGAGCACGAAGCGGCGCGCCGCCTGGCCCATGGCGTCGCGCCTCTCCCCATCATCCAGCAGGGCAGCCACGGCCGCGGCATAGGCGGCGACATCACCATCCCGAGTCAGCAGGCCGGTCACCCCCGCTTCGACCACGGCGGGCACCCCCGCCGTCTCCTGCGCGACGACGGGCAGGCCGGCGGCCTGGGCTTCCAGATAGGCAAGGCCGTAAGCCTCGCCGCAGCCCGGCCAGAGATAGATGCCGCCGCGCCCGAGCAGACCGGCGATTTCGGCAGCATCCCGCTCGCCCAGCCATTCGATGCGGCCGGCGGGAAAGGCGGAAAACAGCCCCTGCACCTCGTGCCGCATCGGGCCATCGCCGATGACGGCAAGCGTCCAGGGCCGGTCTTCGATCAGCCGCAACGCTTTTGCCAGCATGGCATAACTTGCCATCTTGTCGCCGGCCCGCATCATCGCCACCGTCATCAGCCGCAGCGGATCGGGGGCCGGCGGCACCCTCTCGAACAGCGCCGTGTCGATGAAGGGTTTCAGGCCGGCAAGCCGCGCCTGCGGAAAGGCGGCCGAAAGGCCCGCCTGGTCGCGTTCGGTGAAGCTGATACTGACGGCCGCCTGCAGGATCGCCTCGCCCACGCGTTTCTGCACGCCTGCCCAGCCGGTGCTATCGCGTTTCGCCGCATAGGACGCCTCGGCGGTGACATAGGGGATGGCGAATTCGGCGGAGATCACCGGCCCGAACGGGTCGGGCGATTTGTAATAGGGGTGATAGCAGCACCAGAGTTCGGGTCGCGGCGTGGATGTCCATTTTTGCCGCAGCCGCTGCAGTTCGGCACCGATCGCCGGTTCGAGGTCGGCTGCCGCTTCCGGTGTCGCGGCATGGGTGCGGAATTCGGAGACGACCTCGACCTCGTGCCCGGCCATTTCAAGCGCCCGGATCAGCAGCCGCGCCATCAGCCGGTCGCCCGACGGCACCGGATGGTTCGGCGATTTCATCGGCGCGTAAAAAGCCACCCGCATGCACAACCCTCATATGAAGACACAGTGTTTCCGGCCGTCATGCCCGGTGGCGAAACTCCGCTATTGTCCATTTCCCTAAAACTTGCGCATAAGCATATGGAATGTGATCGCGATGGAAACAATTCCGCCTCTTTCTCAATCTCTATGAGCCTGCGGTTGCATCGACAAGAACGGGAATGAATGACGACGGTCTCGGCCACAGGGATTTTTTCGGAGCGTATGATCAGAAGGGCGAGGCTCGGTTCCGGCCTGGTCATTTTCATCTTCGTCCTGCTGCACCTGTCGAACCATGCGATCGGCCTGATTTCCGTCTCCGCCGCCGATAAGGCTGCCCGCCTGTTCATGGCGATCTGGCGCAATCCTGTCGGGACGACCATCTTCTATTCGTCGGTTCTGATCCATATAGCGCTGGTGCTGCGCGCCATCTATATGCGCCGCAGCCTCGTCATGCCAAAGGGCGAGATGGCGCAGATCGTGCTCGGTCTGCTGATCCCGCTGCTTCTCATCGATCATGTCATCGGCACGCGCGTCGCCCACGAGCTCTACGGTTATATTGATGATTACGAGACGGTCGTCGGCTCGCTGTGGATCCGGGCGCCGGCAAACGGCCTCCGGCAGGCGTTCGGTCTCCTCGCCGTCTGGATCCATGGCTGCATCGGCCTGCATTTCTGGCTGCGCTACCGCCCCTGGTACCCCGGCCTGGCGCCGCTGCTGCTGGCGCTGGCAATCCTCGTGCCGGTGCTCTCGCTGCTCGGTTTCGTTGAAATGGGTCGGACGCTGGCCGACCCCTCCTATCAGCAGGCGGTCGCCAACAGCCCCTATAAGGCGACGGTCAACACCCGTTACGCCTCGAACCCGGAGGTTCTCGGCCAGGTCTCGACGATCCGCGCCGGGCTTTACGGCGCTTTCTCAGCCGCGCTGCTGATCGTCGTCGCAGCCCGCGCCCGGCGCAGGCTGAAGGAGGCCCTCGACCAGGTGGCCGTGCATTATCCGGGCGGCGAGGTGATCCGTGTGCCGCGCGGGTTCTCGGTGCTGGAGGCAAGCCGGCTCGGCGGCCTGCCGCATTATTCCGTCTGCGGCGGCAAGGGCCAGTGTTCCACCTGCCGGGTGCAGATCCTCGGCGACTACGAGCACCTGCCGGTCCCCGACAAGATGGAAAAGACGACGCTGAGGCGCATCAATGCCGGCCCGGACGTGCGGCTTGCCTGCCAGCTTCGCCCGAACCGCGATGTCGCGGTCGCGCCGCTGCTCGTGCCGGCGCTCGAAGCCGCCCTTCCCGCCAACAGCCAGGAGACCAGCCCGGGGCGCGAACGTGAGATCGCCGTGCTCTTCGTTGACATCCGCCATTTCACCACGCTGACGGAAACGCGCCTGCCCTTCGACGTCGTCTTCCTGTTGAACCGCTATTTCGCCATCATCGGCAAGGCGGTGGAGCAGGCGGGCGGGCGGCTCGACAAGTTCATCGGCGACGGCGCCATGGCGCTATTCGGCCTCAACACCGCGCCTGAGGAAGCCTGCCGCCAGGCGCTCAAGGCGGCTGCCGCGATCGTCGCCGAGATCGAGAAGCTCGCCGCCGAACTGGCCGAGGAACTGGCGCTGCCGCTGCGCATCGCGATCGGCATCCACACCGGCCCGGCCGTCGTCGGCACGATGGGCTATGGCCGGGTGCGCAGCATGACTGCGATCGGCGATACCGTGAACGTCGCGAGCCGGCTGGAAAGTGCGGCCAAGGAATTCGAAGCGGCGATCGTCATCTCCGAACCGGTGGCGAGCCTCTCCGGCGCCGATCTTTCGGGCATCGAAAGCCGTGAAATCAGCGTGCGCGGCCGCGCCCTGCCCTTGAAAGTCTATGTCATTCCGACAGAGAAAGCGGCAGAACCGCTCGAAGGAAAAGACTGATGCCCGGCAAGCCCTGGCTCACCGCCAAATATTGGAGCCGCCGGCTGCGCAAGGCGCGCAATGCCGCGGCCTCGCGCTTCTTCGGCACTCGCTTCGGCCGCCGCCTGCTGATAGAAAATATCGGCCCGCGCGTCGTCTCGATGACGGTCGACGCCGGCGATCATCTGATGACCTTTTCGCCTTCGGATTATATCGGCCGCAAGGTCTTTCGGAAGGGTCATTTCGAGCGCGACGCGGTCGACCGGCTGATCGTCATCCTGCGCGAGCGCGGTCTCCTCAGAAAGGATGCGACGCTGCTCGAGATCGGCGGCAATATCGGCACCCAGACCGTCTATTTCGCCTTGAGCGGTACCTACGCCCGGATCGTCAGCATCGAGCCCGACCCGCGCAATTTCCCGCTGCTTGAACTCAACATCCGCCAGAACCGGCTGACGGAAAAGGTCCATCTCGTCAATTGCGCCGCCGGCGAGAGCGAAGGCGAGATCGACTTCTTCCTCAACCGCAACAATCACGGCAAGAGCAGCGCCATCCGCCAGAGCCCGACCGACAGGAAGATTAGCGTGCCGGTGAAGCCAGTGTCCGAAATCCTCGCCGGCCTGTCGATCGACCCTGGAGCAATCGGCCTCGTCTGGATGGATATCGAAGGCTACGAGCCGATCGCCTGCCTCTCTATGCAGCCCCTACTTAGCCGCCGCGTGCCGCTCCATATGGAATTCACCCCGCTCTTCTACGGAGCCGAAGGAACAAGAGCCTTCATCTCCATGCTCGCCGGCTACTACGAGGACTGCCTCGTCCTCTTCGAGGACCGCGAGGAGGAGATGAAGGTGCGGGATCTGCCGGGGGAATTCGATCAGTATAACGTGCTGTTTCTGCCGTAGAGACGGCTTCGGAGCCATCCTCTGCGCGCCATGCTCTAAGGTATTAGCAAAATGCTGCCTGCGGCCCGCCCCGACTCCATTTCCATATGCGCTCTTGCAACATCTGCCAAGCTGAACTCGGCCGCGATCTGGCAGACGATCCCTGCTTCCATGGCCTGAACTGCCGCCTGCGCCGCCTCGCGGTATCTTTCGACATCGGCGCACCAAGCCATGATGCTAGGGTGAGAGAGCGACTTGCCCGGCCGAAGCTCCTCGACCGGAACCGGAGCAACCGGACCGGCGGCTTGCCCGATGGTCACAGCCATCCCGAAGGCTCGGACCGAACGAAGACTGTTGACCAGCATATCGCCGCCAATTCCGTCAATGGCGACGTCAACGCCATTGCCATTCGTAAGCCGCTGGACTTCCGCGACGATATCGGCCCCTCGCCCGACGATGAGATGATCCGCGCCGAAGGACTTGGCGAGCACCGCCTTTTCGGGCGTGCTGACGGTGCCAATCACCGTGGCATTGAGCGACTTGGCCCAACGAACGAGGATGCTCCCGAGCCCACCTGCGGCCGCGTGGATCAGAATATGACTTCCATCCCGAACATCGCACGTCTTCTTCAGCAGCATGTAGGCCGTCATGCCTTTGAGCAGCGAACTCGCAGCCGTTTTCGCCGAAACCGAGTCGGGAAGCCTGATCACTCTTTCAGCGGCAATGGTCCTTGTCGTGCAATAGGCTCCGACCGGCGGCCCGGCATACGCCACCCGGTCGCCCTCTTTCAAGTCGGTCACGTCTGGGCCGACCGCTGCCACGACACCCGCAGCCTCAGCACCGATCACGGCCGGATAAGAGGGCATCGAATAGATGCCCTTCCGATGATAGATGTCCAGGAAGTTGGTCCCGATCGCTTCATGACGAATTTTTATCTCGCCCCGGCCGGGAGCAGCGGAGCGGTGATCCTGTACCTGAAACCGAGTGACGTCGCCTGGGGCGTTCAACATTACGATCTGATCTGTCATCGTTGGATCTCCATGATGCGCACAGGCTAGCGGCTGGCCAAGCGGGTGAAAATTCCCTATTGCTGCACAATGAATGGGAACAAATTCACACACCTCGATTGGGACGATTTGCGGCATTTTCTGGCGCTGGCGCAGTCAGGAACGTTTCTCGGCGCGGCGAAGCAGCTCGGCGTCGAACACGCAACCATAAGCCGGCGCGTCTCATCGCTTGAAGCAACGCTGGAACGCAAGCTCATCGACCGCCGCGGGCGTCGCGTCGTTCTCACTCCGGAAGGCGAGAAGGTTGCCAGGCATGCCGCTGTCATCGCGTTGCAGACAGCCGCGGTCGAGCAGATTGGGCGCAGCAGCGCGACGGAAGTGCGCGGCCATGTGAGGATCAGCGCCCCTCCCGCTCTGTCGAGCGCGCTTCTGGCAAAACCGATCGTGGCCATCCGGCGCGATCATCCGGGTGTGCAGATTACGCTTGTTGGCGAGAAGCGGTTTACGTCGTTGAACAGGCGCGAGACAGACATCGCGATACGACTGTCTAGACCGGAAGATGGCGACTATTCGATCACCAAGCTCCAGGAGCTCACGTTCGACCTCTTCGCTTCGAAGCGTTACCTCGAAACCGTTGCGCCGTCCGAATGGACGTTTATCGGCTACGATGAACCGATGAATTCCTCGCCGCAGCAGCTGCGTCTCAAGGAAGTGGCCGCCGGTCGCCAAATTGCGTTGCGATCATCCGTTCTGGAGTTTCAGGTCGCGGCCGCAAGGCTTGACGGGGGTGTCGTCATGCTGCCCGATTTCGCAGTCCCCGCAGATCTCCAGCGCATCGAGGGCGAACATGCTCTCGTAAGGGAGCTGTGGCTGGTCGTGCACTCGGAGATCAAGGACGTTCCGTCTATTCGTGTCGTCCTGGATGCGCTCAAGAGGGCGTTCAAAAAGAAGCCTGATGCCGGCCCGCCCTATTTGTCCGAGTAAATCAACGATATCGACCAGGAGCGGGAGATCGACCTTTTGCACTTCGCGGCGTTGGCAGGAACGGTACCGTCAAGGCAGCCGAACCGGATCTCCGCCAAGCCGCGCCGCTCCGTCATTGCCACCACTTGGCTTTCTCAAGGCTGACTTTGCGCAGCGCATTGTGACTGTCGCGAACCTGGATCTCGATGACCTTGCTTTTATTTCCTTTTTTCACTTCAGCACACACTGCTGCCACCGCCGGAAACAATGGGTCGTGAAAATCATTCATTCCAAGAGCGGCTGCAGCTTTTTCTGCCGATTCTGCCGTCATGTTGAAGCCGCATCCCGATTTCGTAAAACTGTGAAAATAGAATGCCGCTGCGGCTCTGTCAGCTTGAGCATGACCCGCCGTAGCAAGAACAAGCGCGATAGCGCCTAGAATATGCAGCTTCATTATACTACCCCTGAATTACAATCTCTGAGCGCAGAACAACTGCGCAGATTTCCAATGTCAATTGGCTGCAACTCGCAACCACAATTCTTTCAGTGTTCGATCGACAGGTTATGACAGCCGCAGAATACTGGTGTTCAATCGGGCGCGACATGCGCCCGGCCGGTTAGGAGGAGACGATACTCGATATTCCGGCCTGCCAGCGCATTCAGGCCCTTAAACAAGTTTCTTCGCCTCCGTCCGCGTATGCTCGTAATACTTATTCTCCCGCAGCGTTCCGAATAGCTTCAAGCTCTCCAGATGCTCGCGCTGGGCGCGGTAGAATTCATTGAGGAAGAGAAGTTCCTGGCCGGGCTTGACGGTGTCAGGATATCGGATCCTTCGGATAATGGTGCGCACGATCTGGACGATTTCTTCGCTCTGGGCGTACTTTGTGGTGTCGCGAAGCACGTCCTCCAGTGTCTGCAGCTCATATTTGCCGTAGACATCGAGATGCTCGGGCAGGAATTCGAATTCCGACTGCGCGGCGGCGGCAGGCGCGGACAGGGCGAGATCGGGCAAAAGCACGGAGCGGGGATTGTCGATCACCAGCGTGCCGGCGATGATATCGCCAAGCCGTTGCCGGCGCCGGTTGGCGAGCGGAACGATCACGACCACCAGAAGCCAGATGCTCGTCAAACCGTTTTCCCACGCTGACTGATATTCTATCGACGCCAGAAGGCTCATCGGGCCGAAGATCTCGACCTCTTTCATCAGGTTGCGCGCGGTCACCTGGTGTGGCGTCAGCCGCCGTCCGCTAGCGTTGATGACGCGGATGCCGGTTATCTTTTTTCCGAGCGTGCGTCCGTTCCAGATCAATTCCGAGAGAATGTAATAGGGGGTGCGCACCAAGAAACCCAGCAGGACGATCAGCATCGCCTCGACGTTCGAAGGCAGGATTCCCGTAAAGCCGATCACGAAGGCGCAGATGAAGATGAGGATACCGGTGAAGATGATGTCGAGGATTTGCGCACCGAGGCGGCTGCCGATGGAGCCGATCGCGAAAGCGATCGGGACACCCTCCGGCGGGATGAACTGTTCGACGCGTTTGCCGTGCTGAACTGCCTGGTTCATCGCGCAGGCTCACGCGAAACGGTTTTATCCCGGCCGCTAAACAGCAGCCAGCACACCCAAAAGAGACCCATGCCCCAGCCGATGGTAAGGCCCCAGATCGGATCCTGTACCAGCTGGCGCAGGAAGCCTTCGATCAAGGCGGCCACGATCAGCATCAGCGCCGCCAGGATCGCGAGCTTGACGGCATCGTGTCCCTGGTGGCGCAACGCCTCCCTGCGCGTTCGTTCACCCGGCAGAAGAACGGCAAGCCCGAGCCTTGCGCCGCCGGCGCAGGCAATGGCGATGGCCGCAAGCTCGGTCACGCCGTGGATCGAAAGCCAGCCGAACACCTCGTAACCCAAGCCCTTGCGGGCAAACATCGCATAGAAGGCGCCCAGGATCAGGCCGTTGTAAAAGGTCAGGATGAAGCTCGGCAGCGACACGAAAATGCCGAGCGTGAAAATCAGCACGGCGATGGTCGTGTTGTGGGAAAAGAGAAAGGCGGAAAAGGCGGCCAGCCTGTCGCTGTTATGCCCCTCATTGCCATAGATCGTCGAGCGGAGGTATTCTGCCGATGCGTCCGGGGTGCGCTGGTCAGCGAGGTCCGGCGGCACAAAGGCATAGAACCAGCTCGGGTCGCTGTTGCAGAGCTTGTAGCCGGCAAGCGCGCCCAGAACGAGCGCGAGGAAACCGATGAACAGAGGCAGCGCCGATCGGCGCACTGCCTGCGGGATGCCCTGCACCAGCAGGCGGGTGAGCAGGCCGCCGAGGCTTTCCTGCGGCGCGTAGACGACCAGATAGGCCCGGGCGCAGAGGCTTTCGAGATAGGCGATCATCGCGCGGTCGAGGGAAATGTCGCGCGCCACGCTCAGCGAATTCATCGCCTGCCTGTAGCCGCCGGCGAGATTGCGGACCTCGTCATAACCAAGCGCTGCCGCGCCACCCTTTTCGGCCCGTGTCACGAGGTCATCAAGCTGACGCCAGTGCGCTTCACGCTCCACCCGGAAGCGCGCCGAGCGAAGCATATCGGCCTGGATGGCGCCGACGTTGACCACCCCGCCCGTATCTCCCCTGTCGCCAATACCGATATCCATCATATCATCTCACGGGATTTGATTTCGATGTAACGCGCAATGAGATCCGAAGTCAGTGCCTCCGGCGTGCTGTCGAGGCAGAGTACGCCGAGACGCGCCAGCTTTTCCATCACGGTGCGCCTCTCCTGCAGGATCTGGCGCGCGGCCACGGAGCGGGCGACGGCGTCCATTGTCACTTCGTCGGGTTCCGTCAGCTTCGCCAGCGTCGGATCGCGCAAGGCGATGTAGACGATGAAATGATGCCGGGCGAGCACCTGGATGTTCTCGATCATCAGTTCCGCGGTGATGCTGTCGACGAAATCGGAAAATATCACGATCAGCGACCGTCGCTTCAGGCGCCCGGACAGATGCGTCAGTCCCAGCGTATGGTTGCTCTCCTGGGTCTCGTAACGAAGCTCTGCGCACATCGTCTGCAGCCGCGGAAAGGCCGCTCTTCCGGGCAGAGCCGGCACGAACAGGCGCGGGCGGCTGTCGAAACTGTAGAAACCGACGAGATCGCCGGCAAGTCCCGCGGCCCAGCACATGGCCAGCGCCGCGTTGATGGCGCGATCGAGCTTGGTGAAGCCGCCGAGCTGTTCGGCCATGAGCCGCCCGGAATCGACGCACAGGATGATCTGGTGGTTTCGTTCGGCCCGCATCTCGCGCACGACCAGATTGCGCATCCGGGCGGACCGTTTCCAATCGATGCTGCGCGGATCCATGCCGCTGGCAAATTCACGCAGCTGATGGAATTCCGATCCTTCGCCGCGCAGCCGTAGATCCTTCTGGCCGGCTTCCAGCGGCAGGATCTGGGTCTTGACCGCTCCCGACAGCACCGGCGATATGTCGGGCAGCACGGCGATCTCTTTTCCCACCGGCATGCGCGCGACCATATCGAGCAGCTTCAGCCGCGACGGCCATTTCAGCCACAGCTCATGGACCGCGTATCGTCCCCGCCGCGTCAGATGAAGATCGAAGGCGGCACTGGTCTGTTCTTCTCCCGCGCCCAATGTGCCACTCGCCAATCTGCTTTCGCCGATGGCAAGCTCGGGCGCGCAATCGAGGCGGCTCTCTATACTCCGAGGCACCGCACCCTTCTGCGGCCGGATGGCGAGTGTAAACGCGGCGGTGTGGCCCACAAAGCCTTGCGGCGGCAGATCGAATTCCACCGTCATCCGGCCAGACAGGGCCGACATCACCAGATCGCCTGCCGTCAATGCCGCGACCGCGACCCACAGGCCGATGAGGAGGTAGCCCATATCGTGCCACCACACGCTGACGAAAACCGTCACCGCCGCCAAAATCAGAACAAGCGCGATCAGATACCGGGATGGCCGCATTTAACGGGGCGCGTCCACGCGGTTCATGATGTTGCGGAGCACCTCGTCCGGTGTGCGGCCGTCGATTTCGGCCGAAGGCGAGAGAATGATGCGATGGCGAAGCGCCGGCACCAGCAAGGCCTGAACATCATCCGGCAAACCGTAATCCCGGCCCTCGAAGGCCGCACGCACGCGCACGGCAGAGGCAAGAGCGTCGGCGGCGCGCGTCGATGCGCCGTAGAGAATATCGGCATCGGAGCGGGTGGCGCGCACCAGGTCGACGACATAGGTCAGGATCGTGCTATCCAGATGGATCGCATCGATCAGCGCGCGTCCCTCGGCAAGCGCGGCGCTGGTGACGAGCGGGCGGATGCCGGCATTGCGCATATCCGATTGCAGCGCCTGCCTGGCGTGTTTGGAGAGGATGGCAATTTCTGTATCGCGGTCGGGAAAATCGACGACGAGCTTGAACAGGAAGCGGTCGAGCTGAGCTTCGGGCAGAGGATAGGTGCCCTGCTGTTCGATCGGGTTCTGCGTCGCAAGCACGAAGAAATCCGGTCCCAGGGAGTAATCGGTCCCGTCAAGCGTCACCACCCGCTCGTTCATCGCCTGGAGAAGTGCCGATTGCGTCTTCGGCGGGGCGCGGTTGATCTCATCGGCCAGAAGGATATCGGTAAAGACCGGCCCCTTGGTCAGATGGAACTGATTGGTCTGGAAGTTGAACAAATTGACGCCGAGCACATCGCCGGGCATCAAATCGGGCGTGAACTGGATGCGGCGATAATCCAGCGCCATGGCGGCGGAAACCGAGCGGGCTAGCAGGGTTTTGGCCGTGCCGGGCGGGCCTTCGACGAGGCAGTGACCACCGGCAAAGATCGAGATGAGGACGAGATCGATGATCGCATCCTGACCCTGCACCACTTTGCCGATTTCGCCGCGAACGATGGCGATAAGATTGCGAAATTCACCTAGATCCAAGGTCAAAGCTCCCCAGCGATTTTCTGAATGTATCGAGATTGCGGTGCAGGTCCGCCCGCGTCATCACATGTCCGCGTTCGATCAGCGCCTCGGCTACGGCGTGCAGGGCCTGCGCGGCTGCCTTGTCCTGTCGCGCCAGGCGTTGAAACAGCCGCGCTATGCCGGCCTGATTGCCGGCTCCGGAGCCGAAGAGCAGCTGCGCCTTGTCGGCAAGCAGATGCAGCACGAACTGGCCGGCCATCCGCCCGTCATTGCCCGACAGGCGCAAGAGCCGCGCCGTAGCATCGATCGCGGCGGTCTTCGACAGCTCGATGTTTGCGGATGCCTCCCGCAAAGGCGGCCCGAAGCGATAGGCGCCCCGCCAGAAGCAGATCGCCGCGACGACAAGCAGCGTCCCCCAGATGACGGAGAGCGGGTAGGCGAAAAACCGCTGGAGATCGGAGGCCGACCGCTCATAAGACTTGCCCTCGTCCACCGGTTTTTCGCTGTCCAGAGGCTGGCCGGCCGTATCCAGGTAGACCGGCCGCGTCTCGCCGGCGCCGCGCAGATGCTGGATCAGCGACACGGCAAAGACGGCGTTGTCAGCCAAAGCCAATCCATGATTGTTCAACAGGTCGGGATCCGAAAGCAGATAGACATTGGGCTCCTGCGCGCAGCGCAGGAGCAGTGCACCCAACGGCGTGCCGCCAATCTCTTTGCAGCCGCTCGGGAGGCTCGACCGCTCGAAGGTCTGTGCTTGATAGAGGTCGATCTTGATTGGCTGGCCCGGGTTCAGCTGGGTTTGCGCCTCTTCAAAATCCGTCTTGCTGCGGGCGAAGCCGAAATCCGAGTACCCGATCTTGTCGAGTTCGCCGCTGATATCGATCAGGTCAACCAGTCCCGATTTGCTGGCAATACCATCCGTTGACACGCTGCCGCGCCATTTCGGCAAAATGATCAGCGTCGGCAGGGCGTATCGGCTTGCCTCCTCAGCCGGGTTTGCCGGGCCATCATCCTCGTCTGGCCGAGGGGCAACAGCCTCGCCTTGGCGTATCGACAGGGGAACGATGCGCAGCGAGATTTCCGAACTCGCTCGGGCGACATGCGGGTCGGATCGGATGACAGGGATTCCCTTGGCCTGCAGCCACAATTCCAATCCCTTGTTGCCGAGCGGCGAGCGGTCGAAATCGTTGCCCCGCGGCAGCCAAAAAAGTGCCAGCGCTGCCAGCGCAAGCACCAGAAGCAGGATTAAAACGGGGGCCGACTTACGCATGGGCCAATCTGCCCGTTGCAAGCAGGTCGCGCGCCGTCGTGAGAAGGACGCCGAAATGGTTTTCCGCAACGCTGCGGCCACCGTAATGCACAAGTTCCACCGCAGTCAGGAAATTTGCAAGCCGCTCGCGGTCGGGCATATTCTTCGGCAGCCGGGCGAAAACCGCCCGTTCCGTATCGGCGCGGAAAAGCCGTGTTCCGGTAATATCCGCCGCGTGCAGCAGGCAATGCCTGAGCAAGAGGACAAGCGCCTCCCTTCGATCCGCCATGGCCGCAATGCGCTGCAGGAAATCGCTCGGCTTTCCCTCAGCCTCCGCAACTGACGTGCGCCAGCTTTCCGGCGCCTCGCCTTGCCGCTTCATGTCGCGGGGAGCCGATGAGAGCAAGACACCGCCATTGCCGAAGCGTATCAACAGTCCGATAACCACGATGAGACCGACGAGCACCACGGCAACCGCCAGTGGCCCGCTGACGACCGGCTCGCGCGGGATAAACAACGGCTTGCGTTGCGGTGACGATGTCGTCGTATTCGATGCCGGTGCATCTTTCGCAGAGGCGTCGCCATAGATGAGCGTACAGCGCAAGCCGTTCTGCTGGCACTGCGAAGTATATTCGGACCCAGCGGTGCTCCTTTGAAGATCACCGCCCTCGGCCTGCTGACTGGTGCTGTCCTGCGCTTGCGCAGGAGGAAAGGGAGCCGAGGCGGCCAGGAACAAGGCCACCAGCAGGCCGGCGTTACGACTGCTCATGCTCTAGGCAAATACCTCTGCTCGCGCTTCGGGACGCAACGGATCCGGACCGAACTTGTTCGGACCTTCGGTGCCCGGAAGCACGGAAATGACAAAGATCACGAGGCCCGTGACGATACCGACATAAGGACTATAACCGCAGACAAACAGCGCGAGATACCACCAACCGGAAATATTGCGGTCATGGAAACGGCGAACCTGCAGGGATATCCCTGGCAAAAGGATTGCGAGCGCGAACAATATCCAGATGACCACGGTATAGCTAACCGGTGACGGGACTCCGCCGCCACTGGTGGCGTAGGCGAGCACAAAGGCTAGAATTGCAAGCGGGACCAGCGCCAGTACGCAGAATAGCATGAACCACCAATATTCCGAGCGAGAGGCCCTCCCGGAAAAGGTTGCATATTTCTGCTTCAGAACAGTCCGAACAGCTTCAGTAAACCCCATTTGAAATGCCCCCATTTCCGCTTGCTGCAAGCGAGGTGACTGGGACGGCAATCATTAGCGACAAAGATGCAATGTCACTAAGAGCGGCGACGAGGGTTCCACTAATTGCAATCACAAATGCAATCAGCCCCAGCACATAGAGAAGATAAGACCACCAATACTCCGAGCGTGAAGCCCTGCCGGAGAAGGTCGCATATTTCTCCTTGAAAACCGTCCGAACGGCTTCAGTAAACGCCATTGAAATGCTCATTTCTGCTTACTGGCGCGGCGATCACTGACCATCGCCTTGGAATGGCCGAAATATCGGATGAAAACCAGCTACAATTAAAACGCATAAATTGCAATAAGTCAGTTGTTTCAAACAGGCGCTAGCACAAAGTTGAGGATCCCAGCTCTCAGGCAAAGACCTCTGCGCGCGCTTCAGGACGCAACGGATCGGGCCCGAACTTGTTCGGACCTTCGGTGCCCGGAAGCACGTTGATCACCAGGATCGCAATAACTGCAATCAGACCGATGTAGGGAACAAAATTAGCAATGCACAGCGCGAGATACCACCAACCGGAAATGTTGCGATCATGGAAGCGGCGTACTTGAACTGCTATCGCTGGCAAAAACATCGCGAGCCAAATCAATCCGCCGAGGAAGAAGAGGAGGGCGAGTGGTGGGGGAACTCCGTCCCGGAAATCGGAAAAGCCGGCGACTACATTGCACAAGATGCCCATCGCAAGCAGTACTAGAACATAAAATAAGACATACCACCAATATTCCGCGCGGGAAGCTCTTCCGAAGAAAGTAGCATATTTCTGCACCAGAACCGTGCCGGCAGCTTCTGTAAACCCCACTTTAATGCCCTATCTCGCTGAGAGTTTTTGGCGATCTCACCTATCGACTCGAAGAAACCAGCTACAATTCAAACGCATAAATTGCAATGAGGCAGTTGCGTCGTGTCTGCATTGAAAAGCGTGAGCAGTGAGATTTTTGACTTCGAGGACCACGAGATGGGTTGGTTCGCGACCTGCCAGGGCGATCATACGATGTGGTGCTTTACGCCCTACCCGGGGGAGAAGGGGATCGTGGCAACGCCTCGCTTCTGTCGAACGGCAGTCGCCACAACCGCCTTCTGCTGCGGCTCATGTCCTCCGATACAAAAAATACCGCCCTTCCTTGATCCCCTCCGGCAACGGCAGCGCCACCAGCTCGGCATGCTCCAGCGGCAGGCCGCTCACGGCGATGCCGTTGGGGGTGAGCACGCCGGCCATCAGCTGCGGCAGCCAGGTCAGCGTCACCGCATCGATCTCGTCATGGCCGGTGCCGATATCGGCGTGGGCGAGTGCCGCGCCGATGCCGAGGAAGGCCTGGCCGGACTCGCGGATATTGCCGGTCACCATATCTTCCGCCGCCGGTGTCGAGGCCGAATAGGAGCGGACCTCCCAGTCAAAGGCGACGATGCGGCGGCCGGGGAAATTTTCGCGCAGATGGTCATAGGTGCGGCCGTTGCCGAGACCGAATTCCAGCACCGGGCCTTCGATTTCGCCGACCAGATCGATGATCGCGTTCAAAATGTCGCGTTGGGCCGTCAACCGGCGAATGAAGCTGTCGAGGCGGCTCATCTAATCCATATCCGTCATGAAATATCGTGAGCGCGTGCTAACACATGAAACCTTGCCAAGTCGATTGCCGTAAATGGGAAATGGCGTTGCAGTGGCAACATGGGTCTGTGCTAAGCTGGATGACATGAAAACCGTGACCGACGAAGAATTCTTTGCCGCCGTGCCGTTGTTCAGCGCCTTCGAGGGCGTGACCGTTGCCGCAAACTACCGGCCGCTGCCGGATGGGTGGGTGCTGGCGCTTGCCGATATCGTCGGCTCGACGCAGGCAATCGCCAGCGGCCGCTACAAGGACGTCAACATGGCCGGCGCCAGCGTCATTTCGGCTGTGTTGAATGCCGTCGGCAAGGGCGATTATCCCTTCGTCTTCGGCGGCGACGGCGCGCTGATCGCGCTTCCGGGCTCGCTCGAGCAGGCGGCACGCGATGCCCTTGCCGCCGTGCAGATCTGGGTCGAGGAGGATCTCGGCCTGATGCTGCGCGTCGCCATCGTTCCGGTCGCCGACACCCGCGCCGAGGGCCTTGACGTGCGCGTTGCGCGCTACTCGGCAAGCCCGCATGTCACCTATGCGATGTTTTGGGGCGGCGGCACCAGTTGGGCGGAGAGACAGATGAAGCTCGGCCATTACGCGGTCGGGCGCGCGGCGGCCGGAACACGCCCGGATCTGACCGGCCTTTCCTGCCGCTGGAGCCCGATTGATGCGCAGAACGGCGAGATCGTCTCGATCATCGCGGTTCCAGGCGAAGGCCGGCCGGGCGAAGAATTCCGCGACCTCGTCAACGGCATCGTCGCGATCACCGGCGAACAGAACCGCGGCAGCCATCCGGTGCCGGCCGATGGCCCGGAGCTTGCCTTCTCGCTGCACGGCATCAATCGCGAGGCCAAGGCCACAGCCCCCGCCGGCCGGCGCTTGCGCCAGAAGCTGATCATCTTCCTGCAGCTCGCCATCACCGTGGTCTGCTATCGGCTCGGCATTCCGCTCGGCCGCTTCGACGCACGCCGCTATAAGCGCGACGTCGCCGGCAATTCCGATTTCCGCAAGTTCGACGACGGGCTGAAAATGACGGTCGACGTCGACGCCGAACATCTGAAACGGATCGAGACGCTGCTGGAAGCGGCACGCGCCAAGGGTATTGCCCGCTACGGCCTGCATCGGCAGGCCTCGGCGCTGATGACCTGCTTCGTGCCGACGCCGATTTCGCGCGACCATATGCATTTCATCGACGGCGCGTCAGGCGGTTATGCGGTGGCTGCCAGCCGGATGACCGGAAAATCGCTTTCCGGCGTTGCCGTCACGCCTTGATGACGTGATCGGCCGAAAGGCCGAGCCGGTTGAAAACGTTGCGGGTGTCGATGATCAGCGCAGCGCTTTTTGCCAGCGTCGCATAGTCGACGCTGTCATGGTCGGTGGCGACCAGCACCGCATCGTAGCCGGCGATAGTATCAGGCGTCAGCGCCACCGATCGGCGGCCCTTCAGCGCCTGGTATTCACGTGTCGGCGGGATCTCGGCGACGAAGGGGTCGTGATAATCGGCCCGCCCGCCGCGTTCCTCGATGATCTCGATCAGCCGCAGCGACGGGCTCTCTCTTATGTCGGCGACGTTCTTCTTGTAGGCGAGCCCGATCACCAGCACCTTGCTGCGGCTCAGCGCCTTGCCGGCGCGGATATCGAGGGCTTCGGCAAGCTTGCCGACGACGTAACGCGGCATCGCCGAATTGATCTCGCCGGCGAGCTCGATGAAGCGGGTGGGCAGCTCGTATTCGCGCGATTTCCAGGTGAGGTAGAAGGGGTCGATCGGGATGCAGTGGCCGCCAAGGCCGGGGCCGGGATAGAAGGGCATGTAGCCGAAGGGCTTGGTCTTGGCCGCGTCGATCACCTCCCAGACGTCGATGCCCATCGCCGCATAGACGGTCTTCAACTCGTTGACGAGGGCGATGTTGACCGAGCGGAAGATGTTTTCGGTGAGCTTCACCGCCTCGGCCGTCGCATTCGAGGAGACCGGAACGACGGTCGAGACCGCCGCGCCGTAAAAGGCCTTCATCAACGACAGCGCCTCGGGCCCGTCGCCGGCGACGACCTTCGGGATGGTGGCGGTGTGATAATGCTGATTGCCGGGATCCTCCCGCTCCGGCGAGAAGCCGACGAAGAAATCCGCGCCGGATTTCAGTCCCGTGCCTTCGAGGATGACCTTGACGATATCGTCGGTGGTGCCGGGATAAGTGGTCGATTCCAGCACGACGAGCTGGCCGGGCCGCAGATGTTGCGCGATCGAGCGCGACGTCGCCTCGACGAAGGAGAGATCGGGATCGCGATGTTTGGTCAGCGGCGTCGGCACGCAGATGATGATGACGTCGCACTCGGCAAGACCGGCAAAATCGGTGGTCGCCTGGAAGCGCCCGGCCTCGATCTCGGTCGACAGCGCCTCATTGGTGACGGCATCGATGTAAGAGCGGCGGGCATCGAGCGCCACCATCTTGGAGGGATCGATGTCGAAGCCGGTGACCGCAAAGCCGCTGCGCGCCACCGCGATTGCCAGCGGCAGGCCGACATAACCGAGCCCGATGACGCCGGCACGGGCGTTGCGGGTTTCGATCTTCTGCAAAAGCGTGTCGAAGGTGGAGATGGCCAAGGCGGGATCTTTCGGAACGGGGAAGAGGAAGCTGATCTAATGCATGATCGCGGTGAATTAAACCCGGGGGCTCTTCTCCCCGGCGGCAATAGCGTCGGTTGGCGACCAAGACCCTTCCCCAACCCTCCCCACAAGGGGGAGGGCCAACCTGCGGCACCGGCCTGCCCTCTTTCAGCCCCAGCGTTCTCGGCGATAATTTTGAGTAGGACGACGCGGCAAGCTAAGCCCCTCCCTTGTGGGGAGGGTCCTGGGCTGCTCAAAGATCCTTACCCGGGTGTGGCCAAAATGCCCCGGCACAATCCTTTGTTGCAACTTGAGCGCACAAAAAAATTCCGCTCCCATTGTTTCGCATTTGCAGCATCCCTATTTTGACTTTCAACAATAAACTGCCGTGAAAGGACTGCCCGTCCGGTCTCCGATAGGGGACGCAGAGGGGTGCCGCTGTCGGGCTTTCGGCAGATCGTTGACAAATAATACCGCTCGTACATCCTGATTCCTTGTGACCTGCGCATAAAAATGTGCCGGCCGAGGGATTTTTGGCTCTTGGGGATGGCGTGCCTTATGAGGATCATACCGAGAATGAGCACGATCGAATCCAGCGTGTCCTCCATCCTGTTGGACCGGGTCGCTGAATGGCTGACGAACTCTTCGCTGGCCGGAGACGAGCTTGAAAACATCGTGAGCGGTTTCTGCGAAAGGATCGCGGCGGCCGGCCTGCCGATCGCGCGCGTGCATCTGACCTTTTCGATGCTGCATCCGCTTTATGACGCGCTGAGCTTTACCTGGCGGCGCGCCAGCGGCGTCACCATCGAGGGCTTCCGCATGCCGGCCGGGCAGAAGCCGGACCGTTTTCTGCAGAGCCCCTATTATTACCTGCTCGACAACAACCTGCAGCACATCCGCCGCCGGCTGATGCAGGAAGGGCCGGCCGAATTTCCGATCTTCGAGGACCTGCGCAAGGACGCAATCACCGATTACCTCGCCTTCGTGCAGCCCTTCGGCGACGGCTCGGTGCAGGGCATGATGGGCTCCTGGTCGACCGACCATCATAACGGCTTTTCCGACGACATGATCGACGCGCTTCTCCGGATGCAGAACCATCTGGCGGTTGCCGCCAAGATGGCCGTGCTCGGCAAGCTCGCCAACAACATGCTGACCACCTATCTCGGCGGCGATGCCGGCAAGCGGGTGCTGAACGGCCAGATCCGCCGCGGCGACGGCGAGACGATCCGTGCCGCGCTCGTCATGGGCGACATGCGCGAATCCACCATGTATGCCGAAAAGGAAGGCCGCCAGGCCTATATCGACACGCTGAACCAGTTCTTCGACGCGATCGCCGCGCCCTTCAACCGCAACGGCGGCGAGATCTTAAGCTTCCTCGGCGACGGCTTCCTCGCCGTCTATCCCTGCGGGCGCCACAAGGACCCGTCGAAAATCGCCTGCGAGGCAGCGCTTTCCGCCGTCCATCAGGCGCAGGCGCGGGTCGCCGAGCTCAACAAGGACCGCGAGGCGAAGGGCCTCAGCAAGGTCGGCTACGGCATCGGCCTGCATGTTGGCAACGTCATGTTCGGCAATGTCGGCCTGAAAGACCGGCTGACCTTCTCCGCCTTCGGCTCGGCCGTCAATGAGGTGCAGCGGCTGCAGATCCTGACCAAGAAATATGGCCGTGAGGTCGTCGCGAGCCAGGCTTTTGCCGGTTATTGCGGCGGCGAATGGACGACGCTCGGCGAAGAGAAGCTGCGCGGCATCCGCCAGAAGGTGACGGTGCTGCAGCCACGGGCGCCGGCCCCCGAGATCAACGTCGACGATGGCTTCCGCGAGGCGGTGCAGAACGGGCTGTCCGAAGCCGAGCAAGTTATTCTCCTGCACCGCGACGCGAAGAAACACGTCGAGCGCACAACCACGGAGAAGTTCATCCAGTAAAGCCTCGAACGCCTGCTATGAATCTGCGCTTCTCGCCTGGGGAACTTCGGCGCGATGTGGTGGTTTTCCCTTGATTGTCATCAACTAGACACCCCGTTTGCGGTACGATAGTGTGCCTTAACGGGAACATAGAAGACTGGGGAATTTCATTGGTATGGCGTCTGCAGCCGATTTGTTGCGTATTGAAAATCTCGACGTCTCCTTCTCGGTTTTCGGCGACCGGCTGCGTGTCGTAAAGGAAGCCAATCTTCGCATCCTCCCGGGCAAGGTTACCGCTCTCGTCGGCGAATCCGGCTCCGGCAAGTCGGTGATCAGCCAGTCTGTGATGGGCATCCTGCCCAACCCGGCCAAGGCCTCCGGCAGCATTCTTTTCACCGATCCGCTCGACGGCAGCACGACCGATATCCTGTCGCTCTCGCGCGACAGTGAGGAAATGCGCGACCTGCGCGGCCGGCGCATGGCGACGATCTTCCAGGAGCCGATGACCTCGCTTTCGCCGCTGCATACGGTCGGAAACCAGATCAGCGAAGTGCTTTTGATCCATACCGAGATCGACAAGCAGGAAGCGCGTGAGAAGACCGAGGAAATGCTTGGCCTCGTCGGCTTCACCAATCCGCATCGCACCTACGACATGTATCCGTTCGAACTGTCCGGCGGCATGCGCCAGCGCGCGATGATCGCCATGGCGTTGATCTGCAAGCCGGCGCTGTTGATTGCCGACGAGCCGACGACGGCGCTCGACGTGACGATCCAGGCGCAGATCCTCGAATTGCTGCGCGAACTGCAGGCCAAGCTCGGCATGGCGATGCTGCTTATCACCCACGATCTCGGCATCGTCGCCAACATGGCAGACGAGGTGGTCGTCATCTATCACGGCGAGATCATGGAAGCCGGGCCGGTCGAAGCGATCTTCCGCAATCCGCAGCATGCCTATCTGAAGGCGCTGATGGCCGCCGTTCCGCATTTCGACATGAAGCCCGGCGAGCGGCTGAAGGCGCTGCGCGACGTGCCGGTCAATCTCGAGACCCTCGTCGGCAAGAAGAAGCCGTTGCAGGCGGAGGCGCCGGGCACGCTGCTTTCGGTCGCCAACCTCTCGAAAACTTATAAGACGCGCAAGCGCAGTTTTCTCGGCAAGCACGAAGCCGCCGTTGTGCACGCCGTCGACGACGTCAGCTTCGACATCCGGCGCGGCGAATGCCTTGGCCTTGTCGGCGAATCCGGTTGCGGCAAGACGACGCTCAGCAAGATCCTGATGCGCGCCATCACACCCGACAGCGGCTCGGTGGTGTTCAACGACGGCAAGGACGTGATCGACGTGCTTTCGGTACGCGGCGAGGCATTGCAGGACATGCGCACCAAGATCCAGATGGTGTTCCAGGATCCGGTCTCCTCGCTCTCGCCGCGCATGACGGTGCGCAACATCCTCAGCGAACCGCTGGAGATTCACGACCGCGGCGACAGTGACGAGCACAAGCGCAAGGTCGAAGGGCTGATGGCGGCGATCGGCCTCGACAAGCGTTACCTCAGCCGTTACCCGCACAGTTTTTCCGGCGGCCAGCGTCAGCGCATCGGCATTGCCCGCGCGCTTGCCCTCGGCCCGAAGCTCATCATCCTCGACGAGCCGGTCTCGGCCCTCGACGTCTCCGTCCAGGCGCAGATCCTCAACCTGTTGAAGGACCTGCAGAAGGAACTGGGGCTGACATATCTGTTCATCTCGCACAATCTCGCCGTCGTCGACTACATGGCCGACCGCATCGCCGTGATGTGCAAGGGCCGTATCGTCGAGATCGCGCCGCGTGAGATCATCCTGCGCGATCCGGTGCACCCCTATACGAAATCGCTGCTCGCCGCCGTCCCCTTCCCCGATCTCGATCGGCCGCTCGATTTCAAGGCGCTCCGGGAAAACGGCGCGGCAGACAAGCAAAATTGGGGTGTGACCTTCACCGCCGAGCATGACGACGCCGCCGAGCTTGCCTATGCCGATCTCGGCGACGGCCATCTGGTGCGCGCCCGCAAAGGCGCCGATGCCAAGGAGTTGCGAGGATGGTGACGCGTCGCACCTTTCTGGGCGGCCTTGTCGGCGCTGCAATCGCCCCTGCAGCGCTTCGGGCGGAGCCGACCGGCGAGCCTGAGTTTCTCAAGGAGCGGCTGGCATCGGGCAGCCTGCCCCCGATGGCCGGGCGCATTCCCGCCCGCCCGCGCATCGTCAACCTGAAGGAGATGGGGCTTGCCCCCGGCAGCTACGGCGGCACGGTGCGCACCATCATCGGCAGCCAGCGCGACATCCGCTTCATGACGATCTACGGCTATGCCCGGCTGATCGGCTACAACAAGCACCTGCAGTTCCAGCCGGATATCCTCGCTGATTTCAGCTCGGAAGACGACACGGTCTTCACCTTCAGGCTGCGCGAAAGCCATAAATGGTCCGATGGGGAGCCGTTCACGGCTGACGACTTCCGCTACTGGTGGGAAGACGTCATCCTGAACGACAAGCTGACACCGGGCGGCGGCGCGCTGGAGCTTCGCCCGCACGGCAGCCTGCCGCGTTTCGAGGTGCTCGATCCGCTGACGGTGCGCTACACTTGGGAAAAACCCAACCCGATGTTCCTGCCCACGCTGGCAGGACCGATCCCGCTCGTCATCGTCGGGCCGGCGCATTATCTCAAGCAATTCCATAAGAAGTTCCAGCCCGACCAGGCGAAGATGGAACAGATGATGCAGACCAACCGCGTCAAGAAATGGCAGGACCTGCACATCAAGATGGCCCGCTCCTACCGGCCTGAGAATCCCAACCTGCCGACGCTCGATCCCTGGCGCAACACGACGGCACTGCCGGCCGAGCAGTTCGTCTTCGAGCGCAACCCGTTCTTCCACCGCGTCGACGAGACCGGCAGGCAGCTTCCCTATCTCGACCGGTTCATCCTCAACGTCTCCTCCTCGTCGATCATCGCCGCCAAGGCGGGTGCCGGCGAGGCCGACCTGCAGGCGACCGGCATCGACTTCAACGACTACACCTTTCTGAAAGAAGCTGAGAAGCGCTTCCCGGTGAAGGTCAATCTCTGGAAGGTGGCGCGCGGCTCGCGCATCACGCTGCTGCCGAACCTCAACTGCGCCGACGAGGTATGGCGCGGCCTTTTCCGCGACGTGCGCCTGCGCCGCGCCTTGTCGCTGGCGATCGACCGGCACGAGATCAACATGGTCGCCTTCTACGGCTTGGGCACGCCGAGCGCCGATACCGTCCTGCCCGACAGCCCGCTGTTCAAGCAGGAATATGCCGATGCCTTCGTGAAGTTCGATGCCGACGAGGCCAACCGGCTGCTCGACGAGATCGGCCTGACCAAGCGCGGCGATGACGGCATAAGGCTGCTGCCGGACGGGCGGCGCGCCGAGATCACCGTCGAGACCGCCGGCGAGAGCAATCTCGATACCGACGTGCTGGAGCTGGTGCACGATCACTGGGCTAATATCGGCCTTGCGCTTTATACACGCACGTCGCAGCGCGACGTCTTCCGCAACCGCGCCATGAGCGGTTCGATCATGATGTCGATCTGGTACGGCCTCGACAATGGTGTTCCCACCGCCGACATGTCGCCCTCGGGGCTGGCGCCGACGCTGGACGATCAGCTGCAATGGCCGCTCTGGGGCATGCATTACCTCTCCGCCGGCCAGGAGGGCGCCGCCCCCGACCTGCCGGAGGCGGCCGAACTGGTCGACCTGCTCGGCCAGTGGGGCTCGACGGCGAAATTCGAGGAGCGCCAGGTGATCTGGCACAAGATGCTGTCGCTCTATACGCAGCAGGTGTTCTCGATCGGGCTGATCAACAGCACGCTGCAGCCGGTCCTTTGCGCCGCCAAGCTGCAGAACCTGCCGGAGAAAGCCCTCTACGGCTTCGATCCCACCTCCTATCTCGGCATCTACATGCCGGATACATTCTGGTACAAGGAGGCCTGAGGCGTGCTCAGATACATTCTCTGGCGCATCGCCGCCATGGTGCCGACGCTCTTCGTCATTTCGGCGCTGGTTTTCACCATCATCGAGCTGCCGCCGGGCGACTTCTTCGAGAGCCAGATCGCCGAGCTGCGCGCCTCCGGCGAGACTGCCAACCTCCAGGAAATCGAGGAGATGCGCCAGCAATACGGCTTCGACAAGCCGGAGATCGTGCGCTATTTCTACTGGGTCGGCGGCATGCTGCACGGTGATTTCGGCTATTCCTTCGAATACCAGATGCCGGTTTCCGACGTGGTCGGCGAGCGCCTGTGGCTGACGATCCTCGTCTCCTTCACGACCATCCTGCTCACCTGGCTGATCGCCTTTCCGATCGGCATCTATTCGGCCACGCACCAGTATAGCTGGAGCGATTACGGGCTGACCTTCCTCGGCCTGCTCGGCATCGCCGTTCCGAATTTCATGCTGGCGCTGATCCTGATGTATTTCGCCAATATCTGGTTCGGCATCTCGATCGGCCATCTGATGGACCAGCAATATATCTCGGCGCCGATGAGCTGGGAGAAGGCGCGATCGATCCTCTCCCACCTGTGGATTCCCGTCATCATCGTCGGCACGGCGGGGACTGCCGGCATGATCCGGCGGCTGCGCGCCAACCTGCTCGACGAGATGCAGAAGCAATATGTGACGACGGCGCGCGCCAAGGGCCTGCATCCGATGCGGGCGCTGTTGAAATATCCGCTGCGCATGGCGCTCAACTTCTTCGTCGCCGATATCGGCTCGATCCTGCCGTCGATCATTTCAGGCGCCGAGATCGTCGCGATCGTGCTGTCGCTGGAGACGACGGGACCGATGCTGATCAAGGCGCTGCAAAGCCAGGACATGTATCTCGCCGGCTCCTTCCTGATGTTCCTCGCCTTCCTCAACGTCATCGGCGTTCTGATCTCCGACATCGCCCTCGGCTTCCTCGATCCCCGCATCCGTCTGCAAGGCAGGAGCACCAAATAATGTCGCCCCTTCCCGCGCCCGGCGCGCCGCTTCCCCATTACGTCTCGACCGCGCCCTTCGATCCGCTGGCGACAGAAACGATGACGGCGGCGCAATCGCGCATCCATCTCGCTTCGCAGAAACAGCTGATGTGGTGGAAGTTCAAGCAGCACAGGCTGGCCTTGATCTCCGGCATCTTTCTCGCCGCCGTCTACGCGATGATTCTGATCGTCGAGTTCCTGGCGCCCTACGGCCTGCATACGCGCAATGTCGATTTCATCCATGCGCCACCGCAGCGCGTCCATTTCTTCGACAAGGGCAATTTCGTCGGCCCCTTCGTCTATGGCCGCAGCATGACGCTGGATCTCGACACGCTGCACCGCGTCTATACCGACCGGCCGAACGACGTGCAGCCGATCCGTTTTTTCTGCCGCGGCGATGCCTATAAATTCTGGGGTTTTGCGGCCTCGAACTATCATCTGGTCTGCCCGGCGATCGGCGGGCAGATGTTCCTGCTCGGCACCGACCGGCTCGGCCGCGACGTTCTCTCGCGCATTCTTTACGGCGCGCGGATATCGCTGACGATCGGCCTGATCGGCATTTCGATCAGCTTCCTGCTCGGCATCGTCATCGGCGGCCTTGCCGGTTATCGCGGCGGCATTTTCGATCTCGTCGTCCAGCGCCTGATCGAAGTGCTGCAATCGCTGCCGAGCCTGCCGCTATGGATGGCGCTGGCCGCCATCATGCCGGTGACCTGGAGCCCGATCGTCATCTATTTCGGCATTACCGTCATCCTCGGCATCATCGACTGGACCGGACTGGCGCGAGCCGTGCGCTCCAAGCTTCTGGCACTGCGCGAGGAGGATTACGTCCAGGCGGCACAGCTGATGGGCGCCAGTACGCCGCGCATCATCGGCCGGCATCTGGTGCCGGGCTTCATGTCGCATCTCATTGCCTCGGCGACGATTTCGATCCCCGGCATGATCCTCGGCGAGACCGCGCTCTCCTTCCTTGGCCTCGGCCTTCGCCCGCCGATCACCAGCTGGGGCATTCTGCTGACCGAGGCAAAAAGCGTCAGCGTCATCGCCTTTTATCCTTGGCTGCTCTATCCGATCATTCCTGTTGTTCTTGTCATTTTGGCGTTCAACTTTCTGGGAGACGGCTTGCGTGATGCGGCAGATCCCTACAAATAGCAGAAAACCCGGCGGCGCCTTATGGCACCGCCCCCGCCACGTGGCCTCCGGACGGTGGGGGTACTAACGCATGCTGTTCACCCCGGAGGGAACACCCATGGCCAGACGTCTCGAAGATGCGCGCATCCTCATGTACAGTCACGACACCTTCGGCCTCGGCCATCTCAGGCGCTGTCGCGCCATTGCCCATGCGCTGGTCGAGGATTATCGCGGCCTCAACATCCTGATCATTTCGGGCGCGACGATCGCCGGCGCCTTCGACTACCGCGCCCGCGTCGACTTCGTGAAGATCCCGAGCGTCATCAAGCTGCGCAACGGCGAATATACCTCGCTTGCCAGCCATATCGACCTGCACGAAACGCTGAAGATGCGCGAATCGAGCATCCGCCACACCGCCGAGACCTTCCAGCCCGACATCTTCATCGTCGACAAGGAGCCGATGGGATTGAAGGGCGAGGTCGAGGATACGCTCGCCTATCTCAAGGCCCGCGGCACCGTGCTGGTGCTCGGCCTGCGCGAAATCATGGACGCGCCGCATCTGCTCGACGCCGAGTGGAAGAGGAACGGCATCATGCAGAAGATCGACCAATATTACGACAGCGTCTGGGTCTATGGTCCGCCTGATTTCTACGATCCGCTTATGGGTCTCGACGTGCCGGCCAGCCTGCGCCGAAAGATGGATTTCGTCGGCTTTCTGCAGCGCAGCGTCTCCAAGGGCAAGAGCTCGATCAACGCCCGCAAGGATAATTACCTCCTGGTCACCACAGGCGGCGGCGGCGACGGCTCCGATCTCGTGCACGACGTGATGAACGCCTACGAGGCCGATCCGACGCTGACGCAGAAAGCGCTTGTCGTGCTCGGGCCCTATATGCCGGCCGCCGAGCGGGCCAAGCTGGTGCAGAAGGGCGAAGCCATCCCCTATATCGAGGTGATCGAGTTCGACAACCACATGGAAGAGCTGATCGACGGCGCCACCGGCGTCGTCGCCATGGGCGGCTACAACACCTATTGCGAGATCCTTTCCTTCGACAAACCGGCCCTCATCGTGCCGCGCGTCAAGCCGCGCGAGGAACAGCTGCTTCGTGCCCAGCGGGCAAGCGCGCTCGGCCTTGTCGATATGCTGCTGCCGGAACAATCGGCCGATCCCACCATCGTGTCCGAGGCTCTGAAACGTCTGCCTTCCCGCCTGCCGCCGTCGAAGAGCGGCAGCAACATGCATCTTGAAGGGCTGGACCACATCTCGCAGACGGTCGGGCGATGGATCGACGGCCGCGCCAGCCACCTTTCCCTCGTCGCGGAATAGGGCACAGCCTTGCCGCCACGCCGCAAGATCCTCGTCGTGCTGAAAGGCTATCCCCGCCTTTCGGAAACCTTCATCGCCCAGGAGCTGCTCGGCTTGGAAAAGGCCGGCTTCGACCTGACGCTGATTTCGATGCGCCGGCCGACCGACAAGAAGCGCCATCCCGTGCATGACGAGATCAGGGCGCGGGTCGTCTACCTGCCGGAATATCTGCATGAGGAGCCGATCCGCGTGCTGAAAGGCCTGGTTGCCGGCTTCTCAAAACCCGGCTTCAAGGTCCTGATCAAACGTTTCCTCGCCGACCTCAAGCGCGACATCTCCCGCAACCGCTTCCGCCGTCTCGGCCAGGCGCTGGTGCTGGGACGCGAATGGCCGGATAGGGGCGAATGGCTGCATGCCCATTTCATCCACACGCCGGCTTCGGTGACGGAATATGCAAGCATCCTCACTGGCACACCCTGGACTTGTTCGGCCCATGCCAAGGATATCTGGACGTCGCCCGACTGGGAGCTGCAGGAAAAACTCGGCAGCGCCCGCTGGGCCGTCACCTGCACCAGGACAGGTTATGAGCACATGCGCGCCCTGACATCCCGCAAGGATGCCGTGCACCTGAGTTACCACGGTCTCGATCTTGCCCGTTTCGGCCATTTTGCCGGCGAGCGTTCGCAGAGAACCGGCAGCGACCCCGACGATCCCGCCTTCATCCTCAGCGTCGGCCGGGCCGTCGAGAAGAAGGGCTATGACGTGCTGCTGCGCGCGCTCGCCCTGCTACCCCATGACCTTCATTGGCGCATGGACCATATCGGCGGCGGCGAGGAGCTTGCCAAACTGAAGGCGCTCGCCAGCGAGCTCGGACTCTCCAACCGCATCGTCTGGAAGGGCGCCATGGCGCAGGAAGACGTGCTCGATCACTACCGCCGCGCCGACCTCTTCGCGCTCGCCTGCCGGATCGCCGCCAATGGCGACCGCGACGGCCTGCCGAACGTGCTTGTGGAGGCTTCGAGCCAGCGGCTCGTCTGCCTCTCGACGGCGGTATCCGGCGTGCCGGAGCTTTTGGACGACGGCGAAAACGGCCTGGTCGTGCCGCCGGAGGATCCAGGTAGGCTTGCCAAAGCGCTGGAGACGGCGATCCGCAACCCGGCGCTCCGCAAGCGCCTCGGCGACGCCGCTGAAAGACGGGTGCGCGACGATTTCGACTATCACTCCAGCATTCGGCAGCTCACCGGCCTGTTCGAGGCCGAATGGCAGAAGTCATGACGGCACCGCGCATCTTTTTCTACGTCCAGCACCTGCTCGGCATCGGCCACATCGCCCGCGCCAGCCGCATCGCCAATGCGCTCGTCAAGGACGGTTTCGACGTCACGGTGGTCACCGGCGGCCTGCCGGTGCCGGGTTTTCCCGGCGACGGCGTCAAGACCGTGGCCCTGCCGCCGGTCGTCGCCAGCAATGCCGGCTTTTCCGGCCTCGCCGACGCCGATGGCCGCCCCGCCGGTGAGGATTTCCTCAATGCCCGCCGCGATCTGCTGCTTGAGGCCTTCCATGCCGCCAGGCCCGATGTCGTGATCATCGAAGCCTTCCCCTTCGGCCGGCGGCAGATGCGCTTCGAACTGCTGCCGCTGCTGGCGGCGATCGACAAAACCGAACCGCGGCCGAAACTCTTAAGCTCGGTGCGCGACATCCTGCAAGAAAACCGCAAGGCCGGCCGCGACGCGGAGACGGCAGCATTGGTCAAGGATCATTTCGATGCGGTGCTCGTCCATGGCGATCCCGATTTCACCAGGCTTGAGGATACTTTTCCGCTGACGGCAGAGATCGCCGACAGGTTGCGTTATACCGGCCTCGTTGCAGCGCCGCCGGCGCCGGAACCGACTGAAACCTTCGACATTATCGCATCGGCAGGCGGCGGCGCGGTCGGCGCCGCGCTGATCGGCGCGGCAAAAGACGCGGCCGCCCTCCTGCCCGGCAATCTTCGCTGGCTGCTGATAGCAGGCCCGAATCTGCCGGAAGCCGATTTCGCGGCATTGTCTGAGGATGCAGCACCAAACGTGACGTTGGTCCGCTTCCGCAAGGATTTTCCCTCGCTGTTGCGCGGCGCCAAGGTCTCGATCTCGCAGGCAGGCTACAACACGGTCGGCGATCTCCTGCGTACCGAATGCCGGGCAATCCTCATCCCCTTCGTCACCGGCGGCGAAACCGAACAGACGGTGCGCGCCGAGCGGCTGCAGGCGCTTGATCTCGCCGACATACTGCCGGAAACGGGACTGACGCCCGGCCATGTGAAGGAGGCGGTCGAAAAAGCGCTCGCCGCGCCGCGCCGCGGAGCAGTCTCGCTCGATCTCGACGGCGCTGAGAAGACCGCCGGCATCATCCGCTCCATGCTGGTCGGCAATTCGAAGTCTTGAGTATCTCAATGAGCGCAGGCGGCTAAAGAAGTGGGCGCACGGTTTCGGCAAATCCGGGCAAATCTGATCCTGCCAGAATCTGGCAGCAGCAAGCCTGTATAAGCTTACCGCATGTCCCGTTCCGAACGCCTTCTCGACCTTCTCCAGGTATTGCGCCGCCACCGCCGGCCGGTCAGTGGCGAGGTGCTGGCTGACGAGATCGGCGTCAGTATCCGCACACTCTATCGGGATATCGCCAGCCTTCAGGCCCAAGGCGCAGCGATCGAGGGCGAACCGGGTGTCGGTTATATTTTGAAACCCGGATTTCTCCTGCCGCCGCTGATGTTTCCGCCGGAGGAGATCGAAGCGCTCGTCCTTGGCTCCCGATGGGTGGCGGATAGAGGGGACGATCATTTGCGCGATGCGGCGCGAAATGCGCTGGCGCGGATTGCCGCCGTGCTGCCGCCCGAACTGCGCGACGCACTGGATGCATCCGCCCTCCTGGTGGGGCCTGGGGTCAAACTCCCTGTCGACCAGGTCGATCCGGCGCTTCTGCGCAAGGCGATCCGCACCGAACGCAAGCTTTTGATCTCCTATAGCGACGGGGCCGGCGTGGCATCGGAGCGTGTGGTGTGGCCGTTCGCGCTGGCTTTTTTCGACCAGGTGCGCCTCCTTCTCGGCTGGTGCGAACTCCGCCAGGATTTCCGCTCGTTTCGCACGGATCGAATTGTTCATGCGCAGGTGCTCGACGCACGGTATCCCAAGCGCAGGCAGGCGCTGCTGAAACAATGGCGGGAGATCCAGGGAATATCGCATCGTGACGCATGATACTGCCAGAAATTGGCAGTGTCTGGTCATAAGCTTCTACTGTCCAACGAACAACAGGAGCGCCTTATGACCGCCAGCAACAGCATTCTTCTCTACGTGACCGATGCCCCGACAAGCGCCCGCTTCTACACCAGCCTGCTCGGGAAGGAGCCCGTGGAGGCGAGCGCGACCTTCGCCATGTTCATCTTGCCCTCCGGCCTGGGGCTCGGTCTCTGGGGCAAAGCGGGCGTGGAGCCCGCGCCGGCAGCAGCGGGCGGCGGCTGCGACATAGGTTTTAAGGTCGCGACATCAGACATCGTCGATGCGACCCACGCCGATTGGCGGGCCAAGGGCGCTGATATCGTCATGGCGCCGACCGATCTCGATTTCGGCCGAAGCTTTGTCGCCGCCGATCCCGATGGGCATCGCCTGCGCGTCTACACCGTGACCGAGGAGGGTTGAGCCATGGCCAGAGCCTGGATCGCCGTCGCTTCCGCAGAGCATGTCCGCATCGGCCGTCAAGCCGGCTTCATGCAGGTCTGTCACGGCAAGGCATCACCCCTCAGGCGCATCACGCCTGGGGATCGCGTGATCTACTACTCGCCCACCGTCGTCTTTGGCGGCAAGGACCGCCTGCAGGCTTTCACCGCGATCGGCGCGGCTCGTGACGGCGCGCCATACCAGGTGGAGATGGAAAGCGGTTTCAGGCCCTGGCGTCGCGATGTCGATTGGCAGCCGGCAGAGGAAACCCCGATCCAGCCCCTGCTTGACCGGCTGGCCTTCACACGGGTCGGCCCCAATTGGGGCTATCAGCTTCGCTTCGGTTTGTTCGGCATCAGTGATGAGGATGCCGACATGATCGCGGAAGCGATGAGCTGCTCCACTGCAAACGCCATGCTGCGAGCAGTCGCGGCTTGAGCGCGACCTCTCTTGAGATCTGCAATTGACGAGCCCCCGGATTTTTTCCGGGGGTTTCTTTTGCTCGCAGCGCCGATCTCGGGATGATCGCCGAGCCGCCTGCTGCCCCGCATTTCCGTTAATCGGAATCGATTCAAGGATAAAATTATTCAGCAATTCCAAGTGCTACGGTGTCCTTTTCGCGTCTTTTCAGACGCACGGCGCTGCAATCCAAAATTCCTGTGATATAAGCAAAGTTCCGGCGAGAATCGGCCTTTCTGCAGCCGGTCTCTTCGCCTTGTTTTCATTGCGATATCGGCGGTCCGGCTGCATGGTCCTGTTCTCAGAATTGCTCCCCATCCCGGCCCCCGGAATTTCCCAGCACGCTGACGGTTAGCCATGGAAAAAAGCCTCGCCCGCTACATCTGGAAGAACACGCGGCTGCAGCAGCTGTGGATTCTGGCTGTCGTCGCCGCCTCGATGGTGCCCTATTTCCTGTCTTTCGACCTGCCGAAGCAGATCGTTAACGGACCGATCCAGGGCGACGGTTTCGAAGGTCCAGGCGCAAGGCAGACCTTCATGCACATCGCCTACGACATTCCGCTGATCGGCCATGTCGAATTTTTTCAAGGCTTGCAGCTCAACCGTTTCCAGATGCTGATGGCCCTCAGCCTGGTGTTCCTTGCGCTGGTGGTGCTGAACGGCCTCTTCAAGTTCTATATCAACACCTATAAGGGCCGGCTCGGCGAGCGCATGCTGCGCCGTATCCGCTTCGAACTGATCGACCGGGTCTTACGTTTTCCGCCTATCCACTTCAAGCGGGTGAAATCGGCCGAGATCGCCACGATGATCAAGGACGAGGTGGAGCCGATGGGCGGCTTCACCGGTGATGCCTTCGTCTCGCCTGCCCTTCTCGGCGGCCAGGCGATCACCGCCCTCGCCTTCATCATCGTCCAGAATTTCTGGCTCGGCATGATCGCCGCCGGCATCGTCGGCGTGCAGGCCGTCGTCATTCCCCGCATGCGCAAGCGCCTGCTGGACCTTGGCCGCCAGCGGCAGCTGACGGCGCGTGAGCTTTCCGGCCGTGTCGGCGAAATCGTCGACGGCATCGGCACGATCCACGGCAACGACACCTCCAACCTCGAGCGCGCCGACATTGCCTCGCGGCTCGGCCGGATCTTTTCGATCCGTTACGACCTTTACCAGTGGAAGTTCCTGGTGAAGTTCATCAACAACTTCCTTGCCCAGGTGACACCCTTCCTGTTCTACGCGATCGGCGGTTATCTGGCGCTGCAGGGCCGGCTCGACATCGGCCAGCTCGTCGCCGTCATATCAGCCTACAAGGACCTGCCCGGGCCATTGAAGGAGCTGATCGACTGGGACCAGATGCGCCAGGACGTGCAGGTGAAGTACCAGCAGGTCTACGAGCAGTTCAACGTCGAGCCGCTGATCGACAGCCGCATCCAGGAGCTGGCCACCGCCCCCGTCGGCGCGCTAACGAGTGCGCTCGTCGTCACCAATCTCTCACTCTCCGACGACAGCGGCGCCCGCCTCGTCGACCACGTCTCCGTCGAGATCAAGCCGAACGAGACGGTAGCGATCGTCGGCCCGAACGGCAGCGGCGCGGAAGCCTTCGCCGAAGCGCTCGGCCGCATGGTCTGGCCCGATTCCGGCCGCATCACTATCGACGGCCGCGACCTGCTGGATCTGCCGGAATCAATCACCGGCCGGCGGATCTCCTATGCCTCGGCCGATACCTTCTTCTTCCACGGCACGCTCGCCAGCAATCTGCTTTACGGCCTCAAACACGCGCCGATGACCGATCCCGTCTACGACGAGAAGGAAGCGCTCGAATATAAATGGCATTCCGTCGAGGCAGTGAAGGCCGGCAATCCGACGCTCGATCTCAACAGCGATTGGGTGGATTACCAGGCGGCCGGCGCCAGCGGGCCGGAGGATTTGCTGAAAGCCATCCGGCCGGTGCTCGACGCCGTGCTGATCTCGCAGGACATCCTCGACCTGGCGCTGCGCTCGACCGTCAATACCCACGTGCATGTTGCAGTCAGCGACCATGTCGTCGCCCTGCGCGCTTCGCTGAGAGACCGGCTGCGCGACGAAGGGCTCGACGGCATCGTCGTGCCATTCGACTTCGACGCCTATAACGCCCAGGCAACGGTCGGCGAAAACCTGCTCTTCGGCACCATGAAGCGGCCGCTGATGACCAATCGCCGGCTTGCCGCCCATCCCTATTTCCAGCAGCTGTTCCGCGAGACGGGCTTGAGCACCGATCTCTACGCCATGGGCCTGGAGATTGCAGAGAACGCCGTCGAACTCTTCCACGACCTGCCGCCGGACCATCCGTTCTTCCAGCAACTGACGTTCATGACGGCGGACGACATTCCGACCTACCAGGCGCTGCTGCAGAAGCTGCAAAGCCGCCGCTTCGAGGACGCCACACCCGAGGAACGCTCGGCCATCATCCGGCTGAGCTTTGCCTATATCGAACCCCGTCACCGCTTCGGTCTGCTGACCGACGAGCTGATGGACAAGATCGTCAGCGCCCGCAAGCAGTTCCACGAGCATATCCCGGCCGATCTCGGCGAGCTGATCGAGCGCTACGACGCCGAGCGTTTCACCCCGTCGGCAAGCCTGATGGACAATGTGCTCTTCGGCCGCATCGCCTACCAGCAGGCCGACGCCTCCGATCGCATCCGCGCCATCATGGGCGAACTCTTCGACGCGCTCGATCTTTATGACGATGTCCTGTCGATCGGGCTGGAATTCGACGTCGGCTCCGGCGGCAAGCGGCTGACCATGGTGCAGCGGCAGAAGCTCAACCTGGCCCGTGCGCTGCTGAAACGCTCGGACTATTTCATCTTCAACCGGCCGCTGTCGGCGCTCGACCAGCGCGTTCAGGACCAGATTACCCGCAACATCGTCCAGGACCTGCACGAGGAAGGCAAGCGGCCGTCGATCATCTGGGTGCTCTCCAATGCGCGCCTTGCCGAGATGTTCGACCGGATCCTGCTCTTCGACCGCGGCGGCTTGGCCGAAGCCGGAAACTATCCCGAACTTTCCGAGAAAAACGGGATGTTCAAGGAACTGTTATCGTAATATTCTATAGGGGCGGCGATGGTAGGCGTTCCCGGGGGGACGCCAGGAATTGAAGGCGCCAGGTTCCAAGAACCCTGCGTCAGGGGATTGAAACGCTCATGCTGTTGAGAGACGAAGTGGAAATGCTGAGGCGCGTGCCAATCTTTTCAAGGATCGCGCCAGCCAAGCTCAAGCTTTTGGCCTTCACCTCCGACCGCATGACCTACAAGGCCGGACAGAACCTCTTCCATCAGGGCGATGTGGGCGACGCCGCCTATGTCATCCTCTCCGGTACCGCCGATATCATCGTCTCCTCGCCGGCCGGCGAGATCAAGGTCGCCGATGTCGAACTCAATTCCATCGTCGGCGAAATCGCCATCCTCTGCGATGTCTCGCGCACGGCAACGGTGCGCGCCACCTCGCCGCTCGAGGTGCTGCGCATCAGCAAGGAACACTTCCTGAAGCTGCTCAGCGACTTCCCCGAAATGGCCGTTGAAATCATGCGCGTGCTCGCCGACCGCCTGAACCACACCACCGCGGAACTGACGGCGGCCCGAGCTGCGAAGCAGCCGCAAATGGCGCAATAAGATTGCAGATCAAGATTTCGGTGGCCATTTTTGCGTGCCGTGGACCACGGCACAATATTTCCACATGTTTGAGTTTTTGGCGGACACGATAGACCACGAAAAACGATGTGCTTGAAATGACCAGTTCGCGCGCCATCTTCTTCAACAACTTCGTGCGGAATCCAGACCGCCTTCGGATCAGCTCCCCTACCCTCCCGTCATGCTCAGGCTTGCCCCAAGATCTGCAACCTGCGCAACAGGCACAGGCCATGTTGCCCGATTCGCGACGAGGATCCGCCCCGCGGCCGAGCGCGTTGGCAAAGGCGCGCACCTGCGCCGGATTGAAATCACGCTCTCATTCATTTCCATCTCATCCCACCCTTGCCTAAGCGGGCTTTGCTTTCGCAAGCGGCCCCGGCGACTGTTCGGGTTCAATGGAACGGCGGACGGAGACCTGGGCTTTCCCACGGGCTTGGTGTCCCAAAGGGTGCAACGGTCTTCCATCCGCCACTGCAATAGGCAGTACTACGCCAATAGCGGGTAAAGGGAAGCTACAAAGGTGCCGGCAGGCCGATGAGGGGCTGGCGACCCGGCGGAGTAGCCTACTAAGGTCAGCCGAAGTGACGCAGATATGCGCTATGCGAAGAGGCCTTCGATGAAAGCGGCAATCTCTGCCCGTAACGGAGATCCAGCTGTCAGCGCGTCGGTACGGTAAAAATCGTGCTGCTTGCCGGCATAGGATTTCCAACGCTTGGGAACAATGTTGTTCCAGCTTTCAGGCGGCCGATATGGATCGAGTTCTCCCCAGGCTACCATTGTGGGTATATGCAATGGAGACGTTTCGAAGCGCAATCTGGTTGATGACACGCAGATCAGGGCCTGAAGCTCCAGCCCCTCTTTGACCGCATTCCACAAAGCAGTTCCACCGGCGCTAAAACCGATCCCCAAGCACGTGCGTCCGTCCATCTCGCGAAGTGCCCGAACCGCATGCCGCATGCCGTCTTCGTTGAAAAGATGGTGGTGAAGCTCGTCTCCGCGCAGACCGGCGCGACCGCTCAGGTCGGCCAGCTGTAGTCAGCGGTGCTCAGGGCACCCAACATCCAAGAGTTCGGCGAAAGTTTCGGGAAAGCCGTGGATATCGCTCACGACCAACAAGTGCTTCATCAATTTGGCGGCGCCGCTCTTCGATACCATAGAGAATGAGGCAGCACGCCGGACTTTCCGGCGTGCTGCTGCAGTTTACACTATTCGCGCTGTTCCAGTGCCCTGCTGAAGGCGAGTGCGGCCAGCGTGCAAATGGCGCCGGAGAGCAGGTAGTAGCCGACGAAGGTCAGGCCGAAGCGGCTGGAGAGGCTGAGCGCTACCAGCGGCGCGAAGCCGGCGCCGATCAGCCAGGCGAGGTCCGAGGTGAAGGCAGCGCCGGTGTAGCGATAGCCGCGGCCGAAGCGCGAGGAGATCGAGCCGGTCGCCTGGCCGAAGGACAGGCCGAGCACGCCGAAGCCGATGATGACGAAGGCGTCATGGCCGCTGTTGCCCGACGCAATCAGGATCGGCCCGACGAAGCTGAAGACGGCGATGATGACCGCGCAGATGGCAAGCTGGGCGCGCCGGCCGATGCGGTCGGCGATCAGGCCCGACGCGACGATGGCGACGATGCCGACCATGGCGCCGACCACCTGCACCACCATGAAGGCGCCGATCGGCTGGTTGCCGTAAAGGCTCATCCAGCCGAGCGGGAAAATGGTGACGAGGTGGAACATGGCGAAACTGGCGAGCGGCACGAAGGCGCCGATCAGGATGTCGCGGCCGTGAACGCGCAGAACGTCGAGGATCGGTGCGGCTTCGAGCTCGTGCTGTTCGAGCAGCGTGCCGAATTCCTTGGTCATGACCAGGCGCAGACGCGCAAACAGCGCCACGACGTTGATCGCGAAGGCGACGAAGAACGGATAACGCCAGCCCCAGGAGAGGAAATCCTCGCTGGAAAGATTGGCGACGAAATAACCGAACAGCGTGCTTGCCAGCGCAAAGCCGATCGGCGCGCCGAGCTGCGGGATCATCGCATACCAGCCGCGGTGATTGGCCGGCGCATTGAGCGCCAGCAGCGAGGCAAGACCGTCCCAGGCGCCGCCGAGCGCAAAACCCTGGCCGAGACGGAAGAGCGCCAAGAGCGCGATCGACCAGACGCCGATCTCCTCGTAACCCGGCAGGAAGGCGATCGAGGCCGTCGAGCCGCCGAGCAGGAAGAGCGCGATGGTCAGTTTGGTGCCGCGCCCGTACATCCGGTCAATCGTCATGAAGACGACGGAGCCGACGGGACGAGCGAGGAAGGCGAGCGAGAAGATGGCGAAGGAATAGAGCGTGCCCGTCAGCCGGTCGGGCGCAAATGGGAAGACGAGCTGTGGAAAGACCAGGACGGAGGCGAGGCCGTAGACGAAGAAATCGAAGAATTCCGACATGCGGCCGATGACCACGCCGATGGCGATGCTGCCTGGCGAAACCGGTTTGTCGTCGTGAATACGCCGCGCGTCGCGTTCCAGCGACGATGACGACGGTCCGTAATGCGATGTTGTTGCCATAAACGCCTCCTCGTTAAGGCGCTTCCGGCAAGGCGCCCCAAGCGTGATCTTGATCAAACCCGCAGGCTTATCAAGTCCGCAAGACTGAAATAGTTGATCATCGCGGCGCAAATGAAGCGTGGATGGGAAAAATTTGCGTGATCCGGACGGTGATTTCCCCTGCAAATGCTGGCCTGGCCGGTTCTTGCGGATATATTGAGTTGAAACATGCGCTGGCGAAAGAATCCTTCTGGATTTCCTCAGGATTTCAACGCTATAGGACAACGGCATTTACGCCGCAGTGCGGCATGCTTGCTGCACTGCGACCAAACACCTCATGTCGCGATCTGGTTCAGTGCTTTAGTCGCGGAACAAACGAAACAACAAGAGCTTAGAGACGTGCCAAAACTCATGAAGTTTTCCCGCCTTCTATCCGTCTTGCCGCTGCTTTTCCTGGCAGGATGCAACATGGTGGTCATGGCGCCGTCCGGCGACATCGCCGTGCAACAGCGTGATCTCATCGTCATCTCGACGGTGCTGATGCTTCTGATCATCATCCCGGTGATCTTCCTGACGCTGCTCTTCGCCTGGCGCTACCGCCACTCCAACACGGCCGCAACCTATGCGCCGGAATGGCACCATTCGACCCGCCTCGAAATCGTCATCTGGGCTGCGCCCCTGGCGATCATCATCGCGCTCGGCGCCGTCACCTGGATTTCCACCCATAAGCTCGATCCCTACCGCCCGCTCGACCGCCTCGATGCGGTGCGCGCCATCCCGGCCGATACCAAGCCGCTGACCGTCGAGGTCGTGGCGCTCGACTGGAAGTGGCTGTTCTTCTATCCCGAACTCGGCATCGCCACCGTCAACGAGCTCGCCGCGCCCGTGGATATGCCGATCAATTTCAAGATTACCGCCTCCTCGGTGATGAACTCCTTCTATATCCCCGCCCTTGCCGGCCAGATCTACGCCATGCCGGGCATGGAGACCAAGCTGCACGCGGTCATCAACAAAGAGGGCGAGTATGAGGGCTTCTCCGCCAATTACAGCGGCTCGGGTTTCTCGCATATGCGCTTCAAGTTCCACGGCCTCACCCGCGAAGGCTTCGACGCCTGGGTGGCCAAGGTCAAGCAGCAGGGCACCATGCTTAACCGCGACGCCTATCTGAAGCTCGAAAAGCCGAGCGAGAAGGAGCCGGTGCGCTATTATGCCGGCGCCGATGCCGATCTCTACGAGGCCATCCTCAACATGTGCGCCACGCCGGGCAAGATGTGCATGAACGAGATGATGCACATCGACATGACGGGCGGCGGCGGCAAGGAAAGTGCCGAGAATCACGACAAGCTGCAATATGACAATCGCCATGCCGACGAAGGCATCGTGGCGCCTGCCGCCACCGTGCCGGCGACGGGTGCTCCGGCGCGCAGCGAACCGGCCAACACAAGCGATGGCAACAGCATGCAGCACGACATGCCCGGCATGCAGGGCATGGACAGCACGCCCGGTGCGGGCATGCGGCATGACGGCCATTCCATGCCCGGCATGAACAACGGCGCCGATCCGGCGCCGGCGCAGCTCAACAACAACAATTAACCTGGCGCTTTGCGTCGCAAGACATAATGAACGGGTTGTTCCATGTTTTCCAATCCTGACCTCCTGAAGTTCGTCTTCGGCCGGTTGACCCTCGATGCCATCCCCTATCACGAGCCGATCCTGGTCGTGACCTTCATCGGCGTTGTCATCGGCGGTCTCGCCGTGCTCGGCGCCATCACCTATTTCAAGTTCTGGGGCCCGCTCTGGAACGACTGGATCTGCAGCGTCGATCACAAGAAGATCGGCATCATGTATGTGATCCTCGCCGTCATCATGCTGTTGCGCGGCTTCTCCGACGCCATCCTGATGCGCATCCAGCAGGCGATCGCCTTCAACGGCTCCGGAGGCTACCTGCCGCCGCACCATTACGACCAGGTGTTCACCGCCCACGGCGTCATCATGATCTTCTTCGTGGCGATGCCCTTCGTCACCGGCCTGATGAACTTCGTTGTGCCGCTGCAGATCGGCGCGCGCGACGTCTCGTTCCCGTTCCTCAACAATTTCTCCTTCTGGATGACCACCGCCGGCGCGATCATCATCATGCTGTCGCTGTTCATCGGCGAATTCGCCCAGACCGGCTGGCTCGCCTATCCGCCGCTATCGGGCGCCGCCTACAGTCCGGGTGTCGGCGTCGATTATTATATCTGGGGCCTGCAGGTGGCCGGTGTCGGCACGACGCTGTCGGGCATCAACCTGATCGCCACCATCGTCAAGATGCGCGCGCCGGGCATGACCTTCATGAAGATGCCTGTTTTCACCTGGACGGCGCTTTGCACCAACGTGCTGATCGTCGCCTCCTTCCCGATCCTGACTGCAACGCTTGCCCTGTTGTCGCTCGACCGCTATGCCGGCACGAACTTCTTCACCAATGATCTCGGCGGCAACCCGATGATGTACATCAACCTCATCTGGATCTGGGGCCATCCGGAGGTCTACATCCTGGTGCTGCCGGCCTTCGGCATATTCTCCGAAGTCGTCGCCACCTTCTCCGGCAAACGCCTCTTCGGCTACGCCTCGATGGTCTACGCCACCTGCGTGATCATGATCCTGTCCTACATCGTCTGGTTGCACCACTTCTTCACGATGGGATCGGGTGCTTCCGTCAACTCCTTCTTCGGCATCACCACGATGATCATCTCGATCCCGACGGGCGCGAAGATCTTCAACTGGCTGTTCACCATGTATCGCGGCCGCATCCGCTACGAGGTGCCGATGCTGTGGACGGTCGGCTTCATGGTGACCTTCGTCATCGGCGGCATGACCGGCGTAATGCTTGCCGTGCCGCCGGCCGACTTCGTGCTGCACAATTCGCTGTTCCTCATCGCCCATTTCCACAACGTCATCATCGGCGGCGTTCTGTTCGGCATGTTCGCCGGCGTGAACTACTGGTTCCCGAAGGCCTTCGGCTTCAAGCTCGACCCCTTCTGGGGCAAGCTGAGCTTCTGGTTCTGGCAGATCGGCTTCTGGTTCGCCTTCATGCCGCTCTATGTGCTTGGCCTGATGGGCGTCACCCGCCGCATGAGCCAGTTCGAGGATCCGTCGCTGCAGATCTGGTTCATCATCGCCGCCTTCGGCGTCGGTCTGATCGCGTTGGGGATCGCCGCCTTCCTGATCCAGATCGTCGTCAGCTTCATGAAGCGCGATGAACTGCGTGACGATACGGGCGATCCCTGGGACGGCCGCACGCTGGAATGGTCGACCGCCTCGCCGCCGCCGGATTACAACTTCGCCTTCACGCCCGTCGTCCATGACCATGACAGCTGGTACGACATGAAGAACCGTGGTTATGCGCGTCCGCTGGAAGGCTTCCGGCCGATCCATATGCCGAAGAATACCGGCACCGGCGCCATCCTCTCGGGCATCAGCGTCGCGCTGGCCTTCGGCCTGATCTGGTATATGTGGTGGCTGGTCGTCGTCTCCTTCATCGGTCTGCTGGTCGTGGCGATCGGCCATACCTTCAACTACCGACGCGACTTCCACATCCCCGCCGAAGAGGTGACCGAAACGGAAGGCAAGCGCACCGCCCTGCTTGCCGAGCAGGTGTAATGACCATGAGCGATCAGACCATCGACACATCAGAAAAGCCTGAATTCTACCTGACGGAAGATCATCATCCGGAGAACAGCACCAATCTCGGCTTCTGGCTCTACCTGATGAGCGACTGCCTGATTTTTGCGGTGCTGTTTGCCACCCACGGCGTGCTCGGTCGCAATTATGCCGCCGGCCCGTCGCCGGCCGATCTCTTCGATCTGCCGATCGTCGCCCTGAACACCTCGATGCTGCTGCTCTCCTCGATCACCTACGGCTTCGCCATGCTGCAGATGGAGCGCAACGCCAAGGCGGAAACGCTGTTCTGGCTTGCTGTCACCGGTCTGTTCGGCGCGGCCTTCATCGGGCTTGAGCTTTATGAGTTCATCCACCTGATCCACGAAGGCGCCGGGCCGACGCGCAGCGCCTTCCTCTCCTCCTTCTTCACCCTGGTCGGCACGCATGGGCTGCACGTTACCTTCGGGATCATCTGGCTGATCACGCTGATGGTGCAGGTGTCGATGCACGGGCTGGTCGAAGCCAACCGCCGTCGGCTGATGTGCCTTTCGATGTTCTGGCACTTCCTCGACGTCGTCTGGATCGGCGTCTTTTCCTTCGTCTATCTCCTGGGAGTTCTCGGATGAGTTCGCAAGCACCCGCACATGAGGATGCCCACGAGGCCCACCACGGCCACAGCCACGGCCATCAGGCCGGCCACGGCACCTTCCGCAGCTATATGGCGGGCTTCGCCCTCTCCGTCGTCCTGACCGCCATTCCTTTCTGGCTCGTCATGGCAGGCGTGTTCGCCAGCCCGCTGGTGACGGCGGTGCTCGTCATGGCCATCGGCGCCATCCAGATCGTCGTCCATATGGTCTTCTTCCTGCACATGAACCCGCGCAGCGAGGGCGGCTGGACAATGATGGCGCTGATCTTCACCATCATCATCGTCGCCATCGCGCTCTCCGGTTCCCTCTGGGTCATGCATCATCTCAACACAAATATGATGCCGATGAGCCCCGAGATGATGAAGAACATGCCGTGATGTTCACGGAGCGCCGGCGGCAGCGCCGCCGGCATCGGTTCAGCCCATGAGCGTGGCTCCTTCGGACCAACCTGAAAGACGGCCTTCCCAGGCAAAACGGGCAATCTTCTGCGTCTGCCTGGTGCTGCTTGCCGCAGCCCTCGCAGCGCTCGGCACCTGGCAGGTGCAACGCCTCTCTTGGAAGCGCGACCTTATCGCCCGCGTCGATCAGCGTGTGCATGCGGCACCGGTTCCGGCGCCGGGGCAGGCCGATTGGGATAAGGTCAATGCCGCCGAGGACGAGTATCGGCGGGTGAGTGCGACCGGGACATTGGCAAACGATAAGGAGACGCTGGTCTATGCGTCGACCGCGCTCGGCCCGGGTTATTGGGTGATGACGCCGCTGACCCTTTCCGACGGCACTGCCATTCTCGTCAATCGCGGCTTCGTACCGATGGACAGACGCGATCCGGCCACGCGCCGCGCGGGCGAATTGTCAGGCCCGATCGAGATTACCGGTCTGATCAGGATGACCGAACCGAAGGGATCGCTGTTGCAATCCAACGATGCCGCGGCCGACCGCTGGTATTCGCGCGATGTCGCGGCGATCGCTGAAAAGCGCGGCGTCGGCGCGGTCGCGCCCTATTTCATCGATGCCGATGCAACCTCCAATCCGGGCGGTCTGCCCGTCGGCGGCCTGACCGTCATCCATTTCCCCAACAACCATCTCGTCTATGCGATCACCTGGTACGGGCTGGCGACGATGGCGGTCGCCTTGCTGGTATTTATCCTTCGCGGCGAGATCGGAAGAGGCCGCCGCCAATAGTCAGAGCTCCGGCACGCGGTTGCGCCGGGCGCTTGCGCGCAACCGGATTAACACCGTGTAAAGCGATGTCCGATACTGCTTACCGGAACAGAATATTTAGAAGCTGCCCATGAACCGGCCGGATTACATTCCCAGTCTCGATGGCCTGCGCGGTATCGCCGCGCTGCTGGTCGTTCTGGCGCATGTCGGACTTATCTTTCCAACTGCATCCGCGCATTTGACCACCATGGGCAGCGAAGCGGTCGGCCTGTTTTTTGCCCTCAGCGGCTTTCTGATGGCCCATCTCTACGGTTCGCGCCCGGTGACCAAGGAAAACGTCCTGGATTTTCTGGTCAGCCGCTTTGCCCGCATCTATCCGGTTTATCTGGCTGCCGTTCTGCTTGTGGCGATACTGTCCGGCATGCAGAATCTAGACTTCGTCCAACCGATCACCGGCGGCATCGACTTTATCCGCCATGTCCTTCTTCTGGGCTCGAGTGGCGTTTTCTGGTCAATTCCACCCGAAATTCAATTCTATCTGCTCTTCCCGATCCTGTGGCTTTGCTTGGCCCGCCCGCAGCGCTACCGCGGGATGATCGTCGGCTTCACGGTGGTCGTCGTCGTCGATGGTCTGCTCGACTTGCCGGGGCCGGGAATCATGCTCCTTTCCAAGCTCCCCTATTTTCTTTTCGGCGCCCTTACCGGGAAGATGCATTCCTACGGGGATAATTGGACGCCATCCGCCCTCACCGGAATTTTCACGCTCTTTCTTCTGGCGGCGTTCTTCACGTACAGGCATCTCGTACTTGGTTTTTCCCCCGAATTCTGGAGCCTGCAAAGCGCCTTCGCCGCAGCCGTCATTGTCGCGCTCGTTGCTCGACAACCTCCCATCGCAGTCCATGTCCTGGCAGCTGCACCTATGCGGTTTCTAGGCACGATCAGCTTCTCACTCTATCTTTTCCACGTGCCGATAATGTTCCTCGTGCATCGGAGTTTTGAATCTCTGATGCCGGAAGCGTCGCTGATCGCGGTCGCGCTTGTCATCGCCGTGGGAGGAGCATGGTTCCTGCACGAGACGATAGAAGTCCCAGGCCGACGCCTGCTCGTCGGCCTATGGCAGCATCATCGGTGGCGCGTCACCGGACGCGACATTCCGGCTGAGCGGATCGAACAGGCGATCCTCGACCTGCAAGAGACCGAGAAGCGCCTGCTGAGCAGCGCGCCGGCAGACACAGCGGTTGAACTCCAGGAGGGAGCCGACCACGACGGGGATAGAGGCGACCAGAAGCGTCGCGCATAGCACAGCCGCTCTAGCTTTTTTCGCTTTTCGCAACTCCCGGACGGAAAACCGCTTCACACTTTTCTGGAACTGCTAAGAAGCGACCCGGCTGATCGCGTCGGCGAGCTGCGCCTGCGAGAAGGGCTTGCCGAGGCGGGGCAGATTTGCAATGCGCGTGCCTTCCGGGAGCTCGGCGTAACCCGTTGCGAGAATGATCGGCATCTCCGGCCATTCCTCGCGTATCACCTCGGCAAGCTCCGCACCCGTCATACGCGGCATGGCGTGGTCGCAAATCACCAGATCGACCGGCTGCTTGCGCATGATTTCAAGCGCCTCGGGACCTGCCATCGCCTCGAACACGGTGTGACCGAGATCCTCCAGCATCAGCGTCGTATTCATCAGGACCAGACCATCGTCATCGACGGCGACGATGCGCAGCCCGCGTGGCGTATTTTCCGCACGTTGCGCCGGGTCGGCGGTGACCTCGGCCGCTTGCTCGAGCGTGACGACCGGGAACCACAATTCAGCTGTCGTGCCTTCGCCGAGGCGGCTCTTCAGCATCAGGCGGCCTCCGGACTGGGAGGCAAGACCCTGCACCATGGAAAGGCCGAGACCGGTGCCCTTGCCAACACCCTTCGTGGTGAAGAACGGCGTAATTGCCTGCTCCATCGTCTTTGCATCCATGCCCTCGCCATCATCGATCACCGCGATGCGGACATAGCGGCCGGACGGCAGCGGCCCCTTGCCCGGCGGCACTGATTCCTCGGCCGCGCGAAGCAATATCCGCCCGCCGGACGGCATGGCGTCGCGGGCGTTGACGACGAGATTGAGGATTGCCATCTCCAGCTGGTTCGGATCGGTAAGGATCGTCGGCAGCCGGATAGGGAAGGAGGTCTCGATCCTGGTGAGGGGGCCGAGCGAACGGCTCAGCATATCCATCATGCCGCGCACCAGGCCGGAGACGTCGATCGGCTCCATATGCAGTTCCTGCCGGCGGGAAAACGCCAGCATGCGTTGCGTCAACGCCGCGCCGCGCTGGGCACCCTGCATGGCATTGTCGACAAGCGATGTCAGCGACAGATCCTGCGGCATGCGTTTCTTCAGGATTTCCAGACTGCCGAGCACGGCCATCAGCAGATTGTTGAAATCATGGGCGATACCGCCGGTCAATTGGCCGATCGCCTCCATCTTCTGCGACTGGAACAGCTCTTCGCGTGCCTGCTCCAGCGCCCGTTGAGTCTCCATCTTCTCGGTGATATCGCGGGTGATCTTTGCGAAACCAAGAACCTGGCCGTCATCGTCGCGGATGGCGTCGATGACGATACTCGCCCAGAAACGAGTGCCATCCTTGCGCACGCGCCAGCCTTCCCTCTCGAACCGCCCTTCGGCGCGGGCGATGCCCAGCGCGGTCTGCGGCACGCCGGCGGCGCGGTCCTCTGGGGTATAGAAGGTCGAGAAATGCCGGCCGATGATTTCATCAGGCCGGTAACCCTTGATCCGCTCGGCGCCGAAATTCCAGCTGCTGACATTGCCGTCGGGATCGAGCATATAAATCGCATAGTCGGAGACGCCCTGGACCAGCCGGCGGAACTGTTCCTCGCTCTGGCGGATTGCGTTTTCAGCGGCCCGGCGTTCCGTCAAATCACGCGTGATCTTGGCAAAACCGATAAGTTCGCCGGAGGGACGGCGGATCGGATCGACGATCACATGGGCCCAGAAGCGGCTGCCGTCCTTGCGCTGGCGCCAGCCCTCCCCTTCGAACCGCCCTTGCTCCCTCGCGGTGGTGAGCGCGCGCTCCGGAATGCCCGCGGCGCGGTCCTCTTCCGAATAGAAACGGGAAAAATGCTCGCCGAGAATTTCGGAAGGCTTGTAACCTTTAAAACGCTGAGCCCCGGTATTCCAGCTGGTGATGATGCCTTCGGGGCTGAGCATGTAGATGGCGTAGTCGGTGATGGCATCGACCAAAAGGCGAAAGCGTCCCTCGTCGTTAAGAGACGGGTCTTGTCGATTCAGCGCTTCCATCAGCCCCTCTTGATCACCAGCGCTGTATAACGCGGCGGCGGCCGGATGGTTCCGAAGCGGCTTCAATTTTCAGACCGCCTTGACCTGTGGATAGAACCGTTCACCGACCCGCTCGGCAGCGGCATAGGCCTGCGAGACGATTTCCGGCACGAGATCGATATCGGGCAAGCTGCCAAGGCCGAGCGGGCCGATGGCAAAAAGCCCGGCGATTGCCGAGCCGTCCTCGAAAAAAGGCTCGCCGCGCGCGTTCACCGCCAGCCCGAGCGAGAGCTCGTCCGGCATGGCAAGGCCGGCGGAAAACAGACTCTGGATCAGCGGCGCCGAAAGATCCGGCGCCTGACAGCGGCAATCAATGATGCGCTCGGCATGGATGATCTCCTCGGCGGAGGAACCGGCCGGCGTGAAAAATAGGCCGCTCAGGCCTCGGCGGCCGGCCCGCCCGCGGCGCAGCACCGTGCGGCCTTCGGCAAGCTCGCGTTTCAGGCGCAAGTGCATCGCCTCCGGCAGGCGGTTGCGATGGCTGTCGTAGATTGCCCGCAAATGCCGGTTGAACTGGTGCTTGTCGCGGGCCGGCAACGATCGCCAAAGCGAGCGGGCATGTTTCCTTAGGCCGTTCATCACAGATTGCCAGCTACGACCCTCTTCTTCAGCCTCGCGGCAGGCCTGGCGGATGAAGCGGACGATGTCGGGAAGGCTCTCGGGCAGCGCTTCGGCCGGAAACACCGGATCGGCTGAATTCGGCGTATGGCTCTGAGGCAGGAAGCCGCGCCGGGAAATGATCGTCACCTGGCCGGCATAACCGGAATCGCGCAGCTGCAGCAGCTGGTCGACGACGCGGATGCCGCTGCCGAGCAGCACTGCATGTGGCCGTGCCACGAGGCGCTGGGCCCTGACCGGCGAAGCCTGCCGCTCCCCGGCATCGGGATCGTTCAGTCCGTAGCCGGTTGCAAGGATCACCGTATCGAATAGCGGATTGGCAGGATTGGCGCTCTCGAGCAGGAAGCGGTTGCCATGGCTCCTGCGGATTGCCACGACCGGATCGTTGCAGACTTGGACGGTAATGTCCCTGCGCGCGGCAAGCGCTTCCGAGAAACGCTGATAGACGTAATCGCTGAAGATTTCCTTCGGCACGAAGATCTGCCGGAAACCGGGGATGGCGGCCGGCACCGCGGCGCGGAAGGCGGCATTGCTGCAGAGCCAGTCGTTGAAATCGTCATTGTCGCCGACTGACACCGAGAGATCGCGCACGCGGGTGTTGAGGATTGTCGAGGCCCGCGCTGACGCCAGCGCCTGCCCGCCGCTGACCGACGAATTCGGATCGAACAGCTGCAAATGGAAAGGCGCGCGCAGCGTTTTCATCAAGGCGATGGCCGCCATCATGCCGGAAAAGCCGCGGCCGACGATCGCGATACGCGGCACGGCCGATATCTGTGCCGCCGCATTGGCTCTGGCGGAAAAAAGTCCCTGAACCGTCATCGCAACTCCTTTGCGGCTTCATCCGCACCGTGTGTCGATCGAGGTTTCAACGCATAAAAGCGGATCATGCGTTGATGAGGTTCATGCGGCCGTTTAAGAACATCTGCCGCAGCATCGAGGTCCGAGCCGGAGGCCTCGACAGTGCCCGAGCGGAGCAATCACGCTCGGTCTATAGTCTATTAAACTAGTCGTGTATCAAAGCGCTAAATCTCGCGCATGGCAAGAGCTTTCTTGCCGTGGCGATTCAAGCCATTGAAAGATAACGGGATTTAGAAGCATCGAGGCGTTTTTTCGGCTTCAGCCGCCCTCGCCCGGATATTGCTTAGCCTTTAGAAGGCCCGCCAGATGTGCCGTATTGCGGGCCAGCATATCGACGGCTTTGGTCACTACTTTCGGGACCTTGTCGAGATCGACGAAATTGGTGGAGCCCATCGCTTCGCCGACCCAGTAGGCGACGGCATTGGCCGGTATGGTGAAGCCGACGTCGTTCAGCGCCTGGTAGATCTCGGCCGACACATGATGGGCGCCGTCCTCGTTGCCGACGACGGCGACGGCCGCGACCCTGCCGTAAGAGGCCATGCGGCCCTGATCGTCGGTCTCGTCGAGGAAGGCGTCCATGCGTTCCAGCGCCCGTTTGCAGATGCTGGAAGGCTGGCCGAGCCAGATCGGCGTCGCCATGATCAGGATATCGGCGGCGAGCACCCTGGCGCGAATATCAGGCCAGTCATCGCCTTTGCCCTCATCCGATGTGACGCCAGGCTTGACGTTGAAATCGGCAAGCCGCAGCACCTCCGTCTTGACGTCATAGGCCCACAGCGCCTTGTCGATGAGGCCGATCATCCGGTCGGTCGAAGACGGCTCCTTGGCATCGCTGGATTTCAAAGTTGCATTGAGAGCGAGGGCTTTCAGCGGCATGATCTCTCTCCGGAAATGATTGCCTGACGGGGTTGTCTGCCGCAACCCACCCGCGCGCCGATTGTTCCCTTCGGGATGCGAGGGGACCTCACGTAAAAATAACCAGTTGGTGAATTCTTTACTTGAACCCCCAAATGGAATCGGCAAAAGTGAAGGTGCTATCAATCCTTTCATGGATTTGCCGTCTTTTCGGGCCAGCGTCCGATCACACATCTATTGGAAAAAATACCGTGAGCAGCGATGCGTTAATACGCGCGACGAAGCCTTCGGCTTCGATGGCGCTTGCAACTGCGGCAGGCTGGGGCCGAGGCCTCTTCACATTGGTGCGCATCACCATGATGGCCTTCCGTCACCCCTGGCAATCGGGCTTTGCGATCGGCGCCACGCTTGTTGCCTCCACCTTCCAGCTGATGATCCCCCGCCTTCTCGGCCAGGCGGTCGACCACACGCAGATGGCGATGAGCGGCGGCGCGGCCGGCCAGGTGGCGCAGGACGCGCTTTTGACCACGGCGCTGCTCCTGCTCGGCGCCAGCGTGCTGCGCGGCCTCTTCACCATGATCCAGAACTATTACAGCGAGGCCGTCGGCCATCACATCGGCTACGAATTGCGGCTGGCCTGTTACGAAAAGATCCAGCGGCTATCCTTCAGCTTCCACGACACCGTGCATTCCGGCGACCTGATCACCATCGGCCTGCTCGATCTCGAAGGTGTGCGCATGTATTTTTCCACGGCGCTCGTCCGGATGATCCTGCTGTCGATCCTGATCGGCATCGGCGCCTATATGCTGCTGTCGACCGATATCGTGCTCGGCCTGCTGGCGCTCTCCTTCGTGCCCTTTGTCGGCTGGCGCTCCTCGGTGACGCAGCTCAGGCTGCGCGCCACCTGGCTCGACCTGCAGGAGCGGTTGTCGGTGCTGACCCGCATCATGGAAGAAAACCTCGGCGGCATCCGCGTCGTGCGAGCCTTTGCCGCGCAGGACCACGAAATGTCGAAATTCGAGGCGGCGTCGAAAAACGCGCTGGCGCTCGCCCATCAGCGCGTCGGCATCCGTGTAACCAATACCAGCGCCATGACCTTTTCCTTTTTCGCGGCGATGGGCCTGGTGCTCTTCGTCGGCGGCGGCAAGGTGATGTCGGGCGAGATCACCGTCGGCACGCTTGCCTCCTTTCTGACCTTCATGACCATTTTGCAGATGCCGGTGCGTCAGCTCGGCCTGATGGTCAATGCTTTCGCCCGCGCTTCCACCTGCGGCACACGCCTCTTCAACCTGCTCGACCTCGACATCGCGATCAAGGATGCGCCGGATGCCAGGGATTTGGCGGTGACCGACGGCGTGCTGCGCTTCGAGAATGTCAGCTTCGCCTATCCCGGTTCGGAAAAGCGCACCGTGCTCCACGATGTCTCCTTCGAAGCCAGGCGCGGCCAGACGATCGGCATCGTCGGGCCTCCGGGCAGCGGCAAGTCGACCATCGCCCATCTGATCCCGCGCTTCTACGACGTTAGCGGCGGCAAGATCATCATTGACGGCCAGGATATCCGCAAGGCGAAGCTGCAATCGCTGCGCCGGGCGGTTGCCGTCGTCCAGCAGGATTCCTTCCTCTTCACCACGACGATCGAAAACAATATCGCCTATGGCGACCCCTGGGCGAAGGAAGGCCGCATCGAACGCGCCAGCGAAAGCGCCCAGTTGCACAATTACGTGCTCGGCCTGCCCATCGGCTACGACACCGTCGTCGGCGAGCGCGGCGTTTCGCTGTCCGGCGGCCAGAGGCAGCGTCTTTCGATCGCCCGCGCGCTGATGCTGAAGCCGGCGGTAATGGTGTTCGACGATTCGACGGCGGCGATCGACGCGGCCACCGAACAGCGCATCCGCAGCGCCATGCGCCGCTATGCCGCCGACCGGGTGACGATCATCGTCGCCCATCGCCTGAGCTCGCTGATGCATGCCGATCAGATCCTGTTCGTCGAAGACGGCCGGATCGTCGAACGCGGAACGCATGCGGCGCTGCTGGCGCTTGGCGGACGCTACAAGGCGCTCTACGACCTGCAGGTGCGGCCGGGCGATGAGGTGTTGAGCGCATGACTCCCCTCTTCTCCCCATCGGGGAAAAGTGCCGAGCAAAGCGAGGCGATGAGGGGCGAGGAGCGATAGCGACGAGTGCGCCGAGCGGAAGCGAAGGGCAAATAAGGGCGCGCCGTGCGGCCCCCTCATCCGCCCTCCGGGCACCTTCTCCCCGCTGGGGAGAAGAGGAAAAGCAATGAGATGCAGGCCACCGACGTCATGGCCGCAGGAGGAATGAGATGGCCGAGGAACTGGAAACCGAGCGTCCCGACGTTCGCGAGGATGGACGTCGCCCGCCGCGGGCAGTCGTCGGTTCGCATCGCGTCGAGGAGGAGATGTTCGGCAAGGCCTTCGACGGCAATATCGTCAGGCGCATCTGGGCTTTTGTTCACCCCTATCGCCGCCAGGTCGCCTGGTCGGTCGTCGCCGTCCTGACCTTCACGATGATGCAGTTGCTGATCCCGCTGATCATCCGTTACGCCATCGATCACGGCATGTCGCCGGGCGGCAGCCCTTCGGCGCTGATCTGGTCGATCGCCGCCTTCGCCGTCGCCATATCAATCAATTATGCGGCAAGCTACGCGCAGGAGACGCTGGTCGGCGGCGTCGCGGAAGACGTGCTCTTCGATATACGCAGGGCGATGTTTTCGCATCTCCAGCGCGTCTCGCTCTCCTTCATGGACAAGACCGAGGTGGGCCGGCTGATGTCGCGCCTGCAGGGCGACGTCAATTCGATGCAGGAATTCCTCGAAACCTCGGTTCTCTCGGTCGGCGACATAGTGCTGCTCTTCGGCATCGTCTTCGTCATGCTCTATCTCGATTTCAAGCTGGGGCTGCTGACGCTCTCGGTGCTGCCGGTGCTGTTCATCGTCCGGCTGTTCTGGCTGCCGCTCGCCCGCAAGTCCTTTATGGCCGCGCACGAGACCAATTCGGTGGCCAATGGCGCGCTTGCCGAAGCCATCCACGGAGTGCGCGCCGTCCAGAGCATGGACCGGCAGGGCGTCAACTTCACGCTTTACGACGACAAGGCGCATGCGAACCTCAGGACGCATCTGACGGCGGCGCGTTATGCCCAGGTGATGGTGCCGATCGTCGACAGCCTGACCGGCGTGGCGATGGCGCTCGTCATCGTCGTCGGCGGCGCCCGCGTTCTCAACCAAGCGCTCGATGTCGGCGTGCTTGTCGCCTTCCTGTTCTATATCCAGCGCTTCTTCGACCCGATCCGTTCGCTGACCCTGCAATATTCGGTGATGCAGCGCGCCATGGCCTCCGGCCAGCGGCTGACCGAGGTGCTCGACGTGCCCGTCGATATAAAGGACGCGCCCGGCGCCAAGACCCTGTCGCGTGACATGGACGGCTCGGTGGAATTCAACGATGTCGTCTTCGGCTACAATCCGAAACATCCGGTGCTGAAACATGTGAGCTTCAAGGTCAATCCCGGCGAGACGGTGGCGCTGGTCGGGCCGACGGGCTCCGGCAAATCGAGCTGCATGTCGCTGATCCACCGCTTCTACGACGTGCAGCAGGGCCAGGTGCTGGTCGGCGGCCACGATGTGCGTGATCTGACGCAGGATTCGCTCGGAGCGCAGATCGCCATGGTGCTGCAGGAACCCTTTCTGTTCACCGGCACCGTCTTCGAAAACATCCGCTACCACAAGCTTGAGGCGACGCGCGAACAGGTGATTGAGGCGGCCAAGGCGGTCGGCGCCCATGAATTCATCATGCGCCTGCCCGATGGTTACGACAGCGTTCTCGGCGAACGCGGCGGCAATCTTTCGCTCGGCCAGCGCCAGCTTTTGAGTTTTGCCCGCGCGCTGGTGGCGGATGCCAAGATCCTGGTGCTCGACGAGGCAACGGCCAATATCGACAGCTATACCGAGATGCTGATCCAGAAGGCGCTGGTGAAGCTGCTCGAAAACCGCACCGGCCTCGTCATCGCCCATCGCCTGGCGACGATCCGCGAGGCCGACCGCATCATCGTGCTGCAGAACGGCGAAATCATCGAGAGCGGCGACCATCGCCAGCTGATGAAAAACAACAAGCTATACTCCAGGCTCTACAACCTCAATTACGCCTCTTTCGACGATATTCCCGAAGATGTCTTGGAGGAGACGACGGCGACGCAATCGGCAACCTGACGTGCGTTACCGACTGTCGCAAAGTTTGAACGAACAAACGCCTTGCTGCCGCATTTTCCTTTTATCCGGGGCGAGTGCCCACTGAGGAGAGCGTTATGAAGAGAATTATTAGCAGCCTGTTGATCGCGACGGCCCTTGTTGGATCGGCTATTCAGCCCGCTGCCGCGCGTGACCACCACCATCACGATAATACCGGCCGCATCATCGCCGGCGGCGTCGCCGCAGGAGTGGTCGGCGGCCTGATCGGCGGCGCAATCGCGAATGGTGGCCCTCGCTACGTCGATGAAGGCCCACGTTACGTAGAGAGCCCCCGCTATGTCGAGCCCCAGCCGAGGTGCTGGTATGAAGACCGCGATGTTCGCAACCGCTATGATGGCGGCTACCACGCCGAAACCGTGCGGGTCTGTGAGTAGATCTGAAGTCTGAAGCGGTGTTGAACTCGTCATCACCGCTCGACCCTCAGCCGGGGCTGCCTTCCACAGCCTCGGCTTTTCTCTGCAAAAATTCCGCCCGCCGCACCGCCTGTCATGCAACTGTCAGAGACGAGCAATAGCTGAGAGCCAATGAATGATGGTCCCGCGAACGACGGCAAAGTGCCAAAAAAAGAGCGCATGCGTTTTGTCAGCGCCGAGCAGGTAGCGCAACGGGCGGGCGTTTCGCGCTCCGCCGTGTCGCGTACCTTCACGCCGGGCGCAAGCGTTGCGCCGGCAACGCGGGAAAAGGTGCTGCGGGCGGCGGAAGAGCTCGGCTATCACGTCAATGATCTGGCGCGCGGCGTACTTGCCAATCAGAGCCGCCTGGTCGGCATCGTCGCGACGCGGCCGGAAGTCGGTTTTCGCGCGCATCTGGCCGCAGCCCTTGCTAAATCGCTGATCCGCCGCGGCAGCATTCCGATCCTCGTCAACACCGGCCAGACGGAAGAGGAGCTGCTTGCCGCCCAGAAGATGCTGATCGGTCACCGCGCCGAGGCGATGATCATCCTCTCCGGCTCGCCGCCGGCAAGTTTCCTCGAACTCGCCCAGCGAAACGGCCAGCCGCTCGTCGTCATCGGCCGGTCGGAGCCCGACGCCGACCATGTACGCGCCGGCAACACCGAAGCCTCACGGAAGGCTGCGACCGCCTTTTACGACAGTGGCCGGAGGCGGCTGGCGGTCATTGGCTCCAACTCCGGAACGCCTGCCATCGTCGAGCGTGAAAACGCCTTCCTGGCGACGGCAGAGACGCTTGGCGCATCCGTCACCGTCGCCCGCGGCGGCGATTCTGATTATGACGGCGGCGTCACCGCCGGGCGGGCGTTGTTTTCGCAGACAATCAAGCCCGACGCCGTCTTCTGCGCCAACGACCAGATCGCCTTCGGGTTGATGGATGTGGTGCGCCTGGAAGCAGGATTGCGCATTCCCGAGGAAGTCGCCGTCATCGGTTTCGACGACGTACCAGAATCCGCCTGGCTGAGCTATCAGCTGACCACCTTCCGCCAGGACCCGCTGATCATGGCGCAACGCGCCGTCGCGCTGATGGAGCGGCGGCTGGAAAATCCGGACTCGCCGCCGGCTTACGAGTGCGTCATTCCCGAACTGGTCATCCGCCGAAGCTTCCAACCGTAAGCTCTTCCCTCATGGCTTTTCGCCGAGGTCATCCTGTGGCAAGAAGGGTCATGACGCTAGAGCATGATGCCGAAAAGTGTGAGCGGTTTTCGGGCGACATCATGCTCTAATTCTTTAAATGTAGAACAGGATTCAGATTTTAGGCCAACCGGGCCTAAAATCATCCCGTTCTAGGCGCTGCATGGGAGGAAGATCGCCAGAGATGAAGGGAATCCGCCAGCTCGCCGAGCATCTCGATATTTCGATCGGTACCGTGTCGCGTGCGCTGAACGGCAAGCCCGACGTCAATGACGAAACGCGCCGGCGCGTGCTCGCTGCTGCCGAAGAACTCGGTTATGTCGCCAACCAATCGGGCCGCAGCCTTCGCCAGGGCATGACCAACGTCATCGGGCTGATGCTCGAAGTCAGCCGCGAGACGGTCGAAAACAGTGACGACTTCTTCCTCGGCGTCACCGACGGGCTGCAGAGCGTCTTTTCCCGCCACAAGCTCGATCTGGTCATGCTGCCCTGCCCCGATGACGAGGATCCGCACGAATATCTGAAGCGCATGGTGGCGCGCCGGCTCGTCGACGCAATGATCATCTCGGCGACGCGGCGCACCGACCGGCGCATCGAGCTCCTGGAAAAGGCCCGCATTCCCTTCGTGGCGCTCGGCCGCAGCGCGTCCGGCGGCAGCTATACCTGGATGGATCTCGATTTCGAGGGTGTGGCGGCCCGCGGCGTCGACCGGCTAGTCGCAAAAGGCCATCGACGGATCGCGGTGGCAGCCCCCTCCTCCGACATCAACCTCGGCTACATCTTCCTCGACAGTTATCGTCAGGCGCTGAAACGCTACGGTATCGCCTTCGACCCCGCCCTCGTCATCCGCGTGAAGTCGAGCGAACAGGGCGGCTATCAGGCAGGCCACGAACTGCTGATGATCGAAGATCGGCCGACGGCGATCATTCTGATCCACGAGCTGATGGCGATCGGGCTTTACCGCCGGCTTGCCGAGGCCGGCATCGTGCCCGGCCGCGACCTTGCCGTCGTCGGTTTCCGCGAGGAGCCGCGCACGCATTTCCTGCAGCCGTCGCTGACCTCCTTCCGCATGTCGCTGCGCGATCTCGGCGCCCAGCTCGGCGAAACGCTGCTCGCCAGCATGCCGGCCTATGCCGAGCACTATCCGCAGGGCGCCCGCAACCGGATCTGGCCGCTGGAACTCGTTCCCGGGGAAAGCGATGCTTTCACGCTTTCGCGCTGACGCCCCTCAGACCCGGCTCGGCGCCGCCGGAGGCTCCCGGCTGGACAGCTGACGCGTGACGAAGAAGACCAGGAGGGCGCCGGCGGCAAGGCAGGCGGCCAGGAAGAACATCGGCGCGATCGTGCTGCCGCTCTGATCCTTGATCCAGGGCACGACGTTCTGGGCGACGAAACCGCCGAGATTGCCGACCGAATTGATGGCGGCAAGGCCAGCGGCGGCCCCCGCACCTTTCAGGAAGCGCGAGGGCAGGCTCCAGAACACCGGCTGCGGCGCGAAGATCCCGGCGGCGGCCACGCAGAGGAAGGCGAACTGCAGGGCGTGGTTCGGGATCAGCGCCGAGAGCAGCAGGCAGGCGGCGCCGATGAAGGCGGGAATGACGATATAGGGCGTCTTCGATTGCGCCTTGTCGGCCATGGCCGGCACGGCATAGAGCGCCACCGCCACCAGCAGCCAGGGAATGATGTTGAGGAAACCGTTGACCGTGTTGCTGACACCAAAGGCCTTGACGATGGTCGGCAGCCAATAGCTCAACCCGTAGGCCGACAGCGGAAAGGCGATATAGCAAAGCGCCATCAGCAGGACGCGCGGGTCGATCAGCGCCTTGAAGCCGTTTCCGGCATGTTCGCCCATGCCGGCATTTTCCGCGGCGAGCCGGCGTTCGAGCCAGTCCTTTTCCTCACCGGTCAGGAAGCTCGCATTTTCCGGCCGGCCGGGAAGATAGAAGAAGGTGACGATGCCGGCGATGATAGCGGGAATACCGGTCGCCAGGAACACCCACTCCCAGCCGGCAAAGCCGTAGAGACCGTCGAGATCGAGCAGCACGCCGCCGAGCGGTGCGCCGACGGCATTGGCGATGGCGCTGAAGATCATGAACAACCCGACCATCCTGCCGCGATACACCGAAGGAAACCACAGCGTCAGCAGATAGAGCACGCCCGGAAAGAAGCCGGCTTCGCACACGCCGAGCAGGAAGCGCAGGATATAAAACATCGTCGCGTTCTGCGTGAAGGCGAGCGCCACGGTGACGATGCCCCAGGAGACCAGGATGCGGGCGAACCAGACGCGAGCGCCGAGCCGGTCGAGGAAGAGGTTGCTCGGCACCTCGAAAAGAAAATAACCGATGAAGAACAGCGAAGCGCCGAGGCCGTAGGCATATTCGCTCATGCCCAGCGCATCGACCATCTGCAGCTTGGCGAAGCTGACATTCTGCCGGTCGATATAGGCGATGAGATAAAGGATGCCGAGAAACGGCATCAGCTTCCAGGTGATTTTCGAGATCAGCCGCTTCTCATCGACCATTGCGTATTCTCCGGAATGACATTGCTACGTCGGAACGTAGATAGCGCCGCCCGTCAATATTCAATTGCGCGAGGTATTTTCTCCGATGCCGCAACCCTGATTGGTGGCCGCACCCGAAACCCGGATGCGGCCTGTCCTGATCATTCGGCGGCGGCAACCGCGGCACGGCGGCCGATCGTTGCCTGGGTCAGCACGAAGGCTGCGAAGGCGCAGACGGCGATGCCGGCGGCCATCGGAACGGCGGTGCCGTCGAAGAACAGGCTCGATATCACCATGGCAACGGCGGAGATGACGAAATGCAGCGTGCCCATCAGCGACGAGGCAGTGCCGGCGATGGCCCCGTGATCCTCGAGGGCGAGCACGGCGCTCGTCGGAATGACGAGGCCGAGAAAGCCGTAGCCGATGAACAGGAAGCTCGCCATGACCGGCAGCTGGTTGAAGCCCGCCGCCATCACCACGGCCATGACGACCATGGCAAGCGCGAAGGCGCTGACCGCGATCCGCATGACGCGCACCAGGCCGAAACGCTCGCCGAGCCAGCCGGTCGCCTGCGACACCGCAAAGAAGGAGACGGCGTTGATCGAGAAGGCGAAGCTGTATTGCGTCGGCGTCAGCCCGTAGTGCTGGATCAGCACGAAGGGCGAGTTGGCGAGATAGACGAGGAAGCTCGAAATGCCGAGGCCACCGATGAAGGTCAGCGTCAGAAAATTGCGATCGGAAAGCAGCAGCCGGTAGGCCGTCATGGCGCTCTTGAGGCCGCTGCCGCTGCGCTCCTTGGCCGGCCGGGTTTCCTCAAGCTGGGTGGCGAGCAAGACAAGGCCGATGAAGGCGGCAATCGTCACCGCCCAGAACACGCCGCGCCAGCCGTAGAATTCGATGACGGCACTGCCGGTCAGCGGCGCCAGGATCGGCGAAATCGAAAAGACCAGCATCAGCAGCGACATCAGCCGCGCGGCCTGCACGCCGGTATGCATGTCGCGGACGATGGCGCGGGGAATGACCATGCCGGCAGCGCCGCCGATGCCCTGGATGAAGCGGAAGGCGATCAGCGTTTCGATGTCGGTCGAGAGCGCGCAGCCGATCGAGGCCACGGCGAAGACGCCGATGCCGAGATAGAGCGGCAGCTTGCGGCCCCACATATCCGACAGCGGCCCGTAGACGAGCTGAGCAAGCGCAAAGGAGATGAAGAAAGCGAGAAGTGTCAGCTGGGTGACGTTGTTATCGGCATGCAGGTCCTGGCCGATGGAGGGCAGCGCGGGAAGATACATGTCGATGGCGAAAGGCCCGATGGCCGAGAGAAGGCCGAGAATGAGGGCCATGCGAAAGAAGGAAGCCGTCATAAGGGTGATCTTTCGTAAAGCGCGGCGAAGGCGCCGGACCGTCGCTCCGCCGCAGTGCTCTTAAGGGGTTCAATGATGATCGTTCTCGCGAAGACGGAGGCGGTAGCTCATATCTTCTGTTGAAACAGACGCGTCAATAAATTTGGACACGGATGTAAAATTAGACGCCATTGTCTAAAACGTCAAGACGCCTTATCTTCTTTGTCATGAAAGATCGCATGACACCGGCAATCCGGATGGGTGGGCATACGCAGCGCGGGCAATGCGCCAAGCGCATGTCGATCCTCGATGCCGCCGCCGACGTCTTCTGCCGCCAGGGTTTTGCCGGCGCCAGCATTGACGAGATCGCCGCCGTCGCCTGCGTCTCCCGCCAGACGATCTACAATCACTACCGTGAAAAAGAGACGCTGTTCGTCGCCGTCGTCGAGGACGTCATGACCCGCGCCAACGCCATGCTATTCTCCGTGCTGTCGAGCTTCCCTGAAAAGGCCGACAATCTGGAGGACGGGCTCACCGCCTTTGCCGTACGCCTCAACAAGAACTGCATCTGCAATCACGACGGAAAATTCCTGCGCAAGCTGGTGCAGACGGAAGGTGAGCGCTATCCGCACCTGTTCGAAAGCTGGCGCCAGCAGGGCCCAGGCAAGCTGACCACTGCCCTCTCCGCGCTTCTCGCACGGCTCGCTCATAAGGGCGCGCTCGTCATCGACGATTTCGACGTCGCCGCCCGGCAGTTCGTGGCGCTCGGCAATGCCGACCTGCAGATGATGACGCTTTTCGGCGAAACACCCAGCGATGAAGAACTGGAAGGGGCGGCACGCAATGCCGTCCGTACGTTTCTCAAGGCCTATGGCAGGCCCGCGGATGTTGCCGGCCGGCCGCCGGAGCTTGCAGCCATAGCCGGCTGACCGGGTCTCGGTCAGCCTCCTGATCAGGCAAAGACCGTCATTTGCGAGGGCACGACCGCGAACATGCCGACGCGGCGTGCGGCAAGATAATTCACCAGCTGCTGAACGACAGAAGGCATGACCGGCTTCTGCACAACGCCGACCGCGCCTTTGACGCCATCGGCGATAACTTCCGGATTGCCGGTCATGAAGACCACTGCAATGCCGTGCTCTTGCGCCAGCCGCCGGCCGATCTCCGGCCCGGTCGGGCCGTCGGCGAGATTGACGTCGACGAAGGCGATATCGGCAAGCGGCGCCAGCCGCAGCGCCTGCTCGCGATCGCTCGCAAGTCCCGCCACCTGCATCCCCATGCCTTCGACGGTCGCCCCGAGATCCAGGGCGATCAGGAATTCATCTTCGACGATCAATACTCTCTGCTTCATGAGATCATCTCGTTGCCAGTGCCGCACGACATTGGTGGCCATGATACGTCCCCTTGTTACGCCCATACTTCTAAAGAGGGATCCGCTGCGGGAGCCTATCCCGCGCGAAACTCACGGTGGTAACGGGCAATTCCACAATATGTTCCGCGGCGGAACGTGATTCGTTGGAATTAAAGTATTGTTAACGTTGATAAATTCTTAAATTGGCTGGGGAAAAACTGAATCGTGCTCAATCTCACGCCAGCCGGCTCGATGGGAGCGTGACAAGGACGATATAATTATTTCTCCCATGTGGGGTCAGAATCTGAAGCGCATTGCCGGGTGGATACCAATTCTTTGGTAGTCTTAAGCCCTCGGGGCGTATTTCGAACCTCCAGTCTCCTGCGGAGAAGGGGTCATGTTGTTTCGAAGAATGCGCGCTGTGGTGTTCTAATACACGTAATTGCATGGCCGCCGAGCAAGTTTTTCGGCGCATGTCGGTCCGCCTCCCTCAACGCCAGTCCGCACATGCACTTCCCGTTCCGGTTTTCCTTCTTGTGGCCATCCTTTCGTTCGTTCCTCTTGTTGGCTTTGCGCAGGACGCCGCCGACGTTTTTGGATTGACAACCGAACGGACGACGGTGATCCGTCTGCCCGACGAGTCGCCCACACCAAGTCTCTTCTTGAAGTCGTCGATGAAACGATCCCCGTATTGGTCTGCGTTCAATGACCCGACAGAACGAGCGTCTGAACCGGCAGGAGCAGCGCTTGAATTCGCAGAATCATCGCATGTACAAGTCCAACGGCGTCGACCATATGCAGGGCAAACCACCTAACCGTACCAATGTTTGGATCGGCGAGCGCGTCGTGATTGTTGGTATAGGCGTTGGCGATGCAACTGCTTCCAGGCGGCACGCCATCGAGCCCTCCCGGATAAAGTGGCTGCAGAAAGACCGTCAGGGTGCCAGGCTGCGCCGTCTGCTGAACGTCGATGAGTTGATCCGTCGCGCGCAATTGTCCGGCCGCGATAACTTCCTGCACGTCGGTCACGACCATCGGAATGATCGTAAACGGCTTTCCGATGCAGGTTGCTTCGGCGATCATCCCCTTTTTCATAACCTGCGCTTCGATCTGGCCGAAGCCGGCGATCAGCGTGCTTTGTCCAGCGCCTTCTGGCACAAGGATCCCGGCAGGACGCAACATTGCATTGACGACGTCCCCGCGACGCAGCGTAAACTGTTGCACAGTACCCGCGACGCCGGCCCTTACGATGGTCTTGTCGAGTTCGACCTGCGCCTGCGCCAGGGCCGCTTCGGCGCTTGCTCTTTGAGCCGGCAACTGCACGGCGATCTGTGTCTCCAGGGTCAGCTTTTTCGCGACCGTCGCATCCAGCGCTCCCTTGCGGCCGTCGATCGTCGTTGCCAGGCGTTCGACCTCGCGCCTGGCGACAGCGTTGTTCGTCAGGAGCTGCGCCTTCATCTCGTATTCGTCGACCGCCGTCTGGTAGGCACCTTGCGCCTCTTTGATCTGGCCATCGACCCCTATAAGCTCGGTCTGGGTCACCTTTATTCCAGCCTCGACTTCTGCGACGCGCCGACGGGCCGTCTCCAGCGCTGCCTGCTGTTCGGAATTATCGAGCCTGAACAGTGGCGATCCGGCCTCGACCTTCTGGTTCAGCCCGATGAAAACTTCCTCTACACGTCCGGTTGCCTCCGGCATGATCGTGACGGTTCGGAATATCGCGGTGGCAGTCCGGGCTGACGGATGGAAGTAGAAAATCATCGTGATCAGCGAAACGGTCAGAAGAAGGCAGGCGGTGATACCCCACCGGAGTTCGTACCACACCGTATAAAGCGTGATGTCGCGGCCGATCCGCTTTCCCTGACCGTAGCGCCGGAACAGATAGTCGGGGAGGATCGTCAGTATGGAGCAGAGAAGCAACTCAAACATTCAGATATCCTCTCCGTGTACGCTGGTCTTGGACGGTGACGGTATTGGCTCTGCTTCCCCAGTATCTTCCACTATCAGAGCAGGATCGCCTGTCGTTTCAGCCTGGCGGCCGGAGAGTTTGCCGAGGGACTGGGCGATTGAGTAAAGCGGCGTGGAGAAGTCTGGAATCTGAATGAAGGCCAAAAGCAGCCCGGCAATCCAGAAAAGATGGTTGTGGGTGAACAGTGAGATGAGCGCCAGGACGGCCACGATCTCCATCTGCACCTTGTTCGTACGGTGGGCTCTGCGTTCGGGAAGGGCGTGCAATTGGAAGTACAGATTTCCAACTGCGAGCACGGCCACCAGCAGAAAGACAACGACGACAACGAAAAGGTAGTCCGTCTGTCCGGGCGGAGTGATGAAAATCGGCAGGTGCTCGATTGCCGCTGGATGAACTGATTGCTCCATTGCTACCACCTAAGAGAAAAAGAGTGAAATGCGCCGTCGTCGAGAGCGTCTTCGATTTCTTTTGCCAGTGCCGCGACCAACTCTTCGTACATCCTACGGCGCTCACCACGCGTCGGATCTATCGAGGCCTCCCACCTGGCGAACTCGGGTTTTGCTTCCGAAAAGTCCATGTGCCGGAAACTGCCGCGTAGCAGCGGCCACGTCTTCGTCCACGTTTCACTCCCAAGGCCACGACACAGCCACGTTTGCTTCTCTGATGTAGGGAGAGGTTGGCGGGGTTGTGGAGTATGTTACTGTATTATACGGGTTCACGATGACTGTCCCCAGGGGGATTGGGAGCGCCGACGAGGCACCGACAACCGGGAGTTCGTTGGAATGTGACCTGATTTCCTGCTCAATGCCCTTCACGGATAGGGAATTAGCAACCCGCCGATCATGATCAAACTGTAGGGTTCAGCGCCGTTACGGCCGCTCTGGCGCCGACGGCATAAAGAACCGTCGTCCCCACTTTGCGACCAATAACGTTTGCCTTTCATCAACCGCACCGTTCGCATCCATTGCCGCACGGGACGGCGGCGATTCACTCTGAATCGCTGGGCCGCCAATGCGCAGTTGGAGATTTGCGACCGCCGCTCCGGCCAACGCTGGGCTATAAGCGGTCGTGTCAATCAGCCCTTGGCCTTCACGAGCACCGGTTGGCTGCGGTAGTCGGCCGGAAACAGCGACTTCAAGTTCTCGATTTTCGGGAGGTCATTGTAGACGATATAGGGATATGTCGGATTGAGCGTCAGGAAATCCTGATGATAGGCTTCGGCCGGATAAAAGCCGGTGGCGTCGGATACTTTGGTGACGATCGGCTGGGCGAAGACATGGGCCTTATCGAGCTGACCGATATAGCGCTCGGCGACCTTGCGCTGCTCGGGACCGGCGACGAACAGCGCAGAGCGGTACTGCGTTCCCTGATCCGGCCCCTGGAAATTCAGCTGCGTCGGGTTGTGCGCCACCGAGAAGAAGATCTGCAGCAGCTTGCCGTAGCTGACCTTGCTCGGATCGAACGTTACCTCGACAGATTCGGCGTGACCTGTCGAGCCGGTGCTGACGGTTTCATACCGTGCCGTTCCGGCCTTGCCGCCGGCATAACCGGAGACGGCGCTCTTGACACCTTTGACGTGCTGGAAAACGCCCTGGACACCCCAGAAACAGCCACCGGCGAAAATGGCGGTCTCGGTGCCCGGTCCGGCTGCCTCGTCGACATCGGGCGGCGGGATGACGACAGCGTCTTCGGCCGCGCTTGCAACACCCGCAGCGATTGAGAAAATCGTGGCGGCCAGGAGCGCGGCAAGGCTCCGGCGGCGATAAGACATGGACATGGTGCTACTCCCTGCGATGGTCCAAATCCTTGCCTATTCCTTGAGAGGCCGCAAATCACAAGGCGATCACTCACGCCGATGTGACAGCCAGACGAAAGCGTCTGTGTGAAGTTGAAACAGCCTACAACCTGAGTTGACAATCCCGTGAGGAGTGAGGAGAGTGCCGCCGGTTAGAGCCTGCATTTCCGGGGGGAACCTTATGTCCGTGCGCTCGTTCTTCGCTTTCGCGACAATCGCATTTTCCATGATCGCCGTCAGTTTTCCCGCAGCCGCTGCGGACATCAAGCGCGACATCCAGACGATCAAGGACGCCGATTTCTTCGGCTTCGATCTTCGCACCGAGCAGAACGTCTCGCTCGATCAGTGCAAGACCTCCTGCATCGGCGATAAGAGCTGCAAGGCCTTCACCTACAATCCCAAGGTGAAATGGTGTTTCCTGAAATCCGATTTCAAGACGATGAACGCCTTCCCCGGCGCCATCGCCGGCAAGATCGTCGAAACCGCCGCCCAGAAGGAGCCGGACCTCGGCGCCGCGCCGCGCCTGACCTTCCTGACCAACGACCTGATCCAGCAGGCCCACGACTTCAAGGACAATCTCGAGCTGACCGACGACCAGCAGGGCCAAGGCGCTGACAGCCTGACCGCCAATGCCCGTCTCGACCTCACCGCCAACAATCTGGCCGACGCGCTCAAGTCCTTCCATGGCGCGCTGTCGATCACTCCTGACGACGCCGATCTTTGGCTCGAAACCGCCCGCGCCGCAGCTTCGCTCGGCACCGCCGAGAGCGGTACGAGCGGCCAGGCCGTGCTCGACGCGCTGAACGGCTACGAGCTGACGCGCACCAAACCCAAGCGCGCCGAAGCGCTCGCCGTCCTCGCCGACGCCCTGGACCGAAACGCCAATTACCGCCCGGCGCTCGACGCCTACAAGGCGAGCCTGGCGCTGGTTGCCTCCGACGATGTGCAGGCGGCCTATCTGCAGCTGAAATCGACGCAAGGATTCCGCATCACCGAACACACGGTCGATGCCGACAGCGCCACGCCGCGGGCCTGCGTCACCTTCTCCGAGGCACTCGTCAAGACCACCGACTACACGCCCTTCGTGACGCTGAACGGCGCCGCCCCCAAGGCGCTCGAAACCAAGGACAAGCAGATTTGCGTCGAGGGGCTGACCCATGGCGAGACCTACAAGATCGCCTTCCGCACCGGCTTGCCGTCATCCGTCGATGAGGCGCTCGAAGCACCGGTCAGCATCGACGTCTATATCAAGGACCGCAGCCAGATGGTGCGCTTCACCGGCGACAGCTTCGTGCTGCCCTCGACGGCACGCCGCGGCATTCCGATCGTCTCGGTCAACCTGGCCTCGGCCAACCTCAAGCTCTACCGCATCGGCGATCGCGCCATCGCACCGCTGCTGACCAATTCGCAGTTCCTGAGCCAACTCGACGGCTACAGCGCCCAGAACATCCAGGATCAGAACGGCGAACTCGTCTGGCAGGGTTCGATCGACATCGCCAACGAGCTCAACAAGGATATCGTCACCAGCTTCCCGGTCGACGAGGCGCTGCCCGAGCGCAAGCCCGGTATCTACGTCATGACGGCAACCGGCCCGAACGGACCGACGCAGGAGTGGGATTCACAGGCGACGCAGTGGTTCCTTGTTTCCGATATCGGCATCACCACCTATGCCGGTACCGACGGGCTCAATGTCTTTACCCGTTCGCTCGCATCGGCAAAGCCGATATCGGGCGTCGAGCTGCAGCTGCTCGCCAAGAACAACGAAGTGCTCGGCACCGCGACCACAGACGAAAACGGCCGCGCCACCTTCACCGCCGGCCTGATCCGCGGCACGGCGGCGCTGACGCCCGCCGTCATAACCGCCAAGAACGGCACCTCGGACTACGTCTTCCTCGACATGACGCGGGCCGGCTTCGACCTCTCCGACCGCGGCGTCACCGGCCGCGCCGCACCCGGCGCGATCGACGTCCTGACCTTCACTGAACGCGGCATCTACCGCGCCGGCGAGACGGTGCATGCGCAGGCGCTTGCCCGCGACACCGACGGCAACGCCATCGAGAACCTGCCGCTCACCTTCATCTTCAGCCGACCCGACGGGGTCGAAGACCGGCGGATCGTCAGCCAGACCAGCAATCTCGGTGGTTACAGCATCGATTTCCTGACCCAGGAAAATGCCATGCGCGGCACCTGGACGATGAACATCTATACCGATCCCAAGGGCAGCGCGATCGCCAGCAAGAGTTTCCTGGTCGACGATTTCGTGCCGGATCGCACCGACATGGAAATCAAGACCGAGGCCAAGGAAATCGGCCCGGATACGCCGGCGACGATCAATATTTCCGGCAAATATCTCTATGGCGCCCCGGCCGCCGGCCTGACGCTTGAAGGCAATGTCGTCGTCAAGCCGACCCGCGAGAGCGCCGCCTACAAGGGCTTCCTCTTCGGGCTTGCCGACGAGGAGGCGAGCGAGGATTCGCGCCTGCCGATCGACGGCCTGCCGGAACTCGACGAGAACGGCGAAGCCTCGACCGATCTGACCGTCGGCGACCTGCCGGCAACGACGCAGCTGCTCAACGCCACCGTCTATATCAGCATGCAGGAGGCTGGCGGCCGCGCCATCGAGCGTTCGCTGACCCTTCCGGTGAAGAATGAGCGCGCTTCGATCGGCATCAAGCCGGAATTTTCCAGCGATCTGCCCGAGAATTCGATCGCCAACTTCACGGTGATCGGCGTCAATGCCGATGGACAGAAGCAGGAGGCCAAAGGCCTGCGCTGGAAATTCTACAGCCTCAACCGCGAGTACCAATGGTATCGCGAGGGGACGGCATGGAAATACGAGCCGGTCTATACCGCCGAGCAGATCGCCAATGGCGGCGTCGACGCGACGACGGACGGCGGCAAGATCTCCGTGCCGGTGAAATGGGGCCGCTATCGCCTCGAAGTGGAAAGCCCGGATGCCGACGGCCCGACCTCCAGCGTCGAATTCGACGCCGGCTGGTTCGTGGCGTCGACCTCGACCGAAACACCGGACGGGCTGGAAATCGCCCTCGACAAGGACAGCTACAAGATCGGCGACACCGCCAAGCTGAAAGTCACCTCGCGCTATGGCGGTGAGCTGATGGTCATGGCCGGAACCGAAAAACTGGTCGCGGTGCAAAATGCGACGATGGGCGAGACCGGCGGCGAGGTCGACATCCCCGTCACCGCGGATTGGGGGGCCGGCGGCTATGTGACCGCGACGCTCTTCCGCCCCGGCGACGCCCAGGACAGCCACATGCCGATGCGTTCGATCGGCATCAAATGGCTGAAGGTCGATCCCGAGCAGCGGGCGCTGCAGGTCAAGCTCGACACGCCGGAAAAAATGCTGCCGCGCGGACCGCTCAACATCGGCCTGCAGGTGGCGGGCGCCGGCGCCAATGAAGATGCCTATGTCACGGTTGCCGCCGTCGATGTCGGCATTCTCAACTTGACGCGCTATGAACCGCCGAACCCGGAGGATTGGTATTTCGGCCAGCGTCAACTCGGCCTGGAAATCCGCGACCTCTATGGCCGGCTGATCGACGGCTCGCTGGGTGCGACCGGCAAGCTTAGAACCGGCGGCGACGGCGGCGCCATTGCGCTGCAGGCGAGCCCGCCGACGCAGAAACTCGTCGCCTTCTTCTCCGGACCGGTGAAGCTCGACGCCGAAGGCAAGGCCAATGTCTCCTTCGACATTCCGCAATTCAACGGCACGGCGCGTGTGATGGCTGTGGCATGGTCGAAGACCGGTGTCGGCCACGGCGTCAAGGACGTTATCATCCGCGATCCCATCGTCGTCACCGCGAGCCTGCCGAAATTCCTCGCCCCCGGCGACAAGGCCAATCTGCGCCTCGACATCGCCAACACCGATGCACCGGCCGGCGACTACAAGCTGCAGCTGACCGGCAATGACGCGATCGGCATCGACCAAGCCTCCGCCGCCCAGACGATCCGTCTCGAAGCCGGGGCGAAATCCGAGCTGACGCTGCCGCTCATCGGCAAACAGCCGGGCGCCGGCAGCGTCTCGATCAACCTCTCCGACGCCTCCGGCCTCTCGCTCGACCAGACCGTCGACGTGCCGGTGCGTCCGTCATCCCTGCCGATCACCGAACGCAGGGTACTGGCGCTGAAACCCGGCGCCAAGCTCACCGTCGACAAGAACCTGCTTGCCGACAGCGTGCTGCCCGGCGCCTCGATCAGCGTCAACGTCACCCGTTCGGCCGCCTTCGACATTCCCGCCCTGCTGATGACGCTCGATCGCTATCCCCTCGGCTGCGCCGAGCAGACCACCAGCCGGGCGCTGCCGCTGCTCTATCTCGCCGAAGTGGCCAAGCAGGCCGGCATTGAAAATGACGACGATGTGCACAAGCGCGTGCAGGACGCGATCTACCGCGTCCTCTCCTACCAGGCTTCGGCCGGCAGCTTCGGCCTCTGGGGACCGGATTCGGGCGACGTCTGGCTCGATTCCTACGTCACCGATTTCCTGACGCGGGCCCGCGAAATGAAATATGACGTGCCGGAGAAGGCCTTCGTGCAGGCGCTCGAAAACCTGCAGAACACCCTCTCCTACACCACCGACATCAAGGGCCAGGGCGACCAGATCGCCTATGCCATCTATGTGCTTGCCCGCAACAAGAAGGCGGCGATCAGCGATCTGCGTTACTACGCCGATACGATGATCAACGATTTCCCGACGCCGCTTGCCAAGGCGCATATCGCCGCCGCACTGGCGCTCTACGGCGACGCCCAGCGTTCGAAGAACATCTTCGTCGACGCGCTGCAGATGTCGCAGCAATCGATGGTGTCGCGAGTGAACCTGTCGCGCACCGACTACGGCACCATCCTGCGCGATGGCGCGGCGATCCTGGCGCTCGCTGCGGAAAGCCGGCCGGTGCCGCCCGTCATCCCGGATCTTGCCAAGGCCGTCGCCAAGGAATGGAGTCGCAGCAAATACAAGAGCACCCAGGAAGAGACCTGGATGCTGCTTGCCGCACGCGCCATTCAGGGCGGCGATGACGGGTTGAAGGTCGACGTCAACGGCGCCGCCCATACCGGCGCCTATATGGCCCGCATGAGCGGCGATGCACTCGCCGACCATCCGCTGACGCTGACCAACCAGACGAGCGACGCGGTCTCGGCTGTCGTCACCACCGTAGCCGCCCCGACCGTGCCTCTGCCGGCCGGCGGCGACGGCTTCATTATCGAGCGCAGCTATTACACGCTCGACGGCGAAGAGGCGAATGTCAGCGAAGCCAGGCAGAACGAACGCTACGTCGTCGTCATCCATGTGCGCGAGACCAACGACTGGCCGTCGCGCATCGTCGTCACCGACCTTCTGCCGGCCGGTTTCGAGATCGACAATCCGAACCTGGTCGATAGCGCCCAGATGACGAATTTCGATTGGATCGGCGAGATAGCGGCCGCCCATACCGAATTCCGTTACGACCGCTTCGTCGCTGCCTTCAACCGCGCCCAGGGCGACGAGCGCGAATTCAACGTCGCCTATGTCGTGCGCGCCGTCACCCCCGGCACCTACGACCATCCGGCCGCCAGCGTCGAGGACATGTACCGGCCGGAGCTTTCGGCCCGTACCGCGACCGGCAAGATGGAGGTCGTGGCAGCACAACAATGAGGCTGTGGCGCAAGATCGCGATCGGGTCCGCCGCCGGCATCCTTCTTGCCGGCGCGGCCCTCTTCGCGCTCGACGCCGCCGACACGGCCTTTCCGCCGCCGCTCGATAAGGCGAACCTGGTCTCCGCCGAGGTGCTGGATGCCGACGGCCAATTGCTGCGCGCCTTCGCGACCTCGGAAGGCCGCTGGCGGCTGAAGACTGGAGTCGCCGACGTCGATCCGCAATTCCTGCGCATGCTGATCGCCTATGAAGACCAGCGTTTTTACGATCACGGCGGCGTCGACGCCTGGGCGCTTGGGCGCGCGAGCCTGCAATTCATCCGCAACGGCCGCATCGTTTCCGGCGCTTCGACACTGTCGATGCAGGTGGCGCGGCTCATTGAGCCGCGGGCGGGACGTTCGCTTTCGGCAAAACTGCTGCAGCTCGCACGCGCCGTGCAGATCGAGCGGCGGCTGTCGAAGGAGCAGATCCTCGACCTCTATCTCACCCATGCGCCCTATGGCGGCAATCTCGAAGGCGTGCGCGCCGCAAGCCTTGCCTATTTCGGCAAGGAGCCGCGGCGTCTGACCGTCGCCGAGGCCGCCCTGCTCGTCGCCTTGCCGCAATTGCCCGAACGGCGCCGGCCGGACCGCAATCTCCAGGCGGCGCATGAGGCGCGCAAGCGCGTGCTTGAGCGCGTCGCCGTGGCTGAGGCCGTCGGCGACGGCGAAGCGGCGCGGGCCGAGGTTGTCGCCATCCCGTCGCGGCGCATGCAGTTGCCGGCACTGGCCGCCCATGTCGGCGAAGCGGCTCTGCGCAAGGAGCCTTCGGTCCTCAAGCATCAGACGACCTTGAAGAAGCAGGTGCAGCAGGGGCTGGAGGCGGTCGCCCGGGCAGCGGCGATGAAACTCGGGCCGAAGCTTTCGCTCGCCATGGTGATGGCGGATGCCCAGACCGGCGCGATCGTCGGCGAGGTCGGCTCCGCCGATTATTTCGACGCCAGCCGCTCCGGTTGGATCGACATGACGCGCGTCAACCGCTCGCCCGGCTCGACGCTGAAGCCCTTCATCTACGGGCTCGCCTTCGAGCAGGGTCTCGTCTCTCAGGAGACGATCATCGAGGACCGGCCGGCCGATTTCTTCGGTTACCGGCCGCGCAATTTCGACATGAGCTATCAAGGCGACGTCACCGTCCGCGAGGCCTTGCAGCTCTCCTTGAATGTGCCGGCCGTCAAACTGCTCGACGCCGTCGGACCGTCGCGGCTGCTGGTGCGCTTCCGCCGCGCCGAGGTGCGGCCGGCTTTGCCGCCGAACGAGACGCCGGGGCTGGCGATCGGTCTTGGTGGCGTTGGGCTCACGCTGAAGGATCTGGTGCAGCTCTATACGGCGCTCGCCAATCGCGGCCAGCCGGCAAGGCTCGGCGACGGCATCACCGGAACGCCTGATAAGCTCGACGGCGAACCGCTTTTGGAGCCGGTGGCGGTCTGGAATATCGCCGATATTCTTTCCGGCGTCATCCCCCCCACCGGCGCGCCGCAGCGCGGCATCGCCTACAAGACCGGCACGAGCTACGGCTATCGCGACGCCTGGTCGGTCGGCTATGACGGACGTTATGTCCTCGGCGTCTGGGTCGGACGGCCCGACAACAGCGCCGTGCCTGGTTTGACCGGCTATGGCACCGCCGCACCCATCCTGTTCGAAGGTTTCGCCAAGTCCGGCATCGCGACAACGCCGCTGCCCCGACCGCCCGCCGGCGCCGTGCGCATCGCCCAGTCCGAGCTGCCGATCAGCCAGCGGCGGTTTGCGCTGAATGCCAGCGGCCTGCTTGTCGCCTCCGGCCGCGAAGCCGCGCCTCAGATCGTCTATCCGCCCGAGGGTGCTCATATCGATCTCGGCGCAGGCGCAGGCGACCTGTCGCCGCTGATGCTGAAGCTGCAGGGCGGCCGCGCCCCCTTCCGTTGGCTTGCCAACGGCAAGCCGCTGCCCGATCTCTCGCGCCGGCGCACGCAGCAGTGGCTTCCGGATGGCGGCGGCTACTCGAAACTGACCGTTATCGACTCGGCCGGACGCGCCGCAAGCGTGGGCGTTTTCATCGACTAGCATCGGCCCGAAAATCGGAATCGCTTTTCGGAAAGCACGATGCGTAGATTCAAAAATGTTACAGCGTCCTTTGCGCGTCTCAAAAGACGCGCGGCGCTGTAAGGGAACCAAACCCCCGGTACAACCGTTGGAAAGGGTCTCCCTCCAACGTCCAGACGGCCTCATGACACTTCCGACCGCGACCTACCGGATACAATTCCGCAACGGCATGACCTTCGATCGTGCCTGCGGCCTCATTCCCTACCTCAAGACCCTCGGCATCAGCCACCTCTATGCCTCACCGATCTTCACCGCCGTTAACGGCTCGACCCACGGCTATGACGTCACCGATGCCAACGACATCGATCCGGCGCTCGGCGGCCGGGCGGGGTTCGAACGGCTGACGGAAAGCCTTGCCGCGGCGGGCATGGGCCTCATCCTCGATATTGTTCCGAACCACATGGCCGCCTCGCCGGAAAACGGCTGGTGGCGCGACGTGCTGGCATTCGGCCCGCAGAGCGCCTATGCCGGCCACTTCGACATCGATTGGAGCGAGCCGCTGACCCTGCCGCAGCTCGGCCAGGATTTCGAGGCGGCACTTGCCGCCGGCGAGCTGCGGATCGTGCTCGACGAAACGCGCGGCAATTTCGCCTTCGCCTATTTCGAAACGCTGCTGCCGCTCAACCCCAGCAGTTACGGCGCGATCGCAAACCGGCTCGACGATCCGGTGGCAACGAGAATGGCGGAGGCTGCGGCCATAACCTCCGGCGAGGACTTTGCCCGCACCATGCGCGACATCCTCTTCGAAGGCGGCGACCGGGCGGTGCTCAGGCAGAAGCTCGAGGACATCTCCGCCGATCGCGACTTCGTCAAAGGCCTGCATGAGGCACAGTACTGGCGGCTCACCCATTGGAAGGAAGCGGCGCGGCATTTGAGTTATCGCCGTTTTTTCGAGGTCACCGGGCTTGTGGGAACCCGGGTCGAAAATCCCTCCGTGTTCGAGGACATGCACCGGCTGACGATCGAGCTGGTGCACCATGGCAAGGTGCAGGGCCTGCGCATCGACCATGTCGACGGGCTCGCCGAACCCAAGGCCTATCTCGACCGGCTCAGAGACGCGGTTGGGCCGGACACCTATATCGTCGTGGAAAAGATCCTCGGGGGCGGCGAAGCGCTGCCGGAGAGCTGGCCGGTCTCGGGCACCACGGGATATGAATTCATCGCGGCACTCAGCGAACTCTTCGTCGACGGCAGCGGCCTGCGCAGATTGGATGATGCCTATCGCAGCCTCGCCGGCGAGACCGGCGATCTCGAGGAAGGCCGGCGACTTGCCAAGCGGCTGATGGTCGAGCGCAACTTCGCCGGCGAGACCAGCAGGCTGGCAGCGATCGCGGTGGGGATCTTTCCCGAGATAAACAGAGACGAGATCGCCACGGCGCTGACCGAGCTGCTGATCGCCTTCCCGGTCTACCGCACCTATGGCGACGGCGGTCCGCTCGCCTGGCAGGATTCAGCCGTCCTTGCCGCAACCGCATCGCAAGCCATGGCCCGGCTCGATGATCGGCGGGCCCTTGATCATGTGCTGCGGCTTCTCGAAGGCAAGGTCGACGGTGATGCGGCCCATGAGTTCCGCATCCGCTTTCAGCAATTGAGCGGGCCGGTGATGGCGAAAGCGACTGAGGATACGCTGTTCTATCGCTATAACCGGTTGCTTGCCGCAAACGAAGTCGGCGGTGAACCCGGCAAGGCGCCGGATGGCCCGGAGGGTTTTCATCGCCGCATGGCCGACCGGGCACGGCTGCAGCCGCACGGGCTGTCGGCAAGCGCCACTCATGACACCAAACGCGGCGAGGATGCGCGCGCCAGGCTTTATGCGCTGAGCGAGGGCGCCGATGTTTTCGCGCAGGCGGTGGCGCGCTGGCGTGAGATGAACCGGCCATGGCTGACGGAGCTGCCGGATGGAGCAGCACCGGAGCCGAATGTCGAATGGATGCTCTATCAGGCGTTGGCCGGCATCTGGCCGGAGGATTTCGGCCGAGCTCAGACGGCCGAGCTTGCCGAGCGCTTTACCGATTACGCGGTCAAGGCGGTGCGCGAGGCGAAACTCCACACCGGCTGGATCGAACAGGATGCCGCTTACGAAGACGCGGTGAAGGCCTATGCGGCGGCGCTGATTTCACCCGAGAACGACGCCTTCCTCGAGGATTTCGAAAGGGTGCTGCAGCCCTTCATCGCCGCCGGTTACCTTAACAGCCTGTCGCAAACGCTCCTCAAGCTGACGGCGCCCGGCATTCCCGACATCTACCAGGGCTCCGAGGGTTTCGATTTCAGCCTCGTCGATCCCGACAACCGCCGGCCGGCCGATCATGAACGGCTCACCGCCTGGCTCACTGAAGCTGGGCCGATCGCCAAGCTTCAGGCGGCCGCGTTGAAGCAGCGCATCATCGCGATCGGCCTGCAGCTGCGCCAGCGGCACCCGGCACTCTTTGCCAGGGGTGACTATCTGCCGCTGAAAGTGACGGGCAGCCGGCGCGAGCACCTGCTGGCGTTTGCCCGGGTGCACAAGGACAATTTCGCGATCGTCGCCGCACCCCGGCTGATGTTCGGCTGGCTCGACCCCGGCGTGCTCTTTGCCGGCCCGGAATTCTGGGAGGATACGGCGATCGCCGTCCCCTCCCCTCTCCATGGGCTGAAGGCGGATCTGGTGACCGGCAAGACGATCGAACCCGGCGGCAGCATTGCGGTCGCCGCCCTGCTCGGCAGCCAGCCGGTCGGATTGATCAGCCCGATCTGAGGATCGGGCGACAGAGCGCCGGCTTCAAAAAATGGGCCTTGTCAAAATTAGCGCTTGACCTTCCAGTTGCTGGAAGGTGGATAAGCATCTCCAACTGCCCCAGGGCATAGGAGATAGTCATGAATATCAAACACGACCACGATCACCATCACGGTCACATCCTTGATGACAATCACAGCTGTTGCAGCCATGGCCCGGAAAAGACTGCCGGCGTCATGACCCGCGATCCGGTCTGCGGCATGACCGTTGATCCGGAGGTCGGCAAGTCATCGCTCGATCACGCCGGCCGTCTCTATCATTTCTGCTCCGAGGGCTGCCGGACGAAATTTGCGGCCGCGCCGCAGGATTACCTGACGGCAAAGGATCCCGTCTGCGGCATGACCGTCGATCGCTCGACGGCGAAACATTTTCTGAAAGTCGAGGGCGAGAAATTCTACTTCTGCTCGGCCGCTTGCCGGACAAAATTCGAAGCCGATCCCTCCGCCTATCGCGACGGCAACCGCCCGGCGGCAAAGCCGGCGCCGAAGGACACGCTCTATACCTGCCCGATGCACCCGGAGGTCGTCAGCGACCGGCCTGGCGACTGCCCGAAATGCGGCATGGCGCTGGAGCCGATGGGCATTCCGCCAGCCGGCGAAGGCCCAAACCCGGAACTTGTCGACTTCACCAGACGGCTTTGGGTCAGCGCCATCCTGGCTCTGCCGCTGCTCGCCCTCGGCATGGGACCGATGCTCGGCCTGCCGCTCCGCGAAGCGATCGGCGAACCGCAGGCGAGTTACATCGAGCTGTTGCTGGCAACGCCTGTGGTGCTGTGGGCGGCCCTGCCCTTCTTCCGGCGTGCATGGGCGTCCGTCGTCAACCGCAGCCCGAATATGTGGACGCTGATCGGTCTCGGCGTCGGCACCGCCTATGTCTACAGCCTCGTCGCCACGCTCGCGCCAGGGATCTTCCCGATGAGCTTTCGCGGCCATGGCGCCGCCGTGCCGATCTATTTCGAGGCGGCCGCCGTCATCGTCGCTCTCGTATTCGTCGGCCAGGTGCTGGAATTGAAGGCACGCGAGCGCACCGGTTCGGCGATCCGCGCGCTGCTCGATCTCGCGCCGAAGACGGCACGCCGCATTGGTGCCGATGGCAGCGAGAGTGACGTGCCGGTGGACGAGATTGAGACCGGCGACCGGCTGCGCGTGCGCCCGGGCGAGCGTGTGCCGGTGGATGGCTCCGTCCTCGAGGGCCAGTCGACCGTCGACGAATCGATGATTACAGGCGAGCCTCTGCCCGTGGAGAAGTCGAAAGGCGACGGACTGACCGGCGGCACGATCAACAAGAACGGCGCGCTCGTCATGTCGGCCGAGAAGGTCGGCGCCGACACGGTGCTGTCGCGCATCGTCGACATGGTCGCCAAGGCGCAGCGCTCGCGGGCGCCGATCCAGGGGGCGGTCGACCGGGTGTCGGCCTTCTTCGTGCCGGCGGTCGTCGCCGCGGCCATCCTTGCCTTCATCGTCTGGGCAGCGGTCGGACCTGAGCCGAGCCTTGCCAATGCGCTGCTGGCCGCCGTCGCCGTTCTGATCATCGCCTGCCCCTGCGCACTCGGTCTTGCCACACCGATGTCGATCATGATCGCGACGGGGCGCGGCGCTGGAGAAGGCGTGCTGATCAAGGACGCCGAAGCACTGGAGCGTTTCTCCAAGGTCGATACGCTGATCGTTGACAAAACAGGCACGCTGACCGAGGGAAAGCCGAAGCTTACCGACATCGTCGCCTTCGGTGGAACCGACGAAAACCGGCTGCTGTCGCTGGCCGCCAGCCTGGAGCGCGGCTCCGAACATCCGCTGGCCGAAGCGATCGTTTCCGGCGCCGAGGAGCGCGGCGTCGCCTTCGTCGAGGTCACCGGCTTCGAGGCAAAGACCGGCAAGGGCGTTCAGGGTCTTGCCGGTGACACGATGGTGGCGCTCGGCAATGCGGCGATGCTCGCCGATCTCGGCATCGATGCTTCGGCGCTTGCCGAGAAGACCGAAGCCCTGCGCGGCGATGGCAAGACGGTGATGTTCGTGGTGGTCGACAGCGCGCTTGCCGGTCTCGTCGCCGTTGCCGACCGGATCAAGCCGACCACTCAAGCCGCTATCAAGGCGCTGCACGACAGCGGTCTGAAGATCATCATGGCAACGGGCGACAATGAGCGCACGGCGCGGGCGGTGGCAAAAAGCCTGGGGATCGACGAGGTCCGCGCCGACATGCTGCCGGAGGGCAAGAGCGCGCTGATCGACGAACTGCGCTCCAAGGGCGCCGTCATCGCCATGGCCGGAGACGGCGTCAACGACGCGCCGGCGCTCGCTGCTGCCGATGTCGGCATCGCCATGGGCACCGGCGCCGACGTGGCGATGGAAAGCGCCGGCATTACCCTGGTGAAGGGCGATCTCACCGGCATCGTCAGGGCGCGGCGGCTGGCCGAGGCGACGATGCGCAACATCCGCCAGAATCTCGGCTTCGCCTTCGGCTACAACGCGCTCGGGGTGCCGGTCGCAGCCGGTGTGCTCTATCCGATCTTCGGGCTGCTGCTATCGCCGATGATCGCGGCAGCGGCGATGAGCCTCTCATCGGTCTCGGTGATTTCAAATGCGCTGAGACTGCGCTTTGCAAAATTATAGGAGATGGCGATGAATATCGGCGAAGCATCCGAGCAGTCCGGCCTGCCTTCAAAGACCATCCGCTATTACGAGGATATCGGCCTGATCCGCCCCGAAAGGGGCGGAAACGGCTACCGCGACTATGCCGCGACCGACATTCACAAGCTGCGCTTCCTGCAGCGCTCGCGCGGTCTCGGCTTTTCCGTCGAGGAATGCCGGCAGTTGCTGGCGCTCTATGAGGACAAAAGCCGGGCAAGCGCCGACGTCAAGGATATCGCCGAGACCAAGCTTGCCGAGATCGACCGCAAAATCCGCGAACTCTCGCAACTGCGCCGCACGCTGGAGCATCTTGTGCATGCGTGCCACGGCAATGACAGGCCGGACTGTCCGATCCTCGAAGGACTTTCGGACGGCGGCTGACCATGTTGGGAAACGCAGATGGCGCTGTTCAGGAAAGCTGCGGCATGTTCTGATTGGCTGCCAGCGCCGATGGAGCTCCCTCTCCCTCGCCGTCATCCAGCCGATGTTTGATCGCAAGCGCGTAGATCACGTCGAGAATATTGCGGTCTCTCAGATGGGGATCGATCAAGGCGAGAAGCGAGGCCCGGACGATCTTCTTGCTGGTGGCGTTTGGACAACGCGCTTTGACGAAATCATAGAGCGCCTGATCCGTCAGCCCTTCCATGGCGCCGTCTACGAGAGCTTCGTAGACCCGCTTCTTATCTTTCATTCTTTATTTTCCCCTCAAATCAGCGGCGTCATGATCTGTCATATAATTGTCATAAACAATCGCGGATTTGAGGTGCGGCAACGGCATCTTCGGCCCGCATGATTTTTTTAGCCGCGCCGGGAATAAAATCGGCCGCGCTTGCGTATACTCAATCATGGAACGCAAAGAACGCCCCTTCGACGTCATCGGACAGCTTGCAGCGCTCAGGCGCTATGCTCGCTCGCTGGTGCGCAATTCGGACGAGGCGGAGGATCTGGTGCATGATGCGCTGGTGCGTGCGCTCGAGAAGAAAAAGAGCTTCCGCAGCGGCGGCAATCTGCGCACCTGGCTGCTCTCTATCCTGCACAACGCTCATATCGACCGCCTGCGCCAGAACCGATCGCTGACCCGCCGCCATGACGAGGCGGCTGTCGAGGCCGAGCAGTCGCTGCCGGCCGGCCAGGAACATGCCGTGCGCCTGCAGCAGGTGCGCGACGCCTTTTTCGGCCTGCCGGAGGAACAGCGCGAGGCGCTGCATCTTGTTGCAATCGAAGACCTTTCCTACCAGGAAGCCGCCAATGCGCTCGGCATTCCGATAGGGACGCTGATGTCGCGCATCTCCCGCGCCCGCGCGCAATTGCGCGAATTCGAGGAGAACACGCCGCGCAAGTCGCATCTGAGACTGATCGGAGGAGACGGCAATGAAAGCAATTGATCCGATCCTCGATGCCGATCTCGACGCCTATGTGGATGGCGAACTCGATGTCGCCCGCCGCATCCAGGTGGAATCCTATCTCTCAGACCATCCGGCGATTGCCGCCAAGGTCATGGCCGACCTCAGCGTCAAGGGCGAGCTGCGCTTGGCGCTCGCCGGCGAAAGCGCCTTTGGCCGCCCGGAGACCCGCGATGCGGCCCGCCGGCTGGAACGTGGCCTTTCCTATGGCCGCATCTTCCATTCCATGCAGCGCATTGCCGCTGTCGGCATTCTGGTGACCGCCGGCTGGGTGGCACATAATTCCTTCGGCGCTTTCTCGGCAACCGAGGTATCGGCATCGGTGCCGGCACCCGCCTATGTCGAGGATGCCGTCCGTGCCTATCAGACCGCGGCCCTGCGGCAATCGATGCCCCCGCAGACGCCGACCACCTACAGCGCTGACGATATTCGCGCCGCTACCGCCATCGTGATGCCGGAACTGCCTGCGGATTGGAAGGTTGCCGACGTGCAGATCTTCCCATCCGAATTCGGCCCCAGTGTCGAGATGGCGATCGAGCAGTCGGATGGAAAACGGCTGTCGCTTTTCGCCGTTCGCCCGGGGGCATTCGAGGTCAAGCCGGTCAGCCATCTCGCACTTGAGAAAGCAGAAGCCGCCTATTGGCAGATCGGCGAGGTCGCCTATGCGCTGATCGCCGACGAAAGCGGCCTCAATCTCGATCAGGCGGCCGAACGGCTCGCCCGTTCGCTCTATTAGTTCAAACCGAGGAGATCAGCATGAACCCGATCAATTCCCGCTACGGCGCCGTGGCCGCCACCCAGGCCGCCTTCGACGAAGGCCTGCGCCAGCATATGCTGCGCGTCTATAATTACATGGCTCTCGGTCTCGTCATCACTGGCCTCGTCGCCTTCGTCGTTGGCTCGACGCCAGCTCTCTACGTGCCGATCTTCGGCTCGCCGCTCAAGTGGGTGGTGATGCTGGCGCCGCTCGCCTTCGTCTTCTTCTTCTCGTTTCGCATCCAGACGATGTCGGCCAGCACCGCGCAGATCACCTTCTGGGCCTTCTGCGCCGTGATGGGTCTGTCGCTCGCCTCCGTCTTCCTGGTCTTCACCGGGATGAGCATTGCGCGGACTTTCTTCATCACCGCCACGATGTTCGGCGCGACGAGCCTATACGGCTATGTGACGAAGCGTGACCTGTCGCGCATGGGCTCGTTCCTGATGATGGGTCTCATCGGCGTTGTCATCGCCAGCATCGTCAACATCTTTCTGGGTTCGTCCGCGCTGCAGTTCGCCGTCTCGGTGATCGGTATCGTCGTCTTCGTCGGCCTTACCGCCTACGACACACAGAACATCAAGGAACAGTATTCGGAAAACTACGATCAGGAATCGAACCAGAAGCTCGCCGTTTTCGGTGCGCTCTCGCTCTACCTGAACTTCGTCAACATCTTCCAGCTTCTGCTCAACTTCACGGGCGAGCGGGAATAGGGACTGCGCTTCTGGGGGCAATGGAAGCGCAAGAGCGCCTGGTCTGCACTCTGTGACAGGATGGCGGATCGGGTGCTCACTTTAAATACATGGATAACATAGAGCCAGTGTGGCCGGGTCGTCGACCCGGCCGCTTTCGTTTCAGATGATGCCCCAGGCGCGGTAGCGGCCGCGGCCGGTGATTTCACGAATGCCGATCTCGTTGACGAGGTTCAGCGCGCCCCGCGGCGTAATGCGCAGATGCCGGGCAATCATTGCCGCCGAGACCATCGGCCGCGACAGGATGAAATCGGCAAGATCGGGCAGGCTGCTATTCGAGCGGCGGCCGCGGAAGCGCAGCTCCATCTGGGTGCGGGCGAGCGACAACCGGTCGAGTTCCTTCAGCCCGGCCGCAGCCCCCAGATGCATCGCCTCCAGGAAGGCCTGCAGCCGCGTCGCCCGATCGCGCGCCCGGCGACGTTCATGGCGCACCAGCTTCAGCCCGCCGTAAAAAGAAAAGAGATGCGAGGCGACCTTGCCGCGGGCGCGCAGATGGCCTGCGACCAGAAGACCGCCGAGCCAATGCTGACGCCGCAATGGCTCGATCCGTTCCCAGGCTTCGAAAAGGATGATGGCGCCGAGAACCGGCGGCAAGCTGTCAGCCAATGGCAATAGGCTGCGCCACTCGGCAAGCCGCTGTTCCTCGTCCCATTCGTCGTCACCCAGCAAGCCGAGAGGATCGTCATTGCGCCGTGACGGGGCAGCGGCGACCGTCTCGCTTGCCGGCGCCTTGCCTGTATGGATGTCAAGCAGCTTCTGCGAGCGGGCAAGCAGCGCATCGATCTCGGCCATCTCGGCAGCCAGCGGCCCGTCCTCATCCCCGCCCTCTTCGTCGGTCTCGACCGGGACTGCGGGGCTCTTTACTTCAGGCACCGTCCCCTCCCCTTCCCCGAGCGTCGCCGTCAGCGTCGCAAGCCCCGAGGCTCCGAGCGCCCAGGCAGGCTCCCCGGTCCAGATGCGCCGGCGGGCCCGCAGCACGGAATGGGCGATCGTCAGCTCGTGGCTGGGCGCCCGGCTGTCCATATGCGCATCGTGCAAAACCAGATCTTCGACATGCACGAGTTCGCCGGCCACCCACAGCGCGCCGGCGGCATCGAAGAAATGACTGCGTTCGGCAAACCCCTCGCCGACCGGTGAACGCACCAGCCGTTCGTCCAGCCGCGCCAGCGCATCCTCTGCTGCGGCAAAGGACGGAAGCAGGGTTTGAAGCATCGCACTGTCGATTTCGTAGCGCATTGTTAAGCTTTACGGTTTTTTACAAATGGAAGCAAAGCAAACGTTTCCTTCCGCCATCTATGACATGGTTAACGGCGCATTTCAAACAGAATGGTCAGGGAAGGAAGCGGTCGAGACGGCTGAGCGACGCGCCGCATATCTTCTAGCTGTCGCAACTGGCGCGAACCTATTTCATCGCCGTTCATCCGGTTTTCCTCGCTGCCGGACCATTTGCCCGCATCAGCGCCATCAGCATCGGCCCAAGCGAGAACTCGCCGCGCTCGGCCCGCCGTGTCAGATCACGCAGATAGCCGCCGGCCGAGTTGATATGGCCGCCCCTTTCCAGGATGCAGGCGATCACCGTCGCGGCGTTTTCCGGCCCCATGACATCGCAGGCCAGTTGATAGGCGCTCGGGCTGACGCCCAGCATGGAACGGACGATGACGGCCGCCGCCATCAGATCCCGCCAGCTGCCGATCCCGCCGCCCGGCCCATAAGCGACGATCTCCGGGCAGGCCTGCAGCACCATCGCAAGTGGGAAGGATTTTGGCGGCTCCCGCCACGGCCGCGGTTCTTCCTCCGGCTTTGCCCCCTGCTTCGGTTCGAAGCTTGGTTCAAGTTCAGATAAGGGGTGTGGGTTTGAATTATGTATGTGCCGACCGTTTTGGCTGTCATTGGCGTCTGATTTTTCTGTTTTCGTCTTCAGTTCCAGCGTCTTGACGATCAATTCGCGGAAGGCTTCGAGATCGGTCAGCAGGCTTTCCATCTCGACGGCCGACGGGCGGCGCGGCAGGCTTGCCGAAAGCAGCGTGAAATGCCTCTGCATCTCGATCCATTCGCCGGCGATTTCCTCTTCCAGGGCGATCTCGATGAGTTTGCTGATATCGCGTCGGCAGAGCGTCAGCCGCTCCCGCAGACGCTTCCATTCGAGCTTGTCGGCGAGCACCTGAGCCGCCTGTGCCTCGATCTCGCCGGCACGCGCCAGCAGCGGCGCCAGGCTGAAGCCGAAGGCCTCGCCAAGCCCGCCCTCGCCGTTACGGCGAGCGAACCGCTTCCCGTTCGGGCTGTCACGCCGGATGATCAGCCCGGCTTCCACCAGCATCGCCAGGTTCCGCCGCAGCGTCGTTCCGGCCATGCCATGCGTGCGCAGCGATAGCTGCTCGTTCGAGGGAAAGACCACGAAGCCGTTGGCCTCGGCAATCTCGTTCTTTGGATAGAAGGTCAACAGCGCGTTGAGAACGGCGAGCGCACGATCGGATACGCCGACCATGTCCTTTGCTTCGCAGAGCGCGCGAAAAATCTTCCACTTATCGACCGATGCGTCCGGTTCGACCTTGCTGGCGCTTTCCTGGCTTGCCAGCATGCCAAGCGTCATCGATCGGCGCCCAAAGGGCGTCGATACGTATTGAGGCTCCATGTCTCTCACCTTTTTTCAAGGCAAAAGAAATCTACCACCCAAAAGGATGCCGAAGATGCTTGACAGTGATTCGAGGAAGTGCGATTCTCAGATTGTCCAGATATGAGAAAGGCTTCCGCGACGGCAACGTTCGGAGGCTTTTTTCTTTTGCGGCCTATTCTCCTGCTTGCAACCTGCCGGCCCGATAGGCTTCGTAAAGCTCATCGAGACGGCGTGAAATGTAAGCGCCGAAATCCGGCGCATCGCCGGTCTTCAACGCGATCGTGAAGGAATTGCCGGCGCTCTTGATTCGGCCGGCAATCTTGCCGCCGCTCTTCGGCTTCCAGTCATATTCCGTGGCTTCCGGCTTCGCCTCTTTCCTGGCGAGCTCGGCCACCAGAAGTTCAAAGCGGCGGTCGCTTTCCTCGCCCATGAACTTTTCCGAGCCGATGAGCTTGGCAAGCCGCGCCGCCGTCATCCCGTTCCAGTCCTGAGCAAGCGCCATCCATCTGCGGCGCCCGATGGCGGGCGCGGCACCCACCGACCTGACGATCTCGGCCGGGATGGCCCTGGCGACGGAGAGCAGCTTCGACAGCTCCGTCTTGTCGGTCGACAGCGCCTTCATGATGACCGGACGCTCAAAGCCCTTAAGTTCGAGATTGAGGGCAAAGACCGCGCGCTCAATATAGGAAAGGTTGCGGCGCGCCGAATTTTCGATGCCCTGGGCGATGACGACATCGGTATCGTCAAGGCTGCGGACGATCGCCTGCACCTTGCGGCCGAGCAGCTTGACGGCCTGCAGGCGGCGATGGCCGTAGGCGATCTGGTAGCGGCTCTCATCATCGGGATGGCGACGAACGAGAACCGGCACTTCCTGGCCGTTTTCGGCGATCGACTGCACCAGCTCGTCGTCGATATCGAGCGGCTGGTCGGCGAGGCGGTCGCGGACGAAGGAGGAATCGATCAGATCGGGATCGAGTTCGACGATGCGTTCGCCGGAAAGCAGGGCTTCGTGCATCGCCCTGCTCTCTTCCTCCATGCGCCCGAGGGTCAACGCCATCGTCCGGACAGGCCCAGCCGAACCGCGCGAAGACGGTTCTTCGTAGTTGGCCGCGGCCAACTCCTGCGCCGTGTCGTCGAAAAGACCTTTCAGGCGATCGCGTCTGCTCATGTCCGGCCCCAGGCTTTGTGAATGCCGGCGAGAACCTCGCCGTTGGCGGCGTTGACCGATTCCAGCGCTCGGTCGTAAGTCGAGCGGCGCACCTGCCCCTTCTCGATTTCGAACAGCGTCTGCTTGGTCAGACCGGCATCGGCGATCGCCGTCGACTTGAGAATGGTCGCCGTCAAGACGTCGTCGCCGAACAGGCTGCGCAGCAGCGCAACGATCTGCGACTGCGGCGCATCGAAGGGTTCGTGACGGGTGACGACATATTTGATGAAGTCGTGCTGCAGATCGCCGCCGGCCTTGCGGACGACGGAAAGCAGATCCGAGGTCATCAGCAGGAATTGCGACATCGAGGCGACGTCGACCATCTGCGGATGGATGGTGATGAGCAGCGATGTCGCCGCGCAGACGGCGCCAAGGGTCAGGTAACCGAGCTGCGGCGGGCAGTCGATCACCACCACGTCGTACTCGGCCTCGACCTCGGCAATGGCGACACCGACGCGGCGGAAGAACAGCTCGGCCGGTTTCTGCCGATCATTGAGCGCCCGCGGCGTTTCATGCTCGAACTCCATCAGTTCGAGATTGCCCGGCACCAGATCGAGCCCGTCGAAATAGGTCTTGCGGACGATGTCTTTCAGCGGTTTGCGGCCGGCATCGTAGCGGATGGCGCCATAAAGCGTATCGCCATCGGAAAGATCGAATTCGGGCTGGACGCCCAGCATGGACGAAAGCGAGGCCTGCGGATCGAGATCGATGGCGAGCACCCGATAACCCGCCAGCGCCAAATACTGCGCCAGATAAAGCGTCGTCGTCGTCTTGGCCGAGCCGCCTTTGAAATTGGTGACGGCAACCGTCTGCAGCTTCTCGCCGGGGCGCCGCCAGGGAAGATAGGATAGCGCGTCCTTCGGCTTCAGCTTCGCCATATAGTGGCGCAACTCATTGATCTGGCCGAGCGTATAGGAGCGCCGGCCATTCTGAGAAAGCTCCGGCTGGGGCCCCTTGCCATCGAGGGAAAGCTGGCGAAGATAGCCGTCGGACACGCCGATCATCTGGGCGGCCTCGCCTGAAGAAAATGTCCGCAGCGTCTTTTGCGAGAGCGGCGGAAACAGCTTGTCGCGGAGAAGCTTCAATTGCCGCGAAAGCTGGTTCGCATGCCGCTCGATCCGCACATCTGTCGTCGATACGCTAATGTTGTCCAAAACACCCAATCCTTTTCGATGCGCTTTTCTGTCAACATAGCGTCAAAAAGCGTATCGAAAGTGACACGATTCGGGATTTCCGGCAACAACGGGGGCCAGGAGCCCATTCCGGCCCGGTTGGCCGCGGCCAACTCTTCGCCATCGCCCTTGCGGCGGAGCGGCTTTTTCGGCAAGACCGCCGAGACTCATGGGAGTATCGGCTTGAAACACATCCATATCATCGGCATCGGCACGGGCAATCCCGAGCACGTTACCATACAGGCGATCAACGCGATGAACGCCGCGGACGTGATATTCGTGCCGCTGAAGGGCGCGGCCAAGGAAGAGCTTGCCGAGGTCCGGCGAGACATCTGCGAACGATATGTCACCCGGCCGGGGATCCGGATTTCAGAATTCGCGGTGCCGCAAAGGCAGACCGCCGACAGAAGCTACCCCCAAAGCGTCGATACCTGGCATGCCGAGATCGCCCTCATCTATAAAGAACTGATCGCCGACCTCCCCGATGACGGCCGCGGCGCCTTTCTCGTCTGGGGCGATCCGAGCCTCTACGACAGCACCATCCGCATCATCGAACGCGTCCGGCAGGATGCCGGTGTGGATTTCGACTACAGTGTCATTCCCGGCATCACCAGCATCCAGGCTCTGGCCGCCAGTCACAGGATCCCGGTCAACTTGGTGGGAAAGCCGATCGAGATCACCACGGGGCGCAAACTGGCGCTGGCGGGGCTCCAGGCGCCCACGACGATTGTCATGCTCGACGGTGAACAGGCCTTTGCGAAGATCGACGATCCCGATGCCGAGATCTTCTGGGGCGCCTATCTCGGCACCGAGGACGAGATCGTCAGATCCGGACGGCTCGGCGATATCGCGGCCGACATCGTGGCGCTGAGGGCCGAAGCCAGGCAGCGACATGGCTGGATCATGGACATCTATCTTTTGCGCAAGGGGCGGGATTTCGAGGAATAACCGGGGTCGCCCATTTCCATCATGTTTTGCCGCGCCGGCTGCGATCATGTAAGAAGTGCCCAGAGGATTGGGAATGAGCACTAAGGCCATAACGGCGGTCGACAGGAGAGCCGAGACGGAGCTGCAAGTCCGCACTGCGGCGAAGATGCGCGCGCGCGGCGCCTGCCCCGCCCTGGCCGCACCGATGTCGACCGGAGACGGCCTGCTGGTGCGGCTTCGGCCGGCCGGAGGTGCGCTGACGCTGCCGCAGTTTAGAGCACTGGCGCGCGCAGCCGCGGCACACGGAAACGGCATTCTCGAGATCACCGCACGCGGCAATCTGCAGATCCGCGGGCTGCGGGCCGAGACCGTCGGACAGCTCGCCGCCGATATCGAAGCCGCGGGCATTACCGTGCCGGACGGCCCGACGATCGAAATCTCGCCGTTGCACGGCCTCGACCCGGAAGAACTGAGCGATCCCGCCGCAATGGAACTGTCCCTGCGCAGCACGCTTCAGGCGCTGCTCGCCTCGCCGCGGCTTGCGCCGAAACTGTCGATCGTCATCGACGGCGGCGGTGCCTTCGGCCTATCGGCACTTTCCGCCGATATCCGCGTCGTCGCGCAACCGGACACAGGTTGGCTTGTCGCCATCAACGGCGATGGTGCGACGGCAACGACGGTCGCGGTCGGTCCCGCCGAGGCGGCAATCTCAGCCGTCGGCGAAGTCCTCAGCCTGTTGGCAGCTCTCGGGCAGGGCAGCCGGGCACGGGATATCGATCCGGCGCTTCTGCAAGCACATTTTCCCGCTCTAAGCGCCACTCGCTCCCTCCCATCTCGCGCAGCCAAGATGCCGCTTACCGGCCTGCACAGACTGGCGGCCGGCAAAACCGTGCTCGGCGTCCGGCCGGAATTCGGGCAGATGCGCTCGTCAGATCTGACCGCCCTGCTTGATCTCGCCACGACCGACGGTGCAACCGCCGTCCGGCTGGCGCCCGAGCGCGGTTTCTTTCTTATCGGCCTGGCGGAAGATAGAGTGCCGGCTATGCAGATCGCTGCCGCCAGGCATGGCTTCGGCGCGCAGCCCGGCGACAACAGCGAGCATATCGCCGCCTGTGCCGGCGCCGGCGCCTGCGGCTCCGCCTTCTACGGGACGCGAACGCTGGCGCGCCGCATCCTTGCCGCAGCACCTGCCCTCTTCGACGGTTCGCTGACGCTGCATCTCTCCGGCTGCGCCAAGGGCTGCGCGCATGCCCGGCCGGCGCTGACGCTGACGGGCACGGCTGAAGGTTACGAGCTGATCCTCAACGGGCTTGCCGCGGATCGGCCGGATGAACGGATCGCTGGCGGTCGGATCGATTTCGCTATAGAGAGGCTCGCCCGGTCCATCGAAGACAACAGAGGCGCTGGCGAATCGGCCGCCGCCTGCCTTACACGGCTTGGCGCAATCGGCGTTTCGAAGGCGCTGCGACAGGAATAAGAATGCCAGACTACGATTATATCCGCAGCGGCGACGCGATCTACGAGCGTTCCTTTGCGATCATCCGCGCCGAGGCCGATCTTTCGCGCTTCACCCAAGATGAGGCCGACATCGCCGTGCGCATGATCCATGCCTGCGGGCTGGTCGAGGCGGCCGAGCATTTCCTGTTTTCCGCCGATTTCGTCGGCGCCGCGCGCGAAGCCCTGAAGGGCGGGGCGCCGATCTTCTGCGACGCGGAAATGGTCTCTCAGGGCGTGACCCGGGCGCGGCTGCCGGCGCTGAACGAGGTGATCTGCACGCTGCGCGACCCCGCCACACCGGAACTGGCGCTTAAGACCGGCAACACGCGATCGGCCGCCGCCATGCATCTCTGGCTCGACCGGCTCGGCGGCAGCGTCGTTGCGATCGGCAATGCGCCGACCGCGCTCTTCCATCTGCTCGAACTGCTGCGCGACGGCGCCGCTAAACCCGCAGCCATCCTCGGCATGCCGGTGGGCTTTGTCGGCGCGGCGGAATCGAAGGATGCGCTGGCGGAGAATTCCTACGGTGTGCCCTTTGCCATCGTCCGCGGCCGGCTCGGCGGCAGCGCCATGACGGCTGCGGCGCTGAACGCGCTGGCGAGGCCGGGCCTATGACGACAAGCGGCCGTCTTATCGGCGTCGGCACCGGTCCCGGCGACCCGGAGCTTCTGACCCTCAAAGCCGTGCGCGCCATCGAAGGCGCCGACGTCATTGCCTATTTCGCCAAGCAGGGGAGGGGCGGCAACGGCAAGGCGATTGTCGAGCCGCTCTTGAAATCCGGCGTGACGCTGCTGCCGCTCTATTATCCCGTCACCACAGAGATCGACAAGAACGACGAACGCTACCAGAGCCTGATCACCCAGTTCTATGATCGCTCTGCCGAAAGCGTCGCTGGCCATCTCGATGCCGGGCTGACCGTCGCCGTACTCAGCGAAGGCGATCCGCTGTTCTACGGTTCCTATATGCACCTGCATGTCAGGCTCTCCCAGCGCTATCCGACCGAAGTGATCCCCGGCATCAGCGCTATGTCGGGCTGCTGGTCCTTGGCCGGCATGCCGATCGTCCAGGGCGATGATGTGCTTTCCGTACTGCCCGGTACGATGGCCGAGACCGAGCTGACGCGCCGCCTGGCCGATACCCAGGCCGCCGTCATCATGAAGGTCGGCCGCAACCTGCCGAAAATCCGCCGGGCCTTGGAAGCCGCCGGTCGGCTGGCGGAAGCCGTCTATGTCGAACGCGGCACCATGGCGAATGCGGCGCTGGAAAAGCTTGCCGACAGATCTGACGGCGAGGCGCCGTATTTTTCGCTGGTGCTGGTGCCGGGATGGGAGAGCAGCCGATGAGCGGAGCGCTTTTCGTCATCGGCACCGGTCCCGGCAATCCCGAGCAAATGACGCCGGAAGCGCTGGCGGCAGTCGAGGCCGCGAGCGATTTCTTCGGATACGGACCCTATCTCGACAGGCTGCAGCTCCGCGACGATCAGCTGCGGCATGCCTCGGACAATCGCGAAGAACTGGACAGGGCAGGGGCAGCCCTTTCGATGGCCGCCGATGGCGCCAAGGTCTGCGTCGTCTCCGGCGGCGACCCCGGTGTTTTCGCCATGGCTGCCGCCGTCTGCGAGGCGATCGAGAACGGGCCGGCAGCCTGGCGAGCCGTCGATCTCACCATCCTGCCCGGCATCACCGCTATGCTGGCGGTGGCGGCAAGAGCCGGGGCGCCGCTTGGCCACGATTTCTGCGCCATCTCGCTTTCTGACAATCTAAAGCCTTGGAATACAATAGAAAACCGCCTCGAACTGGCTGCCAGGGCGGGTTTCGTCATTGCTCTTTATAACCCGATCAGCCGGGCGCGGCCTTGGCAACTCGGGGAAGCCTTCAAGCTGTTGCGCGACCATCTACCGGCAACGACGCCGGTCATTTTCGGCCGGGCGGCCGGACGGCCGGACGAACGCATCGCAGTGCAGCCGCTGTCGCAGGCGGATGCCTCGATAGCCGATATGGCGACCTGCATCATCATCGGCTCGGCCGAGACCCGGATCGTCACGCGGCCCGGCCGGCCGGACCTCGTCTATACCCCGCGCTTCATGGCAGGGGGGAAGAGGTGATCGATCGCCGCCAGCGTCGCCTCGACAGTTTCGACCGTTTTGACTGCGGACGCCGGCGCGCGCGCGACCATCATCACCTCGATGCCGAGCAGACGGGCTGCCTCGATCTTCGCATAGGTGGCGGCGCCACCGCTGTTCTTGGCAATGATGGCGTCGATCCGGTGGCGCTTCAGCAAGGCATATTCGCCTTCCAGCGTGAAGGGGCCACGATCAATCACATAGTCGACATTGGCAAGCGCCGGCGGCGGCTCGACAGGATCGACGCTGCGGATGAGATAGAAATGCTGCGGCGCCGCCTCCGCATGATGGGCGCCCTGCCGGCCCGTCGCCAGCAAGATCCGGCGAGGGGCGGGACCGAGCGCCTCGATGGCAGCCGGAATGCTCCGCACCTCCTGCCAGCGGTCGCCCGGCAGGCGCTGCCATTCGGGACGGCGCAGCGCGATCGCGGCGATACCGGTCGTCTCGGCGGCAAAGGCGGCATTGGCGGAAATGCGCTCGGCGAAGGGATGGGTGGCGTCGATCAGCAGATCATATCCGCCGGCCGTCAGAAAATCGGCCAACGCCGCAGCGCCACCAAAACCGCCGATGCGAACCGGAACCGGCTGCGCGGCCGGTTTTTCGGTGCGACCAGCCAGCGACAGAAGAACATCGCCATTTCCCCGCATCGCGAGCGCTTTGGCGAGCAGCCGCGCCTCGCCGGTGCCGCCGAGGATCAGAATGCGAGGTCTTCCCATGTCTGATATCTCTCCTGCTGCGGGCCCGCGCTGGCTGACTATTATCGGCATCGGCGAAGATGGTCCAGAAGGGCTCGGTGAAGAGGCGAAGAGGCTGATTGCCACTGCACCTGCCGTCTTCGGCGGCGCGCGCCATCATGCGCTTGCGGCGTCGCTGATATCAGGCGAAAGACTTTCCTGGCAGAGCCCGTTCGAGCGCTCGGTCGATGCCATCCTCCAGAGGCGCGGCACGCCCGTCGTCGTGCTCGCCTCCGGCGACCCTTTCCTCTACGGCGTCGGCGCAACGCTTTCCCGCCACGTGGCGTCGGAAGAGATGCGTACCATCCCGGCGCCCTCTGCCTTCAGCCTTGCCGCCTCGCGGCTCGGCTGGCCGCTGCAGGACATCGCGACAATTTCGCTGCATGGCAGGCCGATCGACCTGATCCGGCCGCATCTGCACGCCGGCCGGCGCATCCTCGCGCTGACCTCAGACGAGAAGGGGCCTGCCGAGCTGGCTGCGCTGCTTGCCGCCACCGGTTTCGGTCAGTCGCAGCTTACCGTGCTCGAGGCGCTGGGCGGCGCACGCGAACGGCAAAGAAATGCCTTGGCCGCGGATTTCGATCTCACGGATATCGATTCTCTCAACGTCTGCGCCCTGCAAATCGCGGCAGGGGAGGGGGCGCGCATTCTGCCTTTCGCCGCCGGGATCGAGGACGCGCTGTTCGAGCATGACGGACAGATCACCAAACGCGAAATCCGGGCGGTGACCCTGTCGGCGCTGGCGCCGCATCACGGTCAGGTGCTCTGGGATATCGGCGCCGGCTCCGGATCGATCGGTATCGAATGGATGCTGGCCGATCCCTCCCTGAAGACGATCGCCATCGAGCAGGCGCCGGAGCGGGCCGCGCGCGTTGCCCGCAACGCATCCGCCTTCGGCGTGCCGCATCTTGCCGTCATCGAAGGCGAAGCACCCCGCGCGCTGATCGGCCTGCCGGAACCGGACGCGATCTTCCTCGGCGGCGGCGGCAGCGCGCCCGACGTCATCGATACCGCGATCGCCGCGCTGAAGCGGGGAGGGCGGCTCGTCGCCAATGCCGTGACGCTGGAAATGGAGGCCGTGCTGCTCTCAGAACACGCAAAACGCGGCGGCTCGCTGACGCGCATCGAAATAGCGCGTGCGGGGCCTGTCGGCGGCATGAGCGGCTGGCGGCCGGCCATGCCGGTGACGCAGTGGTGTTGGACGAAAGGATGACGCAATGACGGTGCATTTCATCGGCGCGGGGCCGGGGGCTGCGGATCTCATCACGGTGCGTGGCCGCGATCTCATCGCCCGGTGCCCGGTCTGTCTCTATGCCGGTTCGATCGTCTCGCTGGAACTGCTGCAATATTGCCCGTCGGATGCGCTTATCGTCGATACCGCACCGATGTCGCTCGACGAGATCGAGGCGGAATATCTCAGCGCCGCGGCCGCCGGCCAGGATGTCGCCCGGCTGCATTCCGGCGATCTCTCGGTCTGGAGCGCGGTCGCCGAGCAGGTGCGCCGGCTTGAGAAACACGGCATCGCCTATACGATGACACCCGGTGTTCCGGCCTTTGCCGCCGCTGCCTCGGCGCTCGGGCGCGAGCTGACGATCCCGGCCGTGGCCCAGAGCCTGGTGCTCACCCGCGTTTCCGGCCGCGCGTCGCCGATGCCGAACGACGAAACACTTGCGAAATTCGGCGCGACGGGCGCCACGCTGGCGATCCATCTGGCGATCCATGCGCTGAAGCAGGTGGTGGAGGAATTGACCCCGCTCTACGGCGCCGACTGCCCGGTCGCCATCGTCGTCAAGGCCTCCTGGCCGGACGAGCGCGTCCTGCGCGGCACGCTGTCCGATATCGAGGCAAAGGTTGCGGCCGAACCGATCGAACGCACGGCGATCATCTTCGTCGGCCCATCGCTTGCCGCAGAGGATTTTCGCGAGAGTTCACTCTACGACCCCGCCTATCAGCGTCGGTTCAGAGGCCGCGAATAGATCGATACGATCGGCCGCTCGCCGGCGGCCGCTCGTCACGCTACATTTCGCTGAGGCTTCAAACCCGCGCGGTGAGATAATCCATGCTGGCGCGAAGTGCTGCGGCCGGGTCCTTGACCGCATGCACTTTGGCCGCGAAGGGCTCGAAGGAGAACGGACCCTTGTAGCCCGCCTGCAGCAGCGCCTTGATCTGCCCGGCATTGTCGAGCCGGTCGTCGCCATCGACGAGCACGCGGTGGGAATCGCGCATATCGGCAACGGATACAGCGGGGTCGCTGACGCCGGAAATGTGCACGAGACCGGCCAGTTCAGGGAAGGTCGCGGCTTCGCCGGCGAGGTGATGGTGGAAGGTGTCGTGGACGAGCTTGAAGGTCGATTGCGCGCCGAGTTCCTTGATTGCCTCGGCCGCCTCGGTCTTCGAGCGCAGTGAGCAGATCTCGAAACCGAGCGGCTCGACGAGGCCGATAATGCCGGCCTTATCGAGCATCGGCTTTAGCGCCGTCAGGGACTCGCGCAGATTGGCCTGGCGTTCGCCGTCGGCGCAGCCGGTGCCGTCGTTCTTCGGAACGAGGACGAGCGCCTTGGCGCCGCAGGCGCTGGCATAATCGATCAGTTCCTGCGCTTCAGCAGCCCTTGCGGTATTCCACTCGTTGAAGCGCTGCAGCGCGTTGATCGAGATGATCGTCAGTCCGTGGCGGTCGGCAGCCTGCTTGATCGCCTCCGGTTTGGTGCCGTCGAGAATGGCATTGCCGGAAAGGTCGTTGCGGATCTCGACCGCGTCGATGCCGAGCGACTTTGTCAGCGCGAAGAAATCATCGATAGCGAGCGACGGCGCGGCCATATGGTTGAGCGCAAAGCGGATGGAAGTCATAACGGATATATCCTCCTCGTCTCCGCGACATCAAGCGGAGCAGTTTCTCGTGAATGGGGCTGCGAATCTCTATCGGAATTTCCGTGGCAATCCATCGGCCATCGCCGCCGCCCCGCTCTCATTGCTGCAAGAATTTCAACCACAATGATAGATTTCCGTCATTTCTAGATGTTCTCCGAGATATGGATATCGAAGGGCAGGAAGAACTGGCCGGGAACGGCCGTTTCGCTGTTTTCGATCGCACTCATCATCAGCCCCATCAGCTCTTTGCAGAGTGCGGGCAGGGGGGTGCCGATCGCCATGGCGACGATATCGTCGGCAAGCCCGGCTTTGCTGTCGGGCGTCAACTCGTTGACCACGAGGGCGATCTTGCCACCGAGACTTTCCTCACGGATCGCCGAGATCGCGCCCTCCATACCGCCGCCGCAAACGTAAATGCCGACGAGATCGGGATGCTTCTGCAGCAGCGTCAGCGTCGCCTCATGGGTGATCTCGGGAGTATCCAGGTTGATCAATGTATCGATGACGTCGAATTCCGGCGCGTTTTCACGAAAATAGGAACGAAAGCCGATCTCGCGCAGCTCATGTCCGTGAAAACGGTGGCTGCCGACGAAACAGGCGACCTTACCCGGCACACGGGCAGTCTTGGCAATCACCCAGGCGGCGGTGCGGCCGACCTTGCGGTTGTTGACGCCAATATAGGCATTGCGCACCCCTGAGGCGAAGTCGGAAAGCAGCGAAAAGACGGGAATGTCTCTTTCCCTCAGTTCCTCAATCGCCGCCGTCACCGCAGGATAGTCTGGAGCAACCAGAGCGATGGCCTGATTGCGGGCGCCGAGAGCCCTGAGCTTCTCGACGATCGCCGCCGGTGTCGAAGCGGAGGGATAGTCGATCTGGATCTGGACACGGGCGGTGGTCACGGCGCGGGCCGCCACTTCGATCTCGCGAGCGAAAGCCTGATAGAAGGGCTGCATCGGCTTTTGCAGCAGGAACGCCAGCCGGTATTGCGGCAGATCCTCGAAGACGCGTTGCCGGATGAGGCCGACGGCATGGTAGCCGATCGACTGGGCCGCGTCATAAACCCGCCGCGCCGTTTCCTCGCGCACGCGGTGGCGACCGTTGAGCACCCGGTCGACGGTGGCAACACTGACGCCCGAGGCGCGGGCGAGATCGGAGATGGTGGGTCGGCGCATCGGCGTTCCTGATAGATTCGATCATGAATGCAAGCCATTTATGATGGCTTTTGATAGATTATATCAAGCCTGCATTGAGCGCCTTACAAAGTCAACCTATCCTCCCAAGCATTGCATAACCGGAGGCGGATGATGACGATCCAGGCAAAGAAACGGGACTACGACCTGCTCGGCGAAAGCGGCCGCACCGCTGTCGAGACGGGGCTGGCGGCAGCGCAATGGTACCACACGGATATTCCGCGCAAGGAGATGAAGGCGCTGATGCAGCGCTCGGACGCCCCGGCGATCCGTGACACCGTCATCTGGCTCGGCAGCATGGTGCCCCTGGCCGGGCTCGGCGTCTATTTCTGGGGTTCGTGGGTCGCGTTGCCCTTCTTCCTTGCCTATGGCGTGCTCTACGGCTCGGCCTCCGACAGCCGCTGGCACGAATGCGGCCACGGCACCGCCTTCAAGACGCGCTGGATGAACGATGCCGTCTACCAGATCGCCTGCTTCATGATCATGCGCAATCCGGTGACCTGGCGCTGGAGTCACACACGCCACCACACCGATACCGTTATCGTCGGCCGCGATCCCGAGATCGCCGTCATGCGCCCGCCCGATCTCGTCCGGCTGGTCCTCAATTTCTTCGGCATCCTCGATGTCTGGCATGCTGTCGTCGACATGTTGCGCAACGCCTTCGGTGTCGTGAGCGCGGCGGAAAAGTCCTTCATTCCGGAGATGGAGCAGCCGAAAGCGATCCGGATCGCCCGCATCTGGCTTGCGATCTATGTCGCCACGATCGCTGCAGCACTCGCCATGGGTTCGATCCTGCCGCTGATGCTGATCGGCCTGCCGCGCCTCTACGGCGCCTGGCACCATGTACTGACCGGGCTTTTGCAGCATGGCGGCCTCGCCGACAACGTCATCGACCACAGGCTGAACAGCCGCACGGTGTATATGAACCCGGTCAGCCGCTTCATCTACTGGAACATGAATTACCACGTCGAACATCACATGTTCCCGATGGTGCCTTACCATGCGCTGCCCAGGCTGCACGCGATGATCAAGCACGACCTGCCGGCGCCGAACCCGTCGATCTGGTCGGGTTATCGCGAGATGATCCCGGCCTTCCTGCGCCAGCTGCGCAACGAGGATTATTTCCTGAAGCGCGAATTGCCGGCCACCGCGCGGCCCTATCGCGAAGAGTTCCACAACGAGCTGGCTCCGGCCGCGCAATAATCACAATTACGGGAGGATAAGATGAGCGGAAATTGGATCGAAGTCTGCGGCAAGGATGAGATCGACGAAGAGGATGTCATCCGCTTCGATCATGGCGGGCGCACCTTCGCGATCTACCGCAGCCCCGACGACGAATTCTTCGCGACCGACGGGCTCTGCACGCACGAACATATCCACCTTGCCGACGGGCTTGTCATGGATGAGATCATCGAATGCCCGAAGCACAACGGCCGCTTCAACTATAAGACGGGCGAAGCCAAAGGCGCGCCGGTCTGCGTCAATCTCAAGACCTATCCGGTAAAGATCGAAGGCGGCGCCGTCTTCATCTCGCTCTGACGGAGGCTGATGTGGCCCATTTCGTTATCTTGGGTGCCGGCGAATGCGGTGCGCGCGCCGCTTTCGCCCTGCGGGAAAAGGGTTTTGACGGCGAAATAACGCTTGTCGGCGCCGAGCCCCTTCATCCCTATGAACGGCCGCCGCTGTCGAAGGCGGGTGCCGATGCAGGCGATCCGAAATTCATCGCTGCGTCGGAAAAATACGCCGACAGCGGCATCCGATTGCTGACCGGCCTTGAAGCCAGGGATTTCGACACGGCATCCAGGACCGTCACGCTTTCCGACAGGACGACGCTTTCCTATGACAAGCTTCTGCTGGCGACGGGCGCAGCGGCGCGTTCGTTCCCCGGCGCGCCTGAAGGTAGCGCCCATATTCGCTCGCTGCGGACGCATCACGATGCAGCCGCACTGCGCGACGTGATGAAGCCCGGCAAGCATATCGCCATCATCGGCGGCGGCTTCATCGGCCTGGAACTTGCGGCGACGGCGCGCCTGCTCGGCGCCGAGGTCACCGTCATCGAGGGGCTGGAACGCGTACTGAAGCGCGGCGTGCCTGAGGAAATCGCTCACCTCCTGACCGAGCGCCACCGCGCCGAGGGCGTCGATATCCGCTGCGGCGTCTCGATCGAGAGCCTGAGCGAGGAAGGCGGAAAGGCCTTGATCCGGTTGTCGGCCGGCGAGGCGATCGAAGCCGATCTCGCCCTTGTCGGCATCGGCGCCCGGCCGAATGTCGAGATCGCCGAAAAAGCGGGGCTGACGATCGAAAACGGCATCGCCGTCGACCGCTATCTCCAGACCTCGGCGCCGGATGTTTTTGCCGCCGGCGACTGCTGCTCCTTTCCGCTGTCGATCTATGGCGACCGACGGGTGCGGCTCGAATCCTGGCGCAACGCCCAGGAACAGGGCACATTGGCCGCGGCCAACATGCTCGGCCTCGATGAAGCCGTTTCCTCCGTGCCGTGGTTCTGGTCGGATCAATACGACATGACGCTGCAAATTGCCGGCCTTGCCGAAGGCGCCGCCACGCATCAGCGCCGCGATCTCGGGGCCGGCGCCTTCATTCTGTTCCACCTCGATGCCGACGGCCGATTGATCGCCGCAAGCGGCATCGGCCCGGGTAATGCCGTGGCGCGCGACATCCGCCTCGCCGAAATGCTGATCGCAGCCCGCGCCCATCCGGACCCGGCGGCGCTCGCAGCCAATGACGTCAAACTGAAATCCCTGCTGGCCGCCTGAGCCGCCCGATATATTCACCCGATGTACTCACAGGAATTGACGATGAAAAAACACAAGCGCGCGACCGTCGCCGATCTGCTGGCGGAAAAGGGCAAGCGCCAGCTCACCATGCTGCGCGTCACCTCGCTGGAGGAGGCGGAAGCGGCTGAAAAAGCCGGGATCGACATCGTCTCGGTGCCGCCCTCGCTGCTCGGCCCGGTCTTTCGCGAAATCGCCCCGACGCCTTTTGCCATTCCGGGGCTCGAATATGGCGATCTTGTCTCGGCTGAAGATTATCTGCGTGCCGCCTTCGCGGCGCTGAAGGCCGGCGGCGATGCGGTCTATTGCGCCGCAAGCCTGCAGACGATCCGGCGCATGCGCGACGAGGGCATTCCCGTCTGCGGCCATCTCGGGCTGATCCCGTCGAAGGCGACCTGGACCGGCGGCTTCCGCGCCGTCGGCAAGACGGCGGCAAGTGCCGCCGAGATCTGGCGGCAGACCAAGGCGCTCGAAGAGGCCGGCGCCTTCGCCGCCGAAATCGAAGTGGTGCCTGGGGATGTCGCTGCCGCCATCAGCAGCAACACCTCGATGCTGATGATCTCCATGGGAGCAGGCAGCGGCTGCGACGCCCAATATCTCTTCGCCGACGACGTGCTCGGTGCCAATCGCGACCACTATCCCCGCCATGCCAAGGTCTATCGCAACTTCGCCGCCGAACACGACCGGCTGCAGCGAGAGCGCATCGCCGCCTTCACCGAATTCGCCGAGGATGTCCGGACCGGCGCCTATCCGGAAAAGCGCCATCTCGTCGGTATCGACGAAGCGGAATTGAAGATTTTCCTGGATGGACTGGCCGGCGAGACGGGGGATCGTTGAAGTAGTCCCACCTATTCTTTGCCCTCGCTTACGCTCAGCGCATTCGCTTCGCTCACCCCCTCATCTGCCTGCCGGCATCTTCTCCCCCTGGGGAGAAGGGGGTGTGGCGGCGCCTCACTCCTCTTGAGACCTTTGCTGTAGGAATGGCACCGTACGGCTTACTCCCCTTCTCCCCAGCGGGGAGAAGATGCTCGTCAGCGCAGATGAGGGGGTGAGGAGCGCCAGCGACGAACGCCTTGAGCGGCAAGCGAAAGGCATCTTTCGCCAGAGACAAAAACATAAACACCCCAGCATCCACTGGATGATGTGGGCAACACCCCGAACTCGTTGGCGCTCCATTGGCTTCCATCCCAGCCTGTGTCAGGAATGATCCATTCGGAACGGAGTATTCGGTCCCCTGTGACGATCGGCTTTGCGCATGCGGAATTGATTGCGGTGCTCGTCGCGGTGACGGGGGACGAGCCGCGTGTGATGACGATCCGTTCCGGCAATGCGCTGCCGTCAGGTCCGTTCGAAATGGGCCACCGCACCCTGCAATCGGGCCTGCGCGAATGGGTGCAGGAGCAGACCGAACACCCGGTCGGCTATCTCGAGCAGCTCTATACCTTCGCCGACCGCGACCGGAACAACGACATCCCGGGCGGGCGGACGATCTCAATCAGCTATCTCGGCCTCGTCAACGAGCAGTCGGGCGCCGGCCGGCCGGGATGGCATGGCTGGTACGAATATTTTCCCTGGGAAGACCACCGGAAGGGCCGGCCGGCCGTGCTGGATGAGATAATGACGCGGCTGAGCCACTGGGCCGATGCCGATTCTTTCAGGCGCGGCCACCGACATCGCCGGGCGGATTTCACCTTCGGCCTCGACGGCGGCGGCTGGAACGAGGATCTGGCGCTGCAGCGCTACGAACTGCTTTATGAAGCGGGGCTCGTTGCCGAAGCCGGATGCACAAGCGAAGCCAATCTCGGCCGGGCGATGTTTGCCGATCACCGCCGGATTCTGGCGACCGGGATCGCAAGACTGCGCGCCAAGATCAAATACCGTCCGGTGGTCTTCGAACTGATGCCGGAGAGTTTTACGCTTCTGCGGCTGCAGCGCACCATCGAGGCCCTGGCGGGGCTGACGCTGCACAAGCAGAATTTTCGCCGCTTGATCGAACAGCAGGAACTCGTCGAGGAAACCGGCGGCACGGAAAGCGAAACCGGCGGCCGGCCGGCCAAGCTGTTCCGCTTCCGCCACACGGTGCTCGAGGAACGGGCGCTCGCCGGAACAAAATTACCGCTCTCCCGCAATTGACATATGCTCACCGTGAGAATATCTATTTGCCCATGATATGCTCAAATAGAGCATAATAAGGAGCCGGTCATGAATCATTCTGTTTCCGCATCCTCGCTCTACGAGCGCGTCAGCCGCGTCATTCCCAAAGCCGAATGGATGTCGTTCGAGAACGATGTCGACGCCATCCTCGAGCTCAAGCGCCGCCGCAACGCCGTCATTCTCGCGCATAATTACCAGACGCCGGAGATCTTCCACGGCGTCGCCGATATCGTCGGCGACAGCCTGGCGCTTGCCCGCAAGGCGATCGAGGTCGATGCCGATGTGATCGTGCTGGCCGGCGTGCACTTCATGGCCGAGACCGCCAAGCTGCTGAATCCCGAGAAAACCGTGCTGATCCCCGATCTTGGCGCCGGCTGCTCGCTGGCGGATTCGATCACGCCTGAAGATATCGCGCTCTTGCGCCAGGCCCATCCCGGCGTGCCCATCATCACCTATGTCAACACTTCGGCGGCGGTGAAGGCCGCCTCCGACATCTGCTGCACCTCGGGCAATGCCAAACAGGTGGTGGAATCGCTCGGCGTGCCGAAGGTGCTGATGATCCCGGACGAATATCTGGCGCGCAACGTCGCCCGCGAGACCGATGTCGAGATCATCGCCTGGCACGGGCATTGCGAAGTGCATGAACTCTTCACCGCCGACGATGTCCGCCAGCTGCGCGAAAACCATCCCGGCGTGACAGTGCTCGCCCATCCCGAATGCCCGCCCGAGGTGGTGGCCGAGGCCGATTTTTCCGGCTCCACCGCTGTCATGTCGGATTATGTCGGGCGGCAGAAGCCGGCGCGCGTCGTGCTGCTCACCGAATGCTCGATGAGCGACAATGTCGCCGTGCATCATCCCGAGGTCGAATTCATTCGCCCCTGCAATCTCTGCCCGCATATGAAGCGGATCACCCTGGGCAATATCCGTTCAGCGCTTGAGGAGAACCGCCACGAGGTGACCGTCGATCCGGCGATTGCCGTGGCGGCGCGCCGCGCCGTCGAAAGGATGCTGGCGATATGACCGAGATTCTCCACAATCTCACTGGCCGCACGGTGATCGTCGGCAGCGGCCTTACCGGGCTGATGACCGCCCTGACACTGGCGCCGGAACCTTCCGTCATCGTCACGCGCGCCGTCCTCGGCACCGAGACGTCGAGCGCTTGGGCGCAGGGCGGCATCGCTGCCGGCATGGGCGCCGACGACAGCGCGGCGCTGCATCTTGCCGATACGCTTGTCGCCGGCGACGGCCTCTGCGATCCCGCAGTCGCGGCCGGCATCATCACCGAAGCGCCGGCGGCAATCTCAGCGCTGGAGCAGGCCGGCGTCCGATTCGACCGAAATGCCGCCGGCGAACTCTCTTTCGGGCTGGAGGCTGCCCATAGCCGCCGCCGCATCGTCCACGCCGAAGGCGATGGTTCGGGGGCGGCGATCGTCGCCGCGCTGGTGCGGGCGGTGAAGCAGACACCTTCCATATCCGTGCTCGAAGGTTTTGAGGCGCGGCGGATCATGATGGATGGCGAGCGTGTCGCCGGCCTGCACTGCGCGACCGCCAACGGCGCCGCCATCCTGCCGACGTCGAAAGTGGTGCTTGCCACCGGCGGGATCGGCGGGCTTTACGATGCGACCACCAATCCGATGGGCAATTTCGGCCAAGGGATTGCGCTCGCCGCAAGGGCGGGTGCCGATCTCGCCGACATGGAATTCGTCCAGTTCCATCCGACGGCGCTCGATTCCCGTCGCAGGCCTTTGGCGCTCGTCAGCGAGGCAGTGCGCGGTGAGGGGGCTCTGCTCGTCAACGAACGCGGAGAACGCTTCATGGCCCGCACCCCGGGCGCCGAGCTTGCGCCGCGCGACGTGGTGGCGCGCGCCATCAGCGCCGAAATCGCCCGCGGCGGCAGGGTCTTCCTTGATGCCCGCGATGCGCTCGGCAGCCGCTTTGCCACCCGCTTTCCCGTCATCGCCGCCCTTTGCGGCGAGGCCGGCATCAATCCGGCGAAGCACCTCATTCCAGTGCGCCCGGCCGTTCACTATCACATGGGCGGCGTTGCGACGGATGCCAACGGCCGCAGCTCGGTTCCAGGACTCTGGGTCGTGGGCGAAGCGGGCTCGACCGGCCTGCACGGCGCCAACCGGCTCGCCAGCAATTCGCTGCTGGAGGCGGCGGTGATGGGCATGCGGGCGGCGCGCGACCTCGCTTCCATGCCGGCGAGCCGTCCCGGCACCCTCTTCGGCGAGAGACTGCCGGTGCCAGCCGATGCATCGCTCGTCCGGCCGATCGTCTCACGCCATCTCGGCGTGCTGCGCAATGCCGGCGCCGTTGAGGACGCGATCGCCGCGCTGCTGCCGCTTGCCGAAGGCGACGGCCCCGCCGCCGATCCTGCCATCGTCGGGCTGCTGATCGCCGTCTTTGCCAGCCTGCGGACGGAATCGCGCGGCGCCCATGCCCGTACCGATTTTCCGCTGAAGCTCGGCGCTGCCGACCGGCGCCAGATGCGCCTTTCCCAAGCGCTAGAAATCGCCCGTGCCACATCGCCCTATGCCCTTGCCCCGCTCTATACTCTTGCAAGGAGTGCCTGAGATGAGCCTCGTTCCGCTTCCGCGCCTGATCGTCGAACCGCTGGTCCGCGCAGCCCTGCTCGAGGATCTCGGTCTTGCCGGCGATATCACCTCGGCATCGGTCATCCCAAACGACCATCGCTCGACGGTCGTCATGGCCGCCCGCCAGCCGGGCGTGATCGCCGGCCTCGATGCGGCCGAACTCGCCTTCACCCTCGTCGATCCGGAGATCACCATGCGCCGGCATCTCCAGGACGGCGATGCGGTCAAGCCCGGCGACGTGATCGCCACCATCGAAGGTCCCTCACGCGGCCTACTGACGGCCGAGCGCACCGCGCTGAATTTCCTCGGCCACCTCTCCGGCATCGCCACCGTGACGGCCGAGATTGCCGCCGCCATCCGCGGCACCAAAGCCTCCGTCGCCTGCACGCGCAAGACGACGCCGGGGCTCCGGGCGCTGGAAAAATATGCGGTGCGGGCGGGCGGCGGCATGAACCACCGCTTCGCGCTTTATGACGCGGTACTGATCAAGGACAATCACGTCGCCATTTCAGGCGGCGTTGCCGAGGCGATCCGCCGGGCGCGGGCCGGCGCCGGCCATCTGGTGAAGATCGAGGTCGAAGTCGATACGCTTGATCAGCTGCACGAAGCGATGGAGACCGGCGTCGACGCTGTTCTGCTCGACAACATGACGCCGGATCAGTTGCGCCAAGCCGTCGCCATCGTCGCCGGCCGGGCGATCACCGAGGCTTCGGGCCGGGTCACCCCGGCAACGGCGGGAACAATCGCCGCCTCCGGCGTCGATCTCATCTCCGTCGGCTGGCTGACGCACAGCGCGCCGGTACTGGATATCGGCCTCGACTTCATCGAGGCCGCCGCGACGGAAACGAGCCCGAAACGGGTTGCACACGTGCTGTAATCGGCTTGACGGCTGGGTCTTGAAACTGGCGATTGTTCAAACAACTCCCGCTACAGAAGGCCCACAGCATGCTATCGGCAAGTGTTGGCGAAGCATCTTCTTGGCGAGCGGCAGGCGAAAATGCAAATATTCGCTGAAATTTCTTCTTTTTATAGCAAAACCGCTATGCGCGGCGCCCTTCTAGCTCTAACATGATTTAAGTGGCGGCTGCGTTTGCGCGCCTTGGCTTTCAGGGGTGAGACCGGGATGCAACGGACATCCGGACAGATGTCGAAGAACAGGCTGTGCCTGCTCGGAAGACCGAGGCTACTGGCAGCGGGGAGGGAACTCCCCTTGCCGGAGAAGTCTTATTTTCTCCTCGCCATGCTGACCGCCGAAGCCAATCTCGAACTCGACCGCGAAACCGTCAGGCGGCAGCTCTGGCAATCGGAACTGCCGGAAAAGCGCGCCGGCAGCCTGCGCCAGTTGCTGTCGCGTATCGAGCAGAGCATTCCCGCCGATCTTCCGCCGCTGCTTGCCGCGACCCGAACCCATATCGGGCTCGCGGATGGCTGGGAGGTCGACGTTCATATCCTGAAACAGAAAGGGCCGCTCGCCTCCGAAGACAGCGATATGCTGAACGGCGAACTGCTGGAAGGCGCCAAATCGCCGACGCAAGGCGCCGAGGACTGGCTGACCTTTGAGCGCCAGCGCATCGACGAATTGCGCTCGGCCCATCTCACTCGGCTGATCGAAACATCGGAAGACGGATCGGATGACGAGCAGGTGGCGTTTGCCCGGCGCCTGCTGGAACTCGATCCTGCCAGCGAGACGGCCTATCGCACCCTGATGCGCACCTATGTCAGGATGAACGATGCGGCCGCGGCCCGTCAGGCCTATCTGAAGTGCAAGAGCCAGCTGAAGGACGACTTCGATACCGAGCCGGAGGAAAGCACCACGGCGCTTGCCCGCGAACTCGGCCTGATCCCGGCCGCACAGGCAGCCGTGCCGGAGCGCCCGTCTGCATCAGGCATGTTCGCCAATCTGCTCGGCCAGCCGCGCATCATCATCCTGCCGCCGGAAAGCATCTTCACCGATCCGTTGATGGAGCGCGTCGGCAGGGCGCTTCTCGAAGACGTCACCATCGGCCTCAGCCAGCAGCGCGGCTTCAAGGTGATCGCCGCGCATACGAGCCTCGAAATCCTCAGCCGCTCGATCGATCCGGCGCGCGCCGTGCCCGGCCCGCTCGACCTCAGTTTCGACTATGCGGTCTATGTCACCATCCAGGGCCGCGACGAGGATGTTTTTGCCACCTGCCGGCTGACGCGGACGACGACGTCGGAGGTGATCTGGGCGCTGGAACTGCCGCTGGTGATGCAGAAGATCAGCGAATCCTTCGCGCATCTGACGCGGCGGATCGTCTCCTCGCTCGCCGACACGATCGAGCGCCACGAACTGGCAATGCCGATCGGCGATGCGCCGGCCTCCGCCTATCGCCTTTATCTCGAAGGCAAGCGGCTGATTGCCCAAACCGACCTGCAGCACCTGCGCCAGGCGCGCAAATGGTTTAAATCTTCGCTCAATCGCTACGAGCATTTCTCGGCCGCGCATGCGGGCGTGTCGCGGGCGCTCGGCATGGAATGGCTGATCCGCGGCATGCGCGACAAGGAACTGCTCGACGAGGCGAATGGTGCTGCCCGGCAGGCGCAACAGTCCGATCCGAACAGCGGCCGGGCTTATCGCGAACTCGGTTTTGTCGCGCTTTATCGCCGCCGCTTCGACGAAAGCCTGGAATATTTCCAGCAGGCGCAGGATCTCAATCCCAATGATGCGGACATCCTCGCCGATTTCTCCGACGCACTTTCTCATGACGGCGATTTCGATCGGGCGCTGGAGCTCAACCGGGCGGCCTTCAAGCTCAACCCGCTGCCGCCGGATTATTATTACTGGAACCTCGGCGGCATCCATTTCATGCGTGGAGAGTATGAAAAGGCGATCGACGCGCTGGAACCGGTAAAGACCAAACAGGCGACGGCGCGTCTGCTCGCCGCCTCGCATGCGATGGCGGGCGAGACAGGCAAGGCCCAGAGCTATGCCAGGACGGTGCTCGAAAACTTCCCCGATTTCCGCAGCGAGGATATCCGTCATTTTGTCCCCGATCGCGATCCCGCCTTCACCGAACCGCTGATAAAAGGCCTGCAACTCGCCGGTCTTCCCTGATGCATCGCCTTTTAACGAAGCCTGTAACGCTTAAATGACGCAGGCAATGTTTCCCTCCGATGGTTAACGGCAGCAAGCGCTGCCCAACCAATCGGAGATGGAACATGAAGACGAATGCTGAAACCACCGCAGTTCAGACCCAGTCCCTGCGCTTCTCTGCAGCTGCCAGAGCAGCGATGAAACAAGATGAACTCAGCGTTTCCGCCAATGCGCTCGAGAGCCTGACGCATGCGCTGAGGTTCCGCTAAGGAACAGAAACGGATGTCTGTTTTCACCGATCTCGAAACGCTTGCCGGTGACCTCAAACGATCATCGGCCGGCGTCAGCGATTATCATGACCGCGCCGTCACGCCGGCTCAGACACTTGCAGCTATCAGGCCGCATCTGCGCGAATTCGGCATCACGCGCGTCGGCCTGCTGACCGCGCTCGACGTTTTGAACATCCCCGTCGCCTTCGCGACGCGGCCGAACAGCCATACGCTCTCGGTTTTCCAGGGCAAAGGCATCGACAATGATGCCGCCATGACCTCGGCCGCCATGGAAGCGATCGAGACGCGGATCGCCGAAATCCCGCCCGCCGACCTGACGGAGGCGACTGTCGCCGGCATGCGGGCGGAAAATGCCGCCATGATCGATCTCGACAATGTCGCCCGCTGCGCGCCCGACGAGATCGGCAGCGGACCCATTCCCTGGTGCTCCGGGCTCGATATCCTTTCCGGCAGCAGCGTCTTCGTGCCCTGGTGGCTCGTCGGCCTCGACCATCGCGGAGAAAGGCCACCGGGTTTCGAGCAGTCGAGCGATGGGCTGGCCTCCGGCAACACGCCATCCGAAGCCGTCCTGCACGGGCTCTGCGAACTGGTGGAGCGCGACGCCTGGGCCCTGACCCAGCTGAAATCGCCCGAGCGGCTGAAGGAGAGCCGCATCGATCCTGCCTCCTTCGGCGACGCAGTCATCGATGTCATGACCGACCGGATCGCACGCGCCGGCATGCGGCTGCTGCTCCTCGACATGACCACCGATATTGGCGTTCCCGCCTTTCTCGCCGTCATCATGCCCGGCAATCTTTCCGACCGCGTCGATGCGCGCTGGGCCCATGTTTGCGGCGGCTGCGGCTGCCATCCTGATCCCGTTCGCGCCGCGCTGCGCGCCATCACCGAAGCGGCGCAGAGCCGGCTGACCGCAATTGCCGGCAGCCGCGACGATTTTTCGCCGCGCGTCTATCAGCGGCTCGACCAGAGCGCGGCGATGCAGCAGGTGGTCGAACTTTGCGAGGGCGGCGGCCGCATGCGCGCCTTCCAGCCGCGTCAGAGCCGCCCGGCAACGATCCAGGAAACCATCGGCCATATCGCCGGCCGGCTGGCGGCGACCGGCATCGAGCAGATCATCGTCGTGCCGTTTGCGCACCGGGCTCTGCCGGTCTCCGTCGTCAGGGTCATCGTGCCGGGCCTGGAGGTCGATATCTCCGGCCAGTACATCCAGCTCGGCATGCGGGCGGTCAACACCATGAGGGGAGCCCAGTCATGAAGGTGCTGTTCGTCGGTCCGAGCCTTGGCAGCGATCTCGCCGCGGCAAGAGCCACATCCCCTCGCATCGATTTCCGGCCGCCGGCTGCCTGCGGCGACATCCTCAAGGCCGTTCACGACGGCGCCACCGCCATCGGTCTCGTCGACGGATATTTCGGCGATCTGCCTTCGGTCTGGCACAAGGAAATTCTGTTCGCGCTCGAGCACGATGTCGCCGTTGCCGGCGGCGCCAGCATGGGCGCGCTGCGGGCGGCCGAATGCGCGCCTTTCGGCATGGTCGGGCTCGGCTCGATCTTCGAAGATTACGAGGCCGGGCGGCTGCTCGACGATGAGGCCGTCGCGCTGGTGCATGCGCCGCAGGCGCTCGGCTGGCTGCCGCTCTCCGTGCCTTGGGTCGATTTCGAGCCGACGATCGAGGCGCTTCTCACCAGTGGTGAGATCTCGTCCAGCGAGCGCAAGAAACTGCTGCTTGCCGGCCGTTTCCTGCATTTTTCCGAGCGCACCTATGCCAAGGTCGTCGACGAGTGCCATTTCCGCAAGCCGCGCCGCGACCAGATCCTCGCCGCGGTCCGCCAGCATCGTGTCGAACGCAAGCGCAACGACGCCCGACTGGTGCTGGATTGGCTGCGCCGGGACGAATTCCTGCCCGTCAACCGTGACTGGCGCTTTGCCGCGACCTCGCACTGGGAGCTGCTGCACGCCGAAGTCACGCGCAATGCAGTTGCTGTAACGCTCGAATAACGGTCACCGCGGAAGATGCATTGGTAATGGAATCGTACGGTTTCACGGCCAAAGGGGCGGGAACGATGTTTGAACAACGCAACGAAGGTACAGGCAGCGAATACGCAAGGATCTTCCGGCTGCTGTCGGCAGCCAAGGAGGAGGCTGAAAAGCTTCAGCTGCGTAATCTGATGCACCTGACGAACATGGCGCTGCTGCAGGTCGTGATCGATTGGGACGGCATAGATCCCGACAGGGAACTAGACGTCAATCTCGAGAAACTGCTCGGCAGCAAAGCCAAGATCGCAATGAAGGACGCCAGCGAGAATCTGATCCTGATCGATCGCCATTAATCCGGATCAATGGATATCAATCCCGGTCGATCACCATCGATCCCGGTCGAATTGATCCCGATCGCTATTTATCCTCATGCGGCCCAGTGGATTCGCGTGAAGGAGACCTGGTTTATTCGGCTGCTTCGCCTTCCACCTGTTCGGTGTGGGCGATCGCCTGGACGAGCTTCAGGATCTTCTTGCGAAGAGCTTCGTTCTTGATCGAAAAGAACGCCGCATTGAGAAGCACGCCTTCGCGCGAGATAATGAATTCCTCGCTAGGAGCCGGGTTGTCGTTGGCCGTATCGGGGGCCGACAGATCGTCGAAAAATGTCCTGACGTCGACCTTTAGCGCGCCGGCGATTTCAACCAGCATGCTGGCGGAAACGCGGTTGGAACCCTTTTCGTATTTCTGGATCTGCTGGAACGTCACGCCGACGCGGTCGCCCAGTTCCGTCTGAGATACTTTCCTCAATAGACGCTGAATACGGATAGTCTTTCCGACGTGAACGTCGACGGAATGCGGTTCTTCTTTCATTTTTTCCCTCCTGAGGACACGGACTGAAGTTATTCGCCAAATCCGTGTCTGACAACTTTTACCTGAGATGGCTAAAGCTAGCAATTGCCCGGCGGTAAGTCGTCCCAAACCGATACACTGCGTCGCCTCATCCTTACAGAAGCAAAAGACATGCCAGAGTAGCACTTTTGCAAGCCACAGCACATCATGTGATTTTGTGACGTCAAAGCGACCAGAGGCGCTGGGCATTGGCGAAAAGCAGCCCGGAGCGCTCCGCCTCGCTGCTGCCGGACAGCACGGCATGGGTCGCGGCAACCCAGGTGGAAAGGCCGCCGCCGAGCGTGCACACCGGCCAATCGCTGCCCCAGACGACGCGATCCCAGCCGAAGCTTGCTATGACATGCTCGATATAGGGCCGGAGCGTCTGCGCCGTCCATGTCTCGGCGTCGGCATAGGCAACGACGCCGGAGACTTTGCAGACGACATTCGGTCGCCGGGCGATCTCCGAGATGCCGGCCTTCCACGGCTCGTAGGCATCGGAGCGGATATCGGGCACGCCGCAATGGTCGAGCACGAACTGCACATCCGGCGCCAGATCGACGAGGGCTGTGACGCGGCCCGCCTGGTGCGGCAATGTGCAAAGGTCGAAGGTCAGGCCGCTGCCGCCGATGCGGCGGATGTTTTCGCGAAACAAAGCACCTTCCGACACGTCGTCGGGCACGACATGCAGCACGCGGCGGAATCCCTTGACGAAGGGATCGGCCTTCTGCCGCTCGAGATAGGCGGCAAAGCCTTCTTCCTCCGGCCGACAGGAGACGATGGCGCCGGCAATCAGGCTGCCTGTCTTTTTGGCGATGCCGGCGATATGGTCGGTCTCGGCCTGCATGGCGGCGGGATCGACGTCGACCTCCATATGCAGCACCGTAGTGATGCCGCAGCGCCGCGCCTCGGCCGCGTAGGTCTCATAGAGAAAATCGTGATCGAGATCGGCCACCTGGGAAAGCCAGGGATAGGGTAGCGCTGAGCGATCGATAATGTGCAGATGGGTGTCGATGAGCACGCTTTTCTCCTCCAGGACAGGCTGTGCGCAAGCTATCCCTGGTGAATGGATTGTTCAAATAAAAATTGCCGGCCCATAGCTGCCCCTCACTCTAACCCTCTCCCCGTAAACGGGGCGAGGGGACGTGCCATGCGAGACATTCGTGTCGAACGGAGGGGTTGCGGCTATTCCCCTTCGCTCCGTTTACGGGGAGAAGGTGGCGGCAGGCGGAATGAGGGGCCGCTCTCGCAGTAACCCGTCAGCCAGAATTGGCGACGTCGGCACCGGCCAGCAGCGACAGCTGGTTGGCCGCCTTTTGCACCAGCATGGTCGCCTGGCTGATATCCGGCGCGGTGGGTGCATTGACAAGCGCGATGAAGGGGCAGGTGAGGGCGGCGATACAGCGCCCGTCCGGCCCGAGAACGGGCGCGGAAAGATTGTAGACGCCTGATGTCTGGGCGCTTGCCATCATCTCGTAGCCGCGCTCGCGGATCTGGTCGAGACGATCGTAAAAATCGGGCCCGAGTTCGATCTCCGCGCGGCTGCGTACATGTTCCGAGATCATCATCTCCCGCTCCTCCGCGCTGCGGAAGGCGAGCAGCACATGCCCCGATCCGGTGTCGAACAGGCTGATATGGGCGCCGATGCGGATCGAGAAGCCCCAATAGTCCGGCGCCTCCTGCTGGGCAATAACGACAGCCGCGCCGCGGTCGAAGACGGCGAGGTGATTGGCCTGGCGCGTGCGCTGGGCGAGATCGCGCATCAGCGGCGTCGCATAGGATGCAAGCCGGCGGACCGGCGTATGCAATTGCGCCAGGCCGAACAGCTTCAGCGTCAGCGAATAGCGGTCGCCGTCCAGCCGGGTGACGTAACCGCGGCGCACCAGGCGGTCGAGCATGCGGTAGAATTCGTTGGGGCTGCGATCGAGCCGCTTGGCGATATCGGCCTGGGTGAGGCCGCTGTCGACGCCGGCGAGCAATTCCAGGATATCGAGGCCCTTGTCGAGCGCCGGAGCGCGATAGCGGTCTGACTCCTCGGTCTCCATTCCTTCCTCCTGTGAATATCATTCTGCATATACGCAGAAGAGCAGCCGGAAAAGGAAAAGTTTGCGCTTGACCCTTGGCTAATCGTCTGTTTGTCTATAAACAGACAAATCATAGCTGAAGACGCAGCTTGACATCCGGTGAGATCTCGCGCGCTTCCGAAACGAAACCAGGCGGCAGGCGGCCAGCACTCTCTTGCCGCAGAGCGGTCACAGCGCGCAAAATGGGAAAGGGTGAGCCCGCCTTCGTCAGACAAAACGCATTCCATCGTTCCGCGCAGACAATTCCAGAAAAGGCCCCGTGACATGACAAACAGACTTTCCGGCAAGACCGTTCTCATCACCGCCGCCGGCCAGGGCATTGGCCGTGCAACGGCGACAGCCTTTGCCGCGGCCGGCGCCAAGGTCCACGCGACCGACATCAATACCGAGGCGTTGGCGACCTTAGCTGCGGAAACCGGCGTTTCCACCCATCAGCTGAACGTGCTTGAAGAGGATGCGGTCAAGGCTCTGGTCGCCGAGATCGGCGCTGTCGACGTGCTGTTCAACTGCGCCGGCTTCGTTCATGCCGGCTCGATCCTGGAGATGAAGGATGCCGATTTCGAATTTGCCCTCGACCTCAACGTCAAGGCGATGATTCGCACGATCCGCGCCGTGCTGCCCGGCATGCTGGAGCGCAAGGACGGGTCGATCATCAACATGGCCTCGGTCGCCTCCAGCATCAAGGGCGTGCCGAACCGTTTCGCCTACGGCGTCACCAAGGCCGCCGTCATCGGGCTGACCAAATCCGTCGCCGCCGATTATGTCGCCGAAGGCATCCGCTGCAACGCCATCTGCCCCGGCACGGTGGAGAGCCCGTCGCTGCAGGACCGCATGCGCGCGCAGGGCGATTATGACGCCGCCCGCGCCGCCTTCATCGCCCGCCAGCCGATGGGCCGGCTCGGCTCGCCCGAGGAGATCGCCGATCTCGCGGTCTATCTTGCCGGCGCCACCTACACCTCGGGCCAGGCGATCGCCATCGACGGCGGCTGGACGATCTGAGCCCATTCAGCGATGTGGCCGGCACGCAGCCGGCCAATCCGGCCCCGCCGGCAGCCGACCCCGTTAACGGAGAATACACCATGACCCGCATCACCGACCTTCGTGTCTTCGATCTCCGCTTCCCCACGTCGCAAAGCCTGGATGGGTCGGATGCGATGAACCCCGATCCGGATTATTCGGCTGCCTATGTCATTCTCGACACGGATACGCCCGATCTTGCCGGCCACGGCCTGACCTTCACCATCGGCCGCGGCAACGACATCTGCTGCATGGCGATCGAAGCGATGCGCCATCTCGTCGTCGGCGCCGAGCTTGCCGAGGTGCTCGCCCATCCCGGCAAGTTCTGGCGGCATCTGACCAGCGACAGCCAGTTGCGCTGGATCGGCCCAGAAAAGGGTGCCATTCATCTGGCGACCGGCGCCGTCGTCAACGCCGTCTGGGACCTGCTTGCCAAACAGGCGGGAAAACCGGTCTGGCGCCTTGTCGCCGAGATGTCGCCGGAGGCGATCGCCGATATCGTCGACTACCGCTATCTCACCGACGTGCTGACGCGCGAGGAGGCGGTCGAGATCCTGAAGCGCGCCGAAACCGGCAAGGCCGAACGCATCGCCATCCTCGAAAAGGAGGGTTATGCCTGCTACACCACCTCGGCCGGCTGGCTCGGCTATGAAGACGAGAAGCTGCGCCGCCTTTGCCGGGAGGCGATCGATGCCGGCTTCAACCATATCAAGATGAAGGTCGGCCGCGACCTGGACGACGATATCCGCCGCCTCCGGATCGCCCGCGAGGTGATCGGTCCCGATCGTTACCTGATGATCGACGCCAACCAGGTCTGGGATGTTGGCCAGGCGATCGACTGGGTCAAGGCGCTTGCCCCGGCCAAGCCCTTCTTCATCGAGGAACCGACCAGCCCCGACGATGTCGCCGGCCACCGCAAGATCCGCCAGGCGATCGCACCGGTGAAGGTCGCGACCGGCGAGATGTGCCAGAACCGCATCATGTTCAAGCAGTTCATCGCCGAGGGCGCGATCGACATCGTCCAGATCGATTCCTGCCGGATGGGCGGGCTGAACGAAGTTCTCTCCGTGCTGCTGATCGCCGCCAAGTTCGGCCTGCCGGTCTGGCCGCATGCCGGCGGCGTCGGGCTTTGCGAATATGTCCAGCATTTGTCGATGATCGACTACATCGCCGTCTCCGGAACTAAGGAAGGCCGCGTCATCGAATATGTCGATCACCTGCACGAACACTTCCTCGACCCCTGCCGGATCGAGAACGCCGCCTATATGCCGCCCACTCAGCCGGGCTTCTCGATCGAGATGAAACCGGCCTCGATCAGCAACTATACGTTTCCAAGCTAAGAAAACTTCGCCAGCTCCGACGTATCCGCGGTCGGCCGCAGGATAATTTCCTGTTTTCGACAGTCTTTCCTGACGCCGATGGGCTTCCAATCTGACGGGACTGCTCCAATTCACTTGGAGGCGGGCGAAGCTTGCTTTTTTTAGCAGTGAGGAATATTTTCAAAGGGTGAATGCGGAGGGGGCCCAGCACCAGCAGGCCAGCAAATTTTATTGAACTTAAACAATAGAATGTTTGCGATCGAGCCATGCCCAAGTTTCACTACGTCAAGAGACTGTGCGCCTATCTGCTGATTGCTGCGGCAATGCTGCTGTCGATCGGCACGGCACGTGCCGCCATCACGGAAGGTGAAAACGGCCGCCGCGTCGCGCTGGTCATCGGCAACTCGGTCTATAAGACGCTGCCCTCGCTTCCCAATCCCGCCAATGATGTCGAAGAGGTCGCGACCACGCTGCGCTCGGCCGGTTTCGACGTAACGATCGGCGTCAATGTCGACCGCATCGGGCTCGAGGATACGGTGCGCCGCTTCCTGCGTTCGACCAGCAATGCCGAGGCCGGCCTGATCTATTATTCCGGCCACGGCATCCAGGTCGGCGGGCAGAATTTCCTCGTGCCGGTCGATGCGACGCTCGAGACACCCTATGACGTCGAGACGCAGACCATGCCGCTCGACCTCATCCTCAACCACCTCAAGCAGAATTCGCGGGTGCAGCTGATCTTCCTCGATGCCTGCCGCAACAACCCCTTCAACGCCCAGAAATTCTGGATGGCGGAAAAACTGGAGCCGGTCGGCGCCACCCGCGGTCTTGCGCGCATCGACAGCGATCTCGGCAGCCTGATCGCCTTCTCCACCGAACCGGGCCAGGTGGCGCTCGACGGCACCGGAGCGCTCAGCCCCTATTCCGAATCCTTCATCAAACGCGCCAGCGAACCCAACAAGGAAATCCGCCAGGTGCTGACCGATGTGCGCCGCGACGTGATCGCCATGACCGGCGGCAAGCAGGTCCCCTGGGAAAACTCCTCGCTGATGGACAGCTTCTATTTCATTCCGGCGCCGCCGCCGCCGAGCGTCGAGCCGATGCAGCAGGTGAGCGTGCCGGAAGGGGCTGCCGCCACCAAGCTGCCGATCGCTCCGCCGCATGACGAGACCGGCTCGGCGCTGCTCGTCACCCTCAACCAGCTTCCGCAGACCGGCAAGCTCAGCTTCGACGGCAAGCCGGTCGAGCAGGGCGCCAAGATGCCGGCCGCGGCGCTCACGGCACTCACCTATGATTCCTCAGGCGTTAGCGCCGGAACCGTCGGCCTGATCGGTTACACCGTCAGCGATCCCTATGGTCAGGCGACGCAGGGCGTCGTCGCGATCACCGTCTCGGCGGATGCCGGGGCCAAGCTCGCCCAGCTCGAGCAGCAAAAGCAGGTGCGGCTTGCCGACGCCGATGCCTATCTGAAAACGCTGCCGCGCGACGTCGACACGCCGATCGGCGTCGGCCCTGTCAAGACAAGCCTGCCGGTCGTTCCGGCATCGGCCGCCGAAATGACCTTCAAGGTCGCAGCCTTGCCCGACAAGGGCACGCTGCGGGCCGGAGACCGGGTGATCGGGCTCGGCCATGTGCTAGAGGCAGCCGACATTCCGGGCCTTTCCTACGAGCCGCAGATCGGCACGGAGAACCAGCCTTTCGCCCTAACGCTGCAGGCGGCCAATGACAACCTGCCGGCAGCGACCGTCACCTTCAAGCCGGTGCTCGACGCCTGCGACACATCAGCCGCCGCACCCCTCGACCTGCAGGGCGTGACCGCAGGCAAGCTGCCGAACGAGATCGACCCGAATGTGGCCCTGCCTGCCTGCACGGAAGCGGTGAAGGCCTATCCCGAGGTTGCCCGCTTCGTCTACCAGCTCGGCCGCGCCCAGCTCGCCAACCGTGATACCAAGACGGCGTTCGCCACGATCAAGAAGGCGATGGATGCCGGGCATGTTCGGGCGATCTACGAACTGTCGAGCCTCTATGAATTCGGCGCCTCCGTTCCGCGCGATGCAGCCAAGGCCAGCGAGATCGCCAAGGCTGGTGCCGCCAGGGGCGATCCCTTCGCTCTGCTCAGCTACGGCAAGTCCCTCTATTACGGCCGCGGCGCCAAGGCCGACCAGCAAGTGGGATTGCGCTTGATGCTGCAAGCCGCTGATCTTGGCCATACCTATGCGATGAACGAACTCGGCTATATCTTCTTGAACGGGGTCAACGTTCCGGCCGATCCGGACCGCGGCATTCGCTTCTACGAGGCCGGCGTCCAGCGCAACGACATCTATTCGCTGAACAATCTTGCGCTGGTCTACCGTTTCGGAAAAGGCGCGCCGGAGGATCTCCCGAAAGCGCTTGAACTTTTCACGCGGGCGTCAGAGGGCGGTCAACCCTATGCCCCGACGAATCTCGGGCGCATGTACCGCGACGGCATCGGCGTTGCCGCCAACAAGGCGGAAGCGGTGAAGTGGCTGGAGATGGGTGCCGAACGCGGCGACTATTGGGGCGCGCTCGACCGCGGGATATTGGCGAAGGAAGACGCTGCGGATGCTGACAGCCTGATAACGGCGGCCCGGTATTTCGCGCTGGCGACCGCCATCAACATGCCGGGCAGCGGCGATCCGAAGAACCAGGCAAAGGCGGCACTCAAGACCTTGCCCAATACTGCAAAGAAAAAAGCGGAGGAGGCCTTTGCGGCCGAGCTGACCGCCCAAGAGAAAAAGGCACTTCCGAAAACCAAGTCGCTGGATGACAGGCTCGTTCAGCTCGCCAAGGCGACCTGGGTAAAGCGAAATCCGAGGTACGATCTCTTCTAAATGGCGGTCTGGGGGCGCCTTCCATGAACAGCAAGCTCATTATCCGTGTTCTCTTGTGCTCGACATTTCTCGTCGGCTCGGGCGCAATCATGCAAAGTTGCGTCTTCGACCCAGGCGCCAAGACATTGTTCGCCAGTGAAGAACCTGCCAGAAGCGCCACGCCGACCAGGAAAACCACGCCCACTGTCAAGAGAGTGCCCGTAAGTACCAATCAACCAGCTTTCGCACGCTCTGAGAACAGCTCCAGTGGGAACTCCAGCTCTGGCGGCGGCATGGGCGGTTCTTCCGGCTCCTCCAGCAGTTCAAGCAGCTCTTCCAGCTCGAGCAGTTCATCGAGTTCTTCAGGTACCTCGTGGTCCGATCGTCGCCTGAAGACCGATATTCGTCGGCTGGGCACCTCTGCTCACGGCATACCAATCTATGCGTTCCGGTACATCTGGGGCGGGCCGATGTTCATCGGCACGATGGCGCAGGATCTGCTGGCGATCAGACCCGATGCGGTCATCGCTACCGGACTGGGCTACTACATGGTCGACTACGACAAGCTCGACATTGCGATGATCTCGGTGTCGGACGATCTCTCACGGTTGGCAGCTGAGGCAGCGTTGGCGCAGGCAGTGAAGGCGGCGCGCAAACGCTCTCCGGTCTCCGTACAGCCGGCAATGTGAACGCGAAAGCCGAGCGCGTGCCGATATCTCAGGACAGGGATACCCTTGCCGGGAGCCCCTTGGTTACGCAGACAGTGACGCTTGCCGGCGTTCTCGTCGGCATCGCGCTCGCAACCTATCTGCAACTCGAGCCCGGCAAGGCGATGGCGCTTGCGGTCCTCTGTCTTCTCCTGGCGTGGATCGTTGTCTGCGGCACACCCGCCGCTTATCGAGCTTGGGCCTCGCGAGAGAGGCGGCATGAGGCTCCCGCCGCTTCCTGGCGGCGCATCGGGACCAAGCTTGTCGGCCTCGCCGCGCTTTTGGGTGCGGTCGTCATCGCCTGCTCGGTCTTTCCGTTTTTCACGCAGTCGTCGGCGGTCCAATGGTTCATCGGGTCTGGCCACACGACCATCCCCATTTCCATCGTCCTTGCCGGCGCCACCATTCTCTACGTCGCGGTCACCGATCTCGTCGCCGAGGAGCCCGACGATTATCTCAATCAGGTCGGACGTGCGGTGCTGATGCAGGATTTTCGCGAAGAAGACGTGCTATTCGCATTGCGCCTGCTGACGATTAAATGCTTCTTCCTCGTGCTGATGTTTTCAAGCGGCATAGCGGCGCTTTCCGATCTTGCCGAAAGGCCGGCCTGGCTGTTTCCTCCATTTTCAGCGGCCTGGTTCGAAGGCTTGCTGCGGCTTGTCTTCCTTCTCGACGTCATCCTGGCGGCCGGCGGCTATATCGCCACCTTCAAACTGTTCGGATGGCATGTCAGGGCGACGGAGACGACGGCGCTCGGCTGGCTCGTCTGCCTCATCTGCTACGAGCCGTTCTTCCCGGCGATTTCCAGCGCCTTCGTGCCCTATGGCGCCGGGCCGGGTTGGGAGAGCGTTATCCAGGAGGGATCGGTGGTCTACTTCGTCTGGAGCGTTGCGACGCTGTCCTGCGCGATAATCTACGTCTGGGCGACCATTGCCTTCGGGCCGCGCTTTTCCAACCTGACCCATCGCGGCATCATCACGTCAGGCCCCTACCGCTTCGTCAAACATCCGGCCTACCTCTCGAAGAACATCTCCTGGTGGCTGTTTGCAGCCCCGAGCTTCGTCGCCAGCGGTCTTGCCGAAGGATTGGCACGAGCTGGCATGCTGGCGATCGTCAGTCTGATCTATCTGCTGCGCGCCCGCGCCGAAGAGCGCATGCTGAGCCGAGATCCCGTCTATCGGCAATATGCGGAGACTGTCGCCGCGCATGGACTTCTGGCGATGGCGAAGCGGCGGCTGGCGCCGACCGTGCCGCGCGTCTGAAAAGCGCAAGGCACGCCCGCGACACTCCCGCCGTTCACCCGTCCAGCCCCTTGAAGCGCACCGGCTGGTAGCCGCGCATCAAGAGGCTGCCGAGCGAATAGGTGTTGCGGCAGACGCGGCCCTTGCAGGCGTTGGGCGAGGCCTCCATCACCTCGACCTTGCGGTCGTCGGTGAAGCGCATGAACAACAGCACATGCGAGCCGGGCTTGTTCAGCGCGTCGCCCGGCCGCATCGACCAGGGGTCGGAGACGCGTTTGGTGATGCCCGGGATGGCGCGCGTCGAGACATGCATCTTCAGGCCCCAGGCGTCGCTGACGAAACCGGAACAGTCGACGCCGAGAATATTGGTTTGCGGCGCACTCTTGGTGCAGACATTGCCGGCGGTCTGGCCCTTTTCGACGCCGTCCATGAAATCCTCGAGCCGGGTCTTGCAGCCCCAGCAATAGGGAACGCCCTTCACCGTTTGGCCGCGCTTGCCGATCAGGTAGATCGGCCGGCGCAGCCGGTTCATGTTGATGCAGCCGGGCCCTGGGTCCTTGCCGTAGGCTGATGACGTCACCAGCCAGTTCAGTGTCTCGAAGCCGATCGCCCGCTCGATGACGTCGCTGCGCGACTTCGGCACGATCGCCAGTTTCGGCGCCTTGCCCGGCTTGCCGGCATTGAGCGGTTTTGCCGGCCGCGCGACGGCAAGCTTTCGGCCAGGGTCGCGGCCGTCGAGCCGCAGCACCTGCGCCCGGCTTTCCTGCGATTTGAGATAGAGCACGTCGCCGCGCGGACCGATCGCCACGAAACGCCGGGAAAAGACCGTGCCGGGGTCGATCGGCAGGTCGTAGACCCGGTCGATCGCCCCGTTGGGCGTAAAGCGCACCACCAGCATGCCGGTGCGCTCTGGCTGATCGGCAGGAACGAGTTCGACCAGCGCATAGGGCCTGCCCGTCGTGTCAATGTCGAGAAGTTCGACGGTGCCGATGCGGCCCTCGGCAGTCAGCGGCAGCGACAGGAAATTCTCCTCCGAGCTGCTGCGCCGCAGCAGGATCTCCGCCTTGTCGTTTGCAGCCGAGACTTCGGCGACAATATCGCCGAGCCCACGGCTCGGCACATATTGAATGACCGGCGGGCGGGGCGCCGGCCGGCTGGTGCTGCGCCCGATCTCATCGACGATGCTGTTCAGCGGCCCCGGCGGCACCGAGCCCATCGAGGCAAAGACCGAGCGGGTGTAATCGTCGGCATCGCCGCCATCGACGGCGCGCAGCGTCTGCGACCTTCCATCGGCCTCGGTGGAGCGTTCGAGGGGCACGACACCGTCCGACCAGAGGTAGAGTTCGTTGTGGACGACGGCCAGATCTTCCGGGCTGGCATTTTCCGGCAGCGGCAGAATTTCGGGCTCGGCCTGCGAGCGCTCGGCGTCGATGGCGAGCACGCGGCCATTGTTCTGGTCGAGAATATAGATGGTGCCGTCGTCGCCGACGGTGATCGCCGCAGGTCCCGATGCCTCGACTTCCTCACTGGCGGAAATAATGCCAACCGAGCGGCCGCCATCGCCGCTGCGAAGCTCTATAATCGTCGTGTCTTCGGCAAAAACCGGCGAGGCGACCGCAAGTGCCGCGGCAATCAGAATATGCGACCCAAAACTACGCATGTCCTCGACCCCCGAACAGGACGATGTCAGGCCGGCTCGGCCTTCTCTGACCGTCAAGTCTTCGAAATGGTAAGATGGATGCGCCTTGTCAGCAAGCCGTTGCTTTCCAAACGATTTGGAGATTGGCGCCGGCGATAGTACAAGAACATCGTCTCGAAGATTTGCTGGCGGGAAATGCTTATGCTGGAATGGAACGGTGACGAACTGGCGCTCGATATCAGCCTGCTGGAGCAGGTGCGCGCCGCAAGGATAGGCTTCTCCGATCGCGTCTGCGCCGCCTCGCAAAGCACCGATGACAAGCATCTGGCCCAACTGCGCTCCGAGCCGACCTATCTGATGGCCGAATTTCTCTACTCGATGAAGGTCTTCGGCATCAACACGGCCGAGGATATCGAGCGCTTCGCCGATCTGCACAATGATTACGTGGTTTCGCTGACCCGCGATCCGGCCAAGCTGCAGCGCCTGGGGCTGTCGCAGGATCGCGCGCTCGCCTCGATGTTCACCGCCGACACCAAGCCGCGGCTGATCCAGAACTGGGCGGAGAAATCAGGCGCCATCGACCAGTCCAATCTCGCCCGGTTCCTGGTGGCGGTGATGTCGAGCGAGACCTGCCGCAAGACGCTGATCGATTTCGAGACCGCCGGCTTCATGCAGCGCAAGCGCTCGCCCTATGGCACCATGGTCGTCTGGTCGACGGGAACGATCGAGGAGATCTTCGGCGAAATGCTGCGGGATCTGCGCCTCAGCCTGCAGCAATTGAAGATCCTCTGACCCGGCGCCAAAGCAACGGATTGAAGCATTCGGTTGGCGCAAAAGGAGCCCGCAGGATCGACCGGCGCCTCGGTCAATTAACGCGCCCCTTCGATTGTCGAAGATAGTGCAAAACCAGGAAAAACCAGGAAAAACCAGGAAACCTGTAGCCCGACAGCACGCTATGATACGGCGTCTCGAAAATTGTTTGGCCAACTACAGCATAGTTGACGATGTGATGTACACGAAGATCTCGGGTCAAGCCGGCACCCCGAGAGGGTTTCTGGCAACCGGTGTCGAGCTATCGAGTGAGACCTTCGCAGGCTTCCTCGGCGCCGTTATGCGGTTTTCGAAGACCGTTCCGCGCGGCTGGATGTCGTCGGCGGCCTGCGTGTCTGGTCCGTGGAAAGCGAGCTTTCCTTCCACGGCGGCATTCTGGACGGGCGCTCCAGAACGGATAACGCAACCTGGGTGGACGGCTTGGTCGGCTTCAAAGGCACTTACGCCATTACCCCGGAGGTCTACCTGACCGGCTGGGGACTCGTCGGCGCCGGCGGCGCTGACCTCGATTGGGACTTTGCCGCTGCGATCGGCTACCGGTTCGCCGACAACGTCTCGGCCGTTGCCGGGTACCGCGCGCTCGGAGTGGATTACAGCAACGACGACTTTGTCTTCGACGTCGTCCAGCAGGGCCCGATGTTGGGCCTGGTGATCCACTCCTAATGCATGTCGCCCGGAAGTGTGCAGCGGTTCCGGGATAACGACATGCATCAAAACAAAGAGCTAAAGCGCGGCAGGTTTCCGGCCGATCCTTGCGCCGCGCCATCTCTCATATCCAGAGACCGGCGATCCTGGGAACGAGCCACAACATTGACGCCGTGCCGATCGCGTAGGCGCCGAGCCGGCGGGTCGGCGCCAGCGGCAAGGCGACCAGAGCGGCTCCGATCCTGAACAGGACCAGGATCGCCGCAACGAAGATGAGCTGCCCCGCCTCAACGCCCAGGTTGAACGTCAAGAGGCTCAGCGGCACGTCCGATTGCGGCAGGCCGGTTTCCTTCAATGCACCGGCGAAGCCGAAGCCGTGCAGCAGTCCGAACGCGAAGGCCACGAGCCAGGGATAGCTCTCGGACAGCCGCCTCTCGCCCGGTTCCGTCTTGACCAGTTCGCGCGCCACAAACGCAATGCTGAGCGCGATCGTGGCTTCCACCGGCCTTTGGGGCAGGCTGAAATATCCAAGCGACGCTCCAGCCAGTGTGATGCTGTGGGCGATCGTAAACGCCGTGATGGTCTTGAGCAGCATCCAGCGGTTTCGGATGAGCAGGATGAGCGCAAGCACGAAGAGCAGGTGATCGAGGCCGGAGAGAATGTGGTCGACGCCGAACAGGAAGTAGGTTCGCGCCACTTCGATGCTCGTCTGCGTGCCGGCCGCCACGAAGCGCGGCCGATCGGGCAGGAGGCGCGCAAGCTCGGTATCTCCACTGGCATATTCAATGCGCACCAGCGCTTCGGTCAGCGTCGACTTGAGGCCGTCGATGCTGATCTCGCCGCCTTTCAGGCCACCCGCGCACACGACGTTCCAGCGCTCGAAATAGGCGCCCTGCTCGATCGACCGAACCGGCTCGGAATTCTCCGCGCAGGCGGCCGGCAGCCGCGCATGAAGCCCGAGGCGCATCTCGCCTTGCGCCGGCACCTTCCAGACGACGGCGAACGTGTCGGTGGCGGTTTCGCGCATGTCGAGATAGGCCGGGCGGACCTCGTGCGCCCGGGCTGCCGCAGCAAGCAGCACAGCAAGCAGGAATGCGAATATTCTGCCGATCGGCTTCACCGGCCGGTCTCCTTGCCGACGAGGCTCTCGATCGTCACCGTATAACCCTTGAGAAGCTTCGCAAATTGCTGGTCTTCGAGTTCGCTGCGCCTGGCGTTCGTCCACTCCCGCGCGACGGCGTTACGCACTTCGCCGAGCGAGGGCGTACGGTCAGGCACACGCTCCGTCACCCGCACGAGGTGCAGTCCGAAACCGGACGCGACCGGCCCGATCCATTGATCGACGGGTGCCTGGTCGAGCGCCTTGGCGAAATCGGCCCCAAAGGTCTGCGTGATCGAAGCGCTGTCGGAGAGCGCAGCCTCGGGCGGCAGCAGCGTGGCGTCGCCGAGCAGCGAGCGGTTCGCCTCCGGATCGGACAGCAGAATCTGGAGGATGGAGCCGGCCTCCTCTTTGGCCCGGCCGCCGTGCCGCTGCGGGCTCAGGAACACCTGCTCGAAGGCCAGCATGCCCTTGATCCTGAACGCGTCGGCGTTGCTGGTGAGATAGGCTTCGAGTTCCGCGTCGGTCGGCTCCAGCGCCTCGGCGTCCGCCGTGTTCAGGAACTCCATCTTCTGGCGAAGGCGCCGCCTGACCACCGCATCGTCCCTGTCGAGCCCGAGGGCGAGCGCCTGACGGACGAGGACTTCCTCCTTCACATAATCGTCGATCAGCCCCTTGAGCTCCGCCGCGCTCGGCGGACGCTGCCAGGTCTTGGTGAATAAGGTCGCCATCTGCTCGATCTTCGGCGCGGTAACGGCGATGCGTTCCTGCCTTTCGCCGGCGCCGACCAGCGCGTAGCCGGCGAAGATCGCGAGCGCGAGCGCCAGAAAATGCACGAGGGGTTCTTTGAGAACGCGCTTCAGCACCGGTTTCTCGTCGTGTCAGGGCGTATACCAGATCGGCGAGGTATAGGCGCGTTCGGTCACGGTCATCGATGTGCCCTCCAGCGGCTTGTTGCCAAACCGCTTGGCGTCATAAGCAGTCCATCGCGGCGTCGGGATCTCGATAACGCGCCCGTAATAGAAGGCCTTCAGCGTCGGATCGAAGTCCGGGTCCGTCCAGACGGCGATCAGTTCAGGAGCGCCGATCGTATTGGTCCAGGTGGCGTTCCCGATGTCGACCGTGCTGCCGACCGACGGCAGTTTTCCATCGGCGCCGGGCTTGCGGTCGCCGGCCCAGGCGACATCGTAAATCTGTTCATGGGTGTCGCCTTTGTCGTCCAACCACCCCTTGACGATCTGATAGCGATCGAGATTGGCCCCGATCGGATCCTTCAGCGCCGCGACGAGGAATGTCGGCACCTTGCCGTCAGGCGCCTTGGTCAGGTCGCCGCCCATCGGCACGCCCTTGTCGTAGCCGATCGCGCCGGGATTGCGGGTCTCGGCGTCGGCCGGCGCGAAATCCCAGCCGCCGAAGAAGCGCACCATCATGCGCGATCCCGTTGTGCCATAGGTCTCCTTGCGCTGCATCGCGTCCCAAATGGATTCACGCGTATTCTCCGTCGCCCAGACGGCGGCGTAACCTGACGCGCCGACCTCCCAGTCCATCACCGTGATCCCGGTCTTGTCGTCCTTGACGAAGGTCGCGGTCAGGCGCTCGGGGCTTGGCTCCTGCGGCGTCGTCTTGCCGAAGAAGTTTTCCTCTTCCATGGCCGCGAGGCCGGTATGGGCATCCGAACTGCCGACGAGGCCGAACTTGTAGGGGTTGGTGCCGAGCTGGGCTTCCAGCTTCAGGCCGTTGCGAAGGGCCGAGCGGGTATATTCGAACTCAAGCATGTCAGGCGTCTTTTTCACACTCGCGTCAAGATTGCCGAAATCCCAGATTTCGAAATCGGCGAACTCGTCATTCGGAGACAGCGCCGGATGGGCTTCCCCCGTCCCCTTCGTCTGGGTCGTCTCGTAGAGCCGTTCCCACCTTGCGCGCTCCTCCACATAGTCCTTGTCCACCGGCTTGTTGGTGAAGGATTCGATCAACGGAAACATGCGGCCGTTGGACAGGTTGCCATTATGTGCGATGGCCAGCACGTTGCCGCCGGTCTTGTCCTCATAGGCCTGCATCCACTTCCACAGGTCGCGGGGATTGTCGCTGCCGAGCGGCTTCAGCGTCGTGTAGGGCAGCACCTGCTCGGCCTTGTCGGCATTGTCGCGGAAAATGACATTGCGGTGCAGGTTGTTGCCTGCCGTGTTCGATGTCCACTCATAGCCGATGAAGGCCGTAAAACGGCCCGGATCATTATATTCTTCCGCCGCCTTGATCGTGTCCTGCCAGGCGTTCTTGTAGGGACGCGTTTCCGGCCCGTAGATCATCGACTGCGGCAACGTGCCCTTGCCGAAGGCGAAGATGATCTCCAGCGCAGCCTTGCCGCCTTGCCCGTTCTTGATTTCCTCGTACCAGGTCTTGGCCTGCGGATCGGCGATCACCTCCGCCTTGCCGGCGAAGAGGTCCGTGAACATCCCCATATTGTCCGAGTGGTCGGCGACCACCAGGAAATCGAGCGGACGCGACAGCTTTGCCGGCTGACCGCTCGAGGCCATGACCTCCTCTCCGCGTGCGAAGCGGTAGGCGTCGCGCGGCGTCAACCGTGCGCCGAATGCGCCGGCGTCGAACGAAGCACCCGTGTGCAGGTGCGTATCGCCAAACAGCGGCCGAGTGGGGAAGTTGCGCCCGGCATAGGGCGAGTAGACCGGCTTGCCGGCGAACGCCTTGTCGGCCTTCTCAGGCGTCAGCGTGCCGATATCGCCGCCCTCTGCCGAATAGCCTGCCGGAGCAATGAACGACGCCGCAAGCGAAGCCGCTGCAATAGCCATGAAACGGGACTTCATCATATTTTCCTCCCCCGGAATTATGTAAAAGCCAAACATTTCTACGATTACATGGACTGGCGAGCCCTCTCGTGTCCTTGATACAAATCAAAGCCTGGAACTCGGGCCTGTTGCCGTCGCAACGGCGCCAACCGTGCCCTTTGGTTGCCGGCCTCACCTGCTTCCTTCCAGCTATATTGTTAAGAAGCCGGGGGATAAGCTAGACGACAATTTTGATTAGAAAATTTTACCTGATGACACCGACTAATCCGCGGGAGAATGCTATCCCTGCGAACATCGTTCCGATCCGATGTGCTTGTCTGCGATGACGCCGGCCACAGCCGGCGCCAGCAGAATGTGCGATCTGTCCCGCGGACGCTCCCAAGCCTATTTCACCCCTCCCAACCGATTGGCACTGAGCGCCGTTGCCATCTTTCCGGCCTCTGCCTATTGTCCGCAAGCATGTCGCGCGCGGTAGCGCCCATAAGACGGATGTGACGACGATGACGAAATCCCGGCTCATACCCCTGTCGATCGGCCTGCTGCTGGCGCTGCAGATGCCTCAGCTTGGCCATGCCGGCCCGGCCGAGGATGCGCTGGCGGCGCGCAACCCCGCGCTTGCGGCGCTGCGCCAGCATGACGAAAAGGCCTTTGCCGCAGCCACTGCGATCATCGCAGAACACGAAAGCGCCAAGGGGCTGACACCCGGTCAAGGCAAACTCCCGGACGCGACCTCGCCCGGCCGCGACATGGGCTCGGGCCCCGGGAAGGAATTCACGGTCGATAATCCGGATATTCTCTGGCTCTATAATTCCTCGCCCGAAGGGATGAGCGACCTGATCTCGATTTTGAAATCAGCCGGGCAGAAACCCAAGAACTAAACGCAGGCCCAAAGTCGAAAAGACGAGATCCGGCGGCTGATATTGCCGATCCAGAGTCTTGCGCACGTCTTTTCCGGGACGGTTTCTTCGCGGCTCCAAATAATTTGTAACCCTCCCTCAAGCAAGACAGGCAAAGCCATCCCAATTTCGCCGGTCGGTGCTATTCTCATCTTCAACACAGTGTGAGATTGTTCGAAGAGGAGGTTTTCCCATGTCGCACCGCAAAGCCATCCTAGCCGCAGCCACCTTCCTCTCGTTCTTTGCGGTGGTTCCCGCCGTCGAGGCGCAGAACGAACGCACACTGACCGAGGCGCCGGCACAGACCGGCCCTGTCAGCATCACCTTCGATCGCGCCGAGGCCAAATACGCCATCGGCGAAGTCGTCGGCCTGTTCATCCAGTCGACTGAGAACAGCTATGTCACGGTACTGAACGTCTCGCCGAACGGTTCCGTCATCAAGCTTTTCCCGAACAAATATCAGACCGATGCCCTCGTCGGCCCCGGCAAGCGCGTGCAGGTGCCGGATCCGGCCAGCGGCGCCCGGCTGCAGGTCTCCGGCCCCGTGGGTCAGGAGCAGATCAAGGTCTTCTATTCCTCCAAGCCGCTGACCATCTTCGCCGATCTCGGCGGCAGCGGCAGCGGCATGTTCCGCTCGGTCGACGGCGGCATGGATGCCGTGTCCCGCAGCCTGGAAGAGGCCCGCAGCCTCGGCACCAAGATCAGCAGCAAGACGCTGATGCTGACGACGGTCGACAGTCCGGCGGCGCTGCCGCCCGTGGCCGCCCCGCCCGTCGCAGCCGCCCCCGCAGCAAAACCGGTCGAACAGGCAGCCAAGCCGCCGAAACCGGCAGCCGCTCCGAAGCCGAAACCGGTGATCAAACAGGAAGCCGCCAAGAAGCCGGAAACGGTCGACAAACCGAAGGCAGCGCCAAAGCCGGTCGCGCCGAAGCCTGTGGAGCAGGCCGCACAACAGCCGCCGAAGAAATACAAGATCGTCACCAATCTGGCGCCCAGCCAGGAGCTTGCCGCCGACGAGCTGCAGTTGATCGGCCCCGCCGACACCACCTCGTCCACCCGGCCAACGCAGTATAAGCAGCCAGCCCAGACGTCCCAGACGAAAATGCCGAAGCTGCCGATGCCGCAGCTGAAGATGCCGCAATTCAAACTTCCCGGCGGCTTCAGCATCAAGATGCCGCAGCTCAACCTCGGCCGCTCGGCCGAACCCAGCCAGGCCGGCGAGGATATCGAAGTGGCGAATGCCGATACACCTGCCTGCACCGCCCTTCTCGACAAGCTGAACACCGCCGTCGCCGCCAAGGATATCAATGCCGCCGCCTCCGAGGCCGATGCGATCGCCGTCAGCGCCGAATGCGGCCAGTTCCAGGTCAATGCCCAGCGCCGCGTTGCAGCCCTCAGGCTCGCCGCCGCCCAGGAGATGATGGCCGCCAACCAGCCGGTCGCCGATTACGAGCCGCTGCTGGTCGCCGCCGACAGTCCGCAGGTGCTCTGGCAGGCCTCCGCCACGCTCGGCGAGATCTATTTCTCCGCCCGCCGCTTTGCCGATGCCGCCGCCGATTACCAGCAGGCAATCGAGATCATCAAGAACGAGACCCGCACCCCCAAGGCGCCGCCGGCCGACACTATCTCCGACCTCATCCAGCGTGCCGCCCAGGCCCGCATCCTGGCCGCCAACCCGACGAGCGACAACCCTGAAGGCAGCTTCGTGCCGGCCGAGAAGGATCACCGCAGCGGCGTGCTCGGCGGCATCTATTCCGAAAATGTCCGCGGCATCGTGCCGGTGTCCATTCCCGTGCCGATCACCTTCGACTTCGACAAGTCGAGCTTCACCTCGATCGGCACCGAGGCCGCCGAGGAATTGCTGGAGGCGCTGAAGGAGCAGAAGCCCGGCCGCATCATCCTGATCGGCCACACCGACCGGCGCGGCGGCGACGACTATAATCAGAAGCTCTCCGAACGCCGCGCCCAGGCGGTGGCCGATTTCCTGAAGAGCCACGGCATCGATGCCTCGATCGACGCCGAAGGCCGGGGCGCCTCCGAGCCGGTGGATGTGACGGCAACGGCAAACCTCACCGAAGACGATGTCGACGCGCTGAACCGCCGCGTCGAATGGCGCCGCGAATAGCCGGGGCGAGGGGAGTTTGGCCATGTCCGCATCCGTTTCCATGGCCGCCGCATTCGCCCTCCTCAGTCTGGCGGCGACAGAGACCCTGGCAAAAACCATCGAGGCGCCGGAGCGCGGCGCCGTCCGGGCAGTGCTGATCGGCATAGACCTTTACCGCAACGTTCCGCCGCTGCACGGCGCAGTCGCCGATGCCGAGGACCTTTCCCTTTCCCTGCGTTCGGTCGGCGTCGAGGACATGACGCTGTTGAAAAACGGCGAGGCCGACCGCGAAGGCATCTTCCATGCGATCGAAGCCGTGACGGAACGGGCAGGGACCGGCGATCTTGTCGTTCTCGGCATCGCCGGTCACGGCTCGAGCGAGCCGGAGCGCGTCAAGGGCTCGAAACCGAGCGGCCGCGACGAGGTCTATGTGCTCGCCGGCTTCGATACCCGCCTGCCCGGATCGCGCGAGCGCATCTTCGGCGACGAGTTCAAGGTGCTGATCCACAAACTGGAGGCCAAGGGCGCCGATGTCGTCTTCATCGCCGATACCTGCCATGCCGGCGGCATGACCCGCGATGTCGATCCGCGCGGCGCCGAGATCACTTGGCGCCAGGCGCCGTCCTATACGATCGAGGAGGACGACCTCGCGCCGATCTCGACGACGGCGGACGCGCTCTCCACCGGCTTCGATTTCAAGCGGCTGACCTTCCTCGCCGCCGTTGACGACAACACCAAATCGCCCGAAATCTCCATTCCCGGCATCCCGCAGAAACGCGGCGCGCTGAGTTATGCCACCGCCCGCGCCTTCGAAGGGGCGGCCGACCGCAACGGCGACGGCGCCGTCAGCCGCCGCGAACTCTTCGAATATGTGCGCCAGGCGGTCTATCAGTTCACCGACCAGCGGCAGAATATCTTCACCCAAAGCCCGCCCGGAACCGATCTCGACCGCGCCGTCGTCTATGATTACCAGGGGGCAGGGGCGCAGGCGGCGGCGGAAAAATCGAACGCTCCGCCGCCCGTCGAGCCCGCGCCGATCAGCATTGCCGCCCTTGGGGCCGAAGCGGTGCTGCAGGGCATCGAGCCGGCCGTCACGCCGTTCAAGCTGACGGATGGCGTCCATGCCGAACTGGTCTTCGATCCCGAAAAGCACGAGGCGATTGCCGGCGGCGATGTCGTCGCCTCCGGCATCGGCGCCGGCGACATGCCTTTCGTCGTCGACCGGATGGCCGCGCTCGACACGCTGAAGCGGCTGTCGGAGGTCAATCCGCAGACCGTGCGCGTCACGCCGTCCGACACCGTCCACCGCGAGGGCGAGCGCGTCGGCGTCACGGTCTCCGATCTAGCCGGCCGCAAGCTGATGCTCTTCGACGTCACCGGCGATGGAACCGTGCAGTTCCTCTATCCCGGCGAGAAAGATGCCGAGGCTGAGATGCCTGCGAATTTCGACCTCGATCTGTCGGTCGTCGCCCCCTTCGGCACCGATCTGCTCGTCGCCGTCACCTCCGAAACCCCGATGCCCGAACTCGTCGAATTCCTGAAGCAGAACGACAGGCGCCGCACCGCCGGCAATATCGCCAGGCGGCTCGGCGATGTCCTGCCCGAGGGCGCCCGCGTCGGATTTTCCGTCCTCTATACCTCCGCCGGAGCCAAGCTATGAGCGCGTCGATCAGCAGCATCCTCAACGTTGCGGCCGTCATGCTTCTGCTGGCCTCACCGGTCCTTGCGCAGCAGGATACCGATTTTGCCGGCGAGGATGGCGGCCGCGTCATCGGCGGCCAGGCGGCAAAGAAGGGCCAATGGCCCTGGCAGGTAAAAATTCTGGCGCCCGATCCCGAACAGCGCGGCCGCTTCGGCGGCCACTGCGGCGGCTCGCTGATTGCGCCGCGCTGGATCCTGACCGCCGCCCACTGCGTCACCAGCGGCCGCTCCGGCAAGCAGGATCTCTTCGCCCGCGATCTGCTGATCGTCGAGGGCAAGTCGAAGATCGACAAGGTCATCTCGGTCGACGGGCCGGATAAACCCGGCCTTGCCGTCGAAGACGTCGTCATTCACGAGGATTTCGATCGCAAGGTCTTTGCCAACGATATCGCCCTGATCAAACTTGCCGAACCCGCCGTCTCCAGGCCGGCGGTCCTCGCCTCGGCCTCCGATGACGAGGTGGAGGCGGCCGGCCATAAGGCTGTCGTCACCGGCTGGGGCTACACCAAGGCCGATCACGGCTGGGACGACAAATACCTGCCGACCGAGTTGCAGGAAGTCGAGCTGCCGATCGTCCCGCGCGAGGATTGCCGTGCCGCCTATCGCGACAGCTCGATGCGGATGAACCCGATCGACGAACGCAATGTCTGCGCCGGTTATGCCGAAGGCGGCAAGGATGCCTGCCAGGGCGACAGCGGCGGGCCGTTGGTGGCCCAGCGCCCGGACAAGAGCTGGATCCAGCTCGGCATCGTCAGCTGGGGTGCCGGCTGCGCCGAGGCCGAGCACTACGGCGTCTATACCCGCGTCGCCGCCTTCCGCGACTGGATCGCCGCTAAGACCGATGGCGACGTGCCGAATGTCGAAACGCCGGCCGCCGATCAGGTCGCCTCGACCACCACCGGTCCCGGGAGCAAGCTCAGACAATCCGGCCAGAAACTGGCGAACCTCGCCATCACCACCCCGCCCGCCGGCGATACCGCTCCTGCCGCCACGAGCGAAACGCCCGCCGACAATACCGCGCCGACCACCAAGCCTGCCACCGAAGAACCCGCTGTCCAGCCACCTGTTGCCGAGGCACCCGCTCTCCAGGCACCCGGCATCCAAGGCTCCCCCGGCGACCGCGTGCTGCTGATCGGCATCGACGATTACGAGATGCGCGAGGCAAAACTCACCGGCTCCGCCAGCGACGTCAAGGCGATGCAGCTCTTCCTGGTGAAGACGCTCGCCTACCGCCCGGAACAGATTCACACGCTGACCAATCGCAAGGCCACCCGCGAGGCGATCCTTGCCGAAATCGACGACTGGCTGGTGCGCCAGTCGACGCCTGGAAGCCGGGTCTTCCTCTATTTCAGCGGCCAGGGCTCGGAGGAAATGGGCGCCGAGGAAACAACCAGCCCGACGCTTGTCGCAGCCGACGCCAAGCTGGTGCGCGAGGCCGGCAAGGTGACCGTCACCAACCAGATCCGCGAAACGGAAATCGCCGCACGGCTGAACAGCCTCAAGGACCGCCGCGTCACGCTGTTGATCGACGCCTGCCATGTCGGGCCCGGCAGCCGCAGCGCGGTGGCCGCCCCCTCCGGCTCCGTGCGCTGCCTCGGCCCGGCGCTGGCTGAGCTCGAACCGCCGAACAAATCCGGCAAGGAGGCGAAATTCTCCTTCGGCGGCGAAAACGCCATGGTCTGGTCGGCGGTCAACTCAGGCCAATGGGCGCTCGTCGACCGCGAGGCCAGGCCGCCCGTCGGCGTCTTCACCCGCCGCTTCATCGAAGGTGTGCAGGATGGCGTGGCGCGGGCCGCCGACAAGCCGAATGTCAGCAACGCCGCCCTGCTCGATTATGTAAGGCGCAAATCCGACGAATATTGCCGGACGCATGCGCAGGATTGCCGCTTCACGCCGGTGCCGCAATTTTATGGCCAGCCGGATGCGCTCGGCCGCGATGTCATCACCGGCGAGGAGGCGAAAACCCCGGTCGCCGCCGTCGAGAATACGCTGAAGACGGACAATGAGGCGGGCGTCGCCGTCGACGTGCTGCCCGGCACCTCGGTCGGCATCGGCGACAAGGTGGCGATGCGCGTCTCCACGAAGAAGTCCGGTTACCTGATCCTCGTCGATATCGACGCCTCCGGCAAGCTGACCCAGCTTTACCCGAACAAGCGCTCGATGGGGCTGAAACCGACCGCCAAGAGCGGCGACAACCGGCTCGATCCGGCCCGTCCGGTCGTCGTGCCGGATGCGCGCAATCCCTATACCGGCTTCGAATATGTGGTGGAGGGGCCGGCCGGCGTCGGCATGGTCGTCGCCATTCTCAGCGACAAGCCGATCGAAGTGCTCGACCTGCCGGATGTGCCGACGCCGCTCGTCGGCCAGCGCGCCGCCTTCAACTATGTCTACGATCTCGCCCGAACATTGAGGATCGTCGGCGACGACGAGAGCGGCGCCCAGGGCAAGTGGTCGTTCGATTCCAAATTCTACCGCATCCGCTGAAGAGGAGGGAACCCATGCCGAAATCCACTCTGCTGGCGGGTCTTGCCGCTTCGCTGCTGACGCTTGCCCCAGCCCATGCCGACGACTCCGGCGACGGCAAGGCGATGCTCGCCGCGCAGGCGGGGCTTGCCGCCGAACTGATCGACCGCACGCTGGCAAGGGAGGGGGCCGCCAATATCATGGTGTCGCCGGCAAGCCTTGCCGCAGCCCTCGGCCTTGCCAGCCTCGGCGCCTCCGCCGAAGGCAAGGCCGCAATCGCCAAGGGCCTCGGCTTCGGCAGCGAGGTGAAGGGGCCGGAAACGGTGCTTGCCGCCATGAGCCCGGAGAAGCCGGCAGCCGCGGATGCGCCTCTGGCGACGGCGGTTGCCATCGTCTTCGACGACAAGCTGGCGCTCGCCCCCGACGCGCTTTCCATGCTCGCCACCCACCGGATCAAACCCTCGATCGAAGATCTCGACGGACCGGCCTCGGTCGAGCATATCAATGGCTGGGTCAAGGAGACGACGCGGGGCGCCATTCCCGCCATCCTCGACGCGCCGCCCGGCGGCGGCTTCGTCAGCCTGGGCGCACTCTCCTTCAAGGCGCGCTGGAAGACCTCCTTCGAGAAAGAAAGCCCGGCAAGCCCCTTTCAGCGGCCGGACGGTTCGACGATTTCGGTGCCGATGATGCATCTTACAGGCGATGGGCAGAAATTCCGCTTCGACGAGAAATTCGCCGCCGTCGATCTTGCCTATGCGGGCGAAAGCTACAGCATGGTCGTGGTGGCGGCGCGCTCCGGCAAGGGGGTCGGCGGCGCCGACCTGAAGGCCTTGACCTCCTGGCTGCAGGGGGAAAAATTCGAACCTGCCAAGGGTGAAATCTTCCTTCCCCGCTTTTCCCTGAGCGACGGGCGTGATTTGATGCCGGTGATCAATCAGATGGGCCTGGCGGCCGGGAAGGCCAAGGATGCGGCTTTCCCGGGTTTCACCAAGGAAAACATTCGCTTGTCGCGCGTTCTTCAGAAGACGATGATCAAGCTCGACGAAAACGGCACGGAGGCGGCGGCAGCCACGGCAGCAATCACCGAACGCAGCATCGATCCGAAACTCGTTCGCGTCGTCGCCGATGCCCGTTTTGCCTTCGCGCTCAGGGATACAAGAACCGGCCTGGTGCTCGCCGCAGGTCTGATCGGCGATCCGCTTCTGGCAGGCGAATAGAATGCGGTTTCATGGAATGCCAATGATTGCAGGGGGACATGTGCATGAGAAGTGATCTGATCGCCCGCTACACGATCGGCGAGCCGGTCTATGAGAACGAGTTCATCGTCTATCCCGCCCAGGACAAGCGGATGGACCATGCGGTCTTCATCGTCGCCCCCGATGTGGCGCTGAAATTGGACAAGGCGCGTTTCGAGCGGGTCTGGACCTCCATCAACGAGGCGAAATCCCTGACCGCACGGCGCTTCGTCGAAATCGAGGATCTGATCCCGCCGTCGCCGGAAGATGACAATTTCTATATCGTCGAGAAGCGGCCGTCGAAGACGCTGCACCAGTATCTCGACGAAACCGAAATGGTGGCCTATGAGCGCGCCGCCGAAATCGGCCGCCACATCCTCGAGGGCCTGGCGACGCTGCACGGCGCCGGTTACGCTCATAATGCCCTGACGGACCAGTGCATCTATGTTTCCGAGGACTATTCCGGCCTGTCGGTCCGGATCGGCAATCTGCACCTGATCTCGAAGATCGGCGAGCACATCATCCCGCCCTATGTGCCGGAGTTCGGCGCGCCGGAGATCTATGCCAGCGGCACCTTCTCGGCCTCCGCGGCCCTCGACATCTATGCAATGGGCATGATCGCCTACAAGCTCTTCCTGCCGCGCCAGACCTATAACAGCGTCTTCGACAGCGTCATGGTCTGGGAAGACGAGCACCAGCGCGAGCAGAGCTGGAAGAACATCCATCTCGATCCCTCCAACATCTTTCCCCGGCTCGACGTGCTGATCCCCGGCTTTCCCGAGGGTCTTGCAAGCCTCATCGAAAGGATGCTGAGCCGCGACCCGGCCCAGCGCCCGCGCACCGGCGCCGATGCGCTCGGCGAATACACGAGGGTGACGACAGGCATTCAGCCGATGTCCTGGGATCCGCGCGGCGGCATGCCGCAGCAGCCGGAGGTGCCGAAGCCGAAAAAATGGACGCCTGTCAAAATTTCGATGATCGCAGCGCTGCTGTTGATCTGCATCGGTGTCGGCGTCGTCACGATCCCGAAACTGCTCCGCCCGGATCCGAAACTCGTCGCTGATGTCGGCACCTGGAAGAAGGAAGCCGAAAGCCGCAAACAGAAGGCGATCGCCGCCAAGGCGCCGGAACGCCCGGCCAGCGACCAGGCCAAGCTTTCCTACGACACCGGTGCGGCGGCGCTGACCTCCGCCGATGCGCTGCTCAAGGACGAAGACTATGAAAAGGCCCTTCCGGGCTATCAGTCTGCCGCCATCAATCTCGGCAATGCGCTGATCGCCATTTCGAAGGAGAATGCCGAGAAGGCGAAAGCGTCAGCCTCGGCTGCCGGCGGCGACAAGGCGCCGAGCTTCGCCGAGGCCGACGCCAAGCTGAAGGCTGCCGCCGACAGCGCCGCCGCCAAGCAGATGCACGGCGCCATCGACAATTACGACGCCTCGAAAGCGGCTTTCGACGATCTCGCCAAGGCGCTGACCGCGCTGGCAGCGGCCGAAAAGAACGCGGCGGCAAAGCGCGAAACCGTCAATCGCATCGGCGCCGGCGATAGCCCCGACGTCGCCAAGGCGAGCGGCCTGATGACCGATGCCAAGGCCAAGGCCGAGCAATGGCAGATGCCGGCGGCGACCTCGGGCTATGGCGACGCCGCCAAACTTTTCGACGCCCTCATCGCCGACGTCATGGCGGCAAAGGACGAGGCGACGGCGCTGAAGCTGAAGGTCGCCGATCTCAACGCCTCGATCGCCACCCGCGCCGGCGCGGCCGATCCAACGCTTGCCGCACTCGCGCCGAAAATCGGCGAGGCCGATGGCCGCTATAGCGCCGAGGCCTATAAGCTCGCCGTCGTCGCGTACAAACCGATCCTTGCCGATCTCGAGGCGCTGTCGGCGCGCGGCTTCTGCCCGGTTTCGCCGACCCTTGCCTTCGAGCAAGTGCCGGCGGGAAGTTATTCGCTGGAGAATGTCCGGCTGATGACCGCCTCGATGAAGGAGCTCGGCGGCATGCTCGGCGTCGCCAATGGCGCCGTGAAGGTCGAAAAATCCTTCTGCATGCAGGCAAAGGCCGTCACCCGCGCCGAGATGGCGGCCTATTACACCGCCAACTCCGATCCCGCCTCGGCACAGGCCTATGCCGACAACCCCGAGCAGCCGGCTGACGACGTGCCGCTTGCCGTGGCGCAGAACTATACCGCCTGGCTGTCGAAACAGCTGAACGCCCCCGTTCACCTGCCGTCGGCAACCGAATGGATGGCCAGTGCGACAAAGATGGAAACGGAAAAACTGCCCGACAATGGCGACATCCTCCTGCAATGGAGCGCCACCCCCTGCGAAGCCGGCGGCAACGTCGCCTTCATGGCGCAGGAAGGGTCGACCTTTGTCGTCTGCTCCGACGCATCGGCCGGCGGCATCTTCCGGGTCACCGCCGAATTGCGGTGACTGAACCGACGGGTGGAGATCGAAAGGGAAGAAATCCCGCATGCCTCAATCGGTGCAACACGTGTCGACGCAGCGTTTGAAAATGAGGTTGCAGGGCGCCCTTTTTCCTCATTCGGCAGCCTCGCGCTCAAGCGGTACGCTTCACGAAATTTCAATTCCAACTTTCATAAAATGCGCGTATATAAAAAGTGGGGATTGCAGTATTCCCGCCTTGAGGGGTCGAGGATAATGTGCTGGAACACATCAGCAACATTCACGCCGGTCGGTTTTGCTTTGCGAGGTCGGGCATCTCGCAAGATCGTATGGACGCTTGGAGACGCGGCGCGTCTCCTGATGAACGACTGGCCTTTCGATGACGGCGAAGAATATGTGGCTGCGGTGAAAGCCTGCGTCGACGCCATCAGCGGCAAAATTGCCCCGGAACAATTCCGCGAAGCGCTTCTGCGCGCGGCCGAAGAGGCCGGTATCGCCGCTCTCTGTCTGGTCCCGCAGGGCGTGGCAGCGCGACGACCGGACCTGCCGTCGAAGGCGCAAAGATAGCCCCGATTGAGACCTCACGTTTGCGCCAGCAGCCGACATCCAAGGATGGATTCATCACCGTTGTCGCCGTGCCCGTAGGGCGGATGAGGGGGCCACACGGCACGACTTTCATGATCTCCAGCGATTTTAGCGACACCAAGGCCATATCCCTTACTGATCGGCCGGGGCTTCGCGGATCTGCATGATCTTGTCGATCAAGCCCCATTCCAATGCTTCTTGCGACGTCATGAAGCGGTCGCGGTCCATGGCGCGTTCAAAATCCTCATAGGAGCGCCCGCAATGTTCGGCGTAAAGCCGCGTCATACGCTGCTTTGTTTTTAGGATTTCCTCGGCGTGAATTTGCATATCGGTCGCCTGCCCCTGAAAGCCGCCTGATGGCTGGTGGATCAGGATGCTTGCATTTGGCAGGGCGGCCCGCTCGCCCGGCTCGCCCGCCATCAGGAGAAACGATCCCATGGAGCGAGCCGTGCCCATGCAGAGCGTGTGAACCGGCGCGCGGATGTAGCGCATGGTGTCGTACATGGCGAGGCCGCTGGTCACGACGCCGCCCGGCGAATTGATATAGAGGTAGATCGGCTTTTTGGGGTTTTCTGCTTCCAGAAACAGGAGCTGTGCGCAGACGAGGGCCGAAACGGTGTCGTTCACCTCGCCATTGAGGAAGACAATCCGCTCGCGCAGAAGCCGGGAATAAATATCGAATGATCGTTCTCCCCGGCTGGACTGTTCTACGACCATAGGGACGAGCTGCATCGCTTCGCGCATCGGCGACCTCCACTTCCAGATTTTTAGGGTGAGGCTCGCCGCGTCAGGCGGCGAGCATGAGGGGCGGACTGTTGCTGTTCGCCGGCGCTCTTGTCATTCCATCGAGTCTTGCATCCGTCAGTACGTGGACGATCCGAAGGCAGGTTCCGCCCGTGGCATTCGGGGTGATCGTGAACGTCACGGTGCTTTCAATGAATGGTGGGCTGTCGTCGCGCAGCTTGTAGCGGACTTCTTGGCCGGGGGTGACGGCGATCGCATCGGAATCGGCCAATGCCTCCTTTGGCAACCACCTTTCCCGAAATTCGGGAATACTGAGCGCGCGCCAGACCTTGTGCGGCGGATCGCCCAAGTCAAATTCCAGCTCGACGCCGCTATCCTGCTCCTCGATCTTTTGTTCGTTCATTGATCCATGTCCTTCAGCAAGACCTTAAGAGCTGCGATGCGGTCGGGCCAATAGGCGCGATACTTCGCCAGCCATTGAGCGATCAGAGCCAGCCCCTCCGGATCGACTTCGTAGTTCACGAAACGCCCCTGCCGTTGTTCCCTCACGAGCTTTGCACTCCGCAGAACCGCAAGGTGTTGCGACATTGCCGGCTGGCTGATCTCCATGCCGTTGCGCAAGGCGCTGGCGTTCATGCTCCCTGCCGCCAGCTTCTCAAAGATCGCGCGGCGGGTCGGGTCTGCCAAAGCCCGGAAAAAGTCATTCTCGATCATGCCGACACATAAGCATACACTTATCTGATTTGCAAGCTTCTTTTTGTGGCGGCTTTCTGGTGTCGCTGCGAAGATAGCTCGTCAGTCGAGGGGCAAACCCGCCTTGGACATCACGTTTGCGCCCACAGCGGACGTCAGTTCATAAGCGACGTATGTCCGAGTTGGGGCAGAAGGAGACTGGCCGCGTCTGGAGAGCTAGCCAGAAATGCAGGCTTAGCGCAGTGCAGTTCGGGTCTCCCCCGGTGCCATTTCGCGAACAGAACTGGGCACTTCCGCCGAAGCCCCGCTCGACCCCATCAACAGACATTCAAGAACCGTCTGCTTTCCGTGGTACAGATTTCCGTGTCGTCCACCTCGACGCCGCCAGTCACAAAGAAGGCTACCGAGTCAATGGAGGTGGAGACCGCTTGGACATTACCTCTTGCGGCTTGTTGACTCACCCGCAGTTGAACAATAACTTGCTAATTTGGTCGTTGGGTTTGTCCTCACATGACAGATCAATTTCTTCAGCGTCGTCTCGCTGCCATCGTTGTTGCCGATGTGGTGGGATATTCACGCCTGATGGAGGCTGATGAAGTCGCAACGCTGGCGAACCTCAGGGAACTCCGTTCTGGCGTTATCGAGCCGGCTGTGACGCGCCACAACGGTCGCATCTTCAAGGTCATGGGCGACGGCTTCCTGATCGAATTCGGCAGCGCGGTGGACGCGGTCGAAGCAGCGCTGGAAATGCAGCGGGCCATCACGACTGTCGGGGCTTCCGGAGATCGACGACTACTTTTACGTGTAGGTGTCAATCTGGGAGATGTCATTGACGATGGTTCAGACGTCCTCGGCGACGGGGTCAATGTCGCGGCGCGCTTGGAGACGCAGGCCGCGCCGGGAGGTATCTGCATTTCAGCCGGCGTTCACGACGAGATCGTCGGCAAGATCGGCGACCGGTTCTTCGACGCAGGCGAACGCTACCTGAAGAACCTGACTCGCCCCGTCCACGTGTGGCATTGGCCGGATGCGCTGGAAAGCATATTGCCGCTGCCCGACTGTCCGTCGATCGCTGTATTGCCGTTCACGAACATGAGTGGGAATGAAGCCGACGCGCCTTTCGTCGACGGCTTGACTGAAGACCTGATCACCGACCTTTCCCGTACGGCCGGCCTGTTCGTCATCGCGCGCAATTCCGTCTACGGCTACAAGGGCAAGCCGGTCAACGTAAAGCTGGTCGCCCAGGAACTCGGCGTCCGCTACGTCCTGGAGGGGAGCGCCAGACGCGCAATGGGCCGTGTCCGCATCAACGCCCAACTGGTCGACACAGCTGACGGCGGGCACTTGTGGGCCGAGAGGTTCGACAGGACGGTGGAAGATGTTTTCGAATTGCAGGATGAAGTCAACGCCAAGATTGTCGAAGCCCTCGTCGGCCGGCTGACCATCCCGACGCCGCGCAATCGGCCGAAGAACTTTGAGGCCTACGACCTGTGTGTGCGCGCCCGCCTCCTGACGGAAGAGTCGCCGCAAACCGAGCGTGAGGCCTATATGCTGCTCCAGCGCGCGGTTAAGCTCGAGCCATCCTATGCCGAGGCGCTCGGTCTGCTCGCCTATAACCGTTGGCTTGCCTGGACTCATTTCGGCGAGCCCGAAGATCCTAACCGTGAGATGGCGACGACATCGGCGCAGAAGGCGGTCGAGCTGGATCCAAACGATGCCGGCTGCCGTTACGTTCTGGGGACCATTCTGGCCTATGAGCGGCGATGGGTGGAATCGGAGGCCGCCTTCGCAAAGGCCCTGGAGCTGGACCCCAACCACGCCGACACCTGGGCCGCCATGTCTGATATCTCAGTGCTGGACGGCAGGGTTGCCGACGGACTGGCGCAGATCGAAAAAGCTCTGCGGCTCAATCCCTACCCACCCTGCTGGTATCTTTGCCATCTTGGGCAGGCGCAATATGCCGCGCGTGACTATGAGGCGGCAACCGCTACGCTCCGCAAGAAAGACACGTATCGTACCAACTCACGCAAATTCCTGGCTGCTGCGCTTGCGCAGTTGGGCCACGGTGAGGAGGCGCGGCGAGAAGCAGAATTGTTCCTGATCGCCCACCCTCATTTCACGATCGGCCATTGGCTCAGCTCCCAGCCGCTGCGCGATGCATCTGTACGAGACCACTTTGTCGACGGCTTCCGAAAGGCCGGCCTGCCTGAGTGATGCGGGACGTCTCTCAGGCCTCGGATTTTGTGGAGCCTACGGAAGCTGTGGGACGACTGCCTGCGATGGAATGCAATCACTCGGTGAGGCCAGCTTTGCGCAGTCCATCCACAATGCGCTCGAAATCGGCGGGGTTCTTGTAGGGCAGCACTTTGCGCCTGTGCTCCAGGGAATAATCGGGATTGATCCGGAACACTTCCTCCCACTGCCCGCGAGCCTCCGCCAAGCAGCCCAAGTGACCATAGCTCGCCGCCAGCAACACACGTGAGATGTCGGTGGCTGGATTGCGGACTAGTCGTCGCTTCAGGAAGACAACAGCCTCCTCGTACCTGCCCAACTGGAACATCGCCTGCGCATGGAAGTGCAGAAAAATGTCTGGATAATATGGATTCAGGGCGATCGCCCGCTCGAAGCAGACGAGGGCCTCGTCGGATCTGCCCGCATAGTGCAGCGCGTTTCCGAGGCTCTCGTGGCCCTCGACAAGATTGGGAGCAAGCGCAATCGCGCGTTCAGCCTCGCGGATGGCCACGTCAAGTCGTCGCAGGTACAAGTTGACGACGGCCAGCGCCCAATGTGCGTACGGATACCGATCGTCGAGCGCCACCGCCAGCGTCGCAGCCTCGGTCGCCTGTTCCAGCGATTTCGACGGCGATCGGCTCCACTGGTTAACGTAGGCCAGCCCGTGCGTGACGGCGAGGAACGCGTGCGCCGGGGCGAATTTCGGGTCCAGATCGACGGCGCGCTGCAGCAATTGCCGGCCCTGAATGTTCTGCTCTCTCGTCAGCTGCCACATGTGTTCACGGCCCCGCAGGAAGCAGTCATAGGCTTCCAGATTTTGCGTCTGCTCGGTCGCGAGCCGCAGGTGGTCCCCGGCCGTCAGCTTGAGTTCCAGAGCGCCGACGATCTGCTGCGTGACGTCATCCTGCACTGCGAAGATATCGGTCAGGTCGCGATCGAAACGCTCCGCCCACTGATGCCCGCCGGTGGTGGCATCAATCAGCTGCGCGGTGATCCTCACCTTGTTGCCGGATTTGCGAACGCTTCCTTCCAGCACGTAGCGCACTTTGAGACTGTCGCCCACTTCCTGCACGTTCACATTCCGGCCCTTGAAGGTAAACGACGAGTTGCGAGCGATGACAAACAGCTGCGACAGCTTCGATAGAGCTGTGATGATGTCTTCCGAGATGCCGTCAGCGAAGTACTCCTGCTCGGCATCGCCGCTCATGTTGACGAATGGCAGCACGGCAATCGAGAGGTCCAACGGCAATGCGGCCGGCGCACGAGCAACGGCGGCGGCGGGCACTCCTGGCTTTACCTCCGCGGCGGTGCCGACCTGGAGCGAATAGATCCGGATCGGCTCGGCAATGTTCTTGAGTTGCGTGTTGCCGAGATCGCTGACGGAGAGATCGAGTCTCGCCCTGACTTGGCGATAGGCGTCCTCGGACAGGCAAATAGCGCCGGGGGCCGCGATACCCTCGAGACGCGAGGCGATGTTGACGCCGTCGCCCATCAGGTCGCCATCGAATTCCTCTACGACGTCCCCCAGATGGATGCCGATCCGGAACTCGATGCGCCGATCCTGCTGAACGCCGGCGTTGCGCTCGACCATGCCGTTCTGCACCTCGATGGCGCAGCGCACGGCATCGACAACGCTGCGGAATTCGACCAGCGCTCCGTCACCAGTGCGCTTGATGACACGGCCGTTGTGCACTGCGATGGTTGGATCGATCAGGTCGCTGCGCAGTGCCCGCAACCTTGCCAGGGTGCGATCTTCGTCCTCGCTGGCGAGCCGGCTGTATCCGACTACGTCCGCGGCCAGAATTGCGGCCAGCTTGCGATTCTCGCTCATAGAGCCGTCTCCCATCTCCACGATAGCAGGAAGACAGAGACAGGGGAACTTCTGCCCAGAGCGATCTCGGCTGAGATCAAGTTCTCTGGTGCATTTCCGACCTACAGCGTGTTCGTCGACGATGTCTGCTTTCGGGCCGGGAGCGGTCAACTGTCGCTGTCGCCTTGCCACTGATGTCGCAAATGTCGCGCCTCGACCCGAAGCGGCCCCTAACGCCCATCTAGGTAGCCGAAATTTTTTACGTCAGATTCTGGGGCATGTGGCGTCATTGCTGCTTCCTTGACGATTTACCTTCCATTAACATCCCTTCCGCACACAGAGGAGTTCCGCCATGAGCGAAGACGCCTTCAACATGTCGATCCGCAAGTTCCTGAAGGAAGTCGGCGTCACCTCGCAGCGCAAGATCGAGGAGACGGTGCGCAAGGGGCAGTTCGATGGCAAGACGTTGAAGGTCCGCATGACGCTAACGGCGGAAGGCACCGGCCTCAACCACGTGGTGGACGGCGAAATTGAACTTCCGTAGGCCGGGCGAAGCGATCGTGCGAACCGTCCGGCTGCCCCAAGTTCATGGTCCACGCCCGCGCGCAATCGAAGCATGGCCGCTCTGGACCGACTGCGGTTTTCCCCTTCGCGCCACAAGCGGCCAGAACTGGTCATACAAACAAGTGGTGAGCATTACTGATGCTCCGTTCAGCTCGGAAGATATTCCCGGCTCCAGCTCTCGCTGACGTCCCCGCTTGCGAACAACTGGCCAATGTCTGATTCGCTATAGCCCAGTGCCAACAATATCTGTCGCGTCGACCCTCCGTACTTTTCTGCTGGCGGCAACGCAAAGACTTTTGCATCCGCCGGTCTGACACCATAGGGATCGAGATACGTGACCACATGACCGCTTGGATGGTCTTTGTAGGTCGAGAAGGAGTAAGTGCCGCGATCAATTCCCGGCTGACCGTCAGCTGACCGGGTCGACGAGGCGCGAATTGTCTCAATGTTATTACAGATCGACGCGCCGATATCTGCGGCATGGAAGCGCTCGATCCATATGGCCGCAGAAACGGTCGGAATGACGGTCTCAAGCGTTCGTTCCCATTCGCCGCTCGGCAGGCCAGGTAGCATTTCGAGCCCGGCCACATGCTTAAAACGGGTCAGGTCTTTCCGTGAGGCGGCAATCACGATCCAGGCATCCTTTGCCTGGTAGAGCTGATGCAAGGCATCATAGCCGCGTGCTGCAGGTCCGGACGGTTCGTTGAACTCCGCTCGTCCGGCATAATCGTAACAAAACGGCATCTGGGCGAGAGCGCTGAGTGCGGAGAGCGACGTCCGCGCTCGTCCAGCCTTCCCGGACTTGCGCTTCTGGTAGAGGGCCGCAGCAACCGCGAGCGCCGCACCGAAACCACACATCACGTCGATTGTGCCGACATGGGCATGTTCTTCCGGCGTCTGCATCGAGCCGCCGAAACGCAACATGATGCCCGTTGCCGCCTGCACGAGATCGTCATAGCCGAGGTAATCGGTGCGCGGCCCGCGACGCACGCCGCCAAAGCAATCAAGCTGGCAAAAAATGGCATCGGGGTTGAGACTGCGGAGGCCTTCGGCGTCCAGTCCCATGGACTTTACCTGCCGGTCTGTCGCGTTCCACACGATGATGTCCACGGACCGGACAAGCGCTTCGAATACCTTGCGGCCGTCGGCTGAGCCTATATCCAGAAGAACCGATTGCTTTCCCCGCATGTGGGTCATGCCGAAGATCACCGTGTTCCAGCAATCGAAGAACGGCGTAGCGGGATCGATCTTGATGACGTCGGCACCAAAACGCGAGAGATAGGAGACCGAGTGCGGCCCTGCAATCACGTTGCAAAGGTCGAGTACCCTGACACCTTCCAGCCAGCCCGCTTTATCAGCAGGTACTGGCATTGGGTCCGGATGGGTCGGCTCGATGTCCCTCAATGCCCGCCAGCGCCGCAGGAAACGCAACATCCCGGCGCGGGGACGGTGTCAGCATCGCTTCACCGCTTTCCTCAAGCCACGCCATCGGCCCCGGCTGCGTCATGCGGCCATAGACCGGGTCGTCGACTTCGATCATCAGTCCGGCCGCTTTGGCATGCTCATCGCCGATCCACTCTTTAAGCCATCGATGCGGTGCGCCCGGAAACTGGCCCTCGCCAAATATTTTTTCCCATTCCGCCGCCGTCCGCGTCACGAAGACGCCCTTCATTCTAGCCGTGATCTTGTCGGCCCAGTATTTCGGTAGGGGATACACGCCCAGCGACACGTCTGAAGTCCATTCGTCAACTGGCAGATAGGTGTTCGGTTCCTCCCGTAGACCTTCGGCGATTAGTTCGTCATAGATGCCGAGGGTTTTGAGACAGCGTTTGGCATGCTGCTTGTGGCTCGGGCAGACGACGTAGAAGCTTCGACCGTCCTTGCATGGGTAGCTCCGGTAAAACGGATCGAGAAAGGCCTGGAGATCGTCATACGACACATCCATCGCCAGCCCAGCAGCCCGGCGGCGTTCGATCTCCTGCTCGCGCTGCGTTTGGTAGCGGAGTGGATAGTCCTCGATCTTGATGGAGTTGTAGGTTAGCCCCTCCATCAAGGCGCTCGCCAGCGGGACTTCAATATGGTCGCCTCTGCCGGTACCCTGTCGGGCCTGCAGCGCCATGGCGACTGCCGAAACAGCGATCATCGTTCCGTAGGCCGATGAGAGCGGGAGGGGAGAGAACGACGGGTTCACGCCCATAAGTACGCGGTTCAGCCCCATGTCGGTAAAGACGCCGGATGAGGCTGCAATGACCGCCTCGAACGCACGCCAGTCGCGCCGCAGCTCGTCGTCGGATGCGAACCCTGGGATCGACACGGTGATCAGATTGGGTCTCGCCGCACGCAAGGCGGTGAAGTCGATTCCGAGCCGCTTCATCACGCCGGGCCTGAAATTTTCGATGACCACATCGGCCTCAGCCACCAGCGCCAGCGCCTGCTGACGGCCCTCATCGGACTTGAGGTCGAGCTTCACGAGAAGCTTGTTTCGGTTCAATGTCGCGTTCGCCGGATTGTCCCACAGCGGACCGGACAGTGGATCGACGTGAACGACCGTCGCGCCGAAATCACCAAAAATCATGGCAACGGCGGGACCTGCAATATACTGGCCGAAATCGACGACCTTGATGCCGTGGAAGGGCAGCGCTTGACGGTTCATGGTTTTGTCTCGCTTCATTAGGCAAACAGGGCCGAGTTTCAGGACGCCACCACTTTGCGGGCGTCCTCCAGGATCATGGATGCCGCCTTCTCGGCGATCATCAGTGTCGGCGAATTGGTGTTGCCACTGATGATGGTGGGCATGACGCTGGCATCGACCACGCGTAGTCCGTCGATACCGCGTACCTTCAGACGGTTGTCCACGACGGCCATCGGATCGCTGTCCGAGCCCATTTTCGCCGTACCCACAGGGTGGAAGATCGTGTTGGCAATGTCACCCGCGAGCTTGACCAGTTCGTCATAATCCTGGAATTGCGGTCCGGGCTTCCATTCCTGCGGCCTATATTTTTGTAGTGCTGGCATGCTGGCGATGACGCGAACCTGTCTCAGGCTGTCCACGGCCACCTTCCGGTCCTCTGCCGTCGCCAGATAATTGGGCGCGATCTCCGGAGCGTCTTCCATCCGTGCTGAGGTGATCCGAACGCTGCCGCGGCTCGTGGGATTGAGATTGCAGACACTGGCGGTCAGAGCCGGAAATCCATGCAACGGTTCTCCAAAGGCATCGAGGCTCAATGGCTGCACATGGTATTCCACATTAGCATGCGCTTGAGACGGATCGGACCGGGTAAAGGCACCCAGCTGCGACGGCGACATGCTCATCGGTCCCGTTCTCTTCAGTGCACATTCGAGCCCGATCATCGCCTTGCCCACTATGGAATTTGCCAGCGTGTTCAGCGTCCGTGCGCCGGTGAGCTTGTAGACGGCGCGAATCTGAAGGTGATCCTGAAGGTTCTCTCCAACTCCCGGCAACTCGATAGCGACATCGATGCCGTGCTTGCGCAGCAGCGCACCCGGCCCGATGCCGGACAGTTGCAGGATTTGTGGAGAGCCGACGGCTCCCGCCGAGAGGATGACGTCACGGCGGGACGCATACTCGACCTTTTGCCCGCGATGACGAACCGTCACACCTTTGCAGACCTTCCTTCCGGCTGCCTTGGCATCGATCACAAGGCGTTCGACATGCGCCTCGGTCAGGATCGTCAGATTGGCCCGTTTGCGTACGGGGCGGAGGAAAGCCTTGGAGGCATTCCAGCGCCAGCCGGATCGCTGATTGACTTCGAAATATCCGACACCCTCGTTGTCGCCGCTGTTGAAATCGTCGGTTCTTGGAAACCCTGCTTCACCTGCAGCATCGGCAAAGGCCTCCAGCACATCCCAGCGAAGGCGCTGCATTTCGATCCGCCATTCACCACCGTGACCATGCGTGTCGGAAAATCGGCTGTTGCCGCCCGTTTCGGGGTCCGCGCCGCCATCCATGCGGTAATGGTCTTCATGGGCCTTGAAATAGGGCAGAACCTGATCCCATGACCAGCTGGCGTCTCCAGTTTCTGCAGCCCAGGCATCGTAGTCCCGTGCCTGTCCCCGCATATAGATCATTCCATTGATCGATGAGCTTCCACCAAGCGTCTTGCCTCTGGGATAGCGCAGTGAACGGCCGTTTAGACCCGGATCGGGAGCCGTTTTGTAGAGCCAGTCGGTGCGCGGATTGCCGATGCAATAAAGATAGCCGACGGGGATGTGTATCCAGGGATAGTTGTCCTTCTTGCCTGCTTCCAGAAGGAGGACGCGGCGCGACGGATCGCGGCTCAAGCGGTTGGCGAGCAGGCATCCGGCAGTGCCGCCGCCAATGACGATGTAATCGAAAGTCCGGTCGTCCATTCTTCCCATCCTGCCGTCGCAAACGCGTCTCTCCATGCGCTCTGGATCGCACGAAACGGCCACCTCCGAAAAGGCCGGAAAGTTTCATGGGGTCATTACTTTTTTCGATGAGTTTGTTAAAGTAGCCGGTCCCCGGATTGGAGCATAAACAATGCGAGACCTCCCGCCTCTAAAAGCGCTCCGAGTGTTCGAAAGCTGCGTGCGCCTGCGCAGCTTCACGAAGGCTGCCAGCGAAATGAATGTTGGCCAACCGGCAGTCAGCCATCAGATTCAGACATTGGAGAAAGATATCGGTCTAAGGCTGTTCGACCGCAATGCCACGGTTGCGACCCCGACGCCTGAGGGTATGGCGTATTACAACCGAATATCCGTTGCACTAGAGGATATCTCTCGTGCTACGGGTGCCTTGCGGCAGAAAGCCCGCAAACCCGGCCTTACTCTCTCGACCTATCCCGGTATCGCAATGTTCTGGCTGATGCCCAGGCTCTCGAAGTTGAAGCAGAGCGAACCCGACCTTGCTGTCAGGGTGACGACGGCGGAACGCGACAGCGACATTCCCCTCAATGATGTCGATTGTGCCATTCTCTTTGGTGATGGACACTGGGCGGGCCAGACAAGTCACCTGCTCATGCCGGAAGTGGTAGTGCCAGTCGCCGCGCCGTCACTCGCCTGTCGACTGCTGGACCAGCCACGATCAGCGCTACTTGAGAATGGTCCGCTTATTCACTTGGAGGACCGCGATCAAAGGTGGTTCAGCTGGCAAGACTGGCGCGAGGCGCGTGCTCCGGGCTCCGCCATCATCGACGGTGGAATTGAGGTGACAAATCACGGCATCGCAATCCACGAGACGCTCATGGGCCACGGCATAGCGCTCGGATGGAAGGGTGTCATCGATGAGTTGCTCGCCAATGGACTGTTAGTCACACTGGACGACGAACCTCTCGTCTCTGACAGGGGCTATTACCTCGTAGGACCGGCCGCCTTCTTCAACTCGCGCATTGGTGCCAGGCTGCTGGCGGCACTGACAGCGGGCTTGACATATCACTTCAAGCGACAGTAGCTAAATGTCCGCTTAGGGGATAACTCCGCCATTCTGATGCGCCGAAAGCCTAAGTCCGGGCGAAGCCAGGTGCCCCCAGCTTGCGGGCGGTGGATTCGCAGCAGCCAGTAGGTCAACCGGTCGCCCGACGCGGTCAACACGGAAGCCGCGTGCCGGCTCCCTGTCCAATAGCATGGTGGCGTCCCGCAGCTCGAGCCTTCGATGCTGCGGGTCGTCAATCAGGCCTCGGATTTCAGCTTGCCGCCGACCGCCCAGGAATCCTTGGCGATCTCCGTTATCAGGATTTCCACCGATTCCGGCGGGCATGCCAGCGTTTCGACGGCGGCCTTGGTCGCTTCGCGGGCGAAGGCGCGTTTCTGATCGTCGGTACGGCCGGGATGCATCTGCAGGTGAAGAATAGGCATGGTTTCTCCTTGGTCAGGTTGGTGATGTCCGTCGTTTTGGTGCGGGCATGACGACCATGTTGTAAATTCCTTGGTTGATAAATAGGCTGCAGGTATCGTCATTCGAAACCTACAGGTAGGCAATCATGGACAAGCTGGCCGGCATGGCGATGTTTGTCCGGGTCATCGACAACGGCAGTTTCGCGGCGGCCGCGGAGATCGCGCAAGTGTCGCCTGCCATGGTCGCCAAGCACATTAAGACCATCGAGACCCGGCTGGGGTCGAAGCTGATCCATCGCACCACGCGACGCCATCAGCTCACAGAGGTCGGCCAGCTCTATTACGAGCGCTGCAAACGGGCGCTTTCCGAAGTGGCGCTGGCCGAGGCTTCGGCGAGCGAACTGCAATCGGCGCCGCGTGGACGGCTTCGCGTGGTTGCGCCGGTCAGCTTCGGGACGCAGATCCTGGTGCCGGCGCTGGTCGATTACCAGAACGCCTATCCCGACGTCAGCATCGAGCTGTCGCTCGACAACAATGTCCATGACCTCGTCGGCGAGGGGTTCGAGCTCGGCATCCACATCGGCCCGCTCTCCGACGACAGCCTGGTCGCCCGCCCGCTGACGCCCTACCGGCGGATTCTCGCTGCCTCACCGGATTATCTCGCCCGCCATGGCCGGCCGACCTCGCCGGAGGCTCTGACGAACCATCTCTGCCTCGGCCACTCCTATTGGCGCATGCAGGATCGCTGGCACCTGGTCGGGCCGGGGGGCGAAATGCGCGATGTGTTGATTTCCGGAAAATTCTCCACCAACCAGGGGGCAGCCCTTCGCATGGCCGCACTCAGCGGTGCGGGAATTGTGCTCCAGCCGGAACTGCTGCTCGCCGCCGATATCGCTGAAGGCCGGCTTGAGCAGGTGCTGCCGGAATGGTCCTACAAGCCAGTGCCGATGTCCCTCGTCTACGCGCCGAACCGCCGGCCGACAGCGATGCTGCGGACGGTGATCGATTTCCTGGTGGAACGGTTTGGCTAGTGAAGCTCGGTCGAGGCCGACGGCCGTTACAGTGCGGAGGCCTATAAGCTCGCGCTCTCAGCCTGCAAGTCGATCTTTGCTGATCTCGAGGCGCTGTCGGCGCACGGCTTCGTGGACATTTGCCTTCGAGACAGTGCCGGCAGGAAGTTATTCGCTGGAGCACGTCCGGCGGCGGCATCTTCCGGATTACCGCCGAATTGCGTGAACGATCCGAAGGGTTGAGAGCGGAACGGGAAAGCGGAATGCCGCATACACCGGGGCGGCATCATTTCGAGATTCGGGATCAAGTGGCATTGCGGGGCTATGGCCACTACACGCCACAGGCGGCTGCGGGCAATTTCCGCTTTACGCGCCAGAAGCGGATGTGGCTCTCGCTCGAGGGGTGACCGATTTGTGGCCGAAGAATGAACCCGCTGCGCGCGGGAGGGCGTCTTGCAGTGTGCTGCGGCGCAGGGGCGAGTGGTGGCGAGATCGGTGATGTAACCAGGCGGCTCTCCAGAATAGCTGGTGCTCATACCGTCGGTCGTCTTCCCGGTCGGGAAGTTTAGCAACAAACGAGCGTTCTCTCACCGAACGGCAAGACCGCTATCGGCGGATACGTCTATCTTTGACTGTAGCTATCGGGCGTTCATTAGCGAATCCTGATGTTTGCCCTCGCCACGAACGCACATAAGGCGTACGTTTGCAGGTCGCTGGCTGGGACCTGATGGAGCCAGCGACTGAGAGCGGGAGGCGCCGCCTTAAGACATGGCGTGCTTCTAACTCGCCTCGTTCCGAGCGCTCTCAAGACTGCCCGCCTCGGCCGGCCTCTCCTTTGTGCGATTCCGGCCGCTGTGACTTTTATGCCTGGAGGAGAAATCAGCCTTTCACACTGGAGGAGAAACCATCATGTATGATCTTGCACGCCGCGAATTCATCGTTCAAGGCAGCGCAGCCGTCGCCGCACTGGCGGTCTTCACTTCACAGTTTGCCCAAGCCTTTCCAAGCCGGGCGGGTGAGACCGTGATCCCGTGGCTAGACCAGCCGCAGCCCAATCCCGTTCCGGCGGTCATCCAGAGCCAGCTTGTCTGGGAGGATATGGATTCATGGGTGACACCAAATGAGAAGTTCTTCAGCATCGCCCATTTTGATCGGCCAACCATTGATGCGAATGCCTGGAAACTGGAAATCGATGGGTTAGTGAAGAAGCCTCTAAGCCTGTCGCTTGCCGACCTCAAGGCACGGCCGCGCCAGGAGGTGGTTTTCACGGTGGAATGTTCGGGCAATCACGGTTTTCCATTTTTTACCGGCGGCATTGGCAATGCCCGCTGGGCTGGCACACCGCTCGCCGCCATACTTGAAGAGGCAGGCGTGAAGGAAAACGGCATCGAAGTTGTTTTTTGGGGCACTGATGTCGGCGACATCGCTCTCAAGGACGATAATCGCGACGTCAAGATGCATCAGAATTTCGCCCGCAGCATGTCGCTCGCCGATGCGATGAGCCCCAATAACATCCTCTGCTACGAGATGAATGGGGTCGCCCTGCCGCCACCCAACGGTTCCCCGGTGCGGCTCATCGCACCGGGCTGGTATGGCATAGCCAACGTCAAGTGGCTCAAGCGCATCGAGATACGCAACACGCGCTTCATGAGTCTGTTGATGGGACGAGACTATGTCACCATCCGCGAAGAAGAGCACAATGGTGAGACCGTGTGGGCCGAGACCTCGGTCGGCCGTGCATTGCTGAAGTCCGCGCCTGCCAGAGTGACGCGTAGCGATGCCGGATACAGGATCAGCGGTGCAGCGTGGGGCGCTCCAATCGCCAAGGTCGAAGTGAAGGTTGATGATGGCCCATGGCTTGAAGCGACGATCGACCATGGTGAAGAAGCTGAATTCGCTTGGAAGGTGTGGTATCTCGACTGGAAAGACCCATCAAAGGGCGAGCACACGGTCACCTCGCGCGCCACTGACATGGCGGGACAAATCCAGCCTGCCATGGATGATCCCTGGATTACCAAGAAACATACTTACTGGGAAAGCAACGGCCAAGTCACGCGCCGCATCGGCATTGCTTGAGAAGGTCTACGAGCCGGCCATACACCTCAAGGAGGACCGATTTGACCTCATGCCGAACAGGGGGTCATTTCGTCATTGCTGTCGAGCAAGCGTATTTCGCGTGCGCGGGACGAACTTCCGCTTTTAGGCGCGAAGCAGTCTTTAAGTGATCCAACCTTGGATGGCTTCCTTGGGCCGAAAGCGACGAATTGTCTCGGCGGAAAGTGCCCGAAGCGGGCACACCCATTGTTCTCCAGGTCATACCGATAGAAATCGCGGATAGCCATCGCATTTGCCGGTGATGGAAGGTGATCCCAATCTGGGAAATTGTCGTTATCGCCCGGATAAGACTTGCACCACAGCAGCCTCGGCCTCAGGCGACGGACCATCCACCGTCCACCAGCAGGTTGGCGCCGGTAATCAGGCTCGCAGCCGGCGATGCCAGGAAGACGACGGCACCCACCACATCATCGGTTTCACCGATCCGGCCGAGTGGAATGTGATCGAGCGTCGCTTTGCGATTGTCGGCATCGGAGAGAAAAGGTGCTGTACCATCGGTGTGGATGAAGGTCGGCGATACGGTGTTCACGGTGACATTATAGGCTGCCCATTCGGCGGCAAGGCAGCGCGTCAGGTGATTGATTGCCGCCTTGCTCATGCAATAGATGGCCTCGCCGCGCAGCGCCACGGTGCCGGCCTGTGAGCTGATGTTGATGATCCGGCCGCCATTGCGCTTGATCATCTGACGCCCCACTGCCTGCGTCATCAGAAAGGTGCCCTTGATGTTGACATCGAGGATCTCGTCAAGGTCCTTCTCCTCAACGAGTTCCGCAAGATTGCCGGGAGCCACACCGACATTGTTGATGAGGACGTCGATCCGGCCGAATGTACCAAGCGCTGCATCGACGGCTTGGGCGATATGGGCCTTGTTGGGAATATCCAGTTCAACAGCGAGAATTTTTCGTCCCAGCCCCTCGAGTTCGGCAACCAGTCCCGCCGACGCCGCGACATCGCGGACCCCCAGAACAATATCGGAGCCCGCTGCGGCACAGGCAAGCGCGCAAGCTCGACCGATCCCACGGCTCGCTCCCGTCACCAAAGTCACCTTGCCCTCAAGGCTGAAGTCCGGCGCATTCTTCTGCATGATCGTGCCTCCCTCGATGACATCAATTTATGACAGGGTCGCCGGGCGGATGCCAGATGTTCCACAAATTACGGGGGTGGGAAACGCAGCGCCGGCCTCCACGAGAGCCTCATCCTTGTACGTTGCCGTTGCTGTATAATGCGGCTGTGCGGCGGGGATGCGTGTCATCCTAGGGTTTTGAACTCGCGCCTCAGCGAGCATCTCCGTCGCCATGTCTTCGCTCGAACGGTTGGTTGGGCCTTGAGCCCGCGTTGCAAGGAGGAGCACCCCATGCATGCCCCCAAAACTTTCATGGTCGGTATCGATGTTTCGAAGGCGCATCTCGACGTTGCTGTCGAAGGCAAACGCACCGTTGTCCGCTTCGACAACGATGCAGCAGGCCGGGCCGCGCTCGCGACGGCGATAGCCGGCGCAGAGCTTGTCGTCGTCGAAGCCACCGGCGGTTACGAGATGGCGACCGTCAGGGCGCTGATGGCCGCCGATATTCCTGTCGCCGTCGTCAATCCCCGCCAGATCCGCGATTTCGCCAGGGCCAGCGGCCGTCTGGCCAAGACCGATCAGGTCGATGCCCGCGTCATTCTCCACTTCGCCAGAGCGATGCGGCCGGCACAGATCCCCCATATCGACGACGGCCGCGCGCCACTCCAAGAGAGCCCCATCCTGAGGTGTCCCGCAGGGCCTCGAATGGAGGGCGGGTCAGGCGTTGATACACGCAAGAAGCAGCGTTGCTGCTTGCTTCGAGGCTTCGCCCTTTCGGGCTGCGCATCTCAAGCATGAGGGACGTTGGAGGATGCCGCGCCCCAATAATTGCCGAGCCTGACTTACTCCAGGCCCGCCAGTCGCAAACCCTCGATGTATCTGGCGCGGTCCTCCGCTCGGATTAGCGGGTGGTATTTCTCGACCCAGGCGATGCTGAGGTTTGGCTGCAGGCGCTTGCACTCGGCGAGACCCTGTCGTGCAACTTCCAAATCACCAGTGAGGCCCGCGGCTGCCGTCAGCGTCCGCCAGGCAGTACCGAAGTCGGGCCGTAGTTGAACAGCACGCCGCTCGGCAGTAACCGCGTCGGCGTAGCGGCCCGCAATCAGATGGCATAGGCCTTCGATCGATAAATTCGCGGGCTGCGCGAAGTCGCGGGGGCTCAGTCGACTCGCGATTTCCAGCTGGCGATAACCCTCTTCCGCAAGCCCTGCATAAGCGTAGGTGACGGCCAAAATGACTCGCGCCAGTGCGAAGCACGGGTTGCGTTGCAAAGATTCATTGAGTTCTTCAACTGCTGGGCCGAAGCGCCGCGTAAAGGTAAAGATATAGGCGGCGGCCAGATGTCCCCAGGGATCGTCTGGATCGAGGTCGATCGCCCGTTGGGCAAGAATCAATCCGTCAGATACGCCGCGCTCGAAATCCATATTGCCGAGTGCAACCCGCGTGGCGAAAATCCAAGCGAGCAGACTACGCGCCCGCGCATAACCGGCGTCCAGTTCGATAGCCCGCTTCAGCAGCACTATCCCCGTGTCGTCTTTTTGCGAAACCCATGTCCAGATATAGGGCATTGCTCGCACGACACAGCCCCAGGCGTCGAGGCTCTCCGGCGGCTTGCTCTGCAGGCGAAGGTTCTCGGCGGCGTAGAGCTGTGGCTCAATCGCTGCGGCAACATTGGCGGTGATCTCGTCCTGCAGCGCAAAGATGTCGGAGATAGGCCGATCGTAGTGCTCCGCCCAAATGTGGTTGTCGCTGGTCGCGTCAGCAAGGTGACCAGTGACCCGTAGGCGATCCCCTGCCTTGCGAACGCTGCCTCCCAGGACGTAGCGAACGCCAAGTTCACGAGCGACCTGACGGCTGCTCACTGCCTTGCCCTTGAAAGCGAAGGTCGAATTGCGCGCGATGACGAGGACGCCTCGCGCCTTCGACAAGGCGGTGATGATGTCTTCGGTTATGCCATCACCAAAATACTCCTGTTCCGGGTCGCCGCTCATGTTCTGGAATGGCAGAACAGCAATCGACGGTTTGCCGAGTGACGTGGCCTGCCCGGGTGGGCCGACTGTGGGAGGGTTCACAACCCGCACCCTGAAAGCGCGGACCGGATGCTCGATGTTCTTCAGTGCCTGCTCACCCATATCGTCGAAGGCATAGTCAACTTTCCCCGCCGCATCGTCCCGCACGCGGGCCGAAACGCAGATACCGCCGGGTTCGGCTATGCCTTCGAGCCGTGCGGTGATGTTGACGCCGTCACCGAAAATGTCACCATCTTGCTCCAGGATATCTCCGACATTGATGCCGATACGGAAATCCATGCGCATACCGTCGGCCTCGCTGGCGTTGCGACTGGCCATAAGAGTTTGCACTTCGACCGCGCATCGAACTGCATCAATGACGCTCGCGAACTGTGCGAGCAATCCATCACCAGTGGTTTTGACAATACCGCCGCCATTCCTCAGGATAACCGGATCAAGAACGTCGCGGCGATGCATGGTCAGCCGGGAAAGGGTGCCCTCCTCATCAATACCCACAAGGCGGCTATAGCCAGCCACATCGGCGGCGAAAATAGCGCAAAGCCTGCGTTTGGCCTGACCCGTTGGCACCCCCATCTCCCTTCGGCGGAGATCATACACTGACTCCAAACGGTGTGCGAGCATGCCGCGTTTTTCACTTGCGCCGAGGTCAAGCTCTACCGCTTGGGATTTGGTGGCAACATCTGCTTAGGCCGACAGTGGTCAGCGGCGCGCGAGGTTCCTAGCAGCGACACGGGACCGGCTGTCAACGCTTGGCAGGCGGCTTCACAGAGCCGCCCGCCGCTGCAGCGCAAAGCGCGCCGCCGGGCAGTTGATGTCGAGAACCAGATCATAGGTCTGCTGGTAAAGCGTCTGCGCCAGCGTTTGTTGCCGCGGTTTTCCGAGGCGAGTGCTGCAAGTGCGGTGCGTTTGTACGCCTCGACGATCGATTCGAGGGCCTTTGCCAGCGCGGCGTCGTCCGACGGCTCGGCCGCCGCATAGGCTGCATCGCCATCGAGCGCAACCGCTTGATAGAGACAATGCCACTCGCCAGCTTCCCGGCATGCACCAAGCCCTAAGCGCTGGCAAACCAAACCTGTGCGACTGCCGCAATGCGTGGCGGGGAAACGAGGCCTCTCGGCCAGCCATACAACAGCCCTGCAACGCACCGCGCCCCGGTGCCGGCGAGCGGCCCTCCGTAGCGACTGCTTTTCTCCCCGTGAACTTGCCGGCTTAGTCGCCGGATCTTCCGACAACGGCGGCTTAGCCGCAGCAGGCGCTTTGTGCCGTTGACGGGCCACAGCAGGCAGATGACTTGCGGTTTTCTTCTTTCAGCCATCGGTCGCGGGGTTTGCAGCTTGCCGGACGCGGCGTCAGCTCGACATGCAGAGCACCGCCCTGCACGGTCGGCATCGAGGCACAATAAAGCTGCATCGGCCGGATGCCGTCGCTGACTTCGAAGGTCAGCTTGGCAGAACCATCGAGCAGTACGTGCTCCGACACCTTGCGAATGATCGCCGCAAACTTGCCGGCCGCCATCTGCCTACGATTTTCCTCGTCGAGATCCCAAAGCTGCACGAAGATTTCCGACCAGGCTTCGGGGTTGGCACCGCAGTCAAGCGCGGCGAACTGCCCGGCCTTGACCTCAGTGACATGGTAACCGGATTTCACCGGTCGGCCGTTATAGGAGAAGATCAGCGGCAGTTCACGGACGCCGTCGATCGTCTCTAGCAGGTGACCCAGGCTGATGTCGGTCTCGAGAAGGGGCTTGTCGATCGCATTCATTTCGGCTACTCCTGTTTCAATATTTCAAGGATTGTAGAAATATGGAAGAACGTCAAGCCCTCATGTCATTTGCGGCACTGTCGCAGGAAACCCGGCTGCACATCGTCCGCATGCTTGTCGTCGCCGGGCCGAATGGGATGCCTGCCGGCGCTATCGCTGAGAAGGCGGAGGTTTCCGCCTCCAACGTCTCGTTCCATCTGAAGGAACTGGAGCGAGCAGGACTTATCAACCAACAGCGGGAATCCCGCTCGATCATCTACACCGCCAACTACGAAGGCCTCGGCGCGCTCATCCGCTTCTTGATGGAAGACTGCTGCGGCGGCCATCCCGAGATCTGCGCGCCGGTCGCCGAAGTCGCCGCTTGCTGCGCCCCAGCTCCGAAAGAAAACCTGCTATGACCGCCGATCGCGTTTATAACGTCCTTTTCCTCTGCACGGGCAATTCCGCCCGCTCGATCCTGGCCGAATCCATCCTCAACCGCGAAGGCAAGGGTCGCTTCAACGCCTACTCGGCGGGAAGCCGGCCCAAAGGTGAAGTCCACCCGTTGGCGCTGGATACGCTGCGCGCCCTTGGCTACGAAAGCACCGGGTTCAGTTCGAAGAGCTGGGACGAGTTTGCCGAAGCCGGCGCGCCGCAGATGGATTTCATCTTCACCGTCTGCGACAACGCCGCGGGCGAGGCATGCCCCGTGTGGATCGGCCACCCGATGACGGCGCACTGGGGTATCGAGGATCCGGCGGCCGTCGAAGGTACGCTGATCGAGAAAGGCCAGGCCTTCTCACAAGCCGCGCGTTTCCTCAAGAACCGCATTGTCGCATTCGTGAGCCTTCCGCTCGCATCAATTGACAAGCTGGCGCTTGAAACACAGCTGCGCGCCATCGGCACGATGGAGGGCACGACCAGTAGCCGGGGCGACGTCGCATGAGCTGGGAGCTGGATCGAAGACCGGTGAGCGGCGCAGATGAGGATCTGCGGACGGCCCTGCAGGCTGCCAAACTTCCAATCGATGACCTCGACGAAGACGGCCGCAGCTTCTTCCGGTTCACGGATCGGAACGCGACCGTCGGCTATGGGGGCCTGGAAGACTACGGCAGCTGCGCGCTCCTGCGTTCGCTGGTGGTCCTGCCACAGCAGCGCGGGCACGGTTATGGCGAAGCCATCACCCGGCAGTTGCTTACCCAGGCTGCGCGTGGCGGTGCCAACACGGTCTATTTGCTGACGGATTCGGCAACCTCGTTTTTCGAGCGCTTCGGTTTCGCCAAGGTGGATCGTGCGACGGCTCCTGCGGCGATCCTGCAAACCCGCCAGGCTGCAAGCCTGTGCCCGGCTTCGGCGGCGCTGCTGGCCAAGATAGTCCAAGGATAAAATCCATGTCTAGTTTTGAACGTTACCTCACGATCTGGGTCTTCCTGTGCATTGTCGTCGGCGTCGCTCTCGGTCATGTCCTGCCCAGCGTCTTCCAGGCGATCGGCGCAGCCGAAGTCGCCAAGGTCAATCTGCCGGTCGCAGTGCTGATCTGGCTGATGATCATTCCAATGCTGCTGAAAGTCGACTTTGCGTCACTGAGCCAGGTCGGGCGCCATTGGCGCGGGATCGGCGTCACGCTCTTCATCAACTGGGCCGTCAAGCCGTTCTCGATGGCGCTGCTCGGCTGGCTGTTCGTCGGCTATCTGTTTCGGCCTTACCTGCCGGCTGACCAGATCGATAGCTACATTGCCGGGCTGATCATTCTTGCGGCCGCGCCGTGCACCGCGATGGTCTTCGTGTGGTCGAACCTGACCAAAGGCGAGCCGCACTTCACGCTCTCTCAGGTGGCGCTGAACGACACCATCATGGTCGTTGCCTTCGCACCGATCGTTGGCCTGTTGCTCGGTCTATCCGCCATTACGGTGCCGTGGGACACGCTGATCCTGTCGGTCCTGCTCTACATCGTCCTGCCGGTGATCGTCGCGCAGATCCTGCGCCGTCTGACCGACGCCGACCGCCTCGGCGCCAAGCTGCAGCCGGTGTCCCTTTTGGCACTTCTCGCAACCCTGGTTCTGCTGTTCGGCTTCCAGGGCGAACAGATCATCGCACAGCCGGCGGTCATTGCGCTGCTGGCCGTGCCGATTCTGATCCAGGTCTACTTCAATTCGGGCCTCGCCTACCTGCTCAACCGCATGAGCGGGGAGGAGCACTGTGTCGCCGGGCCTTCGGCGCTGATCGGCGCCTCCAACTTTTTCGAACTGGCGGTGGCTGCGGCCATCAGCCTGTTCGGCTTCAACTCCGGGGCGGCGGTTGCCACCGTTGTCGGCGTCCTCATCGAAGTGCCGGTGATGCTGTCGGTCGTCTGGATCGTCAACCGCAGCAAGGGCTGGTATGAGCGCGGCGGCGCCGTCCAGACCAGCGCCACCACCATCAAAAGGGTCTAACATCATGGACGTCACAATTTATCACAACCCCGACTGCGGCACGTCGCGCAACACGCTTGAGATGATCCGCAATGCCGGCATTCAGCCCACAGTCATCGAGTATGTGAAGGCACCGCCCAGCCGCGACCAGCTCGTCAGAATGATTGCGGATGCCGGCCTTACCGTGCGTGAGGCGATCCGCGAGAAGGGCACGCCTTATGCGGAACTTGGCCTCGATGATCCGAAGCTGACCGACGATCAGCTGCTTGATGCCATGCTTGAAAACCCGATCCTGATCAACCGGCCTTTCGTGATCACACCCATCGGCACGCGGCTGTCGCGTCCTTCCGAACTGGTGCTCGACATTCTGCCGGCCACCCACAAGGGGGCGTTCACCAAGGAAGATGGCGAGCAAGTTCTCGATGCCGAGGGCAGGCGCATTGTCTGACTTGCCTGGCGCATCCCTCGATCATCTGCGCCAGCCGAATCTCGACGCATTGCGTCCGGCGTTTTCTAGCCACAAGCCGCGCATTCTGATCCTCTACGGCTCGCTGCGGGCTGTATCATATAGCCGCCTGCTGGCTCATGAAGCCGCCCGGCTACTGAAGCATTTCGGGTGGGAAGTGAAGATTTTCGATCCCGCTGGCCTGCCACTTCCAGACGCGGAACCGGTCAACCATCCCAAAGTACAGGAATTGCGTGATCTCTCTGCCTGGTCGGAAGGCCAGGTCTGGGTCAGTCCGGAACGGCACGGCGCCATGACGGGCATCATGAAGGCACAGATCGACTGGATCCCGCTTTCGGTCGGATCGGTGCGGCCGACCCAGGGCAAGACGCTGGCGGTGATGCAGGTGTCGGGCGGCTCGCAGTCGTTCAACGCGATCAACCAGCTTCGTGTCCTCGGCCGTTGGATGCGCATGATTACCATCCCCAATCAGTCCTCGGTGGCGAAAGCCTTTCAGGAATTCGATACGGACGGCCGCATGAAGCCCTCGTCATATTACGATCGCGTCGTGGACGTCTGCGAGGAGCTGGTGAAATTCACCCTGCTGACCCGGGACGCCTCTGCCTATCTCACGGATCGCTACAGCGAGCGCAAGGAAGAAGCGGAAAAGCTGGAGCAGCGCACGAGACTGAAATCCATATGAGCGGGCGGATCCCAGTCACTGCCATCGTTGCCCTCGGCATCACGCAAAATATCGGCTACGGCACGCTCTACTACAGCTTCAGTATTCTGGCGCCTGATATGGCGACCCATTTCGCGTGGTCGACCGAATGGATCTTCGGCGCCCTCTCGGTCGCGCTGCTGATCGGCGGGCTGACGGCGCCGTGGCTTGGCGGCCTTTTTGATCGCATTGGTGCCGGGCGGGTGATGACCATAGGCTCGGCCGTCGCCGCCGCAGCCTTGCTCGCCTGCGCCTACGCGCCGGGGAGAACGTCCTTTGTCGCCGCCCTGATCGCGATCGAGGTCGCAGCCAATCTGGTGCAGTACGGCGCGGCGTTCGCGTTTCTCGTGCAGCTCCGGCCGGAAGTGGCATCGCGCAGCATCGCCTACCTCACGCTGATTGCGGGGTTCGCCTCGACAATGTTCTGGCCGATCACGGCAGTGCTGCAGGCGCAGATGTCCTGGCAGAATGTGTATGTGATATTTGCCGCCCTCAACCTGTTCATCTGCCTGCCGATCCATGCGTGGCTTTCTCACGGCGCAGCAGTGCAACGGAAAACAGCAAAAATTGCCCCGCCGCGCGTCGAGGGTATCCTGCCATCAGAGCGTCGTCGCCTGGGGTTCCTGTTGATGGTAGCGGGGTTCTCGCTGATGTCGCTTTCCAGCTCGGCGGTGCTGGTTCATATGGTGCCACTGCTGTCTGGCCTCGGCCTCGGCACCACGGCTGCCTTGGTCGGGACGCTGTTCGGGCCCTCCCAGGTCGCCAGCCGTCTCATCAACATGATCTTCGGCAAGAATCTTGCGGCGCTGCATCTGGCCTTGTTCGCGGCTCTTCTAATACCCGGCGGCATGCTAATCCTGCTGCTTCTGGCACCGTCCGTGCCGGGCGCCATGATATTCGCGATGATCTTTGGCATGGGTAACGGCTTGCTGAGCATCGTCACCGGTACGCTGCCGTTGCATTTGTTCGGCAGTGACGGCTATGGCAAGCGGCAGGGTCAGATGATGGCGGCCCGCTTGATCCTGTCCGCGATTGCGCCGTTCGTCCTGGCGCTGGCAATGGCTCAGATCGGCATTCCGGCATCGCTGGCTATCTGTGCAACGCTAAGCTGCCTGGCGATCGTCATGTTCGGATTGATCCTGGTCATGCAGCGGACAGGCCGCACTGCCGTCAGCGCAGGATGAAATCTCCAGTCCCGCTCGGACGACCTCATCGGCAAATCAATCGGACTTGGTCGAGCATGGGCACCGAGGTCGGCGCGCTCCACCGCTGTGGCGTGCATGTTAAAGCATGTCGCGTAAAAGTGTGCGATAGGAAGCGTATCTGAAAGATCGTGACGCGCTTTAGTGCAGCCGGCAGGACCGTGCTCATCGCCGCGCCGGCGGTTTCACGGCCGCCCGCCGCTGCAGCGCAAAGCGCGCCGCCGGGCAGTTGATGTCGGGAACCAGATCGTAGGTCTGCTGGTACAGGCTCAGCGCCAGCGTCTTGTTGCCGCGGCTTTCCGAGGCGAGCGCGGCAAGTGCGGTGCGTTTGTACGCCTCGATGATCGGTTCGGCAGCCTTTGCCAGTGCCGCGTCGTCCGATGGCTCGGCTGCCAGCGAAAGCGCGGCATAGGTGGCGTCGCCATCGCGGCCGACGCGGCCGCCGACGGCGCCGTTGAAGCTTGCTTCGGAGACCTGGCGCATGCGCCGCGCATTCTTGATGCAGGTCGGGATGCGGGCGGCTTCGGCGTTGATGCGCTCGGCCGTCGGCCCACCCTCGGTGCTGCCGCTGTCCGACAGGATGACGTAGCCGATGACGCCGACAATGGCGAGATAGGCGAGACCCATGCCGGCGAGGAAGGCCGGCTGCTTGAAGAGCGGCTTCTTCGGCTTGTCGTCACCAGTCTTGGCCGCCTCCTTCTTCGGCGCCTCCTTGGCGGGCGCCTTCTCCAGAAACTGGAATTCGACATCCTTGCCGAGACGAAAGCTGTCGCCGGATTTCAGCGAGGCCGTCTGCAGCAGCGCCTCGCCGCGCAGCATGATCGGGTTCAGCCCCATGCGGCGGATGATGAAGCCGCCGTCGGTCTGCTTTTCGATGCGCGCATGGATAGGCGCCAAGAAGGGATCGTCGACGACGATATCGGCGTTCGAAGCCCGGCCGATCGACATTTCGGGCCGGTCGAGCGCATGGCTGCGGCTCTGGCCGCCGGGGCCGGTCTGCAGCAGGCTTGGTTTGTTTCCGCGGAAGAAGGAAAAGGCCATGATCAAAACATCCCACTCGACATCATCTCGACAATTGCCGGCGCCAGCACCAGAAGCAGGATCGACACGACGATCATCATCGCCGGCATGACGATCTTGGCTTTCAGCTTTTCACTGGCCCTGTCGGCTTTTTCCCAGCGGCGGAAACGAAGGTCGCGCGCGTGTTCGCGCAGCAGCTCGACACGGTTGCTGCCCTCGACCTCGCCCTGGATCACCGCGCGGATGACGCGGACGACCTCCTCGGCGGTCATCCTTCGCTCCAGGCGCTGCAGCGCCTCGACCATGCCGGTGCCGAGCGCCACGTCCTTCAGCGTCTGGTCGATCTCTTCGCTCATCACCGTGCCGGGTGCAGCCTCGGCATAAAGCCTCAGGCTTTCCGGCAGGGTCGCCTGCGCCTGCTGGGTCATGACGACGAGATCGAGGAAATAGGGAAATTCGCGCGAAATGCGCTCCTTGCGGTCCTGCATCTTGTCGTCGGCGACTACCCAGAAATAGATGGCGGGGATCAGCCCGAGGATCAGCCCGCCGACCAGCCCGCCGATGATGCTGCCGCTGGCAATGCCGAACAGCACCCCGAGCAGGATGAAGCCGAAGAGGCTCATGACGACGAGCAGCGCGATATATTCCCGCCCGGTGACGCCGCCGAAGGGCCGGCCGCCATAGATCAGCTTCTGCTCCAGCTGGGCGCCGTAGTCGGCCAGCCACGGCTCGAAATGCAGCAGCACGAATTCGACCGGCGTGCGCATGCCGACGCTGTCGACGATATTGGGCGGCGGGCCGTCGCCGCCGCGGGAGCGGCGCACCACCTGGATGCTACCGAGCAGATCGCCGATCCACCAGACGAAGAGGGCGGCGGTGATGCCGGCAAAGACGATGGCAAGGGGGCCAAGAGGGATCGCCGACATCAGACCGACACCTTCATCATCGAGCGCATCCAGAAGAAACCGGTGGCATAGAGAATGGCGCCGACGATGGCGATGACGATGCCGATGGCGTTTCCGAACACCTTGTCGATCAGCTCCGGCTGGCCGAAGAAGATCATCAGGATCATGAACAGCGCGCCGCCGTTGACGACGCGGAAGTTCATGCGCGCCTGCGACGACGAGGTGGTGATCTTCTGATCGAGCTTCCAGATCTCCTTGAAGGATTTCGACATCTCGGTCAGCGGCTCGGAAATATCGCCGCCCTGGCGGGCAAAGAGGCCGAGGGCCGCATCGACCATCTTGAAGTGCAGGCTCGGCACGGTGCGGCCGTGGCGGTCGAGCGCCTCGACCAGGCCGATGCCGAGCTTCTGTTCGCGGGCGATGCGCTCGAACTCGCGCGAGGCCGGCATCTGGCCGGTGTCGGCCACCGCATTGACGGCGACGGCGAGCGGCTTGCCGGTGCGCACCGCCGAGACGATCTGGTCGACGGCATAGGGAAGCTGCGATTCGATCTGCAGCCAGCGCCGCTGCAGGAAATAGCGGATGACCGCCTTCGGCAGGAAGAAGGCGACGGGAATGGCGATGACGATGCCGAAGATCGGCCCGAAGATCAGCGAGATCAACAGGAAGACGACGATTGCCGTGATGCCGTAGGCCAGAATCATCGTATAGGGCGGCACGGCATCGCGGCCAAAGACCTGCGCCGCCTCGCTGGCGAGCGCGATATCGCGTTCGGTGGCGCGCAAAAGCGGTGCGGGCCAGCGCACCGGCGCGCCCCAGACGAGCAGCCCCGCCGTCACCGCCCCGAGGGCGACCGTAAAAATCTGCAGAATGCTGATATCCATGGCTTTTCTCTCAGACGAACATATCGAGTTTTTCGATTTCACCGTCTTCGCCGAACTCGACGAGTTCGGCGACGAAGCTCGGCAGGTAGCCGGTGAAGGCATGCACCGCCTGGCCGCCGGCGCGGCCGACGAGATGGAAGATCGGCTCGACGATGACGAGGCCGGTATCCGGATCGATGCCGATCACCTCGGATATTTCGGTCACCGCGCGCCGCCCGCTTTCCAGGCGGTTCAGCTGCACGACGAGTTCGACGGCGGCGACGATCTGCTGGCGGATCGCCATCACAGGCAGTGAACTCTGGCCCTGCAGCACCATCACCTCCAGGCGGGTCATCATGTCCTGCGGCGTATTGGCATGCGCCGTCGTCATCGAGCCGGCATGGCCGGTGTTCATCGCCTGCAGCATGTCGATCGCCTCGGCGCCGCGGCACTCGCCGACGATGATGCGGTCGGGGCGCATGCGCAGCGCGTTGCGCACCAGATCGCGGATGGTGACGCTGGTTTCGGACTCCGCCGTTTTCGGCCGCGATTGCAGATAGACGACATGGATGCCGTCGAGCTGCAGTTCCGACGTATCCTCGACCGCAACGACGCGCTCGCCGATCGGGATGAACTGCGACAGGCTGTTCAAGAGCGTCGTCTTGCCGGAACCGGTGCCGCCGGAAACGACGATGTTCTTGCGGGCCCGCACCGCCGCCTCGAGGAAGGCGCGCATCGGCTCGCTGAGCGCGCCTGCCGTCACCAGCTTGGAGATGTCGAGCCGAGATTTGCCGCCAAATTTGCGGATGGTCAGGCAAGCGCCCTTGACCGCCAGCGGCGGAATGACGGCGTTGACGCGCGAACCGTCGGGCATACGGAAGTCGGCCATCGCCTCGCTCTCATTGATCGAGCGGTTGGAATCGACGGCGATGCGCTCGATCACCTTCATCAGCTGCCGCTCATTGGCGAAGGCGAAGGGATAGCGTTCCAGCAGGCCGAATTTTTCGACATAGATTTCGTCGTAGCGGGTCACCATGATTTCCGAGATGACGTCGAGATCCATCAGCTCCGAGATCGTGCCCCAGCGATACATCAACTCCTCGATGTTGGAGCGCAGGTGCATATGGGCGATCTCGTAGCGGTCGCCGGCATTGAACAGCGCCTGGCGGGACTGGAAGGCGGCGCTGAAGCGCGTGTCGAGCTGGGCGAAGTCGGCGCGGGTGGATTCGAAGTTCAGCTTCAGCTGCAGTGCCGAAATCAGCGCCTTGCCGACATCGAACAGGCGGCGGTTGTCCTGCTCCTCGCGCGACAGGCTGGCGGCCGTCGACGAGGCATCGCGCCGCCCGGTGCGGGCAATGCGTTTTGCCAGCCAGCGGTAGACAGCGTTCTTGATGACCAGGATGACCAGATCCTGCGGGGCGGCGTCGAGGGCCTCCTTGATGAACATGTCGAGCCGTTCGCGGATGCGGTTGCGCGTGTCCTCGCGGCCGAAATCGGAGGATTTGACCAGACGGTCATATTGCGTGTCTTTTAGCAGTCGCTCATGTATCTCCATCTGCAGCGCCAGCACCCGCTCCTGGTCCGGAAACTGCGTCACCGCCTCGGCCGCCGCGGCCGGTTCGACCAGTTCGATCGTGACGTTCGGCACCCAGATCGACATGCCGGCCGAGACCGCAACCGGCGTGCCGGCCCGCAGCGGCTGATCGTCGACCCGCGTCGGATTGCGGCCATGATGCTGCACCGACCAGCCCTGGCCGGATTTGCGCAGCACGAATTGCGGCGAGGAGACGTGGCTGCCGCGCAGCCGCACAACCCCGGCGCCAGCCGGCAGCGTCAGCGTGCTGCTTTCGCCGACGAAATAGGTCTCGTTTGCCGAGAGCGGGATCACCTCCCGGCCGCTGCCGTCCTCATAGGAAATCTTCAACAGCATGGCTTATTCCCCCGCAACGCTCACATACGCGTCCAGTTGATGCTCGGCAGTTCCTCGACGGTATTGTCGGCCGGATTGCGCAGCACGAGGTTCAGGCTGCCGTTCGACTGGCCCATGGCAAAAATCAGCATCTCCGCTTCCGCCGGCGTCACTTCGACGGTGACGTTGTTATAGGTGCTGTTGGCCTTGGTGACCGCGCCTTCCGCCGTCGTCGCGGCGCCGACGGCCAGCACTTTGACATTCTGCAGGAAGGTGCGGGTGACGACGCGGGTGCGCGAACTGATGCCGAGCTTATAATCCTGCGCCTGCTTGCGGTAGGCGTTGACATCATTCTCGTCGGCGCCCGGATATTGGGTGAGGTAATTCTTCAGCATCTGCTCGACCGGCGAGTGCGGCTGGGCCGGAGCCTGCGGCTGCCCGGTTGCAACAGGCGCCTGTCCGGGAACGGCCGGAGCCTGGCCGGGGGGGGTTCCCGGTTGGGTCGCGGCGGCCGGTGCGACAGGTTCGACCGGCTCATCGACCGTGCCGAGAATATCGACATAGCTGCCCGGCTCGACGAAATGGCCGACGGCCGCGGCCGCGTTGACGGGAAGGGTGAGCGCCCGTTTGCCGGGCGCAATCATCGTCGTCAGGCGTCCGCCGTCATTATCGTCGAAGTACTGGAAAAGCAGCACCGAGCCGGCCGGAATGTCGGCGGCGGCCGTCCTGTCCTTCAGCCATTCCTGGTAAGCGCTGGCAGCAGGAACGGCAAGCTTGGCAAGCGCCCCGAAACTTTCCGGCAGCATGACCGGTTCGGCGAGCATGTCAGGCGTGATCGCCTGACCCCGCGTCACTTTCCGGTCCGGCTGGAGCCGCATGAAGGCATAGGCAACCTGCTCATTCTTGACGCTCTCGGTCCAGAAGTAGAGCAGAACGCCGGTGATGAGCCCGACGATGACGGCCGCGATGAGCTTCCAGTTCATGGTGTTGTTCCTTCGACGAAGGGTTGCCTGATTTGAATGACCTCGACGGTCCGGCCGTCGCTCTTGCTGCTGGTGTAGAGAACATTGGCCTCGACGCTGCCGCGCCGGCCGTAGAGGGCAGTGACCCCGCCGCGCTGAGCCGGCGGCGCCTCGATGGTGAAGCCGTCACGGGTGAGAAGCTCGGCGCGCGCATCCGACCAGCGCACCGCAGACAGCGAGCCTTTCGAGACGACCGTGCGCGACGTATGGCCCTTGTCGCGGTCGCCGATATCGCTCAGCACCTCGACGCCGGCCGGCGGACGCAGCGACGGCGGCAGCTTGCCGGCATCGGCGGGTGCTGCAAAGGCCGGCAGCGACGACGCCACGTCCTCGAAGCGGGTCATCAGCACCTCGGTCACCGGCGCACCGGTGGGGCGGCGGATCATAATCGACACGCCGGGGATCGGCGCCCTTGCCGAAGGATTGGCCGGGTCCTGCCGTCGGAGATAATCGAGCGCTGCCTCACCGTCGCCATCGAAGAAGCGGACCACCACGGCGAGATCGTCGCGGATGCGGCTGGTTTTCGGGACGATGAGCATATTGGCGGCGATGACGGCCGTCAGCTCTTCCCTGTCGTTGCTTTTCGGCAGGGCAGGGCGGGTATTGACGGCCAGCACCCGCAGCCATTCGTCGGTGATCTCGGAAATGCTGCGATCGCTCTGGTAGGGCGTGAATTCGAGCGGTTGGCCGTTGATGACCAGATCGCGCGGCGCCCGCTCCGGCGCGCCGAGAATGCCCGCCAACGTCGAATTCAGCGTCGCCCGGAAATCCTTGTAGACCTCGGCGCGGCCCGGCGTGACCGCGACCATGGCGACAAGCCCGATACCGAAAGCGGTGGCCAACAGATGAACGGGGATGCGCGCGCCCTGTCTCATCTTATTTCGCTCCCGGAAAGACGCCGTCGAACAGATCGCCGGAATCGTCGGCCACATCGCGGATTTCCCGGCGCAGCGTCGGGTCGTAGCCGCGGCGCGTGGTGTCGTTGTTGTGCGAGGCAAAGAGCGTTGCGTCATCCACCGTGAAGGCGTCCTTCCAGCGGAGGCTCCTGATCGTGTCGAGATCGTCGGAATCCCTGAATTTGTAGACGCGGTCGGCCGTCGCAGTGACGAGCTGCGGTTTTTCATTGGCGAGGTCGCCGACCATATCGCCGAAGTCGCGGCCGTCGCTCTTCAGCGTGTTCTGGACGTCGTCCCAGACGAAGGTGCGCTGCGGCTCGCCGCCGCCTTCGTGCGAGGGCGTGCGCGAGCAGCTCATGGCGTCGCGCCCGGGCAGCGCCGGCAAGGCCGGGAGCGGGAAGACATTCGAGAAATCCGACGTGCAGTCCAGCCCGTTCGCCTCGGCGAAGGCGGCGTTGCGCATGGCCAGCATGGTGCCCACCTTCTTGGTCGAGATCCTGTTGGCATGGATCATGAAGATCACGATCAGCAGGATGACCGGTGCGGCGAGCACGAATTCGATCGAGGCCAGGCCGCGGCTGTCGCGGTGCAGCCGTATCATCAGGCCACCGGCCGGAGCGCCGCCGGTCGTCTCAATGTGTGTTGACGGCAGCCCAGGCATTGGCTCCTCCCTGGTCGAAGACGCGGGTCAGGCCGGTGAAACTATCGGCGGCCGGGCTCTGCTTGATGGTGTTCGAAACCTCGCCGGTATTGTCGGCGAGCGTGGCGGGCGCCAGCGATGCAAGCCAGTCCTGCGTATAGAGATCGAAGGCCGTGTAATTATGAACCCAGCTCTGCGCGAGCGCATAGGCGGACGGCGTCTTGTCCTTGAAGATGCGGATCTGCAGCCGGGCTCGCGGGGCACGCGAAACGATCGCCAGCGTCTGGTAGTCGTCGAGCTGCTCGCCGCCGAAGGGCGTGAAGTTGAAGGGGATGCGGCCCTTCAGCCAGTAAGGCTTGGGGAAGGAGATGACCGGCAGGGCGGCACCCGCCACAGAGATCGCCCCACCGGCCGGCCCGCAGACCTGGTTCCAGATCATGTCGAACTTGCGGGTGAAATCGTTCTCGTCTTTTGTCTGTGAGTCCGAATAGCGCGGCGGCACGTCGATCGGCAGCTGGAAGGGGTTGGTGACGCCGAAGCCGACACCGAAGACCTTATCCGCCAGCCAGAAGCTGACATCGAGCGCTGCTTCTTCCAGCCAGCTGAGATCGCCGGCATATTGTTCGACGATCGCCTTGAACGGCACCTTGCTCAGATAGGCCGGGCCGAAGGCTTCGTAAAAGATGTAGAAATTCACCAGCGTGCTGTCGATGCCGCTTTCGTGGTTGACAAAGTCGCGGATATGGCTGCCGTCGACGCCGCCTGCGGTCAGCGGACCCTTGCCGTTGGGGAAGCCGCGATTGGCGAATTCGCCGCGCATCAGGAACGGGTCCTGCCCCTCCGTACCCCTGCTCATCGCAAGGCACATTTCAGCATAGGCCGCGGCAGGATTGACGCCGTCGCGATCGACCGGAAGGTTGCCGCCGGCACCTTCTCCGGCGTCGTTGCAGGATTCGCACGGCGGATGGAAGACGACATGATCCGACTTGTTCAGGCGCACCAGATGCAGGGCTTCGTTGCCGACGCGCTGCGGAAAGCTCTCGACGAGGTAGTCGTTGAGGTCGTTCATGCCGTCGATGATGTCGCTGGACTTGTTGATCAGGCCCCAGGGATCATAATCGATCTGTGCTTTCACCGTATATGCGATGGCGATGGTGGCTTCCGTCGCCCGGAACCCCTGAAACGCCAGGCAAGCGCCGTAAATGATGCCGCCGACGATCGGGACCTTCTGCCAACCAGGGCAATAGGGCATCGGCGGCATCGGCGGCAGAAGGGACGCCGGGCCGAAGCCTTCGGTGAAGGAGTATTCGGCCAGTTTCGCCAGAATGGCGGTCGAGCGCAGGGCCAGTTCCGCCGTGGTCAGCTGAAAGGCAACCGAGGTCGCCATGACGACGGTGGCCTGCGAGGAGGCGACGTTGTTCATCGCCATGATGTTGAGATAGCGGGCTTCCCAATCGGCATGGACGAGCGCGGCGGCGTCGGCCGTGTCCTGGGTGCGCTGCTTGTCGTAGATCATCTGTCCCGTGTTCAGGATCCAGACGATCATCAACGCGAGCGCGATCGTCATGTAGAGAATGATCGGCGACAGGAAGCCGCGTTCGTCGCGGTGCAGGCGCTTGATGAGGGTCGGTGTCATAGCAGGTTCACCTCCGCCTTCGAGATCGTGTAGTAGCGGCCGTCTTTCCTCTGGCCGCGGGCAAAGACCCAGCCGGCATATTCGAGCAGCAGGAAGCGCGCTTCGACCTTGGCAGTCACCGGCACATGCGGCGAACGGTTGATGGCGGCATAGAGCGCCATCGGCGCGCGATCGACCGTCACGGTGACGTTTTGCGGGTCGAACATGTAGCGGGCCTGGTTGCGCATCGCCCGCCAGTTCTTCGAAAGACCGGAGGCATCGGCAAGGCTTTTCAGCGCCTCTTCCGGCGGCTGGCAGGCGCCGACGCATTTCAGCTGGTCGTAGGGGGCAGCCGGGATCAGCGCCAGGCGGGCGGCAAGATCGGCTTTCCCTGGCGCGGCATCGTCATCGCAGGTCTTGACGTCAATGAAGCTCCGGATGGTGATCGGCAGGGCCGGGCAGAAATAAACGCGGGCGCTGCGGGCTGCCGCATAGGCGGCATAATGGGTGAAGAGGTGGTTTTTCGCCAGGATCGCGAACTGAAAGACCACGAACATGAAGAAGACGAAGACCGGCGTGACGAGCACGAAATCCATCATCGTCGTGCTGCCGGAGATATCGCCGTGCAGCTCCGATATGCGGCGCCGGCGGGCGGAAAGCCGCGGCAGCAGCAGCATCGAGGCAAGCAGGATCATCGCGATCGCAAAGGTGCCGAAGAGCGCGCCGTGATCCTCAGGGATCCAGAAGGTCCGCGAGTGCAGGATCGAACTCCAGAAGGCACCGTCGAAGAGGGGGCGTTCGAGTTCCGCGCGCATTGCCGTTACCTCACGAGTGAAAGAGGGGTGAAATCGGGCATGAACAGGCACCAGAAAAGTCCGAGAGCGGCGGCAACGCCGAAGCGGACGGTATGATGTGTCTCGCGCGGCTTCAGCACCGAAGCGGCATCGCGGAAACCGGCAGGCAGAAGCAAAGCGAACAGTCCGACGTTCCTAGCCAGCACGCTCCACTGAACACGCCGCGCCATTGAGAACAGGGCGATCACGCCGCCGACCATCAGCGCTGCGAGCGTCACATCGATGGCGGGCCAGAGGCCGAGAATGGCGCCGAGCGCCGCCATCAGCTTGACATCGCCGCCGCCGCAGCTGCCGGCTGCGAAGGCGATGATGAAGATCATGCCGGCCGCAATGAGGCCGGCAAAGGCAAGGCCGATCCCTGCGAGACCTCCGCCGGCTGCCGCCAGCATGAAGCCGGCAAGCAGGCAGGGATAGGTCACGGCGTTCGGGATGTGACCCTGGCGGTGATCGAGCACCGCCGCGGTCGTGGCGCAGGCGACGGCAAGAGCCGCCGCCGCAGGCATCAGGGTCAGATCATAGGTCGTATCCATGATCCCGGCCCGCTTATTGACCCGGCTCGGGAATTCTCTCGGCATCCGAGAGCGCCGTGTTCTTTTCGTTGAACCATTCGCCGATCTGTTTGCCGAATGCGAGCAGAAGCAGCATCAGCGGAATGACGATCAGGGCGACGGCGAGGACGATCTGGGCCATGTCGCCGCGCTCGTCCTGGTGAAGTGCAATTGCGAGAGTCTTGAGTTTTCCAAACATCTGCGTATTCCTCGTTCCTAGGTTTGTTTCGGATCGAAGACCTGAGAGAAGATTACCAAGCATACGGCATCGATCCGAACCAGCACGTTGCTCGTTCCAATGATATGTTCTGCTTCAGCTTTTCTTCCCCGGCGGCCAACGCTTGTTGAGCAACACCATTAAGACCCAAGAGTGCGCCCAAGGCCAGCCCTCCGTCAAGCAAACGGAACGAAGGGTTCCAATTGTCTTGGAGGCGTCTCTTGATGAAACGGAGTTGACGGCGGTAATTTTAAACTAACCGACTGAAGACGTTATAGTTTTACCCCGAAGAAGCAACTTGGCGGCGGCTTTGCCAACTGTCTCCGACTGCCCCATAATTGGTCAATTCTTTCAAGGCGATAGAATAGACGACACGGCGCACGTCCTATCGGCCGCTCGCGCGGGACGCGACCATGGCGTTGCTTGGCGATCTGGATTAAGCTTCACCGACATTATGGGCCTCGCCCTTCAGTCGTTCCGGAGAAACGAACCATGGAAACGATGAGCAGCATCCTGATACTTGCATTGGTCCTCATTCCATTGATGATGTTCTTTCCAACCGCAGTTCAAATGATGGCGACATTGTTCGGCATGAGCACGGTTCTGGTGGGGATGCCGCTCTGATGAAGGCCGTTTCCGACGACGCCGCCGAACAGGCGACCTTCCAGGTCCTGACCCGGGCGCTGGACAAGCTCTTGGGTCCGATCCGCTTCCTGCTCGACGATCCGAGCGTTTCCGAAATCCTGATCAACGGGACATCCGATATCTTCGTCGAACGGCGCGGCAAGCTCGAACGCGCCGACACGCGGTTCGCCAGCCGCGAGGATCTGGAATCGGCCGCGCGCAGCATCGCGCAATTCTCCGGCAAACGGCTGACGCCGGAGGAGCCGAGCGTCGAGGCGCGCCTGCCGGATGGTTCGCGCGTGCAGATGATCCAGCCGCCGGCTGCCCGCACCGGGCTCTGCATCTCCATCCGCCGCTTTTTGAAGGAACATCGCAGCATTCGCGATCTCGTCACCCAGGGCAGTCTGACCGAGCAGTCGCTGACGCTGCTGCAGGCGGCCGTCGGGCTGCAGAAGAACGTCATCATCTCCGGCGGCACCGGCACCGGCAAGACGACGATGCTGAACGCGCTGTCGGAAGCCTTTGCCGATCACGAGCGCATCATCGTCATCGAGGACACCTCGGAACTGCAGATCCGCAAGGAACACGTGGTCTATCTCGAAGTCACGAAGCCCGACCGTTTCGGTCGCGGCGGCGCTAGCATCCGCGACCTGTTCCGCTCGTCGCTGCGCATGCGGCCCGACCGCATCATCGTCGGCGAGTGCCGCGGCGGCGAGGCGCTCGATATGATCCAGGCGATGACCTCGGGCCATAGCGGCAGCCTGTCGACGGTGCATGCCAACACGCCCTACGACGCCCTGCACCGGCTGGAAACGCTGGCGCTGATGTCGGATATCGACATGCCGCTCCGACCGCTGCGCGCCCAGATCGCCTCTGCCGTCGACGTCGTCGTGCAAATCGCCCGTTTCAAGCGCACCGGACGACGCCGGGTGATCGAGATTTCCGAGATCAAGGGCCTCAACGAGGACGGCCAGTATATCGTCGAGAGCATCTACAAGCTCGAGGGCGACGGACATTCCAATCCCGATGGCGCACTGCTGTGGACCGGTGTCGTGCCGAGCTTTGCCGCCGATGCGGTGGAAGAGCTGCAAGGTGCAGAGCGCGCCGAATGGATGACGCCTGCCGCGCGGGAAACGGCTTGAAGCCTATTGGCAGACGTTCGGAATCTGGTGCCTTCGAGGGAAGGGAAGGCAAGCGTGTTTGCCTTCCCCGGTTGTTTACCGGCGCTTTTTACGCCAGGGCGCATTCTGCTGCCAGTCGCCGGCCATGATGCTCCCGTAGGGGATCACCTCGTCGACCACTTCGGCGAGACCGTAGTGCTCGATCTGCGCCCGCACGTTCGCAGCGCTCTTGTAGGCACTCGGCAGTTCCGACACATCGGCCGGCCCTGCGCGAGCGCAAGGAGGACATAGAGCCCAATCTCGACTTCGAGCTCAGGCGCTATCTGGAACGAGAAGGCGAAAATGTTACGTTCAACAAGGAAGCACGCGAACGCTATCTTAGTTTCGCAACTGGCCCGCAAGCAGTCTGGAGTGCCAACTTTCGCGACCTGTCGGCTTCGGTGACCCGCATGGCGACCCTCGCGCCGCATGGACGCATCACGATTGACGTCGTCGATGATGAAGTCCGACGGCTGAATGCGTTTTGGCGCGGTTCGAGTGACGACGGCAAGATGGACCTAATCATCGAAGACGTGCTGGGTGCAGAAGCTGCTACTCGCCTCGATCACTTTGACGCAGCCCAGCTTGCCGCTGTTCTTCATACCTGCCGTCAACATGCCACGGCAAGTGCTGCGGGCAGAGCCTTGTTTGCGATCACGCGACTTGAGAAAAAGAGCAGCAACGACGCCGACCGCCTGAGTAAATATCTCGCGCGCTTCAGTCTCAGATTCGAGGACATTCGGAAAGCCGGATAAAGGCTTGTGGTAACCGGTGTTTCACTCCCACGTTGCCCTGTCTGGGCTAATCTGTGATCGGCTTTCCATGGACGAGCAACGGGAGTTTCTCCATGGAGAGTACATTGGAGGTTTTCACGACCAGAAAGTCTGGGCGTGAGGTTCACCTATCGAAAACCTTCTGAAGCAAAGCACACGTTCCACTTGTTGCCGCTATTTAACGCATTATTGCTTCAATGTCACAGCCGAAGGAACCTCTCAGCCGAGACCTTCTCCAATCCTGCATTCACGCCAGAGCTACTGTACGCTGCAAATCTACGATGTTGCCTCATCAATCACACGCCCCATGGCATATGACGGCTGGTAACCTGGCAACACGTTGCCAGTGGGTCTGATGGAACGCATCAACGCGTCTCGGGACTTGCCTACGATTGCACCTGCTTTTCGCAAGCCAAAAACGTAAGGACCCACGTCAGCAAGCAGTGAATTGAGCGACAATCCCAACTCTTTATCGGAAAGATGGGCGACAGATGCTGCCAGTTCAGCGACCTTCCTTTCCATCGCCGCGTATTCCTTCGTCAGGAGGAGTACGATGTTGTCAAAATCGCTCCAAAACTCTTCCGGCAAATCACGACGAATCGCGGCCATGTCGTCCCCGGCGGCCATTGCTTCCCAGATTGCCAATGGCGTGCAGCGTGAGATCAACGCATGGATACGACGGTACTCGGAGCCTTTGAGTTTGAGGCGCAAGCCATTTGTGAATCTAACGACAAATCCCTCGTTGTCGCGTGGGAGCGTTGCAGTATGGAGCATCATGTCCGCCATATTCCCGAACTCATGGCGTTCGGCCGCACGCCATCCCAACGCTTGGCTGGTCGTTCGAACCTCGTCGTAGGTTACTTCAAGACCTGAAGCGTGGTAGGCCGCCAACATCACCATGGCAGGCTCCGCATATCGCACGACCATTCTGTTTTCCGGATATACCGCCTCGAACAGATATGTCGTATCCGGCGACAGACCTGAGAGATCGTGGGCATCCAAGCGTGCTTGAGCCCATAGGGCCTGTTCGGAGGCGAACGCGCCTTTGGTGGCTGCGTGCCAACGGCCAGCATCATTGAACACGATTATCAGACTACCATCGAGCTTTTCGAACGCCTCAAACGGCAGATCGGGTACTTTGCCATGCCGCTCGTCGACATTGAAAAACTTCGGAAACGGCGTGGCAACGACCCGACCAGCGCCCTCGTCCACAATGAGACCGCGAGCGATCAGCGAAAACTGATCCCAACCATCCTCATATACGCACCGGGGGGTATAGATGTAGAGCTGCAAAGTACCGGTTGCGTTCTGACGGCGATGGACATGGCCGAGCCCTTGGGCTCGCTTCAAGCCAGCGATAAGGTCGGGAAACGGGATTTGGCGTGCAGGGTGTATCGGGTCGTTCATCTTTTCACAGCACCCTCTTTTATCGCCTTCCGAATTATTTTTGGCTGAATTTATCAATTGTTCAGCCGTTCCACGCCGTCAAACGCGATTTACTAATAGATTTGATTGTCCGCTCTGATGGGTGCAACGCCATTGGGTTCGGACCCAACACAGCCTTTGCCAATGATTTCGCTACTGGCGTTCGCGATCCCCGCGTTGAAGCGTGAATCCGATTCGAGATAACGGTTCGATCAATCATGCTCAAAGAATTTATCTCGCGGCATTATCTAGGCTGCCACGAGGTGTGATTGGGGCACCGCTTGCCATCTGCTCCATCGTCAGTCCCTAAAAATTTCGCCGCCATCCTCTCCGCCGTAGCGAATTCTCGTGTTGGCTCGACGGTCAACGGCTGGGTGCCACCGCGCCGGAAAGTTGAACCTTCCAGCTATTCCCCTCAATCGTCGATCTTGTGCCGGCACGGCCCTCACGCGCCTTCCTTTTCAGCGCTCGCCGCCATATGCCTGAGTTCGTCCCAGAGGCTTTCGGCGAAGCTGCGCAGAACGGTGAGTTCGAAGCTGTCATCGCCGGTGCGGACGATCTGTACGGAGATGTGACCCATCATGGTCATCGCCGAACTGCCTTCCGGGAAAACGGCGGGATCGAGATCGATGGCGGTGCCTTTTGAGAGAAGCAGCCGCGAGGAGCGGCCTGATATGCCGATGCGCACGCGTCCGTGGCTCTGGTCCATGACGACGGCTTTTCCCGCGAGTACTGCCGCAAGGGCGGCAAGGCTGGCGGGGGAAAGCGGCTCGTTGCCGGCGACGAACCATTGGCGGAAGCCGGCTTTGCGGATCGAACTGTTGGTAAAGCCGGCTTTGGCCAATTCCGCGGCAAGTGCCGCCGACTCGATCGTGCCGAGCACGTGCAGGAGATGGCCTTCCGGCAGGGCCTCCAGCCGGATGCCTGCTCCGGAAATGCCACTATATACCGTTCCGGCAAGAACCGGTTTGTGCTGGGGAAGATCAGGCATGGAGCTTCTCGTTTTCGGGATCGATGAAGACGGGATGGCAGAGCACCGCATCGGTGAATTCATTGCGCAGCCCGTTCCAGACCGTCACCTTTTCGCCGATGCGCTCCGGCCCGCGCCGGACCAGCGCCAGGCCGATCGTATGGCCGAGGCTCGGCGAGAAGGCGCTCGATGTAACGTAACCCTGGTCGTTTTCGAGCGTCGCCGCAGCGCCTTCGGCAAGGATATGCGAGCCGGTGCGGAAGCCACTTGCCGGGTTGAGCGGCTTGACGCCGACAAGGCGCGGGCGCTCGGGATCCTGCAGGCCGTCACGGGCAAGCATCGCCTTGCCGATGAAATCCGGCTTGGTCGATGACACCATGCGGCCGAAACCGAGATCGCCCGGGGTGACCGTGCCGTTGATCTCGGCATGGGTGACATGGCCCTTTTCGATGCGCAGGACGCCGAGCGCTTCGGCGCCGTAGGCGCAGATGCCATGTTTTTCCCCGGCCGCCATGATGGCGTCGGCAACGCTCTCGCCGTAGCCGGCCGGCACGGCCAATTCGTAGGCGAGTTCGCCGGAGAAGGAAATCCGGAACAGCCGGCCCTCGAGACGGCCTGCGAATAGCGACACCTTGCGGGCGCTCATGAAGGGGAAGGCGGCATCGGAGATATCCTCGTCGACGATCTCGGAAAGGATGGCGCGGGACTTCGGCCCGGCAACGGCCATCTGCGCCCATTGATCGGTGGAGGAGGCGAAGCAGACGTCGAGCTCCGGCCAGATCGTCTGGGCGCAGAATTCGAGATGGGTGAGCACCCCGGCGGCAAGCGCCGTCGTCGTCGTCATGAAGAAATGCTCGTCGCTGAAGCGGCTGGTGGTGCCGTCGTCATAGATGAAGCCGTCCTCGCGCAGCATGATGCCGTAACGCGCCTTGCCGACGGCAAGCTTGGCGAAGCCGTTGCAATAGACCCGATCGAGGAAGATCGCGGCATCCTTGCCGAAGATTTCGATCTTGCCGAGGGTCGAGACGTCGCAGAGGCCGGCATTTTTGCGGATGTTCAACACTTCACGGTCGACGCTTTCGCGCCATGTCGTTTCGCCTGCGAGCGGGAACCAGGAGGAACGATACCAGAGGCCGGTTTCAACGAAGACCGCGCCGTTCTTCTGAGCCCAGCCGTGCAGCGGCGATTTGCGCGCCGGCTGGAAATCCTTGCCGCGCGATGCCCCGGTCAGAGCGCCGAAGGAGACCGGCGTATAGAAAGGCCGGAAGGTCGTCGTTCCCACTTCGGCGGGCGAAACGCCGCGCGCCTCGGCCAGAATGCCGATAGCGTTGACGTTGGAAAGCTTGCCCTGATCGGTCGCCATGCCTGATGTCGTATAGCGCTTGGCAAGCTCGACATGGCCGTAGCCTTCGCGCACCGCGAGGCCGAGATCCTTGAGATGGACGTCATTCTGATAATCGATGAAGGCCTTGCCCTTCGAGCCCTTGACGGACCAGAGGGGCTTTGAGCCTCGCGCCGCTTCCGAGGCGGCGGCAAAGGCCGGTTCCGCCGCCGCAAAGCCGATCGCCTTCAGGGCGGCAGCCGCCTTTGCCGCACCATCGCCAAGGCAGGCAGCGGTTTCGACAAGACCGGCAGCCGAGCCGGCAACGGCAAGGCCTTCCTGCGCAGCCGGCGGCAGAAACGCCGCGGCCTCGTCCGACCATTGCGGCTTTGCGCCGCGATGGCAGGCAAGGTGGATGACCGGACTCCAGCCGCCCGACATGGCCAGCGCATCGGCTTCGATGCGGCGGGTGCCGCTTGCGGTTTCGACGCTGACGCCGTTGAGGCGCTGGCCGCCATGGGCATCAACGATCCGGGCGCCCCTCAGCACGTCGGCGCGACCCTGCCAGGTCTTTCCCCCGTCCGCGCGGCTGTCGACGATCGCCGTGATGGCGAGGCCGGCGGCCTCAAGATCGGCGGCGGTGCGGTAACCGGCATCATTGGTGGTAAAGACCACCGTACTTCTGCCCGGCGCAACAGCCTGCCGGTTGAGATAGCTGCGCATGGCGCCCGCCATCATCACGCCCGGAATATCGTTGCCGCCGAAGACCAGCGGCCGCTCCTCGGCGCCCGTCGCCAGGATTGCCTGACGGGCGACGATGCGCCACAAGCGTTCGACCGGGCGGTCCGGATCGGGCAGCGCCACATGCTTCTGCACACGTTCGACGGCGCCGAAGACATTGTCGTCGTACCAGCCGAAGACGGTCATGCGCGGCAGGCGGCGCACATTCGCCAGCCCTTCGAGCTCGGCCAGCAGCTCAGCGGGAAGCGTGTCCGCCGGCTTGCTCTCGACAGCGCCGCTCTCGGAAAGCAGGCTGCCGCCGAGTTCGGCGCCTTCGTCGGCAAGGATGACGCGCGCTCCGGCGCGGCCGGCGGTCAGTGCTGCGGCAAGACCGGCGGGGCCGGCGCCGATCACCAGCAGATCGCAGTGCGCCCAGCATTTCTCATAAATATCGGGATCGGCCTCATAGGAAGCTCTGCCGAGGCCGGCCGCCTTGCGGATCACCGGCTCGTAGAGCTTTTCCCAGAGTGCTGCCGGCCACATGAAGGTCTTGTAGTAGAAACCGGCGCTGAGGAAGGGCGAGAGCAGGCCGTTGACCGCGCCGATATCGAAGCCGAGCGAAGGCCAGCGGTTCTGGCTCTTTGCCGTCAGCCCCTCGTAGAGCTCGATCATGGTCGCGCGCGTATTCGGTTCGGTGCGCCCGCCGCTGCCTGTCGTCACCAGCGCGTTCGGTTCGGCCGCACCCGCCGTCAGGATGCCGCGCGGGCGGTGATATTTGAAGCTGCGGCCGACGAGCTGGATGCCGTTGGCAAGCAACGCCGAGGCGAGCGTATCGCCCGGATGGCCTTCCAGCGCCTTGCCGTCGAAGGTGAAACCGAGTGTCGTGGCGCGGTCGATCCGGCCGCCGGAGGAAAGACGGAAGCTCGTCATGCCGGTTCTCCGCCGAGCTTGGTAAGTGCGGCATCCCTGACGTGATGGACCTTATGGGTAATGGTATCGCGTTCGACGATCAGCCAGCGGCGGCATCCGGAGGAATGGTGCCAATATTCGCTGTGCCGGCCGCGCGGGTTGTCGCGCAGATAGACATAGTCGAACCAGGCCTCCGCCCCGGCATCCGGCGCCGGCCTGACGAGGCCGGCATCGCCGCGGATCGAGAATTCCTCCTTTGGCCGGGCGCCGCAATGGGGACAGGAAATCAGGCTCGCCATTGTCAAATGTCCTCAGTGCAGATTGGGCTGGGCGCCGACGCCCTTTTCGTCGATCGGATAGCCGCGGGCGAAACGGTCGAGCCGGAAGGCGCGGGCCGTCTGATGCGGCGTGTTGCGGGCGATCAGATGGGCGTAGCAGAAGCCGGAGGCGGGCGTTGCCTTGAAGCCGCCGTAGCACCAGCCGGCGTTGAGATAGAGATTGTCGATATGGGTGCGGTCGATGATCGGCGAGCCGTCCATGCTCATGTCCATCACCCCGCCCCAGGAACGGAGATAACGCACCCGCGACAGCGAAGGGATCATCGCCACGCCGGCTTCGGCGACATGTTCGACGGTCGCCAGATTGCCGCGCTGGGCATAGGAATTATAGCCGTCGATATCGCCGCCGAAGACGAGGCCGCCCTTGTCGGACTGCGAGACGTAGAAATGTCCGGCGCCGAAGGTGACGACATTGTCGATGAACGGCTTCAACCCTTCGGAGACGAAGGCCTGCAGCACATGGCTTTCGATCGGCAGACGGAGGCCCGCCATATCGGCGACGACGGTGGAATTGCCGGCCGCCGCCAGCGCCAGCTTGGCGCAGCCGATGAAGCCCCTGCTGGTCTCGACGCCGGTGACCTGACCGTTTTCGGTGCGGATGCCGGTGACCTCGCACTGGGTGATGATGTCGACGCCGCGGCTGTCGGCGCCGCGCGCATAACCCCAGGCGACCGCATCGTGGCGCACCGTGCCGCCACGCGGCTGGAACAGGGCGCCCATCACCGGGAAACGCGCATTGTCGAAATCGAGGAAGGGCAGTTTTGTGCGCACCGCCTGCCTATCGAGAAGCTCGGCATCGACACCGTGCAGCCGCATGGCGTTGCCGCGGCGCGTATAGGCATCGCGCTGCGCATCGGAATGGAAGAGGTTGAGCACGCCGCGCTGCGAGACCATGGCGTTGAAATTGAAGTCCTGCTCCAGCCCTTCCCAAAGCTTCATCGACAGCTCGTAGAAGGGATTGTTGCCGGGAAGCAAATAGTTCGAGCGGATGATCGTGGTGTTCCGGCCGATATTGCCGGAGCCGAGATAGCCCTTTTCGAGCACGGCGACATTGGTGATGCCGAATTCCTTGGCGAGGTAATAGGCGGTGGCAAGGCCGTGACCGCCGCCGCCGACAATGACGATATCATAATGCGGCTTCGGCGCCGGGTCGCGCCAGGCGGGCGCCCAGCTTTTGTTGCCGCGAAGGCCGTTGAGGAAAATCGAAAGAGCGGAGTAGCGCATGGGTCAATCCGAATGGAACGACCGCATGATGCCAGAAAGGCGACGCGCGACTTGCGCAATTAGGACATGAATGGTTAGAAAAGAGACATGTCCTCATCCGATAATAGAAATGTCCAGGAGATCGGCTTCATCCTGATCCCGGGATTTGCGCTGATGTCCTATGCCTCGGCGACCGAGCCGCTCAGAGCGGCAAACCTTTTGGCCGGACGAGAGATCTATCGCCTGTCGATCTTCTCGCCGGACGGCGCGCCGGTGCTCTCGTCCTCGGGCGTCAGCGTGCCGGCCGAACCGCTTCCGGCAAGGGGTTCCGGCCTCGGCACGGCCTTCGTCTGCGCCGGCGGCTTGCCGCGCGACTGGCGTTATCCCGGCGTGCTTGCCTGCCTGAGGCAGCTGTCGCGCGAAGGTGTCAGGATCGGCGGCATTTCGGGAGGGCCCTATCTGATGGCGGCCGCCGGACTGCTTGCCGGCCGCGATTTTACCATCCATTGGGAACATGCCGCCGCCCTTCTCGAGGCCTTCCCGGACCTCACGCCACACCAGGCGCGCTTCATGATCGACGGCAACCGCATCACCTGCGGCGGCGGCATCGCACCGCTCGACATGATGCATGTGCTGATCGCCGAGCGCATGGGACCGGACTTCGCCCGACGCGTCAGCGACTGGTATCTTCACACCGAGGTCAACGAGCCCGCCGCCCCCCAGCGCGCCTCGCTGGCCGAGCGCTACGGCGTCCATCATCCCGGGCTGCTCAGCGTTCTCGAACGCATGGAGGAGACGATCGAGATGCCGCTCGGCCGCGCCGCCATGGCACGCATCGCCGGCGTCACCACCCGCCATCTCGACCGGCTCTTCTCAGCCCATCTCGGCACCACCTTTCTCGATCAATACCATCGGATCAGGCTGCAGCATGCCCATCGCCTGCTGAAACAGAGCCCGCTTTCCGTCTCGGAGATCGCGGTCGCCACCGGCTTTTCCAATCTCAGCCATTTTTCCCGGATGTTCCGCGCCGCCTATGGCATCGCTCCGCGCGAGGCGCGGCGGGAATAGGTTTTCTTCACGGTTGAGAAAATTTCACTATGACGATAGGGTTGGCCTCGGTCAAAAGCGAAGGCGGCAGCATGAAAACCAAGCGTGAAGCGGCAACTCAACCGGACGAGGCGCATGGCGGACGCACGCCCTTTTCCCAGGATCCGCACGCAGTTCGGGAACCGAAGGAAAACAACCTCGAAATGGCGATCGGCCATGAGGTGCGCGCCTACCGCAAAAAACTCGGCATCACCGTCACCGATCTCGCGGCCGCGACCGGCATTTCGCTCGGCATGCTGTCGAAGATCGAAAACGGCAACATCTCGCCCTCGCTGACGACACTGCAATCGCTGTCACGGGCGCTCGGCGTGCCGATGACCGCTTTCTTCCGCCGCTATGAGGAGCCGCGCAACGCCGTCTTCGTCAAGGCGGGGCAGGGTATCGAGCTCGAACGGCGCGGCACGCGGGCCGGCCATCAATATAATCTGCTCGGCCATATCGACAATAATACCAGTGGCGTCATCGTCGAGCCCTATCTCATCACACTGACCGCCGATTCCGACGTCTTCCCGACGTTCCAGCACGAAGGCATGGAGTTTCTCTATATGCTCGAAGGCGAGGTTATCTACCGCCACGGCGACCAGCTTTTCCAGATGCAGCCGGGCGACAGCCTGTTCTTCGATGCCGATGCGCCGCATGGGCCGGAACAGCTGGTGAAGCTGCCGAGCAAGTACCTCTCGATCATCAGTTATCCCCAACAGAACTCCAGAAGCTGACTTGCCTTAAAAGAAAAATTTATTCTTCCCAGTTGATGCTCTGAAACAGACCTGCTACTCCTTTCTCAACATGAACGGAGGCACGCGCTATGTGCGGCATTGTTGGACTGTTCCTCAAGGACAAGAGCCTTGAATCTCAGCTGGGAAATCTGCTCTCGGATATGCTGATCACCATGACGGATCGCGGACCGGATTCGGCCGGCATCGCGATCTATGGCGGTGCTGCCGAGGGCAGGGCGAAGATCACCATCCAGTCCGCCAATCCGGGCGCGGACTTCGAAGGCCTCGCCGCCGACCTCGAGAAGGCCGGCATCAAAGCCGAGGTATCGATCAAGAGCACGCATGCGGTCATCGAGCTTGATGCCTCCAAGCTTGGAACCGTGCGCAAGGCGCTCGAAGAGATCCGTCCGGCGGTCCGTCTGATGGGGTCGGGCGAAAGCGTCGAGATCTACAAGGAAATCGGCCTTCCGAAAGACGTCGTGAAGCGGTTCGACGTCCGCGCCATGGGCGGCACCCACGGCATCGGCCATACCCGCATGGCGACCGAATCCGCCGTCACCACGCTCGGCGCCCATCCGTTCTCGACCGGCGCCGACCAGTGCCTCGTGCACAACGGCTCGCTCTCCAACCACAACAATCTGCGCCGCGAACTCATCCGCGAAGGCATGACCTTCGAGACGCAGAACGATTCCGAAGTCGCCGCCGCCTATCTGACGGCCGAAATGGCCAAGGGCAAGGATCTCGGCCAGGCGCTGACTGGCGCGCTCGACGATGTCGACGGCTTCTTCACCTTCGTCGTCGGCACCAAATCCGGCTTCGGCGTGGTGCGCGACCCGATCGCCTGCAAGCCCGCCGTCATGGCCGAGACCGACCAATATGTCGCCTTCGGCTCGGAATACCGCGCGCTGGTCAACCTTCCCGGCATCGAGAATGCCCGTGTCTGGGAGCCGGAGCCGGCGACCGTTTATTTCTGGGATCACGACAAGGCCGCCTGAGGGGCGCCTGAAAACAGGAGACGGCTGAAACCGTCTCCCAGACAAACGAGGATTCCAACGAGGATTCAATGCCCATATTCGACCTTTCCAACACCCCGCTTCGCGAGTTGAACAGCGCCCTGCACGCCCTTTCGAAAGGCGCCAACGACACCGAATTCGAAGTCATCAACCCGCGCGGCAGCCATGCCGTCGCTGTCGGCATCGACAGCCCCGTCACGGTCTCCGTCAGAGGATCGGTCGGTTATTACTGCGCCGGCATGAATGATGGCGGCAGGGTGACGGTTCATGGTTCGGCCGGTCCGGGCGTTGCCGAAAACATGATGTCCGGCACCGTCGTCATCGAAGGCGACGCCAGCCAGTATGCCGGCGCCACCGGCCGCGGCGGCCTGCTCGTCATCAAGGGCAATGCGGCCTCGCGCTGCGGCATTTCGATGAAGGGCATCGACATCGTCGTTCACGGCAGCATCGGCCACATGTCGGCCTTCATGGGCCAGTCCGGCCATCTCGTCGTGCTCGGCGACGCCGGGGATGCGCTGGGGGATTCGCTCTACGAAGCCAAGCTTTTCGTCCGCGGCGAGGTCAAGAGCCTCGGCTCCGATTGCATCGAGAAAGAGATGCGGCGGGAGCATCTGGAGAAGCTTGCCGAGCTGCTCGAGCGCGCAGGGGTGACCGACGTCAGGCCCGAAGAGTTCAAGCGCTACGGCTCGGCCCGCAAGCTCTACAATTTCAACATCGACAACGCCGACGCGTATTGAGGCGAGGGATCCCCATGAGCTATCACAACCCCTATACCCCGCCCCGCAAGTCCGCGACCTTCGACGATTATACGCTCGCCGAAATCCGCCGGGCGGCCGCGACCGGGATCTATGACATCCGCGGCGCCGGCACCAAGCGCAAGGTTCCGCATTTCGACGATCTGCTGTTTCTCGGCGCCTCGATCTCGCGCTATCCGCTCGAAGGTTATCGCGAGAAGTGCGACACGACGGTGGTGCTCGGCTCGCGTTTCGCCAAGAAGCCGATCACGCTCAAGACGCCGATCACCATTGCCGGCATGAGCTTCGGCGCGCTTTCCGGCAATGCCAAGGAAGCGCTCGGCCGCGGCGCGACGATATCAGGCACCTCGACCACGACTGGCGACGGCGGCATGACCGATGAGGAACGCGGCCATTCGCAGACGCTGGTCTATCAGTACCTGCCGTCGCGCTACGGCATGAACCCGAAGGATTTGCGCCGCGCCGATGCGATCGAAGTCGTGGTCGGCCAGGGCGCCAAGCCCGGCGGCGGCGGCATGCTGCTCGGTCAGAAGATCTCCGACCGCGTCGCCAATATGCGCAACCTGCCGAAGGGTATCGACCAGCGCTCGGCCTGCCGCCATCCCGACTGGACCGGCCCCGACGATCTTGAAATCAAGATCATGGAGCTGCGCGAGATCACCGATTGGGAAAAGCCGATCTACGTCAAGATCGGCGGCGCGCGTCCCTATTACGACACCGCCCTTGCCGTGAAGGCGGGCGCCGACGTCGTCGTGCTCGACGGCATGCAGGGCGGCACCGCGGCCACCCAGGACGTCTTCATCGAGAATGTCGGCATGCCGACACTTGCCTGCATTCGCCCGGCCGTCCAAGCGCTGCAGGAACTCGGCATGCATCGGAAGGTGCAGCTGATCGTTTCGGGCGGCATCCGTTCCGGCGCCGACGTCGCCAAGGCGCTGGCGCTCGGCGCCGATGCAGTCGCGATCGGCACGGCGGCACTTGTCGCCATCGGCGACAACGATCCGCACTGGGAAGAGGAATATCAGAAACTCGGCACGACAGCCGGCGCCTATGACGACTGGCATGAAGGCAAGGATCCGGCCGGGATCACCACCCAGGATCCGGAGCTCGCAAAGCGCCTCGACCCGGTTGCGGCCGGCCGCCGCCTTGCCAACTACCTCAAGGTGATGACGCTCGAGGCGCAGACGATTGCGCGGGCCTGCGGCAAGAACCATCTGCACAACCTCGAGCCGGAAGACCTCGTCGCACTGACGATCGAGGCATCCGCCATGGCGCAAGTGCCGCTCGCCGGCACCAACTGGATCCCCGGCAAAGGGGGCTTTTGATTTCTACCGGCCGGGCAAACGTCCCGGCCGTTCCGTATCCATAACCAAGGTGTCTCCAAGAAATCCAAAGGGGAACGAAAATGACACTGGACCTTGCTGCTTTTGCCAGAGACAAAGGCATCAAATATTTCATGATCAGCTATACCGACCTGTTCGGCGGCCAACGCGCCAAGCTGGTCCCCGCCGAAGCCATTGCCGATATGCAGAAAGATGGCGCCGGCTTTGCGGGCTTTGCCACCTGGCTCGACCTGACGCCCGCCCATCCCGACCTGTTCGCGGTTCCCGATGCCTCCTCCGTCATCCAGCTCCCATGGAAGAAGGACGTCGCATGGGTCGCGGCCGACTGCGTCATGGACGATCAGCCGGTCGAACAGGCGCCGCGTGTACTGCTGAAGAGGCTGGTCGCTGAGGCTGCGAAAGAAGGGCTGCGGGTCAAAACCGGCGTCGAGCCGGAATTCTTTCTCATTTCCGCCGATGGCTCAGTGATCTCGGATCAGTACGATACCGCCGAAAAGCCCTGCTACGATCAGCAGGCGGTGATGCGCCGCTACGACGTCATCGCCGAGATCTGCGACTATATGCTCGAACTCGGCTGGAAGCCCTATCAGAACGACCACGAGGATGCGAACGGCCAGTTCGAGATGAACTGGGAATATGACGATGTTCTGAAGACGGCGGACAAGCACTCCTTCTTCAAGTTCATGGTCAAGTCGGTCGCCGAAAAGCACGGGCTTCGCGCTACCTTCATGCCGAAGCCCTTCAAGGGACTGACCGGAAACGGCTGCCACGCCCATATCTCGGTCTGGGACCTCGATGGCAAAGTCAACGCCTTCGCGGACAAGGAGATGGCTTTCGGGCTCTCTGCTCAGGGCAAGACCTTCCTCGGCGGCATCATGAAGCATGCCTCCGCACTTGCCGCGGTTACCAATCCGACGGTCAATTCCTACAAGCGCATCAACGCGCCGCGCACCACATCGGGCGCTACCTGGTCGCCGAACACCGTCACCTGGACGGGCAACAACCGCACCCACATGGTGCGCGTTCCGGGACCGGGACGTTTCGAGCTGCGCCTGCCTGATGGGGCGGTCAATCCCTACCTGCTGCAGGCGATCATCATCGCCGCCGGCCTCGACGGCATCCGCAGCCAGGCAGACCCCGGCCGGCACTACGATATCGACATGTATGCCGAGGGCCATCTGGTGAAGGACGCGCCGCGCCTGCCGCTCAACCTTCTCGATGCGCTACGCGCCTATGATGACGACGAGGGCCTGAAGCAGGCGATGGGGGCGGAATTTTCCGCCGCCTATCTGAAGCTGAAGCATCGGGAATGGAATGCCTACTGCTCGCATTTCACCCAATGGGAACGCGACAGCACGCTCGACATCTGAGCGGCCGACGGATGTCTTTAAGACCGCCGACATGCCGGAGCGACAAGCTTCGGCGTGATCGCATCCTCGGCACCTGATCTCGAAGGAAGAGACAGCATGAAAAACATCGTACTGACCGTATCCTGCACATCGACGCGCGGCATCGTTGCGGCGATTTCGAGCTATCTGGCGGAGAAGGGCTGCAACATCATCGACAGCTCGCAGTTCGACGATCTCGATACCGGCAAGTTCTTCATGCGCGTCTCCTTCATCTCCGAAGAAGGTCTTTCCGGCTCAGAGATCGGCGCCGATTTTGCCGCCGTCGCCGCGCCCTTTTCGATGGAATACGAATTCCACGACAGCGAAAGCCGCATGAAGGTGCTGTTGATGGTGTCGCGCTTCGGCCATTGTCTCAATGACCTGCTCTACCGCTGGAAGATCGGCGCGCTGCCGATCGACATCGTCGGCGTCGTCTCCAACCATTTCGACTACCAGAAGGTCGTGGTCAACCACGACATCCCCTTCCACCATATTCCGGTCACCAAGGCCAACAAGGTGCAGGCCGAAGCCCATATCATGGAGGTGGCCGAGCAGACCGGCACCGAACTGATCGTGCTTGCCCGCTACATGCAGATCCTGTCGGACGAGATGTGCCAGAAGATGTCGGGCAAGATCATCAACATCCACCATTCCTTCCTGCCGAGCTTCAAGGGCGCCAACCCTTACAAGCAGGCCTATGGCCGCGGCGTCAAACTGATCGGCGCCACCGCCCATTACGTCACCGCCGACCTCGACGAAGGCCCGATCATCGAGCAGGATACGGCGCGCATTACCCATGCGCAGTCGCCCGACGACTACGTCTCGATCGGCCGCGACGTCGAAAGCCAGGTGCTGGCCCGCGCCATCCACGCCCATATCCACCATCGCACCTTTATCAACGGCAATAGAACCGTGGTCTTCCCGGCAAGCCCCGGCAGCTACGCTTCCGAACGCATGGGTTGAGCGCCGCCGGCCAGCCGAAAATTTATGCAAGCCTATTCCGCCAGTCGCTCGGGCGCGCTGAACTTTTCGAGCTTGGTAAAGGAGGCCGGCCGACGACATCCGCAAGTTTGGGCAAGACTTAGGACGCAGTACGCTTTCCGAAGCCGAACGTCTTGCGCAGGCTGCTGTCGACCGCGTTTGCCGGCATGAACCTGCGCAACCGGCTTAGAAGCGTCGCCTGGCCGCCGGCCGGTTGACGCATTTTGTATGGTCCGTTGATTGCCGCCAATATCTTCTCCGCAACCTTTACAGGCGACGGCGCGGTTTTGATCTGGGCCTGCACCGTCTTGATGGTCGCGTCCGCCTGCGCTGCGTAGGCTCCCAAGGGTGCCTCGGTCTGTGCCGCGTTTACATCGAGTTTGGTGTTTGTGAAGGTCGGCTCAACCAGCACGACGCGCACGTTGAACTCACGAATCTCATGATCCAGCGACTCCGACAATCCTTCGAGCGCATGCTTGCTGCTCGCATATATTCCCATGAACGGTGCCGGCAGGAATCCGAGGACCGAGCTGATATTGATGATCAGCCCGCTGCGGGCGGCGCGCATGGAGGGCAAGGCAGCGCGGATCATGCGCAAAGGGCCGAAAACATTGGCATCGAATACCGTTTGCGCTTCGGAAGGCGACGTGTTCTCGACAGGGCCGACCAGCGAAACGCCGGCATTGTTGACCAGGATGTCAATCTTGCCTGCCTCGGACAAAACCCATTGAACAAAATTTGAAACCGAGACGTCATCGGTCACGTCGACAGTCCCATAGCGCACACCGGGAATGGCGTTGACACGGTTAGGGTTGCGTACGCCCCCAAAGACCTGGAAGCCGTGTTGTGCGAGAAGGCGGGCTGACGCTTCACCTATTCCGGAGGATGCTCCGGTGATAACGACAACTCTGTTTTGGGACATGCATGCTCCTTGGCTTTTGGCGCGACTGGTTAATGACGTACTTCAACAGTAGGTTGGAACTTTCACCCCTGTCGCCAAGGGGCAGTTCCTCAGAACCTGGCATTTCAGCACGTAAGATTTCGATCGACATCTATTCGTGCTTTAGATGTCAATCGAAATATAAAATCAAGTGTTTTTTTGCTTTACGGAGATTTTTTCCGATGATCGCGCCTCCAAGCGCGCAAGGGCATGGCGCCGAGCCGGACGGCCCGCCGACATTACGGCTCGGAGCAGCATGAGCCTCAACGAGGTCAGGATTTCGGAGCGGCGGTCCCCGCTCGGTTTCGCGCGACCATTTCGTCCCAAAGCCCGTCACGCAGGGTTTCACGCCTTCAGGGACGTCTCGAGGTCCGCTGTGCCGAGCGCTTTCATGATGAAGCGGATTTGGGCGTGGAGGCTGACTGCGGCGGCATCACCCTCCTGGACGCGCTGCTCAACCAGAAGCGGATGGAAGAACGGCAGGAAGGCGGTGATGATGCCGCGCGCGGCTTCGTCAACGTCTTCGACATTGAACTCTCCTGTCTGCAGACCCTCGCGGACAAGGGCTTTGAGGATTGCTAGGATCTGCTCATTATGCGCGCTGATCGTTGACCAACTTCCATCCATGGCGGCGACGAGCAGCTCGTGCATCGGTCTGTCCTCCGCAAGCCTTCTCGTGCTGTGCCGGTGAATGGCGACCAAAAGATCAGCCAGCCTTTTGCTCGCCGGCGCATCCGATCGTGCAATCGCCAGAGCGATTTCAGCAACCTCTTTGACCACAAGTCCGCAGACGGAACTGTTGATCGCTGTCCTCGAGGGAAAGAAGCGATAGATATTGGCGCGGCTCATGCCGAGTTCGGCGGCGATGTCGGCGACCGACGTCTTATGATAGCCGATCCGCCGAAAATATCTTTCCGCCACCTCGAGAATCCGCGTCCGTGACTGCTCGAGATCACCTGCTATCGGATCCGCAAAAGTCATCGCCGCCTCCGGAGAATATCACTCGGCAGCAATTGCCGTCGGTAACTCCACCTCCTTCGATGAATTTTCATGGCTCTCGTTTTTCGTCGGCTTGATGCGGAACCAGGTGGCGTAGAGAGCGGGAAGGAAGAGCAGGATCATCACCGTGCCGACCGCCGTTCCGCCGATCAGCGTGTATGCCATCGATCCCCAGAACACCGAGTGCGTCAGAGGAATGAAGGCAAGCACGGCGGCAAGGGCGGTCAGGATCACCGGGCGCGTCCGCTGCACTGTCGCCTCGATAACGGCGTGATAATCGTCGAGACCGGCGGCCTTATTCTCCTTGATCTGTTCCGTCAGGATCAGGGTGTTGCGCATCAGGATTCCGGCCAGCCCGATCAATCCGAGAATGGCATTGAAGCCGAAGGGTTTGTCGAAGAGCAGCAGGACCGGGACCGCGCCGGCAAGACCGAGTGGCCCCGTCAGCATGACCATGGTCATCGTCGACAGGCTACGAACCTGCAGCACGATAACGATCAGCATGGCGGCAATCATCGTCGGGAAGATTTTCACCAGGGCGTTATTGGCCTTGAGCGATTCCTCGATGTTCCCGCCCATCTCGATCCGATATCCCACGGGAAGCGAGGCGATCAGCGGCTGAAGCGCCTTGAGAATCTGCTCTGATACTTCGGGCGGTTGTGACGCCTCGTTGATATCGGAGCGGATCGTGATGACCGGCGTGCGATCGCGGCGTTTCAGGATCGGTTCTTCAAAGCGGATTTCCGAGTGGCCGATCTGATCCAGCGGAATCTGCCGCCCATCCCGGCTCATCAGCGAGAAGTCTGCCAATCGTGAAGGGTCAAGCCGGTTGCCGCCGGCACTGCGGGCAACGACAGGCACGTTGCGGATATTCTCGCGAACCTCCGTGACCGGAATTCCGCTCAGCAGCAATTGCAGTTGCTGACCTGCCTCGGCCGGCGACAGGCCGATTAGGCCCAACCGATCCTGGTCGGGAACGAAGCGCAGCACCGGCGTGCGGTTGCCCCAATCGCGGTTTGCCTGGCGCACATCCGGCACGCTCTTCATGATCTCGAGGGCTTTGTCGGAAATCTGGTACAGCTGCTCAGGATCCGGGCCGGCGATCCGGAATTCGACCGGAAACGGCGTGTAAGGACCGAAGACCAGCTGCGTGACGCGGACATAGGCTTCAGGCGCGAGCCCGTCGGAAACGGCCGCGCGCAGCCGAAGCTTCAAGACTTCGCGTGTGTGGGCGTCGGGGGTCAGCACGACGATCTTGGCGAAAGACGGATCCGGCAATTCCGGCGCCATGGCAAAGAAGAAGCGGGGAGCGCCCTGGCCGACATAGCTGGTCACGGTCTTTGCCTCCGGCTGTTTCTGCAGCCACCCTTCGAGCTTCGCAACGGTCGCCGTCGTCGTCTCGATGCTGGTGCCTTCGGGCATGCGGACTTCGACGAGGACTTCGGGACGGTCCGACGTCGGGAAGAACTGCTTTTTCACCGATCCCATTCCAACGACGGAGGCCCCCATGGCGATGCCGACCACCGCACAAGTGAGGAACTTGTGGCGCACGGTCAACTCGATCAGCCGCCGCAGGCGCCTGTAATTCGGGGTGTTGTAGATAGCGTGATGGCCACCTTCGACCGGCTTGATCGCCGGCAGCATCTTGACGCCGAGATAGGGCGTGAAGACCACCGCGACAATCCAGGAGACGATCAGGGCAAAGCCGACGACCCAGAAGATGTTGCCGGCATATTCGCCGGCGGTCGACCTGGCAAAGCCGACCGGCATCAGCCCGATGATCGTCACGAGCGTGCCCGACAGCATCGGGGCCGCGGTATGGCTCCAGGCATAGGCAGCCGCCTTGATGCGATCCATCCCCTCTTCCATCTTCACCACCATCACTTCGATGGCGATGATGGCGTCGTCGACCAGAAGGCCGAGCGCCAGGATGAGCGCACCAAGGGTGATGCGATCGAAGAACCGGCCGGTCTCCAGCATGATGAGGAAGACGACGGCAAGGGTGAGAGGAACGGCCAGAGCCACGACGATGCCGACACGCCAGCCGAGGCTGACAAGGCTGACGAACAACACGACGCCGAGCGCCATGGCGAATTTCAGCATGAACTCGCCGACGGCTTCCTCGATGTTGACGGCCTGGTCGCTGACCTTGGCGAGCGTCATGCCGAGCGGCAAGGTCTTTGCAATCGCGGCGGATCTTTCTTCCAGCGCCTTGCCGAGGTCCAGACCGTTCCAGCCCTGCTGCATCACAGCAGCCAGCATGATCGCCGGCTCGCCGTCATGGCGAATGAGATAGGTGGCCGGATCTTGATACCCGCGCCGCACGTCGGCAAAATCCGAGAGCTTTAACGTCCGCCCGGCCGCAACGATCGGCGTGTCTGATATCGCCTGGATGCTGTCATAGGCGCCGTCGAAGCGAATGAACACCTGGGGCCCACGCGTATCGATCGACCCCGCCGGCGTCAGGGTGTTTTGCCGCTGCAAGGCGGCCGCGATGTCTTGGGCCGAAATGCCGAGTGTTGCGAGCTTGGCATAGGAGAATTCGACAAAGATCTGTTCGGGCCGCTCTCCGAGGATGTTGATCTTCTTGACTCCAGGAACATGCAGAAGATCCTGGCGGATCACCTCGGCCTGGCGCACAAGCTCGCGCATCGGCATGCCCTTGGCCTTCAGGGCATAAAGCCCGAAGCTGACATCGGAGTACTCGTCGTTGACAAAGGGACCGAGCACGCCCCTGGGCAGGTTGCCGGCCTCGTCTCCGAGCTTCTTCCGGGCCTGATAGAATTCCTCCTCGACGGCCGTGGCCGGCGTACTGTCCTTCAAAGTGACGGTCAAAAAGGCGTAGCCGGGCCGCGTTGTCGTCTCGACACGATCGTACCAGGTGAGTTCCTGGAGACGCTTCTCGAGCGGCTCGGCGACCAGATCCTGCATTTCACGCGCTGTCGCGCCCGGCCACACCGCTGTCACGGTCAGGGTTTTGATGGTGAAGGAGGGGTCTTCGGCGCGCCCGAGCTTGACAAATGCATAGGCGCCGGCGGCGGCCAGCAGAACGATGAAGAACAGGGTGACGGCCCGCTCGCGAACGGCGAGCGCGGAAAGATTGGAGTTCATCAGTTTGCCGCCTCTGCCTGTTCAACCTTGGTGCGCACGCTGGCGCCGTCCTGCAGCAGATGGGCGCCGAGAGCGACGACCGGCTCGCCTGCTTTGACGCTGGAAACCACCGCGACCTCCTCACCCATCCGTTCGATTTTCACGTGCCGGAAGTGGACGGTCGACGATGTCTGATCGAAAACCCAGACGCCAGTGCGGCTACCATCGTCCAACACGGCGCCGACCGGCACCGCGGCATGCGATTGGCCACTGCCGTTGGAGATCCTGATCGTTACCGTCGCGCCCAGCGGCGCCGACGCTGCAGCGCCATCCAGAACCCAACGCGCCTCGTAGGTGCGGGTTTGCGGATCGGCAGCGTCGGAGATCTGGCGAAGCTGCGCCTTGTCCTGCCGGCTTTCGTTTCCGTAGAGACTGGCATCGGCGATATCGCCGAGCTGCGGCCTGAGGAATTCCGGAAGCCATACCAGCGCTTCACGCGGGCCGGCCTGTGCGAGCCGGACCACGGTTTGCCCCGCCGTCACGACCTGCCCCGGCTCGCCCAGCGTTTCGACGACCGTTCCATCGGTATCGGCAACCAGGACGGAATAGACCGTTTCGTTTTCCGCGACCTTGGCGTCCGCTTCCGCCGCGGCAAGCTGCGCGGTGGCGGTGTCGAGCGCTGCCTTGGCCTGCTCGTAGCGCTGCGGCGTCGCCGCCAATCCGTTTTTCACCAAGGCGGCGTAGCGTCTCTCGTCTGCCTGCGCCTGGGTCAGCACCGCCCCAGCGGCAGCGACCGCGTTTCGTTTCGCAGTCAGCGCGAGACGCAGATCGGTCTCGTCGATGCGCATCAGCGGCTGCCCGGCCTTGACCTGCACCCCGACGTCCACATAACGCTGCACAATCTTGCCGGGCACACGAAAACCAAGGTTACTTTGCACCCGCGCGGCGATCGTGCCCGTGAAGCTGCGCTCGGCTGTCTCCGGCTTCTTTGCCTCGACCAGTTTGACGAATGGCGCTGCCATTCGTGGATCGGCGGCTTGCGGGCTTTTTTCTGAGGAGGCCCCGACAAAGACGAATGCCGTGGCGCCTGCAGCCGCCAGAAGGCAGAAAGAGGCGAGGAGGATTTTGCGGTTCATATCAGTAAGCCTTATTGACGGGCGCAGCTATTTATTTAGATTGCGATCTAACTCTAATTGGCATATAGATGTCAAATGAAATCTAATTGGAGATCGCTATGAGAGTCAGTCGCGCTCAGGCCGAGGCCAATCGTGAAACCGTGATCAATGTCGCAAGCCGGCTTTTTCGGGAGCATGGCTTCGACGGCATCGGATTGAAGGACCTGATGAAAGGAGCCGGCCTCACGCAAGGCGGATTCTATAAGCAGTTCGAATCGAAGGACGATCTTGTGGCGCTGGCATCGGGGCGAGCCATGGAAAGCGCGGTCCGCAGATGGTCGAGAGTTGCCGCCGGAAGTCCGGATCCGCTTGAAGCGGTTGTCGACCTATATCTTTCCCCCGGCCACCGGGAGGAGAAAGGGGATGGTTGCCCTTTGGCAGCACTGGGCTCCGACGCGGCGCGTCAGAGCGAAGAGGTACGCCTTCCATTCCAGAACGGCATTGAAGCCCATCTTCAGATTCTCGACGAATTAATCCCCGCGTCGGCCGGCTCGAAACCCTATGACAAGGCGATGGTCATCCTGTCCTTGATGGTGGGCGCTGTGACCATCTCCCGCATCATGACCGATCAAGAGATGTCGGAGCGTGTGCTCGAAACCGCGACCGGTGCCGTCAAGCGCATTGCGGGCGGTGCAGACGAAGAATGAGATCGCGCTTCTCAAGCCTCTCGCCTATGAGTTCACCAAACTCTCATGATCCATAACACCGCACGCACTCCACGATGGTCCGGCGCCGACTTCGACGGAATGCAGGAGACCTTCCTCGGACCAGCCCACTTCGACGCATCGCCTGATCATCGGGTTGGTGGCTTTCGTTGGTCCGCCGATGCACGATCTCAGGGTGCGGTGACGGTTGCCGATCTGGAATGCAACGGGGAGTGGAACCTCTGGGCAACCGCAGAGACACCGGAATGGCTTACCATTCACGTGCCGCGCGAAGGTCTCTCCGGCATGACGCGACGGCAAACCACGATAACAGCGTCACCGGGCCAGATACTGCTTGGCCAAAGTCGCGAGGCGGATCGCTTCCTGGTGCGGGGGACGCTGCATCGGTCGCAGAAACTCTTCCTGGATTGGGGTCAGATTTGCCAGACGTTCGGGCAGCTGTTCGAAGCCCCCCTTGTCGGATCGCTGGACCTGTCACCCCTCGTTGAGGGATCGACCCCCTCAGGATATCTCGTCAAGAACCTTGTCGAGACGATAATCTCCGGCATGCTCGGCGACGGTATCTTGCTTCATTCGCCGATAGCCATGGCCAACCTCACCCAGGCTCTCGCTGATTTACTGATCAGACTGGTGCCGCATCGCTACGCTCAGCGACTGGAACAGGCTGCGTTTACACCCGCTCCACGGCACGTTCGCCGGGCAATCGATTTCATGCACGCAAATATTGCTGCGCCGATCACGATCGGGATGATCGCTCGATCCGCCAACGTCTCGGTTCGCTCCTTGGAAACCGGCTTCCGGACTTTCAAAGGCGCGACACCGGGCAGCTACCTGAGAACCCTAAGACTACGCGCCGCCAGAAAAGACCTTCTGGATCGGTCGAACCTGCAGAGCATCAGGGATATCTGCCTGAAATGGGGTTTCGTCCACCCCGGCCGCTTTTCTGCACTATACGGGTCGGTCTACGGTGAAAGTCCGCGGGAAACCCGCAGGCGGAAAACCTAATCTGAAGCCAGCTGACCTGAGTTTCTCCATGTGGCGTAGAAGTCCGGGAATGCTCTCAGCTTCGAGCGCCAACCCTTACAAGCAGGCCTACGGCCGCGGCGTCAAGCTGATCGGGGCAACCGCGCATTACGTCACCGCCGATCCCGGCGGCTACAGAAGTTTTGGGGAAATGCATGTCGGACGGGCTTGCCACGGCGCGAAAGACTTATATAGTCAAGAAATAAATATTCCGTAGAGGAAATAAGAGGGAACGGTAATGGCATTATCATGGCGTTTCTCCGTCTTGGCGGATCGGCACCGCGCTCTGGGATCGAAGCTCGAGGACTGGAGCGGTATGGGAACCGCCTGGACCTACGACAAGGACATGTCGGAAGAGCATGTCGCCGTCCGCACCAAGGCCGGCATCATGGATGTCTCGGGCCTGAAAAAGGTGCATCTGGTCGGCCCGCACGCCATCGCCGTGCTCGACGCCATCACCACCCGCGACCTGACGAAGATTTATCCCGGCCGCTCGGTCTATGCGACCATGCTCAACGACCGCGGCCACTTCACCGACGACTGCATCGTCTATCGCACCGGCCCGAATTCCTGGATGCTGGTGCATGGCTCCGGCTCCGGGCATGAAGAGGTCGTCAAGCAGGCAGCGGGCCGCAATTGCGCCGTGCTCTTCGACGACGACCTGCACGATCTGTCGCTGCAGGGTCCGATCGCGGTCGACTATCTTGCCAAATATGTGCCTGGCATCCGCGATCTCAAATATTTCCACCACATGCAGACGACGCTGTTCGGCGCGCCGGTGATGATCTCGCGCACCGGTTATACCGGCGAGCGCGGCTACGAGATCTTCGTGCGCGGCCAGGACGCGGTCATGGTCTGGGACCGGATCGTCGAAGAAGGCAAGGAGATGGGCATCATTCCCTGCTGCTTCTCCGTTCTCGACATGCTGCGGGTGGAAAGCTACCTGCTCTTCTATCCCTATGACAATTCGCAGATGTATCCCTTCGCCGATCAGCCGCCCGGCGACAGCCTCTGGGAACTCGGCCTCGACTTTACCGTCAGCCCCGGCAAGACGGGCTTCCGTGGCGCCGAGGAACATGCTCGCCTGAAGGGCAAGGAACGCTTCAAGATCTTTGGCATGCTGATCGATGCCGACGGACCGGCCGATCTCGGCGACGAAGTCTTTGCCGACGGCAAAAAGGTCGGCGTCATTACCTGCCCGAGCTATTCGTCGCTGACGCAGAAATCCATGGCGATTGCTCGTCTGGACGTTGACAAGGCAGTGCATGGGACGAAACTCGAAGTCCGCGGCAAGACCGTGATGGCAGGCGCCACCGCCCATACGCTCCCCTTCGACGATCCGGAGAAGAAGAAGAGGACCGCCGTAGGTTAAGGAGCACGCGAATGCTCGTTGCAGGCATCAAGAGCCGACCAGTATACTCGGGCCTGACCATCCAGCCGCGCGCCCGGCGGCACATTTTCGCGCTCGAAGGGGAGGGCGCCAAGGCTCTCCTCGATCAGCAGCCGGCGCTTGACGAAACGGCGCTTGCCCGCAGCGAAATCCTCTATGTCGCCCGCGGCTCTCAAGGGTCCGGCCTCGACGAGGCGCTGCGCCGCCTCGGCGCCGACATGTTCTTCACGGCGCCGACGATCGCCACACTGCTCTTCCGGCTGAAGGGTTCGCTCGCCACCGCTCATATGGGCACGCGGCTCTATATCTCGGGCACGGAAGGTTTCATCGGCCAGGCGATGCTTGTCGGCCTCGACTACGGCATGGACCATGCGTCCGTCATCACCGAGCATCGCGGTTCGCTGGCCCGGCGTGTGCAATGCGTCCATTGCAAGGGCATTACCGACGACGTCACCACCAGCCCCTTTGCCTGCAGCCATTGCGGGCTGCCGCTTCTGGTGCGCGACCATTATTCGCGTCGGCTCGCCGCCTTCCAGGGCGTCAATATCGATGCGGAAGAACCGGGCAGCGCGCCTGATCCGGAGGAGTTGTTCCTTTGAGCGGTGGCACTGAAATTCCTGTCCGCGTGACGCGGATCACGCCGATCGCCGAGCGCGTCAAGCGCTTCCGTTTCGAGCGCCTTGACGGCAAGCTGATGCCTTATTTCTCCGGCGGCGCGCACGTCATCGTTTTGATGAACGATGGCGGCCATATGCGCCGCAACGCCTATTCGCTGATGTCGCCGCCGCATGATTGCGCAGCCTATGAGATCAGCGTGCTGCATGTCGAGGATTCGCGCGGCGGCTCCACCTTCATGCATGAGAAGCTCAGCGAAGGCGACGAGCTGAAGGTCAGCTATCCCGTCAACCTGTTCCAGCCTGACTGGCGCGGGCGCAAGCACCTTCTGATCGCCGGCGGCATCGGCATCACCCCCTTCATCGCGATGATGGAGCAGTTTTCCCGCGAGGGCGCCAATTTCGAGCTGCATTATGCCATCCGCACGCGCGACCGCGGCGCCTATTGGCAGCAACTTGTCGAGCGCTATGGCGGACATCGGATCAAGATCTATTGCGACGCCGAAGGCGACGCCATCCCCCTGACGCGCCTGCTGGGCACCCAGCCGCTCGGCACGCATCTTTATGTCTGCGGCCCGTCCGGCATGATCGACGGCGTGCTGAAAACCGGCCTCAACGCCGGCTGGCCGGAACAGAACCTGCATTCGGAACGGTTCCTGTCGTCACTGCCCGGCAAGCCTTTCGCGATCGAGCTCCTGCGGTCCGGCAAGACCGTGAAGGTCGGCCATCACGAAAGCATGCTGGAGGCGATCGAGGCGGCGGGCGTCGACGCGCCCTTCCTCTGTCGCGGCGGCGCCTGCGGTCAATGCGAGACCGGGGTCGTCACTTGCGACGGCAAGCTGCTGCACCATGACGTCTATTTGACGAGCGAAGAAAAAGCATCCGGCCGCAAGGTGATGATCTGCGTTTCCCGCTTCGAGGGAAACACGCTGCATCTTGATCTTTAGCGGCATCGGAAGCGGAACAAGGAGACCGGACATGGCAATCGTCTTCAAGCAGGAAACCTTCCGGAACGATTTCAGCTACCGGAACAGCCCCGAAAACATCCGGCGTTTCCCGTTTCCCTTCGACCGCGACGAATACATGTATTCGGTCAACATGGAGCCGCATGTGCACGGCCGGGCGGGAACCGTCTACGAAAGCCTGATCGACGTCGACGAGCATTATGTCGCCGAGATGCACGACCGGGCCCTGGTCCTGAAGGAAGATCCGCTGCGCTACCAGGCGCTGCCTCATATGATGAGCGCGCAGTGGGACACGCTCGAATTGCTGATGGAAGAGCAGGCGGCAGGGTATCCCGATCATTTCACGCTGATCCGCAACGGCGACCAGTGGCGCTGGATCAACCGCCCGCTCGGCATCGACGACAGCTTCACCTTCGGCGATGCCTCGACGCTGCCCTATGAGCCCTTCGAATATATCACCCGCCAGGCCCAGGGCGACTTCTGCATCGTCGACCAGCGCGACAGCAATCTCTGGATGGACGCCGGCATGGTGACGACGCAGGCCGACTGGTCGCTCGATTTCGATATCGGCATGAACTTCATGGAATGGCACGGGCCGGTGCCGCTCGCCCACCAGATCGGCGTCTTCGACCGTGCGCTGAAATTCCTGCTGAACCTGCAGCAGGGCAAGCCGACACGACGCTTCAACTGGACGATGACGATCAATCCGCGGCTCGACACCAGCCCGGAGAATTATCACAAATGGGGTCCGGACCGCACGACGGTGACGCCGGAGAATGTCGGCGAGAAGGTGCATCTTCGCGTCGAGCTGCAAAGCCTCTGGCGCCTGCCGCGCTCGAACGCCATCCTCTTCGTCATCCGCTGCTACCTGATGAACATGGAAGAGCTCGTCACCGTGCCGAAATGGGCGCGCCGCTTTCCGCGCGTGCTGAAGACGCTGCCGCCCGAGCTCATCGACTACAAGGGCCTCACCCGCTTCCGCGAGACGACGATCGACTGGCTTTCCAAATATGACGACGGGGCGCCGACCAGCCCCGGCATCTATCCGGACTGAGGCGCAGCGATGTGCGAGATAAAACGATATAATCAAGAGGGGAATGCTTCATGACAAGAGTAGCCGTCATCGGTGCCGGTCCTTCCGGGCTGGCGCAGCTGCGCGCCTTTCAATCGGCTGCCCAGAAGGGCGCCGAGATCCCGGAGATCGTCTGCTTCGAAAAGCAGTCGGACTGGGGCGGGCTCTGGAACTATACCTGGCGCACCGGGCTCGACGAATATGGCGAGCCGGTGCATGGCAGCATGTATCGTTATCTCTGGTCGAACGGCCCGAAGGAATGCCTCGAATTCGCCGATTATTCCTTCGAGGAGCATTTCGGCAAGCCGATCGCTTCCTATCCGCCGCGCGCCGTGCTCTGGGATTATATCAAGGGCCGCGTCGAAAAGGCCAATGTCCGCCATTGGGTGCGCTTCAGCACGCCGGTGCGCATGGTTCGCTTCGACGATCAGACGGAGAAATTCACGGTGACGGCGCATAACCGCGTCGAGGACCGGATGTATGACGAGGAATTCGACTATGTCGTCGTGGCATCAGGCCACTTCTCGACGCCGAACGTGCCCTATTTCGAGGGCGTGAAGACCTTCAACGGCCGCGTCCTGCATGCCCATGATTTCCGCGACGCGCTGGAGTTCAAGGGCAAGGATATCCTCATCGTCGGCCGCAGCTATTCGGCCGAAGACATCGGCTCGCAATGCTGGAAATACGGCGCAAAGTCGGTGACGACGAGCTACCGCTCGAAGCCGATGGGCTTCAAATGGCCTGAGAATTTCGAGGAACGGCCGCTGCTGACCCGGCTTGAAAACCGCACGGCGTATTTCCTCGACGGATCGAGCAAGGAGGTCGACGCGCTGATCCTCTGCACCGGCTACCAGCACCATTTCCCCTTCCTGCCCGACGATCTCCGGCTGAAGACCGCCAACCGCCTCTGGGCCGACAGCCTCTACAAGGGGGTGATCTTCGATAAGAACCCGCAGCTCTTCTATATCGGCATGCAGGACCAATTCTATACCTTCAACATGTTCGACGTACAGGCCTGGTGGGCACGCGACGTGATGATGGGCCGCATCACCCTGCCGCCGGAAGAGGAGCTGAAGGCCAATTTCGACATGTGGCGGGCCCGCGAAGAGACGCTTGAGGATGCCGAGCAGATGATCTGGTATCAGGGCGACTATGTGAAGGAACTGCTTGCCGAGACCGATTATCCCTCCTTCGACATCGAAGGCACCAACCGGACCTTCATGGAGTGGGAACACCACAAGGCGGACAATATCATGGGCTTCCGCGACCACGCCTATCGATCGCTGATGACCGGCAACATGTCGCCGACGCACCACACGCCCTGGGTCGAGGCGCTAGACGATTCCAAGGAGGAATATCTGCGCAACTGATCGGACGGCGAGTGCTTGGCCGGACGAAGGTGTTCGTACATTTTCGTCCGGCATAGTATGGCCGGCGCCTTTTTAAACGAGCCGACATAAATCCATCCGCAACTCTTCTCTTCGAACGTGGCCCTCATGGATTTTCAAACGAGCATCCTCGGACGCATGAGCGGTTTTCTCTATCGCTGCCGTGCCGATGAAAACTATACGATGCTTGAGATGACCAACGGCATCGAGCGCATTTTCGGCTACCCCGCCGACGACATCATCGGCAACCGTGCGCGGACCTTCACCTCGATCATGTACGAGGAAGACGTTCCCTTGATGGACGAAATCGTCGGCCGGGCGCTGGAGAAGCGCGCGGACTGGACGATGGAATACCGCATCCGCCATGCGATGGGCCATCTGATCTGGGTGACGGAGACCGGCGGCGGCATATGGGACCCGAAGGGCGAGCTTCTCTACCTCGAAGGCAGCATCATCAACATCGAATCGCTCTATCAGCGAATCGACGAGCGGACCGCCGACATGCGCGTCACCGCTTCGAAGACCAACGAGATCCTGCAATCGCTGCGCTACCTGAAGCTGCTTGCCGTCAATGCCGGCATCGAAGCAGCCCGCGCCGGCACCGCCGGATCGGGCTTTGCCGTGCTTGCCGCCGAGATGCGCATGCTTGCCAACTCCTCCGAAGAGGCCGCGCGCGCCATTTCCGAGGCGCAACGCAAGGCCGAAGGCTGAGCGTTTCCGCTAGCAAGGAAATATTTACGGCTCAGGTCGAAAACGCAGTTGTTAACCGTGCGGCCATATCAAATATGACCACGTATTTTCAATGACTTGCTTCAATTTCGCGGTTGAAAAAACGCTTGTCATTGCCGCTAATATTAAGGCCGCGTTAACTTTTTGTTAACCATAGCAGCGGTAGATATGGTCAACGATTTCTTCACATAGATGACCAAAGTGCTAACAGACGCTCGCTCTATCCGCATCAAGGGCCGCTCCTTTCTGGCCGTCATGTTGTCTCCGGACCTTCCTTTCGATGATTGGTTGGCGAGGCTCGACGATCTGGCCGCGCGTTCGGCCGGCTTCTTCCTCGGACGGCCTGTCGTGCTCGATCTGACGGACCTGCAAATCGACCGGCCGCAGCTGAAAGAGCTGATTGCCGAACTGGCCAAGCGCAATGTCAGCATCATGGGCATCGAGGGCGCACGGCCTTCCATTCTCGGCGCGGGCATGCCGCCGGCGCTCAAAGGCGGCCGCTCCGCTTCAGACATCGAGGTTCAGGCCAATGAGCCTGCCGGTTCGCCGGTGAAACCTGAAGTCGCCGCGATCCGCCCGGCAACGACGCAATCGATCGTCATCAGGGAGCCGGTGCGCTCCGGGCAATCGGTGATCTTCCCGGAAGGCGACGTCACGGTCATCGGATCGGTCGCCTCCGGCGCCGAGGTCATAGCCGGCGGGTCGATCCATATCTATGGGGCGCTACGTGGCCGCGCCATGGCGGGGTCCATCGGCAACGCATCGGCGCGGATCTTTTGCCGCAAGCTGGAAGCCGAGCTGGTCGCAATCGACGGCGTTTACAAAATGGCGGAAGACATGGCCGCCAATCTTCGTGGACAGGCTGTTCAGCTCTGGCTCGAAGAAGATGCGATCATGGCGGAAAAAATGACCTGACGACAGCGCCGCGCGGCTTTGAGAAACGCGTGAAGGATGCTGAGACACTTCGAATTACTGCGGCAAAGGAGAGAGACATGGGGAAAGTGATCGTCGTCACGTCAGGGAAGGGCGGGGTCGGAAAGACGACCTCGACCGCCGCATTGGGAGCGGCGCTGGCGCAACGCAATGAAAAAGTCGTCGTCGTCGATTTCGACGTCGGCTTGCGCAATCTCGACCTGGTCATGGGCGCCGAGCGCCGGGTCGTCTACGACCTGATCAATGTCATCCAGGGCGACGCCAAGCTCACCCAGGCGCTGATCCGCGACAAGCGGCTGGAGACGCTGTTCCTGCTGCCGGCCTCGCAGACGCGCGACAAGGACAATCTCACGGCCGAGGGCGTGGAACGGGTCATCAACGACCTGAAGCGCTATTTCGACTGGATCATCTGCGACAGCCCGGCCGGGATCGAGCGCGGCGCAACGCTTGCCATGCGCCATGCCGATGTTGCCGTGGTCGTCACCAATCCCGAAGTCTCGTCGGTGCGCGATTCCGATCGCATCATCGGCCTGCTCGATGCCAAGACCGCCAAGGCCGAACGCGGCGAGCGGATGGAAAAGCACCTGCTTCTCACCCGTTACGACGCCAACCGCGCCGAGCGCGGCGACATGCTCAAGGTGGATGACGTGCTGGAAATCCTGTCCATCCCGCTGCTCGGCATCGTGCCTGAAAGCATGGACGTCCTGCGCGCCTCCAATATCGGTGCGCCGGTCACGCTGGCAGAAAGCCGCAGCCCGGCTGCGATGGCCTATTTCGATGCCGCCCGCCGGCTCGCCGGCGAGTTGGTGCCGATGGCGATCCCTGAGGAAAAGCGCAACATTTTCGGCAAAATCTTCGGACGGAGGGCGGCATGAGTATTTTCCGTCTTTTCAACAAGCAGAGAACCGCCCCGGCCGCTCGCGAACGCCTGCAGGTGCTTCTTGCCCACGAACGTTCCTCGGCCGGGTCGGACCTGGTCACGCTGCTGCGCGAAGAAATCCTTGCGGTGATCGCCAAGCATGTCGAACTCGATCATGACAAGGTGCAGGTGACGATCGATCGCAACGAATTCGTCTCGACGCTCGAGATCGATGTCGAAATCCCCCTGAACGCAGCCGTGCAGGCCGCTTGAAAGAGGGCGCTGCCTGTTGTGACGACAGGCAGCGCTGACAGTCACGACTTTCTGGCTTTCCGATTGGCGTAACGCAGGTCGCGTGCGGCCTTCCGGGCGGCTTCGTCGGCAATGACGCGAGCGATCCGGTCCTTGTCAGCTGCTTCGCGCGCGTCGGCGTCGGCGCGTGCTGCAGCCTCCGCGGCGGCTTGGCGTTCTGCTTCCGCGGCTTTCGCCTGCTCCAGTTCCTCACGCTTTACCCGTTCGCGCTCGGCGCGGCGTTCTTCCCTGGCGGCAGCGACGGCCTGACGCTCCGCTTGCTTTGCCAGCCGAGTCGGCTCAGCCTTATCCTTGGCGTCACGATACGCATTGAGGAGAGCGGCCTTTGCTTCGGCAGCGGCGCTGCGACGATCGGAAAGCTCATTGTTTCTGGCGTTTTTCAATTCTGTTACCTGACTGTTTGGCTGCGACGTTAGAGCATGATTGCCGAAAACTGTGCGGCTTTCGCATGACCCTATGCTCTATGTATTCGATTGGGATCCGAATGCTATTATGCCAATCCGGCTTGAAATCATCTAGATCTTGAATCACTTTTTCTTTTTTCGCTTCACCGCTGTGCCGGCGGCCGCCATCAAGCGATCCTGCAATTCCTTGGCCTCACGGGCTTCGCGCAATCTCAAGGTCTTTTCCTCGCGGGCGCGCACGGTCTGATCGATCTCTTCGACCGCGCGGCTGCGCGCCAGGAATTGCGACTGTACGTTTCCAAAGGCGATCTCCGCCCGCTGGCGCGATTTGCTGTGTGTGTCTGTCATATCAGTCCTGGATTTTCGTGACAGCGCCGCCCGTCTCAAGACGTGCAAAGGACGCTGGAACACTTTGACTTGCTGCATAATTCCTTAGATCGATTCCGATTTAAGGAATGGTGCAGTGGCCCGCCCGAGCGCAGCAAAAAGGCCAGGCAATGTGCCTGACCTCGCCGGTATCACGCTTTCAACAGTGCCAGTACATCCGTGGTCAAAGGAAAGCCGATATCAATTTCAGGCAGCTTGAAGATTGCAAGCGGACATTTTGCCCGACTTGTTATCGCGCTCAAGCTCGTAGCCGATCTTCTGGCCTTCGACGATTTCACGCATGCCGGCGCGCTCGACGGCAGAGATGTGAACGAAGGCGTCAGCGCCGCCGTCATCAGGCTGGATGAAGCCGAAGCCCTTGGTGGAATTGAACCATTTAACTGTGCCAGTGGTCATAACAAACCCTTTCATAGCAATTGACAGGCCGCACGTGCGGAATGCACGACGGATGATAATCTCGATTTTGAAGAGGGAAGTTCGTCCAGGGCACGTTGTCGGCGTGCGATAACAAAAGTCAAACAAGCAATATCGACAATGCCGATATAATCACTCAACCCGAATTTGTCAACTTTCAGTTTTTTGAAACTCTATATTCTCTATAAGGTTGCATCGCCGCCGCTTTACATTGTCGCCGGTGCGTGACGCGTCATCGGCAAGGCCCGGAACGGATCGGCGTCACCAATGCATGCGTTACGAGCGCGGGCGCGTCTTCTGCGGATCATAATGCGACAACGGCACGATCGTCGCCGGCAGGCGCTTCTGGTGACCGTCGAGCTTGCCGATTTCGACCTCGGTGCCGGGGTTTGCATGCATCACGTCGATGCGGGCGAGCGCGATCGTCTTGCCTAGGATCGGCGAGCGGGTGGCGCTGGTGACGACGCCTATCTGGGCCCGACCGATATGGATGCAATCGCCATGGCCGACGGCCTCGTTGGCCTTAATGTCGAGGCCGACGAGCAGATGGCGCGGATGCTCCTTGCGCCGGATCAGCGCTTCGCGGCCGATGAAATCATCCTGCTTGGATTTCAGCGGCACGGTGAAGCCGATGCCGGCCTCGAACGGGTCCGTCTGGTCGGTGAATTCGTGATGGGCAAAAATCAGGCCCGCCTCGATGCGGACCATGTCGAGCGCCTCCAAGCCCATCGGCTTCAACCCGTGCGGCTGCCCTGCTTCCCAGACGGCGTCGAACACCGTCAGCGCATCCTTCGGATGACAGAAGATTTCGTAGCCGAGCTCGCCTGTATAACCCGTGCGCGAGACGACGACCGGGGCGCCCTCGAAACCGCCGATGCGGCCGACGGTGAAGCGGAACCATTCGAGTTCGCCGATCGTCGGTTGGCGCGGCGCCGTCCAGATCATGTCCTCCAGGATATCGCGGCTCTTCGGGCCCTGCAGGGCAATATTGTGCATCTGATCGGTCGACGAGCGGACCCAGGCCTTGAAGCCCTTTTTCTCGGCCTGCTGACGCAGCCATACGCCGCTGAAATCATCGCCGCCGATCCAGCGGAAATTCTTATCGCCGAGCCGGAAAAGCGTGCCGTCATCGATCATGCCGCCGTTTTCATAGCACATGGCGGAATAGACGACCTGGCCGGTCGACAGTTTGCGCACGTCGCGCGTCAGGCAGTACTGCAAGAGCTCCTCTGCATCCGGCCCCGTCACCTCGAACTTCCGCAAGGGCGAGAGGTCGATGACGGCGGCGCGCTCACGGCAGGCCCAATACTCCTCGACCGGCCCTTCGGCGGAAAAGCGGTTCGGCAGCCAGTAGCCGCGATATTCAGCATAGTCCCGCGTCAAGGCGGAGAGACGGGGATGGAAGGCGGTTTCGCGCGTCAATTCGGCGTCGGCATCTGGGGTCATGCGATAGGCCACCGCTCGTGAGAATTTCTCTTTTCCGGAAAAAGTGCGGACGTGGATATCCGTCGGGTCCCAGCCGTTCGCCGCGTCGATATCGTCGGGGCAGGACGAAGAGACGCAGACGAGATCAGTCAGCGCCCGCATCAGCACGTAATCGCCTGGGCGCGACCAGGGCTCGTCGAGGTAGAGCTGGTTGTTGTGGTCGATATTGGTGTTGTAGAAATAATTCAGCGCTTCCCAGCCCTTGCGGCCGGCAATGCCGTAAGGCGCCAGCACCGCGTTGAAATTGTCCGTGCAGTTGACGTGGCCGGGATACCCCATGTCATCGTAATAGCGCGAATTGCAGGCGGTCGCGAAGGCATCGTGGCGCCCGACCGTATCCTGGACGATCTCAACCAGCGGCTCAAAGTCGCGGTCGAAGGCCTTGGAGGGCAGGCCGGGCATCGGATAGCTGCGGCTGAGCAGCGTGCGGGTCACCGTGGAATCCAGCGCGAGATCGAGGCCCTTGTCGACCTTGCGGGCGGCGAAAGCCTGGAAATCGGTGCATTGGCGTCCATAAACATCAATGATCTGGATGAATTCGCCGGCACGCACGAAATAGGCTGCGGCGGTCGCCGCCCGGATGCGGATATCCTCGATGGGGTCGGCGGCCGGTTCCGGCAGGGCGGAGGCATAATCGCGGATCAGCAGGCTGCGCTTGATCCTCACCTCGATCGGCGTCGCCGTATCCTGCGCCTCCGGAGACATCGCACCGGCGGGTGCTGCGACGATCAGCAGTCCCTTCATGGCAACAGTGAATTCAGCCCGGTTGCCCGGGCTCGATCCCGTCCCGAAAATGCTGAGCGCTCCAGCCGCCGCAAGATCGGCGCCGCGCCGCTCAAGCGCTGCGCGCGTGCGGGCGGCACTTTCATCCTCTTCTTGAAGAATGGCCTTTAACCCGTCGGCTGAATTGCTGAATGTTGTTCCGAGGCCTGCCGCCAGGAAACGGCCTTTCTCATCGAGGAAGGAGATCTCGCAAACCTGTCCGCCCTCGCTGTCGATAACGCTGACGCCATCTCCGGACTCGACACGCACGACGACCGATCCGCCGCCCTTTGCTCTGTAGCGTTCCGTCCCCTCCGGCAGGGCAGGGATGCCGGGATAACGCACGAGGCTCGGAGCCGCGGGCCGCAGGCCCGTCATAACAGGATGAAGTTCTCGCATTCTGCCCTCATTGGGGAGGATCGGGATGCCCCTCGGCGCCCACCCATACAGGTTACAAAATGGCGAGGGAAAGTAAAGTCGAGTTGACTAAAAAGAAAATATCTTCACTATGCATAAAGGGTCGAGACTCGGGAATCCGTCGGGACACGGATCGCCAAAATCATCCGGGCGGGCTTGAGACTGTCAGGGAGACACGTTCAGGGAGACGTACAAAGATACGTCCGGGAACAAATCGAATGGGGAATTTCACCGATGACAGACGTTGTGGAGGCCGGGATTCCATCCGGCACCGAAGGTAAGCTTGTACGCGCGCTCGACTGGAAGGGCGCATTCTGGGTGGCGGCGGGCGTGCCACCGCTCGTTCTCTTCTCCATCGGCGGCATTGCAGGCACGACGGGCAAGCTCGCCTTCGTCGTCTGGATCATTTCGATGGTGATGGGTTTCCTGCAATCCTTCACCTACGCCGAAATCGCCGGCATGTTCGCCAACAAATCCGGCGGCGCCTCGGTCTATGGCGCCACCGCATGGCTGCGTTATTCGAAGTTCATCGCGCCGCTGTCGGTCTGGTGCAACTGGTTTGCCTGGTCGCCCGTGCTGTCGCTCGGCTGCGCCATCGCCGCCGGTTATATTCTCAATGCATTCTTCCCAATTCCGGCGGCAGATTCGCAGATGGTCCTCGACTGGATCTCCGCGCATGCCGCGTCCATCACGGCCGATAGCCCCCGCGTCGCCGAATATATTGCTGCCCATGCCGGCACGACGCCCGATGACGCCGTCAAGGCGTTGCTGAGCACCGACGGCGTCGCCGCGCTGACGCCGTGGATCCGCAGCTGGTCGCTCGTCAGCTTCAGCATTCCCTTCCTCGCCACCGCCAACGTCAATGCCACCTTCTTCATCGGCGGCATCCTGATGCTGATCATCTTCGCGATCCAGCATCGTGGCATCTCCGAAACCGCCAGCGTGCAGAAGTGGCTGGCGATCATCGTGCTGGTGCCGCTGCTCATCATCGGCCTCTACCCGATCGTCAGCGGCCATATCCTTGCCGCCAACGTCACCGGCCTCGTGCCGCCGACGGCCGCCTATTCCGGCGCCGACGGCAGCTGGAGCAACGGCGGCTGGACGCTCTTCCTCGGCGGCCTCTATATCGCCGCCTGGTCGACCTACGGCTTCGAGACCGCCGTCTGCTACACCCGCGAACTCAAAAACCCGAAGACCGACACTTTCAAGGCGATCTTCTATTCCGGCCTTGCCTGCTGCCTGTTCTTCTTCCTCGTGCCCTTCGCCTTCCAGGGCGTTCTCGGTCATGCGGGCATGCTCGCGCCCGGCATCGTCGACGGCACCGGCGTTGCCGAAGCGCTCGGCGGCCTGATCGGCGCCGGCCGGGTGATCACCCAGCTGCTCGTCGTGCTGATGATCATGGCGCTCTTCCTCGCCATCATGACGGCGATGGCCGGTTCCTCGCGCACGCTCTACCAGGGCTCGAAGGACGGGTGGCTGCCGAAATATCTCGACCACGTCAACGAAAACGGTGCGCCGACACGGGCGATGTGGACCGATTTCGCCTTCAACCTCTTCCTGCTGGCCATCGCCTCGGATACCGGCGGTTACTTCTTCGTGCTCGCCGTCTCGAATGTCGGCTACATCATCTTCAACTTCCTGAACCTCAATTCCGGCTGGATCCACCGGATGGATTCCGGCCATATCGAACGCCCATGGAAGGCGCCGACCTGGCTGATCGGCCTCAACACCGTGCTTGCCTTCGTCAACGCGCTGTTCCTCGGCGCCGGCGCCAAGGTCTGGGGTTATTCCAACGCACTCTGGGTCGGCTTCATCTTCGCCGCCTTGATCCTGCCGGTCTTCGCCTATCGCCACTATGTGCGCGACGGCGGCAAATTCCCGGCAGGCGCAATGGAGGATCTCGGCCTCGTCGGCCAGGATCTCGGCGTCAAGAAAGCCGGCATGCTGCCCTATCTGGCACTCGCCGGCGGCCTGGCAATCGTCCTGATCGCCAACGTGATCTTCCAGCTTCCGGCCTAAATCGTCTCCCAAGCAGAAAAGCCGCCATGAAAAAACATGGCGGCTTTTTGCGTTGGTGGCTGCAGATCTGAGACAGCTTGTTGCTTATGGACCGAAGCTCAGCGGCCGCCTTCGATTTTGCGATGGCGCTGGTTGATGCCGCCCTTGCCATAGGGATAGTCGAAGGGCCGCGGGGCGCTGACCTCGTTGAGCCTCGTCATGTCATCATCGGAGAGCTTGAGCTTCATGGCGCCGAGATTGTCGGCCAGTTGCTCCGGCGTGCGGGCGCCGAGGATCACCGAGGTGATTGCCGGCTGTGCCGCCGTCCAGGCGAGCGCCACCTGCGCCATGCTGACGCCGTGCGCCTTAGCGATTTCCTCGACAACGGCGATGATCGCCCAGGTTCGTTCCATCGCATTGCGCGGCGCATAGGATTCGCCGCCACGATTGGGATTTTCGCCGAGACGGGTGGCGCCGGTCGGCATCTCGTCGCGCTTGTATTTGCCGGTCAGCCAGCCGCCGCCAAGCGGCGACCAGGGCAACAGCCCCATGCCGGCGTCCTGGCAGGCGGCGACGATTTCAAGCTCGATGTCGCGCACCAGCAGGTTATATTGCGGCTGCAGCGTCACCGGGCGCGTATAACCGCGCGCCTTGGCGATCTCCGAGGCCTTGGCGATATGCCAGCCGACATAGTTGGAAAAGCCGTAATAGCCGATCTTGCCTGAGGAAACCGCATCGTCAAGGAAGCGCAGCGTCTCCTCGATCGGCGTCAGCGCGTCCCAGGCATGCATCTGGTAGAGATCGATCTGCTCGAGGCCGAGGCGGCGCAGAGAATCGTCGAGCGCCTGGCCGAGATGCCGGCGAGACAGGCCGATATCGTTCGGTCCGTCGCCCATCGGAAAGCGGCCCTTAGTGGCGACGAGCGCCTGGCGGGCTTCGGTCGGTCGGGCCTTCAACCAGCGTCCGATGATCTCTTCCGACTTGCCGGCACTATAGACATCGGCGGTATCGATGAAATTGCCGCCCCAGGCGAAATAATCGTCGAGCAGCTTGTGCGAGGACGCTTCGTCGGCCTCCGCGCCGAAGGTCATGGTGCCCAGGCAATAGGCGGTGACGACGGTCCCGCTGGGACCGAGCTTGCGATAATCCATTTCTTCCTCCTCATGCGGATGCCCGCAGCCGACGCGCAAAATCGCCTTGGGTAGAAGCCGGGGCTTCCGCAATCTAATGACAATATCGAGCTTGAGGCGGCCGCGTGCCGCCGGATGACGTCTGGCGCCCTGGGCTCAATCTGGCGCAGGGGCGAGGGCAGCATAACCAATCCCGCCCGTGCCACAAGTGGGAAAAGATATTCCCGCAGGCCGTCGCGGACTGCGGCTTACGCTTTTGTCGAAAACGAACCGGCGATCAAATCGGCTGCGGCAACGCCGGTCTCGTAGGCGCCGTGCGCCGTCGAATAACGCGAACGCGAACAGGCTTCGCCGGCAAAGAAGATCCGTTCATCATGCGGTGCTGCGAGGACCCCGCGCAGATCGGAGGCGCCCGGCTCGGCATAGGAATAGGAGCCGCCGATATGGGGTGCCGCGGCCCAGGCCGAGATCGCCGCCACCGACAATTGCTTGCGGATATCTGCGCCGAATTGTGCCGCCAGTTCATCCCCGGCGAAGGAAAAGGCGGCCTCGCTGCCCTCACGCTCGAGATCATGGGCGAGGTCGCCGGCAAAATAAGCCTCGACGACAGGAGCGCCGAGCGGCCGGAGTTGATAGGTGCCGGTGGCAGCACGGCTGATAGAGCCGAGCATATGGGTATCGGCCGGCAGCGCCTCCGGTGTTGCAAGCCCGAGGAAGAGCTTGTCGGCGAGCCCGAGCGGCAGGCGCGCCGCCGCCTCGATCTTCTCAGGCAAGGGAGGGTCGAAGGCGATCTTGCCGGCGGCAAGGACATTAGTGGAAACAGTCACCAGCACCGCACGGGCGCTGAGCCCACCCTGGCTCGTCTCCATGTCGATACGGTGGGCATGGCGGTGGTCGATGCGCGTGACCTCGACGCCAAGCCTTACCGGCACCGGCCTGCCGTAACGGGAGATCAATGTTCCATAGCCCTCGCGCACCCGCCAATCGGGGCCAGGGCCGGGGTCGTATCTCGTGTAGTCGACGACCGACGAGCGTTCCAGCTCGGCGCCGGTGATATAGGTGCCGATCGCCCGGATCTGGCCGTTCCAGGAATTGCCGGGTTCGAGCATCGCGGCCAGATTTGTGTCATCGCCTTCATGACTGTCGAGCCGGTCGAAATAGGCGCCGATCGCCTGTTGCGCGGCCTGGGTTACCGCATCGTCGCGCTGCAGCCGCCGGCCGCCGTTCCAGGGCGCCGGTGTGCGGTCGACCCTCAATCCGACCTCGTCGGCAATACCGGTCCAGGCATTGGTTCGCGCGCCGTGCAGCCAGCCGCAGCCGAGATCGAGCGCGATGTCGGATGCTCCCGGCAGTCCGACCGACCAGGCCCTGCCGCCGAGACGGTCGCCGGCCTCCAGAAGCAGGATCGACAGATCCGGACGGATCGCCTGCAGACGCCGGGCGGCGGCAACGCCGCCGGCGCCGGCGCCGATGATGACGACGTCCTGTTCGACACTCGTGCCATTGTCACCGGGCATGGCTTTTCCTTTGGCTGCTCGCGCTCAGCTAAGCTTGCATGTCCAGGAAAGGCAAGGGCTGGGGATAGAGCCGCGCGCGATGGATTAAACCGCGTCTGCGTGACATACAGGTTCGATGAGCGTGCAGAGAGATTCGCAACTCGACATGTTTGCCAAGCCGTCGCCGGCAGTCGCCAGGGCGCGCGCTCCCTCGCGCCGGCCGACGTCGCAGCCGGCCGCCAGTTCCGATGAGGACATGGCGCGTACGCTTGAAGAAAGCGGCAACTACCGCGTCCTGCGGAAACTAACAGCCCGGCCGATCGCAACGGTCAGACGGCCGGAATTTTCGCGGCTTGGCGTCATTCTCGATACGGAAACAACAGGTCTCAACCACCGCAACGACGAGATCATCGAAATCGGCGCCGTCGCCTTCACATTCGACGATGACGGCGCGATCGGCGATATCGTCGGCATTTATGGCGGCCTGCAACAGCCGTCGCGGCCGATACCGCCGGAGGTTACCCGGCTGACGGGGATCACCGATGCGATGGTCGAAGGCCAGGTCATCGATATAAGGCCGTTGAGCGCCCTGATCGAGCCGGCCGATCTGATCATCGCCCACAATGCCGGTTTCGACCGGCCGTTCTGCGAGGCCTTCTCAAGGATTTTCGCCGGCAAGGCCTGGGCGTGCTCGGTGTCGGAGATCGACTGGAGCGCCCGCGGCTTCGAAGGCACCAAGCTCGGCTATCTCGTCGGCCAGGCCGGTTATTTTCATGACGGCCATCGCGCAGTGGACGACTGTCACGCGCTGCTGGAAATCCTCGATCGGGAGCAGGGCGACGGTGAAAGCCCGTTCGCCGAGCTTTACCGCGCCAGCCAGCGCTCGCGTATTCGCATCTTCGCCGAACACAGCCCGTTCGAGATGAAGGACCATCTGAAGGCGAGGGGTTATCGCTGGTCGGATGGCAGCGACGGCCGGCTGAAGTCCTGGTGGATCGAAGTCGGCGAAGACGATCTCGACGACGAGCTTTCCTATCTGCGCTCGGAAATTTACCGGTGGAAAGAGGCGGAGCCGCCAGTCGTGCGGCTGACGGCCTTCGACCGCTTCAAACTCTGACCGCGAAGCGGTTCGGACCCTGATCGAAAATACACCCAAATATGCCGACCCATGCAAATGTCGCATAGGTGCAGTGATGCATTGGCGCTGCAACTATCGAAGGGCTCGTACTATATACCTCTCATCGAAGCGAACGAAGCGCCAAGGACTGGCAGCTAGGCTTCGAAAGCCCACGGAAAGGGGATCATCATGAACGTAGCACGCTCTTTCAATAACTGGCGCAAGTACCGTCAGACGGTCGCTGAACTGGGCCGTATGTCCACGCGCGAACTGGACGACCTCGGCATCGGCCGCGGCGACATCCGCAACGTCGCGCGCGCTGCCATCGCCCGCTAACGGCCTGTAGACTGAGCATTTATTAAGAGTTTGGCCGGCGCCTGCTTTCTTCAGAAGCGGGCGCTTTGCTTTTGTGCTTCAGTCGGGCCTGGACCGCGTGATCAAGCCGCCCGCTTTTCGCATAACGCATAGCTGCCCTGCAAAGAAATGCCTACCAACTGAGCAAGAAATAAGTATGATTATTTCTATCGAAGCGATGCACCTCCTCCCGCATCCCTTCGAGATGCAGGCGCCCCATCCTCCTCCCAGGGTGTCTGCGGGAACGGCAGCACTCCTCCTCCCAGCTGTCGTTCGGTTTTTTTCGAAAGCCTGCCGCACCTCCTCCCGCGGCAGGCTTTTTCGTTTTTGGTCAAAAGCGCCGAAAACCGCGGCTCGCCATCCGTTATCGGGCGATGGTGGCTCTTTCCTGTTTATCCCTGATTTTGCTGGTGATTTCCGAGATCGCCGCCGGTTGTGGCTGCGTGCTGCAGAAACATATTGACTCCGAATTTGTCGTACAACTATGTAACCATTCGGTTCACTTCCGAGCGAAACGGATCGCCGAACGGATCCGGCTTCGCTGGAGCACGACGCTTGACGACAACGAAACTGAAGGAATTTTGACATGCAGATCGACGTGAGGCACGCCTCCCATCCCGAGGCCGTGCGCAATTACGACACCGAGACGCTGCGGCGCCACTTTCTGGTGGAAACCGTCTTTGCGGGCGGCGAGATCCGGCTGACTTATTCCCATTACGACCGCATGGTCATCGGCGGCGCCACACCGCTGGCGGATGGATTGCCGCTGACGGCGCCGACGGCGATCGGCCAGGAAACCTTTCTCGCCGAGCGTGAACTCGGCGCGCTGAACATCGGCGGCGCCGGCCGCATCATCGTCGACGGCACGAGCTACGATCTTGCCAAATATGATTGCCTCTATGCCGGCAAGGGCGCCAAGGACGTGCGGTTCGAGAGCGTGGATGCCGCCAATCCGGCCAATTTCTATCTGGTCTCGACGCCGGCTCATCAGACACATCCGACGGTATTGCTCACCCGCGAAAAGGCCCGCCACCTGACACCCGGCGACGCCGCGACGGCCAACAAGCGGTCGATCTACCAGTTCATCCATCCCGAGGTTTGCCAGTCCTGCCAGCTCACCCTCGGCTTCACCATGATCGAAGCCGGAAGCGTCTGGAACACCATGCCGGCCCATACGCATGACCGCCGCATGGAAGCCTATCTCTATTTCGATCTGGAAGCCGAGCAGCGCGTTTTCCATTTCATGGGCGAGCCGCAGCAGACCCGGCATATGCTGGTCGCCAACGAGCAGGCGGTCATCTCGCCGCCCTGGTCGATCCATTCCGGCGCCGGCACCAAGAATTACAGCTTCATCTGGGCAATGGCAGGCGACAATAAGAGCTTCACCGACATGGATCACATCGCTATTGCGGATCTGAGGTGAGCGCCGTGGCAAATCCCTTCGACCTCACAGGCAGGACTGCCGTCGTCACCGGCGCCAATACCGGCATCGGCCAGGCCATCGCGGCAGCGTTGGCCGAGGCCGGCGCCTCGATCGTCGCGGTCGGGCGATCCTCGATGGAGGAAACCGAGGCGCTGGTGAAGCAGGCGGGAAGCCGCTTTCATGTCGTCAAGGCCGATCTCGGCACCATCGAACCGGTCAAGGGTATCGTCGCCGAGGCCATCCAGACCTTCGGCGACCTCGACATCCTCGTCAACAATGCCGGCATCATCCGACGCGCCGATGCGCTCGACTTCACCGAGGAAGACTGGGACGCGGTAATCGACGTCAACCTGAAGACGGCCTTCTTCCTGTCGCAGGCGGCCGGCCGCCACATGGTCGAGAAGGGCAGGGGCAAGATCATCAATATCGCCTCGCTGCTCTCCTTCCAGGGCGGCATCCGCATCCCGTCCTATACCGCCTCGAAAAGCGGCCTTGCCGGCCTGACCAAGCTGCTTGCCTGCGAATGGGCCGGCAAGGGCGTCAACGTCAACGCCATCGCCCCCGGTTACTTCGTCACCAACAACACGACGGCGCTGCGCGAGGATGCCGACCGCAACGCCGCGATTCTTTCGCGCATTCCGGCCGGGCGCTGGGGAACGCCTGCCGAACTTGGAGGGGCTGCCGTGTTCCTGGCATCATCGGCCTCCGATTATGTGCATGGAACGGTGCTGCCCGTCGATGGCGGCTGGCTGGCGCGGTGATCTGTCCCAGAACGATGACTGCATAATTCAAAGTACTAAGCGCCGCGCGCCTGAAGAGACGCGCGGCGCGGTCGCATAGAGCTGCCGTCATCGAGGTCGTTTTGCCTTTCCTGCCGGCATGCGTTAGCAAAAGGACATGAGGCCAGCGCAGCCGCATCGAGGGCAGGATTCGACACAAATGACGGACAGGGACAACGCGGTCTTCAACACCATTCGCCAGCCGTCGAACCTGCGCAGCGGCCTTGCCGATACGTTGATGGCGCAGATCGAGTCCGGCGATCTGAAGCCCGGCCAGCGTCTGCCGACCGAACAGGCGATCATGAGGACGACCGGCGTGAGCCGGACGATCGTCCGCGAGGCGCTCGCTACGCTGCGCGCCAAGGGCCTGATCACCACGCGGCAGGGGCTTGGAGCTTTCGTTTCGAACGATCCCAACCCGCGATCCTTCTCGATCATTCCCAACGACCTGCAGTCGATCGACGAGATCCTTCGCGTGCTGGAGCTGCGCATGGGGGTCGAATACGAAGCCGCCGGTCTTGCCGCGCTGCGGCGCACGCCTGAAGATCTCGCCCGTATGCAGGCTCGGCTCGATGCGCTCGACAAGGCGCTGGAGGAGGGCGGATACGGCGCGCAGGAGGATTACGCCTTCCACCGGTCGATCCTGGTCGCGACGCAGAACTCCTATTACGGCCGCCTCTTCGATACATTCGGCGACCTCATGGTGCCGCGGCAATGGGCGCGCTTGGACAAGATGACGGCGGCCGAGCGCAAGCGCCATGCGGCCCGCATGCGCCGGGAGCACCATGCGATATTCGCGGCGATCCGCGACGGCGAGGAAGCCGCCGCCCGCCGCGCTATTCGAACTCACCTGTCGAAGAGCGCCGCCCGCTTCGAAGAACTGCGCGACGCCAGCACTTCCTCTTGAAGTATTAGACCTTTGGATTCGCCTTCATCAGCCGCCGCCAGCCTGCGTGATCCGTCCGCAGCTCGACGGAAGCGTGAGCCTCGGGCAGCAACGGTTTGCGTCTGCGCCGGCCGAAGCGTCGTTTGAAGCCGAGGATATTTTCGACGAAGCTCCTGGCATAGAGCCCGGGGCCGCTCGAATAGATGCGCCAGCCGCCGTCGACCGCGACCTTTCCGGCCTTGACCCGCGCCCATTGCGCCGCCGCCTCATAGCGGTCATGGAAGGCCGCGTCGCTGCTGCTGAAATAGGTATTGCGCTGGCGCAACGACGCCTGCGGCAGGGCCGTGGTGACCGCGATAGGGTTGACGACGGAAATCGCCTTCCAGAGTTCATCCGCCTCGCCGTCCAAAGCAAGCGTCTCGCAATAGCGCAGATGCGCATGCACATACATCAGCCCGATCTCGCGGCCGAAGAAGGACGAGGATTCCGCCCGGCGAAACAGCGTCTCAGGACCGCCGGCATAGGTCGCCGGCTTCTCCATCAGCCGCACGCCGTCTGGGAAGAGCAGATGCTCTTCGATCAGCTTCATATGATCGTGTCGCTGATCCGGCGAAAACAGCCCGCCGAGCATCGCCTGCGTCATCGCAATCAGCGAGTAGGAGAGACCGGTGCGCCGGTCGCTCGGGTGCAGCAGCAATTCGACCCCATCATGGGCGGGATCGAAAATGCCGTAACCGGCAACGATACCGTCTCGCACGAGATGGCGGTTGAAATCCCGCCGCATCGCCGTTGCGATTTTCCTCAGCGATTTTGCCTTGTTATTTCTGGCCTTTTTCCCATGGCCGAGTCGGCGCAGGATCGCGGAATAACGGACGATCTGTTCGTAAAGCAGGGCGACGGTCCAGCTGCTGACCATCCAGTCGCGCAGATGCGGATCGGCCGGCTGCAGGGAATCGTTCCAGTCCCCCTCGCCATAACGGATCAGATGCGTTCCCGGGATGAACTGGCCGCGGACGGTATCGAGCAGCTTGTCGACATGGATCGCGATGCTGTCGGCCTTCGGCGCCTTCTGCATGGTCTTTTCGTCGCGCCAGGAGACCTTCTCGCCAAGAATGGCGAGATCGCCGGTCGCTTCGATATAGTCGCAGAGCGCCTTCAACGGCCAGACGATCACGTCGCCATGGCTGTCGCCCGCCCGGATATTGGCATAGGGCTCCAGCATGAACCATTGCGGCCAGTCGCCCTTCTCAAGGTACTGCTCGCTGAAGACCGTTTTCACCACCTCCTTGGCTTCGCGGTCATGCTCATAGGCGAGCAGGAATTCGATCGGCCCCTGACAGGCGTCGCGTGTGCCCCAGGCGGCACCGGTATATTGCTCGAGGCCGTGCGGAACGCTCAGATGCACGATGGCGTCATGCGCGAGCCAGGGCAGCAGCGTCGTCTGCGCGGCCAGGTCCGGCGAAGGGCTATCGATCGTCAAACCACGAACGGCGTTCCGCCAGAATTTCGAGGCCGGCGCGAGCATGGCTGCATCGGTGACGCCAGCCTCATAACGCTGCGCCAGCCGCTCGGCTTGTTCAGCATTCGTCATCGAGCCGACCACCGCGAACGAGAATGCCTGGGTCGGCCGGGAGCGCAGAGCGACGAAGGCGCCGTGGCGTGCAATGCCATCGGTATAGAGCAGTTCGTCGCCGCCGATCTCCTCGATGGCATCTGGCGTCGAACTCACCAGCCAATAGCCAGCATCGGGATAACGCTCGCCCCAGAGCCAGGCCGGATCCGGCCGGAAGGCGATGCGTTTGCGTGCGGCATCGACCGCGATCTGCCCGCCCGCGTCATATTCGCGCTCGCCGAGGACGACATGACCGAACACCAGGAAGCGGCACGGCTTGCCCTCAACGGAGACGGTCCATTGCATGGCCGCATCCTCGCCGGAGGCGACCGCCGCAACGGTGATCGTGCGTTCCGAACATTGGTAGATCCAGCGGCAGTCGTTGAGCCCCATTTCGAATGCGGACGGCACCGCAAGCAACTGCCAACCCGCCCCGATATCCGCCATGATGCGCAGCCCGCTGGCGCGCGTGAGGTTATAGGGGTCGCGGGAGACAGAAAAGAGCTTGTGGAACGAGGTATTGCCGATCGTCAGCTGCGCGGCGAAAATGCCCTGCATCCAGCAGGTGGCGGCAAGGGTGGAATCGTCGAGCAGCATATTCTCACCGCTTCGGACGATCGCGCCGTGACGGCGGGCCACCAAAAGCTCTTTCTCGCGCAGCACGACGTGGCGGTTAAGGACGCCGTCCCGCGTGAAGAACGACAGCAGCTTTCCGCCGGCGCGCTCTTCCAGGCTCCGCTCTGGATAGAGCCGGCCGATCGCCTTTTTGTCGAGCGCTTCGACCTCCAACAGCGACGCGTCCTGCAACAGGCTGCGGACCGGCGTCACCTCTTCGAGACCGGCGGCAACTCTTTCCGCAGCTGCAAGCCCGTCGAGCCGCGCAAGATCGGCATCGCTCGACGCCTCGGGATGATCGGCGGCAAACACCGCAAAGAACGTCGCACCAGCACCGCTTGCGGAAATGGCGAGCGGTTTCGATTGAATGGCCGGGCAGGCCGTTTCCTGCTGCCGCCGTTCGCTCGGCAGGCTGGCGCCGAAGGGGCCGACCAGCCGATCGCCGAGGCGGTCTTTCGCCTGCACCAGCTGGATTGCATCCGTGGCATAGGCCGCCGTCCCGTCGAGGCAGCCCTGGGCGAGCCAGGGACTGCGGGCGCCACCCTGTTGGAGATTTTGCCGGTTCATCACCACGGGCCCGAATGCCGGATGATCGGCGATATGATGATCGACATATTGCGAGGCATAGGCTTCGCTGTTCATCAGGAAGCCGCGATCACCAAGGCCGACATCCTGGATCAGCACCAGATCCGCCGGCAGGGTTTTCTTTTCCGGATGCCGGAGGGAGGTGCGCCAGAACCATGCCGTTTCGGAGGGATGGAGTTCGAGCCGGACGTCATAACCGATATCGCCTGTCCTGCCGTTCCAAGAGAAGCTCGTCGCATCGTATCCGAAGCTGCCATTGGCACGCGGGCCGACAATCTCGACGACATCAGGCCGAGCGCCGCCGATGCGCAGATAAAGGCGGCCGATGCCGCCGATGAGCGGCGAACCCTGGATCTGATTGATCTGCACCGAGCCCTTGTCGTCGGCATATTCGATGGCAAACAGCGTGCCGTTCGGCAGCGCCGATATCGACAGGCCGGAGCCGTTGCTGATCGTAAACAGGCCGAGATCGTCGCGTCGGGGCATTTGAAAGTTGCGGTCAAGGTTCGGGGCCATTGAGATCTCGTCGATTGATCAGAGAGGAATCGAAGGATGACGCAAAAAGATTGAGAGAAATCTTACCGGCGATCGGATCGACTGTCTCTGTATACCGGCACCAAACGAGCAGATCGAGGAGGATTGATGTTCGATCTCGGTGGCGGTTGACGTGCCCCCAATAATTTAGGCCATTTGGAACTGGAATTTTCCACTTATGATCCCCGATGGGA
>NZ_JAPPSO010000004.1:0-449704 GCF_036571585.1 Rhizobium sp. 268 | reverse complement strand
GATAATCCCGGAAATTCCAGCTCCCGCTGGCCCAAAATTGGGGAGCACTTCACAATGGGCCAGAGCTGACCTCAAAATGGATTATTCCAATGGGGCAAGGTCACGCCCAGCGGGCTTTCTGGGATGACAGAGTGGACATTCCCCTAGTTGCCCCAGCCGATTTGGAATCGATCAAATCGAACCTCGCTCAATGGCTGGTTGGAGGCGTTCAGCCTCACCGAACGAAGAACGAGATGAAGCTCGGGGGAATAGTATTGTTCGAAAATAATCGGAGGCAATTCCGTCAGTTCCAGACGGCTGTTGATGGCCCAGACTTTGTAGGAACAAGATGCAATAGTTTCCTCTCCCAAGCCGTCGAACCTCATGAAGGTCGTGCCCGAAACGGATTTTTTGCCATTGATGAAAAGCGTGGTGTCTGATTGCCAGTTCTTCTTCTGGGGTAGATCGTCTAACGCAATCGCATTCGCGTATTTCAGCTCATGCGTCCCGCTGGCACTCACTCTCTTTTCGACGAGCAAGGGGTGCAGATATACAGCCGAGACTGGCTGCAGCGAACCGTCGCGCTCCACCAGCCGTTGTTCGGTTAGACCCGGGCCGTTCGGCTTGTAGAATACGGAATAGAAAGGCGCCTCTCTGGTCATCAGCACGCCCTGTTTGGTCTCATTGGCGGTTAAGCAATTGCCAAAGGCTGGTACCGCCAATGTTATTCCAACCAGTAGCGACAAATTTCTTAGCAAGATGGACATCCTAGATTCCCCTCATCCAAGTCCGCTACCACCGTGCTTGGGTGAAATTGGGGAGATCTAGTCTAGTCGTCGGCCCGGGGCTCGCCCACAGCCTGACCGAACTTGGCCTGATCGACGCGTATCGGATCTGCCTGCATCCGGTCGTGGTGGGGCAGGGGAAGTCCTATTTCGCGGGGCCTCGCCCTCCGCGACAGTCGAAAATCCATTCACCATACCAAGACACCCGCGATAAACCCTAATCTCACAACCCCACGCCCAACCCTCCCAAACACCGGCATTTCCGCACTCGTCGCCCGCCCATTTCAACCTTCCTTAAGCGACCGCTGATTAGCGTGCCCTCTGAAATCGAGGGCCTCTTCCATGTTTACCGTTCTGACGTGCGTTACCGACCAGCATGATCTCACGCTGGTCGGGCTTGCGGGTCTGATCTGCTTTCTCGCCAGCCATTGCGCGCTCGTTCTGCTGCATCGGGCGACCTTATCCGATGGCGCGGTTCGGTGGGTGTGGCTAGCGACAGCGGGGGCGGCGGGTGGTTTCGGCATCTGGGCCACGCATTTCATCGCCATGCTGGCCTACGACCCCGGCGTCGTCGTCGGTTATCATGCCGGATTGACGCTGATCTCGCTCTTGGTCGCGATCGTGGCGACCACGGCGGCAGTTGCCGCCAAGATCGCCTATGACAGATGGGTGGCGAACGTCCTGGCGGGCGTGCTCTTCGGCGTCGGTATCTGGTCTATGCATTTCGCCGGCATGTTGGCGATCGAATTCCCCGGTGAAATCTCGTGGGATACGGGCTTCGTGACGGCCTCAGTCGTTCTCGGCGTGGCGTTTTCGGTCGCGGCCTTTCGATTTGCCGGCCGGAGCGGCCGGTCGACTTTGGGTAAGCTGGCGCCGACAGTTCTCCTGACACTTGGTGTCGTTGCCCTGCATTTCACCGCAATGGCGGGGATCACGGTCATTCCCGGGATCACTGCGCTCAATCCCGCCATGCTTCTTTCGCCGGCGCTGATGGCGGTGACGATCGCAGCCGTCACCATTTCGCTGCTGGCGGCGGGTTTTGCGGCCGCGATCTTCGCCGTGCGCTCGCAGGCCAAGACGGCCGGGGCGGAGCGCAACTTCAAGCTCCTGGTGCAGGGAGTGACCGACTACGCGATCTACATGCTCGATCCGGATGGCAAGGTCAGCAACTGGAATGCCGGCGCCCAGCGTGCCAAGGGCTATAGCGCCGACGAGATCGTCGGCAAGGATTTCTCGCTGTTCTATTCTGAGGAAGATCGCCGCAAAGGCCTGCCGCAGCGGGCGCTTCGAACCGCCCGCAGTGAAGGCAAGTTCGAAGCCCAGGGATGGCGTTACCGCAAGGACGGCTCCTCCTTCTGGGCTCATGTCGTCATCGACCCGATCTATGACGAGGCCGGCGAACTGATCGGCTATGCCAAGATCACCAAGGATAACAGCAAGCAGAAGGACGATGCCGACCGGATCGAGGAGGTCACCCGCAATCTCGACGTCGCGCTCGAAAATATCGGGCAGGGCATCTGCATGTTCGACAGGGACGAGCGCCTGCTGCTTTGCAACAAACGCTATCTGGAAATCTTCCGGTTCCCCGAGGGATCGGTGCGTCCCGGCATGATCTACCGTGAGATCGTCGACATCGGCTATGCCGCCAATACGGAGGATCCCGGCGAGGCGGCCGCGCGGGCCGAGGCGCATTATACCAGGAACATGGCGCTGATCAGATCAGGCGCCGGCAGCGCGGTTCACAAATATCCGAGCGGCATATCCATCCAGCAGAATGTCAACATGCTGCCCAATGGCGGCTGGGTCGTCACCTTCGAAGACATCACCGATCGCCTGAAATCCGAGGAGCAGGTTGCCTTCCTTGCCAAGCATGACGGCCTGACGGGCCTGCCGAACCGGCTACAGTTCGGCGAGAGCGTCTCCGAGGAAATGATGATCGCCGACCGGGTGAGGGGCAATGTCGCCGTCATCGGCATCGATCTCGACAAGTTCAAGGAGATCAACGACCAGCACGGGCACGGCACCGGCGACAAGGTGCTTGTCGAGCTGGCGCGGCGTCTCGATGAAGCGCGGCAGGAGGGCGAGTTCATCGCCCGGTTCGGCGGAGACGAGTTCGCCGCGACCAAGCGCTTCGATGAGCTGAGCGCGCTCCACGATTTCATCGCACGGCTGGAAGGCGCGCTCACCGAGACGGTCACGATCGACGGCTTCGAGATCAAGACGGGCGCCAGCCTCGGCGTGGCGGTTTATCCGAGCGATGCGGCCGGAGTCGACGGCCTTCTCGCCAATGCCGACCTTGCCATGTACCGCGCCAAACAATCCTTGCTGCAGAAGGTCTGCTTCTACGAGGCCGCCATGGACGAGCATGCGCGCCGCCGCCGTTCGCTCGCCAAGGACCTCTGGGCCTCGATCGACCGCAGCCAGCTGCATCTGCACTATCAGGTGCAAAAATCGGTGCGGACGGGCGAGATCACCGGCTACGAAGTTCTGCTGCGCTGGCGCCATCATGAACGCGGCAACATCCCGCCCATGGATTTCATCGGCCTTGCCGAGGAATGCGGCGCGATCCTCCCGATCGGCGAATGGGTTCTCAGGGAAGCCTGCCGCGAGGCGGCGAGCTGGAACAACAACCACAAGATCGCCGTCAACCTTTCGCCGATTCAGCTCGGCCATGCCGATATGGCCGCCGTCATATCGGAGATCCTTGCGGAAACCGGCCTGAACCCGCGGCGTCTCGAAATCGAGATCACCGAAAGCTCGATCATCGTCGACAAGGATAAGGCCTTGCGGACGATGCGGCAGATCAAGGCGCTCGGCGTGTCGATCGCCATCGACGACTTCGGCACCGGCTATTCCTCACTGGAAACGCTGCGCTCCTTCCCGTTCGACAAGATCAAACTCGACAAGAGCTTCATGGCCGAGGTCGAAACCAGCCCGCAATCAAAGGCGATCGTCCGCGCCATCCTGGCCCTTGGCCGCAGCCTTGAGGTGCCGGTGCTGGCGGAGGGCGTGGAAACCCAGGCGCAACTCGACACGCTCTTGGAAGAACAATGCGACGAGGCGCAGGGTTATCTGCTTGGCAAGCCGCAGGCGATGGGCGAGCCGGCGGTTGAGAAGGCCGCTTGACCGAAGGGTTCTATAAAAGGCGGAGGTGCCGATGGATAGGCAAGAAGGCTACAGGCTGTTGCAGCGCTTGAGTGAGCTGGAAAGGCATCGAAAGCCGTTCGAACCGGTGCTGCGATATCGGCCGGCCTCTGTCGAGCGCCCCGACTATAACGGTCTCTCGGAACCTGAGATAAAGGTCTTCGAAAGCGCAATGGAGATCTTGTTGTCCGCGCTAGGTACGGCCGCGAACCATCTTAAGTTCGATGGTTGGCAGCAGACGCGAAGCCCGGACCTTGCCGATAGGATCGAGTTCACCAGGGCGGTTCATCGTTTCAATGCTGGCTTCTACGAGCACGAAATTCCAGGTTACGACCGGGAATCCCGGATGCGACGTCTTAAACGGATACGCTCCGTTTACGGAGCATGGGCGGAACCTATGAACGCACTGCCCCCGCGTCTCGAATACAAGATATTTGTCCATCCAAGCAGCAACGAGGTGCTCATTCAGACCGTCGCCGGAAGCGAGGTCGCAATTTTCTTGGGACGAAAATTCGTGCCGGCAGCACTCATCGGACTTCAATGTGAGTTCATCAAGAACCGTTTCACGAGCCCAGACGATAAACAGTCAAGCAGTTACACTGCCAAAAGCGGTGGAAGGAAAATCTCGGGCTCGCTCACGCGACACACCAGGGATACGTCCGATGACTATCAGTTTGAGGCAAGGGTCGGTGACGATTTACCGTCCAGCTTTGACAGCATGAGAGAGCAATTCTTTCACGTGTTTGCCGAGATGCGAACTCTCGGCCGGTCTCTCTAAGCGATTTCAGATAATCTTGGCGCCATGTGAGATCTTGGTCGGCGGCTGCCTTGGCGCCCAATGTGCATGCCATTTTAACCTGATGAAAGATAGATTGCGGTCGCGCATTGCACATCGGGCTGAGGTCGGGTTCGCGGCCTCGGCTATGGTCCTAGGCTACGCAGCCGCTCCTGACCGCCAGCGTGCTGCGGCGATCGTCTCGGCCGATCTCTCCAGCTAAAAAAGAAGGATTTACGGAGGGCGCCGCCTCTGCGTTGACCCGTCAATCCGGCCATGGCTAAGGTAACGGGCTCCGCAGCAGGATTAGTAGTTCAGGTAAATTGAAGATTTTCCGAACTCTGTCATCCCTCGACCTGCCGCGCCCCTCCGTGCGGTATCGCTGATTAAAGCGGCATCAGGTAATACAAAATGACCCGTCCTGGCGGGGCATTTCCTTATGGACTCCCGTACCGCAGGAAGGCTTCACGCGACCTAACCATAGGAATCACTGGTGCGAGTAGCGACCCTTGTCCAGCGCTCACCGCGCTCGGGGAGCGGGGCAGCCCCCTGCAAGTTTGAACGTCCTTGACATCGTCCGGCCATTGACGGTGAGCCTCACGTCGACTCCGCCGTGCTGTGAGAACCTCCAATGTAATGTCCATGGAGAAACTCCTTGTTACTCGTCCATGGAAACTCGATCACAGATCAGGCGACAGCGGGCAATGTGGGGGCAGACCATCGGTTACGTAGAGCACGGCGAACATCTATCCAAAAGGCCTGTTAACGGTCACAAACAGAGCAAGATCAATGAACGCTTACCTTGGAATGCATAACGACTCCCACCTATGATCCAATCAGCCAATTGCGGATTGCTTTATTATCACAAATATCTATCGCCAGATTCAAAAGGGACTTCTCCGGCTTTTTAAGGCGTGAATATGATTATCTATGCGACCAAAAATGACGCCGATTTAATCCGAACCTGGATCAACGACGAGCCACATATCGCGTGGATCGTCAAAAATTCAGAACAGGACCGCATCTGCCAGTGGAAGGCAGTCGATTCCATTGAGGTGCTGGAAGAGCAGATATACGCGCTGTGGCATGTCAAAAGCGGGGCGCTCAACATTCCGTCTGTTGACCGCAATATTCCTGATGAGATCGTCGCCGATCCATTCGCCGGTTGGTTCCAGACGATGCAGCACAGTGGCCAAACGTCGCCATGGTTTGGTGGCAATTTGCCGGGACCTTATACATTCAGCTTCGCTGAGGCTGGTCAGGAAGCACCAGGAAGTCTCGCCAGATCGGAATTCAACTGGCTTGAAGATCGTTACAAGTCCATTGGAAAGCCTGCACACCCTGATGCCAAGCGTTGGTGGAAAAAATTGCGCCGCTTTCTCGACAAGTCCTCAGTACAAGTGCCATGGACGATTAGCACAAACCGGAAGCGGGTAATTATGGCCCACGTCTTTCCTGAAGCTAAGCTTCAAATCGAAACCGGGCGGCATCGCGACTTGAATCCCCGCTGAGGACGGCGATCAGACAATTAGCGCTCCGTTCGATACATATTTGCCGCGTCTTCTACCCCAGACATTTCATCCAAAGTTTATTTTCTAGGTGAGACCGGCACAACGCTTACGCTCTAACGCAGTTTCGGCAGAAGCGGCTTAGGAAGAAAGGAGTGGACGATGAAAGCGATCACGGTTTCTGGCTTCATTATGCTAGTCTCAGCACCTGGTGCATATGCCGCAACCTTGACCGGGGAGCAGTTGAAAGGCGAGTTGGAGGCCACCCAATCCACTGGAAGTCAAAGACGCAATCGGGCATCACAACTTATAAACCAGACGGAACGATTGAAGCGACTGCCGACGGGACAAGGCCACTTACAAGGGCACATGGAGCATCAAAGGCAACAAGATGTGCGAGAAGTTCGATAAGGAAAAATGCGCGACGATCAATTCGCTTTGGGGGAAGAAATACTCCAAGGGGACGGAACGCTTACGGTGGAATAGCTGCTGTTTTGATTTTCGTAGCCAGGCGGCACGTAAACCGCCTGGCTTCTCGCGCAAGCCCGAGGCCGAAACTCGCGAAGGCGCGAAAAACCGGTTCAGGGAATCGCGAGGTTTTCAGGTGGCGATCGCCGCGCAGCAGGTTCAGCCAGGCCCGCCAGTTTTTCCGCGCCTATGGCCGCGATATGACAATCGTCGTAGCGGAAGTCTCCGTCGAGCAAGGCGGCTTGAGGCGCCACCCCGCCTGTGCGCCGAACGGTGCGTCAGGTCGCTGCCCGTTACCCTAATCCGACCGGAATCGAGGCCGGTGGCTCGACTCCGATCGGTGTCGGCAGGTGGATGAGGGGCATCCCTGCCGATCTCTCAGAGCACGTTCGCGCCCCGAATTTGCTCAAAAAAAGAGAGCATTCCGTTACTCAAACAAAGACGGAAATGCTCTCATAGTCTGGCGCGCAACATAACCGATTAGCTGCGCACCTCACGCAACCCACTGGTGGCTATTCGTCTGACGTCGCCGGCGCGGCGTTTTCCAGCGAGGTGCGGATTTGATCGATCTTACCGTTCGCATCGCCCACGCCCAGAATGGTCTTCGCTTCAGCCAGGACCGCCGGGCTCACCTGACCGGATTTCGTTGCGGAAGCCAATGCATCCTCCAGCGCCGCGTCCCCAAGCAGAGGATCGGTGGCTGTGGGCTCGATTCCGTTGTCGATTTCATACTGGGCATAAGCCACGGCATAGGCCGAGATGGCCGTCATGCGTGGGTCCGAGGTATGCATCAACGCCCTGTAATTCCGCTTCAAGGAGTTCAGGCCCGCAAGCTGCGCCGAAAGGTTTTTCTCTTTTGTGACCCTGTCTGTTCTTGCCGACTTGGACTTGCCTTCCGCTTCCGAAGATTTGCCTTTCAAGCCTGTCGATTTGGAGCCGCTATTGGCTGAACCTCTGCCCTGGTTGTCGCTGCCGTGGCTGCCGCTGCTTCCATGACCGCCGCCATTGCCGCCGCCGTTACCGCCGCCGTTGCCACCACCATTGCCGCCGTCCTTCGCTAGCGCGGCCATATCAATACCGGCAATCGTGACCGGGCCTGCGGCAAGAGCCAGCGAGAGCACAGCCAGAGACGCTAAGGTTGCTATCCGCATCGTTTTCCTCCGGATCAGATCAATAGGCGCCGTGCAGTTTCACGACGTAAGCAGTTGTGAAAGATTAAACCGCGATCGCATTCTGCACATCGGACTGAGGTCTGGTCCCGGCCCACGGCTATGGTCTTAGAGGAAACGCCGGCTTAGCTGACTTGGTGAGGGTGGAAAGGTGTGCCGGCCCGATGAAACAGCCGAGACGCAGCGGCTTGTAAGCCCCCAAGTTTGGCTGGAAAACCAGCCCCACTTTCCGTCTTCCTTGGCCTTGGCCGAGGACCCACGCCACGGTGCGGTGGATGCTCGGCTCAAGGCCGAGCACGACGGAGGGAGGGCGGGCACAAACATCTATTCACGGCGCAGAGTCGGTTCTAACCGCCGACGTGCCGGCGGCCATCATCGCGGCCAATCTGGTGGAGTCGATGCGGGAGGGGCGAGCTGGAACAGGGTGTGTGCTACACCATGTGAGCGGAGGATTGGGCGCGTGGACGCCAGCCGTGCTCCCTCATTCCTGTGCTTGTCACAGGAATCCCGTGCGCCCAAGTCCTTGGGCGTGAAAGACTTTTTCCGCGCGATTTGGTTCGTTCACGGCGCGGACGCGCCGTGGCTGGATTTCTGTGACGAGCACCGGAATAGGGGTGGAGACATGAATGCCTTGAAGCACGGACGCCCAAAATTACGCCAACCGCAAATCAAGAAGCGGGTGCAGCTTCTTGAGGTTCGGGAGGGATTTGGCTTGCCAGGGATATTGATGCGTGCCTTTGACGATGATCAGCAGGTCGCCCATCTTTCTGGCCTCGATGGTCAACTTGGCCAGGAGATTTATGCCGGAGGAATTGAGAAACTCGAGACCGGTCAGGTTGAACGTCACCTGTTTGTGCCCGTCGTGGAGCAGGCCGGAGATCAATGAATAGATCGGTGCATAGGCGTCCGGTCCGGCCAGCCGGAAGACGCCGTCGAAATAGACTTCGTTCTGTTCCGCCCATACACGGAAGTTTTCGTCGCTGATTTCCATTCTTCGCTCACGGATTGGAGGAGGGCGGCATTGCCACGGCTGCAGTCGTCGTCAGGATAATACGCTCATCATTATTCTCTTCGAATGCCCATGCCATTTTTGCGTCGTAATCGCTCAAAAGGGTCAGCAAGCCCAAGCCGGAACCGCTTGCAGACGATATGGCGTTGGTTTCGATTTGCTCAAGAAGAAGTTCCCCAGGATCCTTCGATTGCAGGCGGCGCAGCAGTTGCTGAAAGCGTGAGGCTGTCGCGCCGTCGATGGTGTTCTTTACCCGTATCAAAAAGCTCCCCTCGGATATGCCGGCTTCAATGAGGATCTCACCCGGCTGTCGAAACTTGACGGCGTTTTCGATCAGCTCGTTGCTGAGATAGCCGATGTCATGATGCGCCTGCATGTAGTCCTTTCTTGAACGTGAAAAGGGCAGGGCCATGACCTCAGCGATGAAGTCGGCCGTCATGCCCGAGTGCTTCCATCCAAGCTGAAGCGGTCCATCGGTCAAGGTGAGGCGCGTGCCCGAATCCAGGCTTATGTCAGTCAGAGATTCGATGCCGTATACCGTTGGCGCCATGACTCACCTATGCCGTACTGCGAGAAGCGTGATGTCGTCGTAGATTTTCTGCGATCCGATAAAGAGCATGAGTGTCGCCACAATTTCGGAAACGACTTTCTCAGCGCTCAAATTCCTGAGGCGAACGGCTTCGCAGCACAGCCGGTCCATGCCGAACAATTCTCCGGCGTCGTTTTCGGCTTCCGTGACGCCATCGGTATGCAAGAGTATGAGATCCCCCTTTTCGAACGCGATTTCACGGGTTTTGATGAAGGCGGAGATATCCGCTTCCAGCCCGATCGGTATGCCCAGATCCATGGTGTCTATGCGTTCGACCTCCCCGTTTGCCCTGACGACGATAACTTCCTCGTGTTGCCCCGACAGGATCATCTCTTTTCCGTCGTAGTCAAGAAACGCCAAAGTGAGGTGCTTATCGATTTTCGTCCTGACGATATTTTTGAACAGGGCGCTGTTCAGATTTGTCAAGAATTCGACGGCATCGGTGTTTCCGGCTTCCTGCAGGGCGCGGGCGACAGACTGAACCATCAGCATCAACACGCCGCTTTCCAGCCCGTGTCCGGTGACGTCGCCGATGCCGATCTTCAACCGGTTTCCGTTCTTCAAGACGTCGTAATAATCGCCGCCGACCTCTTCCGCAGGTCTCATATAGGCGGCGATCTCGAGTGCCTGAAAGTCCTCGAGCTCCTGATGCAGCGGAAGCACCATCAGCTGGATTCTCTCGGCGACGGCGAGCTCCGTTCCAAGACGTCTGTTTTCTCGCTGCAGTTGTGCGTTCAGCGTCGAAATCTCTTCCTTTGCATCTTCGATTTGAGCGGTCCGCTCTTCGACGAGCTGCTCGAGATTTTCGGTGTGATAGCTGATTTCTTCGGCCATGCGATTGAAGGCTTCACCGGCCTCACCGACTTCGTCCTTGCTCGATATGGCGACCCTGACCGAATAATCCTTCATCTGGATTCGCTTGGCAGCACCTGCCAGGGCGCTGATTCCGCTGGTTATTCGTTTCGATGCCGCAAAGACCGCGATCGTCACGATCAGCAGGGACATCAGGATCGCCAGAATTTGGTAGAGCACGATCCGGTTCGTCGCCTCGGAAATCTTGGCCTGGGCCGCATAGAGCGAGGCGTCGATTTCACGCTCGGGCACAACCACCCCAAGCAGCATTGCCTCTTGGCGAACCGGGCCGCTGACCCAGAGATTGGTCGCAGGCAGTTTCTTCACGATGGCGATATACGGGACCTCGCTGCCGTCCTGCTGTAACAGCAAGTGTTGGATGCCCTGTTCGCGGTCGAGGGCCAGTTTGGCGATTGCAGGCTGGGAGCTTCCCTTCAGCGAGCGCTCCAGGCCGGTCACGCCGGTTCCGCTCGCACCGCTTGCGGAGCGCAGGCCGAGGGTTTTTTCGCCCGTGCTGTTAATCGCGACGACATTGCCGTCGGACATGGCGAGAAACCCGAAGCCCGATTGGGCGACTTTGACATTTTCAACCGTTTGCGCCAGCTGATCGAGCGTGATGTCGGCGCCGGCTGTCCCGGCGACATCCTGCCTGTCGGCTGTCCATAGGGGATGAAAGAAACTGACGATCAGCTTGCCGGTAATGGCGTCGGTATAGGGCGCTGTCTGGGTGATGTCATCCGCGACAGGCCGCGTCTTCATATCCTTGGCCCAGCCCTGCCAGGATTCGTAAAGTCCGGGGAAAAAGAAGTCCCAGAAATTGGCCTCGTTATGGCCGGGATAAAGGCGATCGAAAGTCTGGGCCTGGTCGGTATAGGGCGCCGTTCTGAAGATCGGCCGTTCTTTCGAGCCGATGTAATACATCTGCAGCTTCGAAGCACCGTGCTGCAGCAGGCTCGGCGCAACAAGATCCAGAACCGCGCTCGTGCGGATATCGCTCTCGACGTCCTGCCTTGGCTGCCGGTCCTGTCCGAGCAGGTAACCCCAGACGCTCACGACCGAGACCGAGCCCGGAGCGTTCTGAGACCACTTCCCCTGCGGATCATAGGAAAGGCTGACGCTGCCCGGAGATGTGCGGGAGATGGCCGCGCCGACGTCGGAATTGCGCGCGGGATCGTCGATCTGCGCCTGCAGCACGCCGGCGAGCGTACTGACGTCGCTATGAACCTGCCGCAGCAGCAAACTCACCTGTGACGCTGTCGAATCCGCGTAGGTGCGGATGTACTCCTGGCTTGCCGCTTCGAGACCCTGGCCGACCTCGAGCGTTGCGTCGCGCGACAGCCTCTGAACGTTCCAGAGCGCCAGCCCGCCGCTGACCAGCAGGTCGAAGAGGACAGCTCCGCCTACGACCAGGATGAACTTTGCCCGAAAGCCTATTCCTGCCGGTCTTTTCAGTGATCTGCCTCCCATCACAGTGGCTTTCGTCCGGAAGCCGCCCAGATCGGCCAGCCGGCATAACCCTTGGGGTGAAGGGCGGCAAAAACGTGATCCTTGAACCCTTGCCGGAACCTGCGGATAAAGTCCACCGAGTCGCCGCGCCGGACCGCCATCTCACCAGCATAGACATTCTCCCAGGCTACGATGATGTCGGCGAAGTCCTGAGGATCCCCGTCGAGGTTCGTCACCATGAAGCAATCGACCTTGATGGCATCGAATCCCGCATCGGCGAGAAGATGCCGGCTTTTCGGCCCCATCTCGACATCCATGTCGAAGTGCCTGAACAGTTTGGCGACTTCCTCGTAAGTCCATTTGATCGTTTCCGCATGCGGCTCGCCCAGGCAATGCGAATTTTTTTCGTTGGTGATGTAGACACGGCCGCCGGGTTTGCAGATGCGGTAAAGCTCCCGCAACAGCATCTCGGGACGGTTGAAAATCTGCAGCGAATGCCGGCAGGTCACAAAGTCGAACTGGTTGTCCCGAAGCAGCATTTGAGAGGCGTCGCCATAAGTATACTCGATCCCCTGCAGATCGAAGTCGGCAGCGACCCTGCGGGCATAGTCGAGGCTGCGTATGGAATGATCGAGCGCCACAAGCCGTTCCGGTTTGAATTCCCGTTGAACCAAGGCGGCGAAATCACCAATTCCGCAACAGATGTCCGCCATGACAAGGCCGTTGCGCAGGCCGTGGCGCGGCAGCAGCTCGCGTTCGTGCCTCCATGTCATTTTCGTCTGGGTCCGCAGGATGGGGATGAAGCTCTCATCCTCGACAAAGGTCTGGCCCGGATAAAACGCCGAATCGTAGACTTCAACCGACAGGTTTGGCTGTGATGTCGCCAACGTCTGGAACAATGAGGTCGACCAGGCCACCACGCTCGACGTAATGATGACGATCTTCCGTTCCGGCCTTGTCCGGCAGTGTGCCGTCAAAATATCGGAGAGGGCTGTAAACGCCGTCATGTTGATGTGCGTCAAACGTTTGACGTTCAGGTAAACGACGCCGCTGTATTGTTCCAAAGTTTGCCGCACCAGCTTAAGAGCATCGGCAATCTCGTTTGCACTTTCGGGCCGCATCTTGCCGGACAGCAGCAGCTCCTGATTTGTCGGATCAAAATGGACGGTGAACGGGCGGGCAAGCAGGTTCATTGGAAATCCTCGGCCGAGGGGAAATCCGCGATGATCTGCAGCCCGTGGGTGCCGTCCTGCTCAATTCGGATAGCGGCACGGAATATGGTGGCCAGATCTTTGAGCAAAATCGTCCCGTCGGACTTCAGGTCAGGCCCGACGCCCGGGAGAGGCTGGCGTCCACTTGACCTCATGCCGGTGCTCTCGCGGTCCTCGCGGGTAAAGGCAATTCTCAGCCGGTTGGACGTCGCGCCGCGATAGAGACTGAAACTTATCCTTCCCGGCTCACGCGTCGAGCGGAAGGCAAGTTCAATGAGTTCGTTGGCCGCGACGGAAAGAAAATTCGAATATCGAGCCGGGTCGCTGTGACCTTGGCCGAGAATGTCGGAGAGATATTCGGTAATCCTGTCGCAAAACTGCCACTGAGATTTGAACGTCGCAACATTCAGTTCCAGCGATACCATCGGCGCCAATGCATGGTCATCGAAGCCAGATGCTTGCTCTTCCAATACAGCCTCCATCAGTTTGTCTGGCGCGTCAGATGCCCTCAAAAAAGCACGGCGAAAAATCTCTCGCTTGCTATACCAGCGCGTGGCTCACAGGTGTTTCAGCCCGGTTGATGAATTCGCCGATCGCCTCGACCGGAAGCGGCCTGCTCACCAGATAGCCCTGAAGCCTGTCGCAGCCCACACTGTGCAGCCATTCCGCCTGAGCCGGCGTCTCGACCCCTTCGGCCGTCACCTGCATGTCGAGGCCATGTGCGAGGTTGACGATGCAGCGGACGATCGTCTGGCTTTTCGGATCGCTTTCCAGATCGGTGATGAAGTATTTGTCGATTTTGATCGTGTCGAAAGGGAATGTCTTGAGATAGCTGAGTGAAGAATATTCGGTCCCGAAATCATCCAGCGAGATCCGTATCCCCAGTACGTTGAGCGTATTCAGCGTGTCGATGTTGTTGACGGTGCGCTCGAGCAGCACGCTTTCGGTGATCTCAAGCTCCAGACGCTCGGGCGGAAGTCCGACAAGGTCCAGCGTCTGCGATATGCGATCCGTGAGGCCGCTCGTCAGGAATTCTGCCGCCGAGACATTGACGGCCACGATGTAATTCTCAGGCCACTTCATCGCTTCGCGGCATGCCTGCTCCAAAACCCATGCGCCGATGTCAGGCATCATTCCATCGGCCTCGGCCATCGGAATGAATGCCGCCGGTGGAATATTTCCAAGCAGCGGGTGGTGCCATCTCAGCAACGCTTCGAACCCGACAATGCAGCCGCCTTCGGCAAGGGGTTGATATTCGACGAAGAATTGCTGTTGGTCCAAAGCCATGCGCAGGCTGCGGCGCAGCAATTCGCGTTGCTCCAGCAATTCCAGCATTGCGGCATCGAAGGCTTTTGCCCGGCCGCGCCCCTCTTGCTTGGCGGCATAAAGCGCAAGATCGGATGCCTTCATCAACTGCTCCGGATTGGTTCCATCTGGAGGAGCTGTGGATATGCCGATGCTGGTGCCGACAAAGACCGCGATGCCATCGATCGTGAAAGGCTTTTTGAATGCGGCAACCAAAGCTTCCGCCAACCGGTGCGCTTTGGCCGGATGTCCCGAGCCCCTGGAAATGACCGTGAATTCGTCGCCGGCCAGTCGGTAGGCTCTGTCATCGCTGGTCAGGCAGTCTTGAATACGCCTTGCGGCAAATTGAAGAAGCTTGTCACCGGCTGGATGCCCAAGCGTGTCGTTAACGGGCTTGAAATCGTCGAGGTCGAGCTGCATCAGAGACAGGGTCTCGTCCGAGCCTGCGGTCTCCTGCAGCAGCGCAGCAAGGTCGTCGCTGAACTGGCGTCGGTTCGGCAGTCCCGTCAGCGGATCGTGGGTCGCCAGATGCAAAAGGGTCGCGCGCTCATCGTCGACAAGCTCCTCGGAGCGAACCACGGCAAACAGCTCTCCGATCCGATAGATCGTCAGCCCGTGCGCGCCCGGCCTGCCCAGATCGCCCGATATTCGCAACGGCTGGGCGCTGTCATCCAAGGAGCGGAAAGCGAGCGTAATCGCTGATTTGTCCAGCTGTGGAAAATGCTCCCAAAGTGACGCGGCCGGTTTGACGGAAGCAGGCAGTTCATTGCCCAGCAAATTCTCGACGGGATTGAAGTCGCGGTCAAAGAACAAAAGCCGGTCGATCGAAGTCGAAGCTTCTGGCTGTGTTTGTCCGAGGGCCGAGCTGGCCGCACGAATTTTCCGCATCTTCGGGCCTCTCTCAGTCGAATGTCCTAACCAGATATCGTAGCAAATCAACTGTCGCACAACTTGTGCACGTCAAGATTTACATTAGGCACCCCTGATTAACAATCCCAAACCTCTGCCGACACGCTTACGATTTGGGGCACACTGCACTGATCCAACAGGGGATTTGCACGATGAGGACGCGGAGTAACGGGATTTAGGCAGCGGCGGCCCAGAGTTCACGCACCAGCTGCCGCAGCGCCAGGGCCTCAGCCCATCGATCGGTCGAGTCGTTGCCGTCTCTGCCGGTGATCGCATAGGGTTTGGGACCCAGCTCGCATGTAAAGATCAGTTCAGCGTCCTCGGCGGAGCGGGATCGCCAGTGGCGAAAACCATACTCCCACCACTCGATGAAGAGATCGACCCAGGGCCGGTGGTGCGGAAAGGAGATCTCGATCTGCACCTGTTCAGGCGAGGCAACCCGACCGTGAAATGCCTGGGTGTTCCCTAGGATGCGTCGGATCAGAGCGTGGTTTTCCTCATCGACCGGAAAGGCGAATTCGCGGCCGACGAGGAAATGCGACAGGTCGGCCAGCAGCGGGAGGTCGGGACGCTGATCGAGCAGATCCAGCGTAAAGAACAGGTCCGCGGTCATCCTGTCGCGATGCGTTTCAATGAACACGGGGATGCCGGCATCTTCCGCGAGCCGCATCCAGCCGTCGAGAAGCGGCAGGCAGGCATCGATGCGGCGCGGGCGGATATCGGGTTGCAGGTTGAGGTGGCTGACCGGAAACTCCGCGGCCAGTTCCAGCGGCAGACGCAGATCGTCGACAAAGCGAGGGAAGCAGCCCCCTTCGATCTTCAAGCCGCTGCCCCGGATGGCCTCGTTGAGGGCAACGACATCGCCCCGGTTGGTGTAATGCGCGCTGATGCCGTCGAAGCCCGCCTCTGAGATCATCGCGATGTTCTCGTCGAGTGTGCGCTCGAACCCATCCGTGTGCCGCCGCTCCATGGCCCAGAGCGATTGGAAGATCAGCAGCTTCTGTGTCATGCGGCCCGCGCGCTCTTAAGAAGCATTTTGAGGTTTACGCCCGGGTCTGCCAGTTCTGCGGGGCTGGGGCTGAGGCCCGCGGCAATCAGCATCTCGGCGAGCTTGATGTCTCTGGCCAGGCCATTGCCGGTGCCAAGGCCCGCGGATGCCGCGAGGCGTCCGTCGTCGAGATAAAACTCCAGTTCGCCCTCCGCGGCCGAACGCAGGACGATCTGATGGGCGGGCTGCGGCAGTCCCGCCACCTGGAGGCCGAGATCATACTGGTCTGACCAGAACCAGGGGAGGGCGCCGAAGGTCTCGGCGGCACCGGCCATATTTCGCGCCGCGGTCTCCGCCTGCGTCCTGGCGTTGCGCCAGCTTTCATAGCGGATATATCCGCCGCCCGGCTGGGCCACCGCCGCGCAATCGCCTGAAGCGAAGACGTTCGGTGCGCTGGTGCGAAGATCGGCGTCCGTCAGAATGCCGTTGCCGGTGGCCAGTCCCGCTGCTTCCGCCAAAGCGATGTCAGGCACCACTCCGATGGCGCTAACGACGAGATCAGCATGCACCAGACTGCCATCGGTCAGGGTGACGCCGTCGTCGCTGATCGCCGCCACGCCTCGATCGAGGTGAAAGCGCACGCCTTCCGCAACATGTCTGGCGTGCAGCGTTTCGGCAAAGCGGGCGGGGACGGCACGGCCCAAAGGTCTCAGCGCGGCTTCGATCACGCTGACCGAAACGTCCTTTCCGCGCAGGACCGCTGCGAGTTCCATCCCGATCAGGCCGGCGCCGATGATCGCCACGCTCCGGCCCGGCGCAACACGGGAGAAGATCGCTTCGGCATCGGCGTGGGTGCGGAAATCGAGTGCGCCCGCTGCACCGGGACATGTGAGCCGTCTCGGCCGCGCGCCGGTGGCCAGAAGCAGCTTTTCATAGTGGAGCACCCGGCCGTCGCTCAAGCGCACCGCTCCTGCGCCAGCATCCAGCTCGGCGGCCGACAAGCCCTTGAGATAGGTGATGCCGGCCGCATCCAGCGCTTCTGCAGCGCAGATCAGCTTCATCTGCACCGCATCGCCGACGGTCTTCGACAAAGGCGGCCGTTCATAGGGCAGGTGGGGCTCGGCGCCGACCAGCGTGACGGGCCCCGAATAGCCTGCTTCACGCAGGGCAAAGGCTGCCCGGGTGCCGGATTCGCCGGCGCCGATGATGACCATACCGTCCATGTTTTCTCCGTGAAAAAAGCGGCCGGCGCTCGTGACGACATAAAAACCAAGGCCTAAAGCGCTGCGCATGTCCGGGCGACATGCATCAAGCCAGAGCGACGCGAACCTCTCCGTCGATGACCTCTGCCGGATAGGTTTTCAGATTTTCGCAGGCCGGAAGCCTGATGGCCTCGCCAGTGCGATAGTCGAACGCGCCGGAATGTTTTGGACATTCCACCTCGAAATCCATCACCAATCCGTCGGCGAGATGGATCGCCTCGTGGGTGCAGAGCCCGGCGGTGCAGTAGACGCTATCATCCGGGCCACGGTAGATCGCGTAGGTGCGCCCGCCATGGTCGAAGCGGATGGCGCCTTCCTGTTCGATGTCGTCGAGTTTGCCAGCTGAAACCCAGGTCATTCGGCCGCTCCCCCGACTTCCAGGCGGGCCTTGCGGGCCGCGAGTTTTTCCTTGCGCCTGCGGTAGCGCTCCTGCATCTGCGCTTCGCCTTCGGGCGAGCCGTCGTGCCAGGTGCCGAACCATTTATCGAGCGGGATCAGTGCGTCGCCGTAGTTCACCTCGAAATATTTGTGGTGGAGGTAATGCGCATAGGCGTGGCTATCGACCAGTTTCTCCTTACCGATCTCGACCTTGTCGAAGCCGACATGGCCGGGAATGGCCCCGAAACCCGCATAGTGCAGCTGGTAGAGCATGAGGATCGGGTTGGAGGGCAGGAACAGATGGTAGAAGGCGGTCCCAAAATAAAGCAGGTGCTCGATCGGATGCATCGACAGCGACGACCAGGGTGAGGGGTTCACCGAATTGTGGTGGACCGAGTGCACCCATTTGTAGAGCAAGGGCGTGTGAATCAGCCGGTGTATACAGAAAAAATGGAACTCATGAATAATCGGCACCACGAGCGCGACAAGCGCCAGCGTCCATGGATTTTCCGCAAAGCTCAGCCACGGCGCGTAGCCATTGGCATAGGCCCAGAGCATGCCGACCTCGACGGCGGTCCAGATCGTCACACCCCACAGGAAGGTGCGCAGCATATTGTCGAGGTTCTGGCGTTCGAACCAGAAGGCGTTGCTCTTGTGGTCGGCCGGGAACTTGCCATTGTACTTGAAGCGGTTTTCCTGCCGTTTCAGCACGTAGAGATGCAGTTCGAAGGCGCCGTAGAACAGGAAGACCGCGACGGCGTTCACCGCATAGAGCCAGGCGATCCAGCCAAAGCTGAGCGTGCGCATTGTTTCCACCGGCGGAATGACCCAGGCCCAATAAGCGACGGCGGAGGCGGCAAAAATCGCATTCCAGGGAAAGAAGTAATGCGGAAGCCATTTCAGGACCGCCATCAGCCGCGGCGGAAACGCAAACAGCGGGGCGGTTTCGGCAGGCTGGTTCGGCGCCCAGTCGCCACGCTTGTTGCGCTTGCCGAATTTCAGATCATCCATTGGCATCTCCTTACGGCGGGCCGGATGTTTCCGCGTCCGCCCGCATCTCTCTGCTGACTGGAAATTAGCAGGGACGCCGGTAAATGCCGAAGCCTTCCTTGATCTGATTAGATCAAAGCCCTTCCTTGGTGATGGTAATAAAACGGATTGGTGCCTGGTCCGGTTTGATATCGGTCAGGCCAACCCGGCGCAGGATCAGATCGAGCGATCGTCTGGCCTGCGCCTCGGGCGCCTGGTCGAGTACCACATCCATGATGCCGTCCTGCAAGGCGCTGCGCGTATAATCGGTGAGTTCGTGGCCGACGAAGAAGATGCCGCGTTCGCGCGCCTGCCGCCGCAGCACACTGATCAGCGCCGAATTGCCACCGCCGGCATTGTAGAGGCCGGCAAGGTCCGGATACATCCGCAAGGCCGAAGACAGGAGTTCGGCGCCGAGATGCTCGTCGTCGAGACCGAACCCCAGCTGCTGGAAGCTGGTGGAGCCGGGATGCTCGAGAAAATAATCCGAAAAACCGCGGATGCGATCGCGGTGCACCTGATAGATCGGATGGCAGATCGCAAAGACCGGACCAGTCCGGCGTGCCATTCGGCTGATGAAGAGCGCTGCCGTCCGGCCGGCGGCATAATTGTCGATGCCGACGAATTCGCCTGTCCGTTCCGAGGCGCGAGTGACGACGTGGACCACCGGCAAGCCTTGGGCGCTGACCGTCTCGACGGCCGCGCCGATCACCGGATTGCTGGGCACCGCCAGGATCAGGCCGGCGCGCCGCAGGCCGGCCGACAAGATGCGGCGCGCGATTTCTTCCGGCTTCATCTCTTCGGTAAAGCTGCGATGCACGATCACCAGCGGGTCGAGGGTGGCCGCGATCCTCTCGAATGCTGCGGAGAGCCGCTGATAGAAGGTCGTTTCAGGACGGACCATCAACACCTCTATGCGCAGCAGGCCGCGATGCGTGTCCGGGAGCTTGCGGGGATAATCCAGTGCGCGCGCGGCAATGATCACCTTCTCGACCAGTTCCGGGCGAACGCCGCCGCGTCCGTTCAGGACCCGCTCGACCGTGGCCGTCCCGACGCCGGCATGGCGGGCGATATCCCGATAATTCGGCTTGTTCACTTTTCAGGTCCCTGGAATGGCCAACGCGATCGGATCGATCCTATGGGCAATCCGTCCCTCTTCATACACCGGAGCCTCGGAACGTACAGAGGCTGGTCGGTGCAGGGTTTGAGCGACACTTGTATCGCGGGTGTAGTCGATCTATGATTTCTTCCACTTCAGCATGAGATTGCAGGCAGTATTTCACCGTTAAACCGGACGCGGGGGACTTTGTCCTCCGGCCGGCCGAAGGAGCTGGGCAATGAAAATTCTCATGGTTCTCACATCGCATGACCAGCTGGGAAATACCGGCAAGAAGACCGGATTCTGGCTCGAGGAACTCGCCGCCCCTTATTTCGTCTTCCGTGATGCCGGGGCCGAGGTCGTGCTCGCTTCGCCCAAAGGAGGTCAGCCTCCGCTTGATCCGAAAAGCAACGAGCCGGCGTTTCAGACCGACGACACGCGCCGGTTCGAACGCGACCCGTCGGCAACGGCTGCGCTTGCCAACACGCTAAAACTGTCTGACATCGACCAGGCCGATTATGACACCGTGTTCTTTCCCGGCGGCCATGGCCCGCTCTGGGATCTGACAAACGACCGCAACGCCCACACGTTGATAGAGGAGACGCTTGCTGCGGGAAAACCGCTGGCGCTCGTCTGTCACGCGCCGGGGATACTGACCAAGGTCAAGGCTCCGGACGGCGGGCCGATCGCAAAGGGTCGGACGGTGACCGGATTTACCAATTCCGAGGAGGCCGCAGTGCAGCTCGTCGAGGTCGTGCCTTACCTGCTCGAGGACGTGCTGAAAGAGCAGGGGGCGAAGTTTTCGACGACGGCAGACTGGGCGGTGCATGTCGTCCAGGACGATCAACTGATTACCGGGCAGAATCCGGCCTCGTCGAAGCAGGCCGCACGCCTGCTGCTGCATGCGCTGAGCTGATATAGCCGGGGGTCGAGATGTTCACCAAACGGCGGCTGGCTTGGGCAACGCCCCTTCACCTTCCGCAGTTCGAAGGCATGCCGAGCTGACGGCTGCGCAGCCTCACGCGATTTTTCTTGAAGAAAAGATCGATCCCGTGTCGGATCGGCGAAGGCTTGTCCGTCCTTGGCGCGTTCATTCCGTCCACTACAAGGATCACCACCATGCCGAACACCATACGCCTGCACCGCGTTTTCGCGACCAGCCCGGAAAAGGTCTATCGCGCCTTTATCGAGGCGGACGCGCTTGCCAAGTGGCTGCCGCCGAATGGCTTTCTGTGCACCGTTCATCATATGGAGCCGGTCGTCGGCGGCACGTTCAGAATGTCGTTCCGCAACTTCACCACCGGCAACAGCCATGCCTTCGGCGGCGAATTCCGCGAACTCGTCCCGGGCGAACGCGTCCGCTACACCGACAAGTTCGACGATCCGAACCTGCCGGGCGAAATGGAAGTTACCGTGACGCTGAAAAAGGTCTCGGTCGGTACCGAGGTTGATATCACCCAGGCAGGCGTGCCCGACCTCATCCCGCCGGAGGCTTGTTATCTCGGCTGGCAGGAGTCGCTGAAAAACCTCGCCAGGGTGATCGAGCCCGATATCCAGGAATAGCGCGATTGCGCCAGGGCTACCGGGGCTGCATTACGAAACGGGAGCAAGCTCCCGGCATCGTCGATAGAATAGGATGCCACGTCGCCCCTCCGCTTTCGCCCCGGCTCCTATCCCCTCGGCCGGCAGTAGAAGGTAGGGCAGAGGCGTTGTCGGTCAATGACAGGCGGGGGTTGCGGCGTGTGCATGCCTGTACAACATTTGACAGGAAGCGCTCACCGGGTTCCTCATCTCTGTCCTTGGGTCAAAGGCCGAGAACAGAAATGAGGGAAAGGTGGGCTTCCACACAACTGTTGGCGGTGATATCGCCACCAGGTAAGCTGGCGGCACGCGCCGCTCAATTGCTCCCGTCGTTCGGCCGCGCCTTGGCGCTGTCGTTGCTGCTGTCCGAGGCAGTTTTGCCGTCGGGCTGCTGACCGAAATATGTGCCGCCGAGGTGGCCGCCGGCGCTGGTGTTTTTGACCTGCTGTTCGGCGCGTTTCTGTAGTTCACGGACGTTGGTCTTGCTCATCTTCGGCTCCCTGTTCGAGGTTGCGACCTCGGGACAACCGTTGGGGAACGACACTGTTCCATATTTTCTGCGGGAACACTTGGCGCCTTTCCCGGTTTTTCCTCCTCAACCAAGGAGAAACGACGATGGGCATGACGACCCCCAAAGATGGTGCTCCCGGCACCACAGATCAGTCTCCCCGATGGGAAGGCCCGAAGGGAAACACCCCGCGCGGCTATCTCAAAGCTAAAGACGATCCGGACCGCGATCGCGACGCGAAGGGCGAAAACAACCGCGATCCCGAGACCAAGGATCTCGGCGATGCGCTGAAGCAGAAGGGCGAATGAGATGGCCAACCCCGAGAAAGACGCGGCCGGCCAGTTCGCCAAATCCCGCGCCGACAGGAAGAGCACCGGCGTTGCCAGCGCCAAGCCGACCGTCATCACCGGCTCCGAAGATGCAACAGTGCACAAGAACCCGCCCGGCAAGAAGAAGCCGCAGAAGGATTGGGACATCAACTACGATCCCTCCGATATGAATGAGGGGCGGATGCGGTAGGCGAAGAATTCCCCTTTAAGTCTGCAGGCAAGCCGACCCCGGCTTTCGGCTTGTTGGGGGCGGCGATGCTCCTGCGGGTGGGCGTGAGGATGAGCTCTTAAAAATAAGCCGCGTGGTCAATATCGGCGAGCAGGTCCGGCTGGGTGGGCTGCCAGTTGAGGAGCGCGCGGGTGTGCTCGCTCGACGCTGGCACGTCGAAGCCCGCGAACATCGCGAACCAGCCGAAATGCGCAGCCGCTTCCTCGCGCGACTTCGAGACCACCGGAACATTGAGCCGCCGCCCGATCACCTCGGCGATCTTCCGGAACGGCACGCCCTCCTCGGCGACCGCGAGGAAGGGGCCGCCCACGGCGCCGCGCTCCAGCGCCAGCCGATAGAGGCGGGCGGCGTCGAGCCTGTGCACCGCCGGCCATCGGTTCTGGCCTTCGCCGATATAGGCCGAAACGCCCGTCCGCCGGGCGAAATCGATCAGGATCGGCACGAAACCGTGATCGCCGTGGCCATGCACCGAAGGCGGAAGCCGGACAGTCGAGGCGCGCACGCCGCGTGCCGCAAGTGATACCGCGGTGATTTCCGAGGCGCGGGGATAGGTCTCTGTGGTGGGCATGGGCGGATCTTTTTCGGTGCCGACGCGGCCGGGCGCATGGCCGAGGCCTGCGGTGACCAGCAGGGGACGGCTGGAGCCTTGGAGAGCTTCGCCGAGCGCCTCGATGGCGCGCCGGTCGAGGGCGCAGTTTTCGGCGAATTTCGAGAAATCATGGTTGAAGCCCGTGTGGATGACGCCATCGGCCTCGGCGGCGCCGCGCTTCAGGCTCTCTACATCCTCGAGCGTGCCGCGATGGACCGCAGCGCCGGCGGCCGCCAATTCCTCAGCTCCTTTTTCCGAGCGGGTGAGGCCAAGCACCTGGTGTCCGCCGGCGATCAATTCACTAACGACGGCCGAGCCAACCCAGCCGGTGGCTCCGGTTACGAATACGCGCATGTCAGCGTCTCCTGTTTTGCTGGAGACAGATATCGACCACGCTGCTATCATGGTAAAGTAGTGATATTATCATGGTATAATGCCTAACAGGATGAGCGAATTCGTCACCTCCGAAAACCGGCTGGGCGCCTATCTGAAGGACCGCCGCGCCAAGCTCGATCCGGCCGCGCTCGGCTTTGCCGGCGAGCGTCGCCGCACGCCGGGGCTACGCCGCGAGGAGGTAGCAGGCCGCGCCAATATCAGCCCCACCTGGTACACCTGGCTGGAGCAGGGGCGCGGCGGCGCGCCGTCGGCCGACGTGCTCGACCGGATTTCGCGGGCGCTGATGCTCACCGATATCGAGCGCGAGCATCTTTTCCTTATCGGCCTCGGCCGCCCGCCCGAGGTGCGCTATTGCAGGCAAGACGGGGTGACGCCCAGGCTGCAGGGCGTGCTCGATGCACTGGACCCGAGCCCGGCGCTGATCCGCAACGCCATCTGGGACGTGATTGCCTGGAACCGGGCGGCAACCATGCTGCTGACCGACTACGGCGCACTGCCGCCGGAAGAACGCAACGTGCTGCGCTTCATCTTCCTCGAGCCGCGCGTGCGCGCAGCCCAGCACGACTGGGAAAGCGTCGCCCGCTTCGTCGTTGCAGCCTTCCGTGTGGACGCGGCCCGCGCGGGTGCTGCGGCCGAGGTCGAGCCCTTGGTCGACGAACTCTGCCGCAAGAGCCCGGAATTCCTGGAAATGTGGCGTGACAACGATGTCCGCACCCACGGCGAGGGCGCCAAACACATCAAGCACCCGGTGCTGGGGTTGCTCGCCTTCGAATACTCAGCATTTCAGGTGGATGGCCGCCCGGATCTCAGCATGGTGGTGTATAATCCTGCCACGGCGGAGGATGCGGAGAAAATCAGAGGGCTGGTGGGGTGAGGTATTAGTCGGGTTCTCAGTGCGGGACTTATGCGAGGCGCACCCGGCTCGTCCTTCGAGGCGCCAGCCTTCGGCTTCTGCGCCTCAGAATGACGCTCTCCTTAGCGGAGACGATTCATCTCCAACGTCGTCTATGATTTTCCGCAGGGGATACTCTCTACATCCCAAATTCGGAGATCGTCGAAATCTCCGTGTCTGGATATCTTGGACATGCTCTTCGCTGACCGGGTTTCAGCTGGCCAAGCGGCGACGTCGCCCCGTCCGTTCTTGCACCGGGCGACGTCTAGTCAACAGCGGCGGCCCTACTGCAGCGTGCGCGTCTGGATCTGCTCTACGGCTGGCTGAGAAGCGGAGGCGGGCACGGCGCCGCCTTCCAGGCCGGTCGCCACGACCGAGACGCGGAACCTGCCGTCAAGGCTGCGGTCGAAAATCGCGCCGACGACGATATCGGCGTCGTCCTGCACTTCGTCGCGAATGCGGCTTGCGGCTTCGTCGACTTCGAACAGGGTCATATCCGAACCGCCGGAGATCGAGATCAGCACGCCCCTGGCGCCCCGCATCGAGATATCGTCGAGAAGCGGGTTGGCAATTGCCGCTTCCGCCGCCTTCATCGCGCGGCTTTCACCGGAGGCTTCGCCAGTGCCCATCATGGCGCGGCCCATGCCGCGCATGACCGATTTCACGTCGGCAAAATCGAGGTTGATCAGGCCTTCCTTGACGATCAGGTCGGTAATGCAGCCGACGCCGGCATAGAGCACGCGGTCAGCCGTCATGAAGGCATCGGCGAAAGTGGTTTTCGCATCGGCAATGCGGAAAAGGTTCTGGTTGGGGATGACGATGACCGTATCGGCCGCCTGGCGAAGCGCCTCGATGCCGATTTCCGCCATCCGCATGCGGCGGTTGCCTTCGAAGGTAAAGGGCTTGGTGACGACGCCAACCGTCAGGATGCCGGCCGCACGTGCGGCGCGGGCGATGACGGGTGCTGCGCCCGTGCCCGTTCCGCCGCCCATGCCGGCGGTGACGAAGCACATGTGCGAGCCGGCCAGATGATCCATGATCTCATCGATCGATTCCTCGGCCGCCGCGTGGCCGACCTCCGGCAGGGAACCGGCGCCCAGACCCTCGGTCACATTGGCGCCGAGCTGGATACGGCGCGTCGCCTTGGAGGTGGCGAGCACCTGAGCATCCGTGTTTGCGGCGACGAATTCGACGCCTGCCAGGTTTTCCGCGATCATATTGTTGATCGCATTGCCACCACCACCGCCGACGCCGATCACAGTAATGTGCGGCCGCAGTCCCGAAATGCCGCCCTTGGCGTCCGTCATCGCGCTCTCCTTTGATGCTTCGTTCACGCCACGCCCTCGTCGCGGATAGCGAATCGGCGCTTAGGATAGCCGCCCAACAAGGCGGAGGCGAGGCGAAAGACGTCTCAGCGGGAGAGATCAAGATCGGGACGGGGCTTGGTGCTTTTCAGGGAGGGCGCCGTGGCGGCCACTCCTTGAACTGGATGCGTGGACCGGTTTCGGCCCATGAATTGGAACCAGGATCGCACCCGTGCTGTTTAACTGGAAGGACGATCGGTCTTTTAGTTCACCTATGGAGGAGCGCGACATGCATACGACCCGATCGAAAGAACTGGCGGATGAATATCTGCGACTGGGCGGTAAACGGCTGGCCAAGATCGATGATAATATCGTCAAGATCCGCCACTGGGAGGATGACACGCCGGAGGCCGAGGCTTTCTGGCAGAAGAACATTGAGCCGCTGGATGAGCGGCGCCGCGTAGAGGTCGAAACGCACCTTCCCACGATCAACGACAGGTGATCGCAGCGATTTCCCGCAAGCCACTATCGATCGCGCCGGCTGTCCAGTCGGCACTGGGGCGACAGGCGGATCGTGCATCCGTCCCTACGAGATCGCTAGGGAAACGCGTCAATGAAGTTTTGATACACAATATAGAAGTGTTCGCCAACCTTGCTGACGCTGAAAGGCCAGTCCGAACCAGGATAGAGATTGACGCATTCTTTCTTTTCCGAGCACAATTTTTGGGTTCGCTGTTGCCAGGCGGTGGATTGCTCGCCTCTGGGCAGGGCAATCTCATCACTCTCATCGTACACAAGCGTCGTGGATGTTGTCGCCTTGAACATACTGTCCCATGCAAATGTCCCGAATCGCGGCTCACCGCTCGTCACATCGGTTCGTACGATCTCTGCGAGATACGCTTGTTTGTTCCAAGCAAATCGAACGCTGTCTGGCGTTATGCTGGTAGCCGCAACGATGTAAATAATGACTATCCACGGAAGAGGCGTGAGCAAGAGTGACACGACACGCCACCAGCGCCGCCGCGCCAAGTTGATGCAAAAGGAACCGACGATGGCGATCACTGTCAGCGCGAGAGTGATAAGGCCGATGGTCCACCAGTCCCATTTGGGGGCCAGCCACCATAGCCAATTTTGCGCCGGGTACGGCAATAACCAGATGGCATATGTCCACGTAAACTTGTCGCCACGTTTTTCCGACTCTGCCACGTTTAGCTACCGGTCATTTTTTGATTCCCTGATCAACAATAACACGCAGGATAGATGGCGATTTGAAGAATAGGGGTGGCACTGATGACCTATCTGAAACAGCCTGCTGATCGCGGCCGTGATGCGGCCGACAAAGCCGACCTCAGATTGTTTGGGAAGAACGCCGATGGCGCGCCGTACCGCACGTTTTCGAGCATTGCGGAAGCTGTTCGCGCCGAAGGGAAAACGCCGACGCTCGCCGTCAACGCCGGCATGTACCGCTCCGATTTTTCACCGATGGGACTTTATGTCGAGAACGGTCGGGAATTGAAACCCGCCAATTCGGCCACCCCCAGACCTCCGCCCGTCGCCAGGAATTTTCGGTTTCTAGCCATACTGAGGACGATCATCTCATCATTCTAACCCGATCTGCGGTCATGCTATGAATCGATTCGCATAGGTGACGTCGATGAGGGATTTCCATGAATTCATATCGCGCAGCAGTTTTGGTTGTCGCCTCGGCTTTGCTGGCGCTGTCGGCCTCGGAAGCATCCGCCTGTAGTTGCAAAGAGGTGTCCACGAAAGAAAGCTTCGCTAGTTCCGATTTGGTCGTAAGAGGCCGCATGAAGCTGGTGACTTACGGTGTCTAGATGCCGGGTGGCGGGTCGGACGGCGAAACAATACGGATGACGCGTGGCGAATTTGAGATCCAGAAAGTGCTGAAGGGAACCTTCAAGGGCAAAAACCTGTCGATGTATACGGGTTCCGGTATGGGAGATTGCGGTCGTTTAGGAGAGTTCATCGCTTCGGCATATAACTACAGCGATAAGAAATTCGTCGTCGAATTCGGCTTGTCAAAAGCCGAACACGCCGGGGAAACTCTCTATTTCACGTCAATCTGTGATTACATAAAGGGTCCGAAGGACGGCCAACAATAACACCGTCCTCAAGCGTCGTCCGGTTCATAAAGGTTGCCGCCGGCACGACGCCTACCGCCCCAACCCCACCGCCACCGGCAAACACAACACACACCGCAACCCCACCACCCCATTCGCCTCCAACACCAAAGACCCGCCGTAAAGCCCCGCAAGTTCGCTCACGATACTCAGCCCAAACCCATTCCCCGGCACTTGCTCATCCTCCCGCACGCCAGGGAGCAGCACAGCATCCAGCCGGTCTGCCGGTATCCCCGGCCCGTCGTCCTCGATCGTGATACGGGCGGTCGGGCCGTCGCGGCGGGCGCGGAGGGTGACGTGGGAGGTGGCCCATTTGAAGGCGTTGTCGATCAGGTTTCCGAGCATTTCCTCGACATCGCTTTCGTCGCAGGCGACGCGCAGGCCTTTGGCGATATCGGTGTCGAAGGCGATCTTGCGCTCGGCATGAATCTGGCTGATGGCCCGGTGGAGATCGGCGACCGAGGCCGCCAGGTCGATGCTGGCGACATTGTCCGTCGAGGCCATCACGCGGCGAGCGGCGGCGAGGTGGTGTTTGATCCTGTTGTCGATCCGGGCGGCGAGGCTGCGTAAGGCGCCTTGCGGATCGTTTTTCTCGTCGAGCGCCAGCAACAGGCTCGCCACCGGCGTTTTGAGGCCGTGGGCGAGGTTGGCGAACTGCATGCGGGTTGCCGCGAGCCGCTCCTCATTGGCCGCCAGCAACGCATTGGTTTTCAGCGCGAGCGGCGCAAGCTCGACGGTCGCCTCATCGGGCAGGCGGGCGCGTTCTCCCCGGTTGATGGCATCGATATTGGCTGCCATGGATTTCAAGGGGCGCAGGCCGAAGCGGATCTGCCAGAGCGTGCCGGCCATCAGCACGAGGCCGAGCAGCAGCATGGAGGGAACCAGCCAGAAGAGCGCGCGGAGCGCGGGGCCGACGAGGGCGATCATCGGCGCCGTCGTGGTGATTGTCAGCGTCATGCCGTCGATGCTGCGGATGGCCTGCCGAAGATAGAGCGGTCGTCTTCCGCGATCACCGCCCGTGCCTGATGTCGGCATGCCCATCAGCACATGGCGCAGATCCTGCCGGGGCGGCGGCGCGTCGATCGTGCCGTTCATCAGGGAGCGGGAGGTCAGGCGCTGTTGCCCGTCGTCGATCTGCCAGTACCAGCCGGATGACGGGCGATCGAAGGGCGGTGCGTCGAGCGGCGCGGACAAGGTGATCCTGCCTTGCGCATCGCGCGTCACCGCGCCGGCAAGGGCGCCGATCTGGGTGTCCAGACGCTGATCGACCTGCTCGCGCACCACCGTCTTCAGCGCCAGCCAGAGCACGATCGCGGCCACAACGAGCGCCAGCGTCACGAAGATGCCGGAGAACATCAGCAGCCGGCCGGCGATCGATCTCGGTTTGAGGGCGGGTGCCTTCATGATGCCGACGTCAGCATATAGCCGCGGCCGCGCACCGTCTCGATGCGATCACCCCCGAGCTTCTTGCGCAGCCGGGCGATGATCACTTCGATGGAATTGGAGTCGACCTCGGCATCACCGTCATAGACGCGCTCGGTCAGCTCCCGCCGGTCGACGACCATCTCCTTGCGCAGCATCAGGCAGGAGAGCACTCGCCATTCCAGCGCCGTCAACTTCAGCGGCAGGCCGTCGAGTTCGAAGGTGCCGAGCTGGGCATCGAAGACCAGCGCGCCGCAGGTCAGCCGCGCGGCGGCGTGGCCGGCCGCCCGGCGCACCAGGGCGCGCAGGCGCAACACCAGCTCTTCCACCTTGAAGGGCTTGGCGAGAAAATCATCGGCGCCGGCCTTGAAGCTTGCGACCTTGTCCGGCCAGCCGTCGCGCGCCGTCAGCACCAGAACCGGCAGGTCGCGGCTGCCATCGCGCCATTCCTTCAGCACGCTGACGCCATCGATCTTCGGCAGGCCGAGGTCAAGGATCGCGACATCGAAGAGTTCGGTCAGGCCCGCATGGAGAGCGTCCTCGCCGTTGCGCGCGATATCGACCACGAAGTTTTCCGATCGCAACACGGCGGCGATCCGGCCGCTGAGGTCTTCGTCATCTTCGACGAGCAATACGCGCATGGGGCAGGGCTTTCCTCAAGGCTGGGCATCTCTGGGGACAGGCCAAAACTATCGGGCCGAGCTTAACTCAATCTGAACGGAGAGGTTCAGGCGGGCGAGGGGACGGGGCGGTTAGAGTGCGGCAACGACTGATGCAAGGAGCAGATATATGCCGAATGAAGACCAGGACAACGTGCATACCGAGGGCGCAGCCATGCCCATCCCGCCAAGACAGCGCCGGCGTCGGCTGGCGCTTCCCATCATCGCCGCCGCCGTGGCGCTGGTCATTGGGGCTGCCGGGGGCGCCGGTGCTGTCAAAATGATGCGTCCGACGCCGGAAATGGCGCCGCTGACGCCGGTGGCGATTTCGGCCATGCCCGCATCGAGCCTCGTGACGATCAAAGGCAAGGTCGCCGAGATCTACGGCAACAAGTTCGTGTTGCAGGACGACAGCGGCAAGGCGCTTATTGAAGCCGGCCGAGCCGGTGAGGGCGGCACTCTCGTTAGCCGTGACGAAGCTGTCACCGTACAGGGACGCTTCGACGACGGCTTCGTGCGTGCGAGCTACCTCGTTCGCCAGGACGGACGAACCGAAGCGCTGGGTCCGCCGAAAGGTCCGCCGCATAGACGATTTGAGGATTTCGATCACAGGCCTTGACGGGCCATGAACCATAGCCGCGCTGCGGTGTTTACAGACATGCTTCTCAATTCCGGCAAAGGAACAATTCCCATGCAAAGATTTCTCCTATCAGGCCTTGCTCTTGCCGCACTCGCCGGCGCCGCCTTCGCTCAACAACCGCCCATCCCGCCGCCCGCCGCGACCCCACCCGCTGCGGTCGACCCGGCCTCGCCACCGCCACCGCCGCCAACGAACCCGTCTGCTTCCGCCGATGACGAGCGGATGATGGGCGAGCCGGATGCGCGGCCGGGAGATCGGCCCGATGATCGGTGGCATCGTTCTAGAGACGATATGGGTTTCCGTGACGACAGAGGCTTCCGTGGTTTCCGTGGTCATCGCCCGTCACCGCCACCGCCGTCCAAGGCAGCGCATTTCCGGATCGAGGATGGGAACACCCGGATCGATCTGAAATGCGCCGAGGACGAACCGATGAAGGCCTGCGCCGATCTGCTGCTCCAGGTGATGGACCGCCTGCAGGGCCAGGACTAGGCTTGAACATCCTGGCATAGCCGGGACGCCGCACGACATTGCAACCGTCCGCGTTCTCTCGCGGGCGGCTTTGCGAAGGCCACCGTCGCCGACAGCCGCCATTCGTCTCCTCCGCAAGCATTGACGGCGGCCCGATTTGGCTTTAGCTGTGACGCTATGAAAATCGCAATGGTTCTGGCATTGGTGATCGGGCGCATGGGCAGGATGGTGTAACCATCCGGCGAAAGCACCCATGCGCGGTAAGCAGGCTCCTGACGGGGCCTTTTTTTATGCCCTGAATCCGGGGCGGGCGCCTCGTCGGACTTTCCACACATCATCACACTGATCAAGGAACGGAACCATGAGATCCCGTCATTCCATCGACACCCCGCGCGCGCAGATGACCGGCGCTGAAATCGTTCTCCAGGCGCTGAGAGACAATGGCGTCAAGCATATATTCGGCTATCCCGGCGCTGCCGTACTGCCGATCTACGACGAGCTTTTCCAGCAGGAAGACATCAGACACATTCTGGTTCGCCATGAACAGGGAGCCGGCCATGCCGCCGAGGGGTACGCCCGGTCAACGGGCAAGGTCGGCGTTATGCTGGTGACCTCAGGACCCGGCGTCACCAACGCGATCACGCCCCTTCAGGACGCCTTGATGGATTCCGTGCCGCTCGTCTGCCTGTCCGGTCAGGTGCCGACGACGCTGATCGGGTCCGATGCGTTTCAGGAATGCGATACCGTCGGCATCACCCGAGCCTGCACGAAACACAATCGGCTGGTCAACGACGTTAATGAGCTCGCGGCGGTCATCCACGAGGCCTTTCGCATCGCCGGATCAGGCCGGCCCGGACCCGTTCTGGTCGACATGCCCAAAGACGTGCTGTTTGCAAGCGGCAGTTATTCACTGCGTGAGGCTGTCGCCCCGGGACCGAGCTACCAGCCGGACAACAGCTGCGGCATCAGGGAGATCGAGGCTGCAATCGCTTTGATGACAGCGGCACGCAGGCCGGTTATCTGCGTGGGCGGCGGCGTCATCAATTCCGGTCCCGAAGCGGTAAATCGGCTGCGCGAGCTGGTCGATCTCACCGGCTTTCCCGTCACGTCGACGCTGATGGGGCTCGGCGCCTATCCGGCTTCCGGCCCGAACTGGCTGAAGATGGCCGGGCTTCACGGCTCCGATGAGGCCAACATGGCAATGCAGGACTGCGACCTCATGCTGTGCATCGGGGCGCGCTTCGACGGCGGGCTGGCCGTCGGCGTCGATGGTTTTTCACCGCATTCCCGGAAGATTCAGATCGATATCGATGCTGCCTCGCTCAACAAGACCGTGCGCGCCGATATCGGTATCCAGGGCGATGCGGGCGGCGTGCTTGCCGAATTCCTTCGTCTCTGGCGAGCGCTGCCGGGCGCCGGACCGGGCGAGATTGGCCGACTGGTGGAGCATGATTGCGGGCTGGCGCGCACGGCGATCGTTTTCCTATGCGGTGCGCGAGGACGTCATCATGCCGCAATATGCCATCGAGCGGCTTTACGACCTGACGAAGGATCGGGATACCTACATCACGACGGAGGTCGGCCAGCATCAGATCTGGGCGGCGCAATATTACGGCTTCGAGCAGCCGAACCGCTGGATGACATCAGGCGGCCTGGGGACGATGGGATACGGGCTGCCTGCCGCCCTCGGCGTGCAGATCGCCAATCCCGACAGCCTCGTCATCGACATGGCCGGTGACGCCTCCGTGCAGATGACGATGAAGGAAATGTCGGCCGCCGTGCAGCACAACGCGCCCATCAAGATCTTCATTCTCAACAGCGGCGATCAGGGATCGGTTCGGCAGCACGGAAATCCGGATTTCGTGAAACTGGCGGAAGCCTATGGCGGACACGGCATTCGCTGCGAGAGGCCCGCCGAACTCGATGATGCGATCCTGGAGATGATCGAGGTGAACATGCCTGTTCTGTTCGACTGCCGCGTCGCCGAACTCGCCGACCGCCTGCCGATGATCGGGCCGGGCCGGGCGCGCAACGAGATGCTGCTGTCCGGCGAGGTTGGCGCCGCGCTGTTTGCCGCGTCAGCTGATGGAGTGGGGCGCGTCGAAAGCGCGTCGCATCAAACTTGATTCATGCGACGCGCTTTAGCTCTTTGGTTGAATGGATGTCGTTCTCCCGGAACCGCTGCACACTTCCTGGCGACATGCATTAGCGGCTTTGGAGCATGGTTTGAAAATGTCAGTCGCAGCGGTGGATTCTGCGACTGGCGTCGAGTCATCAGGCCGCCGCCGATGTGGCCTTGTGCCGGCAGCATCATCGCGGCGCCAACCTGATCTCGCTCAATATCTCCACAGGCGGAAACCGGACACAATCGACGGCATCGAAATTTACCGAGAACTGCATGCTATTTTCGTTCGCCCATTTGATCGCGGCCGCTGATTTCGCCTCCGGCACTTTCGCTGCAATGGTGCAGTGAGGCGCCCAATTGCCGGGTCGATAGTGCCCATGACAGAAGGCAGGATCAATCTTTCGATGGAAAGCCGCGTGCAGTTGGAGAAGAGCGTCGTCTGGGATCGGGCGCGCCCAGAGAACGAGGAACTCGTTCTGAAAATAGCCGATGCCCGAAAAGGCTAAGGTGACGGTGGAGCGCGCGCGGAAAACACTTTCAAGCGCCTCGCCCAATCGATCTGCATCAAACGCCTGATAAACTGCGAGGGTCAGATGGGGAGGATAATTCAAGGTCCGCATCGAAGCCGTCTCTTCGAATGCCGCCGCTTCATCCCAGAGTTTGAAAACCGGCGATGCGGTCTCGTTCAGACATTTGAGGCTGATCCCGTAAGGCATTTGCGAGCGTTATCCAGTCCATCGCGCCTGGACTTTAGGCCGATATTGTTGCCGATGTCGAGCGCCCGGTCGGAGCTAACGGAGGCGGCCGGCATTGCTGGATATCGCGTGGGTTTTGTGTGTTTTCCGCCGCGGATTCGACTATCATGGGATGCTTGAACGATAGGATGCACGGCATGATCGATCATATCACCATGGCGGTCAGTGACCTTGAAAAGAGCAAGGTATTTTATGAACGCGCTTTCGACCCTCTGGGCTACCTTCGGGAAGGAAGGCGTTTTCTGGGCTTTCGATGTCGGTGGCAGCCTCTTCGAAATCCAGCACACTGACGACAAGCCGCCTCTGACCCGTTTGCACGTTGCCTTCCGGGTCCGAAGCAGGGCGGAGGTCGAGGCATTTTATCGCGCAGCACTTGAAGCCGGCGCAAGGGACAATGGTGCGCCCGGCCCGCGGCCGGAATATGCCGACAACTACTATGCCTGCTTCGTTCTCGATCCTGACGGTTACAATATCGAGGCTATGCTCAACGAGCCGGCGGCGTGAGGGTGACGACGCAGGCTGCGAACCTTGTGCGCAAGGGCGGCCAACGGATGACGCATGTGCCGCCGCTCGATCCGTTGTCGACGCTTATCGAGAATTTCCAGCAGCGCGGCGGCACGATCTGGGCCTGCCCGCCCTGCGTCACCTCGCGCGGTTATACGCAGGAAGACATGCTCGACGGCATCGTCATCGTCGGCGCCAGCGCCATGCATGCCGAAATCAAAGAGGGCGCGGCAACGCTGTCGTTTTGACTGGCTGCGCCGGGCCGGGCGACTATCGGGAGTGTCTTGGCGCCCACATTCACCGGCCTGCGCAGGCGCGACGGAGTGCCAAGCGACTATTCTTGCGCTCGGCAATATACTTGTGAGATTGTACCGATATACATGCGATACTGCCGATGCAGGCAGCGCGGGGGCTTCGATGACATCCGTAAGGGTCAATGAGCTGATATCGGTGGCGGGGCAGCCCGATGCCGCCGGTTTTGCTGCTTTTGCGGCGGACGGTTTTGCCGGCGTCATCAATGCCCGGCCGGATGGCGAGGAGCCGGGGCAGCCGGGCGATGCGGCGGAAAAGGCTTCTGCCGCTGCCGTGGGGCTCGCCTACAGCTTCGTGCCGGTGAAAGGGCCCGAGATTACCGAGGCCGATATCCGCGCCTTCCAGAGGGCGATGATGCAAGCAAACGGGCCGGTCGTCGCTCATTGCAAGAGCGGCACCCGGGCGTTGACGCTCTATGCGCTCGGAGAGGTGCTTGACGGGCGGATGCAGCCCGGGGACGTCGAGGCCTTCGGTCAAAACCTCGGCTTCGATCTTGCCGGCGCGCGCCGCTGGCTGGAAAAGCGGGCAGGGCAGGCGGCTGTCGTGAAGGCTTTCTTCGAACCCCGCACTTGCAGTGTGCAATATGTCGTTTCAGACCCGGTAACGAAACGCTGCGCCATCATCGACCCGGTGCTCGATTTCGACGAAATGTCGGGTGCGACGGGAACGGCCAATGCCGATGCCATCCTCGCGCATATCGACAGCGAAGGGCTGACGGTCGAGTGGATCCTCGACACGCATCCGCATGCCGACCATTTCTCCGCCGCGCACTATCTCAAAGGAAAGACCGGCGCGCCGACGGCGATCGGCGCCCATGTCACCGACGTGCAGGTGCTCTGGAAGGAAATCTACAACTGGCCGGCACTCGAAACCGACGGCTCGCAATGGGACCGGCTGTTTGCTGATGGCGACACTTTCGAGATCGGCGGGCTTAGAGCCCGCGTGATGTTCTCGCCCGGCCATACTCTTGCCTCGGTGACCTATGTGATCGGCGACGCCGCCTTCGTGCACGACACCGTGTTCACGCCGGATACCGGCACGGCGCGCACGGATTTTCCCGGCGGCAGCGCCAGCGCTCTCTGGCACTCGATCCAGGCGATCCTGTCGCTGCCCGAGGAGACCCGGCTCTTTTCCGGCCACGACTATCAGCCTGGCGGCCGTCACCCGCGCTGGGAAAGCACGGTAGCCGCCCAGAAGCGCGCCAATCCGCATATATCAGGCATCGACGAAGCCGGCTTCGTGGCGCTGCGCCAGGCGCGCGACCGCACGCTGCCGAAACCGAAGCTGATGCTGCATGCGCTGCAGGTCAACATCCGCGGCGGGCGGTTGCCCGAACCGGAGGCGAACGGGCGACGGTATCTGAAGATTCCGCTGGATGCGTTGTAGGAACGCAGGGAGCAGCGTTGCGGCGTGCTTCGAGGCTTCGCCCGTTCGGGCTGCGCACCTCAGCATGAGGGAGGTTGGTGGATGCCGCGCCCACGACAGCGGGAATAGTAGGATGCTTAAGAGAGCTCCATCCTGGGGATGAGAATGCTGGCATCATACCGGCCAACAGCGCTCCGACGTTCCGTCTCCATATTTCGCCCACCAAACCCAATCTTCCGCAATAATGATTGACGTCGTGCGGGCGGGCGACGTAACTGGCGGTGACGGTTCCCTGAAGATGACTCCAAGGGGATTAATAGGGAACACGGTGAGGACGACCCAGTAGGGACCGAGACCGTGGCTGCCCCCGCAACTGTAAGCGGATTGTCGATCATCTCAGCTGTGGCCAGCGACTGGCCATCTCTGAAGGGCTTATGGCCCTGCCACTGCGATATATCGCGGGAAGGCGGATGAACGACTTATATCCGCAAGCCAGGAGACCTGCCGTCAATCACGATCCAATCAACCGGGCGGGGATGCCCGGATAAGGAACAGACATGATTGACCTTCTGAACCTTCGCCGAATTTCGGCATGCATCCGTCTCGATTGGGCCTCCTGCGGCTAGCGCGCGCGTCAGCGTGCCTTCGGCCGCGCGTGCGGCATAACCGTGCTTTTTCCTTCAATCGAGGTTTTTCATGCGCCAGATTCTCGCCACCATGACATTTGCCTTCGGGCTGATCGGCCTTGCGGCACCGAGCCTTGCTGCCACCCAATATCCTTTGACCATCACCAATTGCGGTGAGCAGGTGACTTTCCAGAAGGCGCCGTCGAAGATCGTTTCGATCGGCCAGGGAATGACCGAAATTCTTTTCTCGCTCGGCCTTGCCGACAAGATCGCCGGCACGGCCGTCTGGGTCGGTCCCGTGCTGCCGCAATATGCCGCGGCGAACAGCAGGATAAAGCGTCTCGCCGACAATGATCCGAGCTTCGAATCCGTCGTCGGACAGGAGCCCGACCTGGTGGCGGCCGAGTTCGAATGGCATGTCGGCGCGCAGGGCTCCGTCGGCAAGCGGGAGCAGTTTCAGGATCTCGGGATCAATACCTATCTTTCGCCGGCCGATTGCGTCGCCAAGGTCAACACCGATGGCGGCGACGGTGTGCGCAAGGAGCTGTTCACGATGGCGCTGATCTATCGCGAAATCGCCGAACTCTCAGAGATCTTCGACGTGAAGGAGCGCGGCGATGCGCTGATTTCCGAGCTGAAGAAGCGCGAGGCGGATGCCGTCGCCTCGATATCAGCCGCATCGGGCAAGAGCCTGCCCATCGTCTTCTGGTTCTCCAGCAAGGAAGTCAACGGCGACGCCTTCATTGCGGGCAAGAACAGCGCGCCTGCCTATATACTGAAGGCGATCGGCGCCAGGAATGTCGTCACCACCGAGGAGGAATGGCCGCTGGTCGGCTGGGAAACCATCGCCCAGGCGAACCCGGCCGTCATCGTGCTCGCCACCATGGACCGGCGCCGCTACGCCGCCGACGATCCGAAGGTCAAGATCGATTTTCTCGAGAACGACCCCGTGACCAAGGAACTCGATGCCGTCAGGAACAGGCACTTCGTGATGATGGACGCGCAATCGATGAACCCAACGATCCGCACGATCGACGGCATCGAGACCTTGGCGAACGGCATCAAATCCTTCGGCCTCTCGCAGTGAAGGCAGCGTCGGTCAGGAAACAAGGATGGTGGGCGCTCGCCGCGCTCACCATTTCAGCCCTTCTCCTTCTCGGACTGATGATCAGCCTTGCCGTTTCGATCGGCGAGATCGCGATCCCGCTGGCGACAACGGCGGAGGCCGTCTCCAACCGGCTGTTCGGAACGCAGTTCGAACTCAGCCGCATCCACCAGGGCATCGTCTGGGATTATCGTCTGAGCCGGGCGCTGGTTGCGGCCAGCGCCGGCGCGTCGCTCTCGCTCTGCGGCGCCGTGCTGCAGGCGCTGCTGCGCAATCCGCTGGCCGAACCCTATGTGCTCGGCATCTCCGCCGGCGCCTCGACGGGAGCCGTCTGCGTGATGATCCTCGGCCTCGGCTACGGTGTTCTTGGCCTTTCCAGCGGCGCCTTCATCGGCGCGGTCATTGCCTTTCTGCTGGTCGGCTTCCTGGCGACGGGTGCGGGAGGAACCGGCGAACGCATCATCCTGTGCGGCGTCGCCGGTTCGCAGCTCTTCACTGCGCTGACCTCCTACATCGTGACGACATCGGCGAATGCCGAGCAGGCGCGGGGCATCCTGTTCTGGCTTCTGGGTTCGCTCAGCGGCGTGCGCTGGCCGGATGTCTATCTCTCGGTGCCGATCGCGCTCACAGGTTTCGTCATCTGCATGGCCCATGTCAGGGCGCTCGATGCCTTCGCCTTCGGTACGGATGCGGCGGCCTCGCTCGGCATTGCGGTGCGCCGCGTCCAGATCCTGCTGTTCGGCCTGACAGCGGCGATGACGGCAAGCGTCGTCAGCATGGTCGGCTCGATCGGCTTCGTCGGCCTGGTCATTCCCCATGCCGCCCGCTTCCTCGTCGGGCCGGGCCATCGGCGGCTGCTGCCGGCAACAGCACTCGGCGGCGCGATCTACATGGTCGGCGCCGATATCGTCTCGCGCATCATCATCCCACAGCAGGTCCTGCCGATCGGCGTTGTTACGGCGCTCTTCGGCGCGCCAGCCTTTGCCGTCATCCTCTATCGCGTGCGGAGGAGCGCATGAGCATTACGATCGACGCGGTGAGTTTCGCCGCAGGCGACACGGTCATCGTCAACGGCGTCAGCCTGACGGTGGCAAAGGGCAAGGTGCTCGGTCTGCTCGGGCCGAACGGGTCCGGCAAATCGAGCCTGCTGAGGCTGATCTGCCGGCTGCGCAAGGTCCGCAGCGGCGTCATCCGGCTGGGCGACGACGATATCGCTTCGCTGTCGCGCGCCGCCCTTGCGCGGCGCATCGCCTTCGTCGAGCAGCAATCGACGACCGAGACGCAACTGACCGTGCGCGACGTGGTGCGGCTCGGCCGCACGCCGCATCGCGGGATGCTTGCGCCCTTCGGCGCGGAGGATGATGCCGCGGTCGAGGAGGCGCTGTTGCGGGTCGACATGCAGGCGAGGGCGGGCCAGCTCTGGCAGACGCTGTCGGGAGGCGAGCGACAGCGCGTCCATATTGCGCGGTCGCTGGCGCAGGCGCCGGGCGAGCTGCTGCTCGACGAGCCGACCAATCATCTCGATATCCAGCACCAGCTCGACATTCTCCGGCTGATCTCGAAGCTCGGCATCACCTGCATCGTCGCTCTGCACGATCTCAACCTGGCGGCAATGTTCTGCGACAGCCTGGCGGTGCTTCAGAAGGGTGAGGTCGTCGCCGCGGGCGCGCCGGAGGAGGTGCTTACAGAGGATATGATCGGCAGGGTTTTCGGCGTTCGCGCCCATGTCCAGAAGTCGGCAGTGCATGGGCGGCACCACATCCAATACGTCCTGGATTGAGGAATGGCCTTTTTCCTGGACTGGCGTATGATTTCCGAGGGCGCCTGCGCCCGGTCGAACGGAGTTTCGAGATGCTCGAACGAAATCAGTTTCCCCTGCGGCCCGTCGTCCCCGGCTTCGCTGTCGCCTGGGTCGCCATCATTTCAGGCGCGAGCGTCGCTCTCAGCCTGATTTTTGCCTGCGTCACGCCCTTCGTGGCCCTGGCGGCGGTATCGGCGGTCATTGTTCCCCGGCGCATGGCGCTGACGGCGGTCCTGCTGGCCTGGCTCGCCAACCAGATGGTCGGGTATCTCGTGCTCGGCTATCCCCAGACTTGGGACAGCTATGCGTGGGGTCTGGCGATCGGTCTTGCCGCATTTGCATCCCTGGCCGCAGCGCTCGGCGTGCTTCACCTTGCGGCCGGCCTGACCGTCACCGCGGGCGGCGCCTTCATGGCCGGCTTCGTTGCCTATGAAGGCGTGCTCTTTGCTGCGACGGCGGTGCTTCCGTCAGGCGAGGAAGCGTTTTCGGCGTCTGTGGTGGCGAATGTCCTGCTGATCAATTCTCTGGCCGCGATCGGCCTGGTCTGCCTTCACGCCGGCGCGGCAGCCGGCCGTGCGCTCGTTGCAAGCCAGCCGGGACCGGCGTTGCCTTAGGCGCAAAGACCTAAGGTGCCGGAAACCGCATTACCTCCCGCAACAGCGCAATGACCTCTGAGACCGACGGCCCTCTGACCGGTGGCGGCACTGCGCGTTCACAGAACTCGCGCCAGACGAACAGCGTCAGTTCCGCGCCGTCCGCTGCGGTTTCTCCGCGTCCTTCTGCAAAGTTCTCGAGCAGACGATACCGGCCGTCCTTCCAGAACAACTCCTCCACCCAGTCATATATCGGAATGACATGAAAATGGATCGGATAACCGGGCGAGTGCCCGTATCGGCCGATATAGACGCGCTGAGCATTCAGGTCTTGTTTCAGCGCCTTCTGCGTTCTTGCAAGCAATGGGCCGAATTCGCCCAACGCCTTTTCCGATAAATCCGAAAGGTCAGTCGTGTCGGTCTTGGAACTGATCATGAGATAGCCGGGAAGGGCGGAGTTCATCCGGTGGTTTACGAGCCATCCCGTGGTCTCGGCAACATGAAACTGCAGAGGAATCTGCAAGCGCCGCCTCTTTCGCTTTCGCAAAGGAACATTTCGACGCGGGAGAATAAGCAGTTTTGCAAGGGCTGCAACGGCGATCTTCAAGATCGATGCTCACTCGCCCTCGGCTCCGCGGCGCTCGCTCGCAAGCCCAACGAGCACGAATGGGTGGCGAACGGCAAGGCGCTGAAGTGAAATGCGCCAAGCATGGGTTGAGATCGTCGCCGGCAACGGCTATCTGGTTCCGGACCGCAAGCGGACCCTCCGCGAACGACAAGGCGCAAAGCTCCCATGATCCCCGATTTCCTCGTCACCCATTCCGGTGGCTTCCATGCCGATGAATTGCTGTCGAGCGTCATCCTGACCCGGCTTTTCCCGCAGGCGCGTATCGTCCGCAGCCGGGCGCCGGAATGGATCACGCCAGGCGAAGGCCGCATCATCTACGATGTCGGCGGCGCCTATGATCCTGCTGCCGGGATATTCGATCACCACCAACGCGGCGCCCCGATGCGCAACGATGGCCAGCCCTACAGCTCGTTCGGCTTGATCTGGAAGCATTACGGCCGTGATTATCTCGCAGCCTCCGGCCTTCCCGAAGCCCATGTCGAGGTGGTGCATGGCACTTTCGATGCGGGCTTCGTGCTGCCGATCGATCTGACCGACAATGGCGCGCTCAGCCCCTCGGGGCCGTTGGCGGGCTTGGCGTTGCCTGCGCTGCTGGAGACGCTGAAACCGGTTTTCGACGAAGCTGAACCCGAGGCCGACGATCGCGCCTTCCACGCGGCGCTTGCCATTGCCCGCAGTTTCGTCGAGGCGAGGATCGCCCAGAGTGCCGCAAAATTGCGGGCCGAGGCGATGGTGCATCGGGCAATCGAGGCTGCGGGGCAGGGCCGAGTTCTGGAGTTGCCGAGGGGAATGCCGTTCCGTCCCGCCATCGTCAAGGCAGGCGCCGAGCAGCTGCTGTTCGTCGTCCATCCGCGCGAAAAGGATTGGTGCGTGACCGGCATCCGCCGCGCCGAGGAGGGCTTCGAACTCAGGGCGGATCTGCCGGCAGCCTGGGCCGGTCTCGCCAATGGAGAGCTGGAGGCGGTTTGCGGGATAGAGGGCGCGAGCTTCTGCCACAACGGCCGCTTCATCGCCGCCGCCAAGACTCGCGAGGCAGCACTTGCCATGGCCGATTTGGCGGTGAAGGAGGCGCTTTCGATCGGGGTGTAGTGGCCGTTATCCGCCTCGGGTTCACCTGATCTCATCTGCGTTCAGGTGAACCCAACTGTGAGGCGATTGACTTGCATCCGCGAAGGATTAAGCTTCGAGCCATAACAACCACCACCCACACGCGAGAGATAATGGAGGGTGTGAGTGGCCGGCGACCTTGAGGAGGATGAGGTTTGCCATGGATTACCGTGTTGTTCTGCTGATTGGTGCAACTGTCACTGCCCTTTTCCCCGGTCATGCCGGGGCGCAGGAGGGTGATGCGACGGCCGGCGCCACTGTTTTCAAGAAATGCGCGACCTGTCATGTCGTCGAGTCCGATACCAACAAGGTCGGTCCGTCGCTGAACAAGCTGTTCGGCAGGAAGGCCGGGACGCATCCCGATTTCGCCTATTCGGCCGCAATGAAGGCGGCCGGCGAAGGCGGCCTCGTCTGGGACGAGACGGTTCTGCGTGACTATCTCCATAATCCGAAGGCAAAGGTGAAGGGCACGAAGATGGCCTTTGTCGGCGTGAAGGACGACCAGGAGATCACCGATCTCATCGCCTATCTCAAACAGTATTCGCAGTGATGGGCAATATTCGCAGTAACGGGCAATACCCCAAATGACGGGCCGCGGCCGGGGTGGCGCATGGCTAAATTGCCGTAATTGCCGATATTTTCTATCTGTGCGATAATAAAGACGGACTTTTTGCGGAATGCGGTTTCACGGGTCAACCTGCTCGAGGAGGAGCGGAAATGGCTGTCGTGCTGATCCTCGTCCTGATTGTCGTCGGCTCCGTGCTTTTTCATGTGCTGAGCCCATGGTGGTGGACGCCGATCGCGTCCAACTGGACCTATATCGACAGTACCCTCGTCATCACCTTCTGGATCACCGGTATCGTCTTCGTGGCGGTGGTGTTGTTCATGGCCTATTGCGTCTACCGCTTTCGCCACAAGCCGGGCAACCAGGCGCATTACGAGCCTGAAAACCGCAGGCTGGAGGTGCTGCTCGCCTCGGGAACGGCGGTCGGTGTCGCGGCGATGCTGGCGCCCGGCCTCATCGTGTGGAACCAGTTCATCACGGTGCCTGCCGATGCCGCATCGGTCGAGGTCGTCAGCCAGCAGTGGCTGTGGAGTTTCCGCCTGCCGGGTGCGGACGGAAAGCTTGGCCGGGCGGAGACGCGCGACGTCAGCCCCGAGAACCCGCTCGGGCTGGACAAGAACGACGCAAGCGGCCTCGACGACATCATCATCGAGGGCGGCGAGCTGCACCTGCCGATCGGCAAGCCGGTACACATCCTGCTGCGCTCCGTCGATGTGCTCCACGATTTCTATGTGCCGGAATTCCGCGCCAAGATGGATATGATCCCCGGCATGATCACCTATTTCTGGCTCACGCCGACGCGGACAGGGACTTTCGAGATCCTCTGCGCCGAACTCTGCGGCGTCGGCCATCCGCAAATGCGCGGCACCGTCGTGGTCGATAACGACGCGGACTACCAGACCTGGCTCGGGCAGCAACAGACATTCACCCAGCTTACGGCGTCATCGGGAGAGCCGCCGCCGGCAAACTGACGCGGTGACGCGGTCGCAGGCCGGTTCAGGGAACCGGCGGGAAGGGAAGAGAGATCATGGTCGAGATTCCATCCGGCAGCATCCCCTCCGCCGAAGTCGAGGATGTCGAGCTTTATCATCCGCACAGCTGGTGGACCAAATATGTGTTCAGCCAGGATGCCAAGATCATCGCCGTGCAATATTCGATCACGGCGATCTCGATCGGCCTCGTGGCGCTGGTGCTCTCCTGGCTGATGCGGATTCAACTCGCCTTTCCAGGCTATTTCGCCTTCATCGATGCCGATCACTATTACCAGTTCATCACCATGCATGGCATGATCATGGTGATCTATCTCTTGACGGCACTTTTCCTCGGCGGCTTCGGCAATTACCTCATCCCGCTGATGGTCGGTGCGCGCGACATGGTATTTCCTTACGCGAACATGCTGAGCTACTGGATTTATCTGCTCGCGGTGCTGATCCTCGCCGCCGGCTTCTTCGCCCCGGGCGGTCCGACGGGGGCCGGCTGGACACTTTATCCTCCGCAATCCGTTCTTTCCGGCACGCCGGGCGGCAAGGACTGGGGCATCCTACTGATGCTCACCTCGCTGATCGTCTTCATCATCGGCTTCACCATGGGCGGGCTGAACTATGTGGTGACGGTGCTGCAGGGGCGGGCACGCGGCATGACCCTGATGCGGATGCCGCTTACTGTCTGGGGCATCTTCACCGCCACCGTGATGGCGCTGCTCGCCTTTCCCGCGCTCTTCGTCGCCTGCGTCATGATGCTCTTCGACCGCGTGCTCGGCACCAGCTTCTTCATGCCCGCCATCGTCGAGATGGGCACGCAATTGCAGCATGGCGGCGGCAGCCCGATCCTGTTCCAGCACCTGTTCTGGTTCTTCGGCCATCCCGAAGTCTATATCGTTGCGCTGCCTGCCTTCGGCATCGTCTCGGATCTGATCAGCACGCATGCGCGCAAGAACATCTTCGGCTACCGGATGATGGTCTGGGCGATCGTCATCATCGGGGGCTTAAGCTTCGTCGTCTGGGCGCACCACATGTATGTCAGCGGCATGCACCCGGCCTTCGGCTTCTTCTTTGCCACGACGACGCTGATCATCGCGATTCCGACGGCGATCAAGGTCTACAACTGGGTGTTGACGCTCTGGCGCGGGGACATCCACCTGACGCTGCCGATGCTCTTTGCGCTCGCCTTCATCGTCACCTTCGTCAATGGCGGGCTGACCGGCCTCTTCCTCGGCAATGTCGTCGTCGACGTGCCGCTGTCGGATACGATGTTCGTTGTCGCGCATTTCCACATGGTCATGGGGGTGGCGCCGATCCTCGTCATCTTCGGGGCGATCTATCACTGGTATCCGAAGGTGACCGGGCGCATGCTGGACGAGACGCTCGGCCAGATCCACTTCTGGATCACCTTCCTCGGTACTTATGCGATCTTCTTTCCGATGCATTATCTCGGCCTGCTCGGCGTGCCGCGCCGTTACTTCGAGATGGGAGAGACCGCCTTCGTTCCGCCATCGGCCCATACGCTGAACATCTTCATCACCGTCATGGCGCTTGTCGTCGGCGCCGGCCAGATGGTCTTCCTGTTCAATCTCGTCTGGAGCCTTTTCCGCGGCCGGGAGGCCGGCGGCAATCCTTGGCGGGCAACGACGCTCGAATGGCAGACGCCGCAGACGCCGCCGGCGCACGGCAACTGGGGCAGGGACCTGCCCGTCGTCTATCGCTGGGCCTATGACTACAGCGTACCCGGGGCTGCCGAAGATTTCATTCCGCAGAATGTGCCGGCAAGCGATGGCGTTACCCGCGAGGCTCCGGCATGAACGTCATCCTGCTTTTCCTCGCCGCCATCGCCGCCATCATCATCTGGTGGCTTTCAGGGCAGCGGCTGACCTCGAAGCCCTGGCTGGAAACCGGCTCGGTGCAGTTGCCGGATCAACACGGCACCGAGCGGCCGCCCGTGCCGGCGGTGAAAATCGGCCTCTTCGTGTTTCTCGGCGTCGTCGGCGCGCTCTTCAGCCTTGCCGTCAGCGCCTATTTCATGCGTGCTGCGTCGGCCGACTGGTGGGGGATGCCGGTTCCGCGCCTGCTATGGGTGAATACTGCGGCGCTTGCGCTCAGCAGTGCTTCACTGCAATGGGCAAAACGAGAAGCGCAGCATGGCCGCATGGAAAGCCTGCGGCCAGCGCTGGTGACGGGACTTGCGCTAGCCGTCTTCTTCCTCGCCGGGCAGATTCAGGCATGGCGGGAGCTGACGGCGGCCGGCTATGTGCTGGCCGACAATCCCGCCAACAGCTTTTTCTATATGCTCACCGGCCTGCATGGCCTGCATATTCTCGGCGGGCTCGCCGTGCTCACGCATACCACGGTCAGGGCATTTTCAACGGAGGTCGCGCCGGACAGGCTGCGCCTCAGCGTCGATCTTTCCGCGATCTATTCGCATTTCATGTTCGCCGTCTGGCTGCTGCTTTTCGCGCTTTTTGCCGGCTGGGCGAACGACTTCGTCGATCTCTGCCGCACACTACTGAACTAAGGGGTTTGCAGATGGCACAGACTATCGAGACACACGGCGGGGCAGACCTCAGGCCGGCCGGCCTTCGCGGTGTCGCCGCCGATTTCAGCTCGGATCAGCGCGCCTTCAAGACCGCCTCCTGGGGCAAGGCGATGATGTGGATCTTTCTCCTCAGCGACACTTTCGTCTTCGGCTGTTTTCTGATCGCCTATATGACCGCCCGCATGTCGACGCCGGTTCCATGGCCCAATCCGAGCGAGGTTTTCGCGCTGCATATCGGCGGGCAGGATGTTCCGCTGATCCTGATCGCGATCATGACCTTCGTGCTGATCTCGAGCAGCGGCACAATGGCGATGGCGGTCAATTTCGGCTATCGCCGCGAACGCCGCGTGACCGCGATACTGATGCTGCTGACGGCCGCTCTCGGGGCAACCTTCGTCAGCATGCAGGCCTTCGAATGGACCAAGCTGATCACCGAAGGCGTGCGCCCCTGGGAGAATCCATGGGGGGCAGCGCAGTTCGGCTCGACCTTCTTCATGATCACCGGCTTTCACGGCACCCACGTGACGATCGGCGTCATCTTCCTGCTGATTACCGCCCGCAAGGTCTGGCGGGGCGATTTCGACGTGGAGCGGCGCGGCTTTTTCACCAGCCGAAGAGGGCGCTACGAGGCCGTCGAGATCATGGGCCTCTACTGGCACTTCGTCGACCTGGTATGGGTTTTCATCTTCGCGTTTTTTTATCTGTGGTGAGGTCGTTATGAGCGAGACAACGGCGCACGGGCAAAGCCCGCATACACAAGCACTGCACGCGCAAGATCACGGACAGCAGCATCCGATCCGGCTCTATCTCTTCGTCTGGGGCCTGCTCTTCGTGCTCAGCGCCTTTTCCTATATGGTCGATTATCTCGGGATCCACGGCTATCTCCGGTGGACGCTGATCCTGCTGTTCATGATGCTGAAGGCCGGGCTGATCGTCGCCATCTTCATGCACATGGCCTGGGAACGGCTGGCGCTGGTCTACGCGATCCTGCTGCCGCCCGTGCTGGTGCTGGTTTTCGTGGCACTGATGGTATCGGAAGCGGACTATACGATCTTCACCCGGCTGGCTTTCTTCGGTGCCACGCCTTAGACATCGGTTATCAGGTGCAACTATCTCCACCGGAGCAACGATGGCCGAGATTCTGCTGTTCCACCACGCTCAAGGGCTGACCCCTGGCGTGCGCGCCTTCGCGGACGAGATCAGGGCAGCCGGCCACATCGTGCATACGCCTGATCTGTTCGACGGGCGCATCTTCGACAGCATCGAGGAGGGGCTTGCCTATATCGGCCAGATCGGATTCGACGCGATCAGGGAGCGCGGCGTCCAGGTCGCCGACGAACTGCCCCGCGAACTGGTCTATGCCGGGTTCTCATTCGGCGTGCTGCCGGCGCAGAAGTTGGCACAGACACGGCGTGGCGCCCGCGGGGCTTTGCTTTTCTACTCCTGCCTGCCGATCAGTGGAAGATGGGCCTTCGGGCCTTGGCCGGAGGGCGTCGCCGTCCAGACGGCATGGATAACGATCCGATTTTTGTCGGCGAGGGCGATATCGACGCGGCCCGCGAGATCGTGGCGAAGGTCGATGACGCCGAGCTTTTCCTCTACCCCGGCGATCAGCACTATTTCGCCGACAGTTCGCTGCCGTCCTATGACGCGGATGCGACCGCGCTCCTCATTACCCGGGTGCTCGCATTCCTGGATCGCCGCTGATCCCGGCGGCCACCGACCCCACAAAATCCCCACCTAAAACGCGTCCTAAAACATGATGGAGGTCGCGCCGGGCGACGATCTCGGCAATGATGGCCGCCTATTCGCCACGATCCTGTCAGGCCATGCTGTTTATTCCGCTTCCCTTCGCCGTTGCCCTTCTGCTGCTTGTCCTCTTCGTTGCCGTCCTCAGGCGCGACGAGGAGGCGGTGCCGAACCGGCCGTTTCTGGCGCTCATCCTGCTTGCCGCGCTGCAATCCGTGCTCTCCGGCCTGCGTTGGGGATATGGGGTCCAGGCCGTTGGGTTGGTCGCGCCGGTGATCGCGGCGATGGTGCCGCCGCTTGCCTATGCCGGGGTTTCCCGGCTGGTGAGAACGAGCCGGCGGCCGCTGCCGGCGCGGATGGCCCTGCATGCCGTGCCCGCCGCCCTTATCCTGCTGCTGATGGCCGTTTGGCGGGAGGCGATCGACATCGCGCTGGTGCTGATCTTCGTCGGTTATGCCCTGGCGATCCTGCTTTTGATGGGCCCGGGCGCCGATGCGCTGCGGCTGGCGCCTTTCGAAGGGGCGGTGCCGGCCTACCGGGCAATCATCTTTACCGCCGCCGCCCTGTGTCTCTCGGCTGCGATCGATACCTTCGTCTTCCTCGACCTCACCTCGGCCCATAGTGCGCGGGCGCTGATGCTGATCAGTATCGGAAATCTCGCCGTCCTCGTCATTCTCGGCATTGCGGCGGCCGCCGCCAGCCGAAGCCGGGCGCCGGCGGAGATGGTGGAGACGGCGCCACGGCCGGAGACGAGCGAAGACAAGGAAACGATCGCCGCGGTCGATGCGCTGATGGAGGCCCGCAAACTCTATCGCGATACCAATCTCAATCTCGACCGGCTGGCCCGCAAGACCGGCATCCCCGCCCGCCAGATCTCGGCGGCGATCAACCGGGCGATGGACAAGAACGTCTCGCAATATGTCAACGACTACAGGATCGGCGAGGCCTGCCGGCTGCTTGCCGGCACCGAGAAACCAGTGACTGAGGTGATGTTCGAGGTCGGCTTCCAGACGAAGTCCAACTTCAACCGTGAATTCCGCCGGGTGACGGATATGACGCCGGTTGCGTGGCGGCAGAGGAAGGGGTGAGGCGGACGGCCTGATCCTCGAAGGACAAGGACGGCCACTGCCACGTACACAATCGCGATCGAGGACTCCCTGGATCGTGTTCGAGGTCGCGATTTCTGTCGGGTCGGCGATGTTTGCCGGCATGAACACGACATCAGAACATGACCGAGACCTTGCGGCCAAGCTCAGATCGCTTTCGATCGAGCCCGGGACCTTGAAGATGGCGCCGCCGAAGCCTCGTGCCCGGCGGCGCGTGATCCCTGGCGCGATGCTTGTCCTTGCTGCGGCGGCACCGCTGGCGGCGGCTCTTTTCTATAGGGCCGAGACGCTGCAGCGTGTCGAGACCGCGCTTGCGGGTTTTTCGGGCGGCGATCTTGCGATATCCGCTGATAGGGTGGAGAGGCGCGTCAGAGACGGCGTCGCTATTGAGGCGATGCGGACTCCGACCGAGGATGAAGCGAAGAGCACAGCTGCGTCGACCCGGGAAATCACCGGCTCCGGCTATGTTGTCGCCAGCGATATCGCCACAGTCTTTTCCAAATATGAGGGCCGGATTGTCGCGGTCGAGGTCGACGCGGGCGACAGCGTCGTCGCAGGGCAGGTGCTGGTGCGGCTTGACGATGCCGGCGCAGGCTTTTCGCTTCGGGGCGCCGAGATATCGGGACGGGCGGCGGCGCTGGCGCTTGATGCGAGGACCATCGAGTCTGCACAGGCGCGATTGTCGTTTGCGCGCAGCGAACGGCTCGCCGGGCGCGACGCCATGTCGGCGCAGGCGCTGGAGGAGGAGAAAACGGCTGTCGACAAGGCCGAGAATGCCGTCCTGCAGGCGCGCCAGGATGCTGAAAAGGCGGAGCTCGAGATCGACAAGGCGCGTGAGCGGGGGGAGGCGCTGATCGTGCGTGCGCCGATCTCCGGCATCGTCACGCGGCTCGACGCGCATGTCGGCGACACGGTGCTGTCGCGCGAGGACAGCGTGCGGGAGGATGAAAGCCTGCTCACTATTACCGATATGGCGAGCCTGGTCATCGATGCCGACGTGGCCGAGGCCAATATCGCGCTGATGCGGCCGGGCCTGTCGGGCGAGGCGATTCTCGACGGCTTCCCCGGCCAGCCCTTTGCGATCGAGGTGTCGAAGATCGCGCCTGTCATTTCGCGGGAAAAGGGGACGGTGACGCTGCGCCTGTCGCTGACGTCGCCGCCGCTGGGCATGCGGCCTGCCATGGCGGCGCGTATCCGGCTGGTGGTGGGGGATGCCGCGGCTTCCGGTGTGTCGGCCGCTGGTGCTCATCACCCGCCCTCGTCCTTCGAGGCTCCGGCCTTCGGCCTGCGCACCTCAGGATGAGGGCTGGTTGTTGTGCCGTGTGGCTGGAAAGCTGATCGGGTGCCGTGCGGCAGGCGGGCTGATTGGTGCCGTGCGGTTCGGCTTCTTGTGCCGGAGATCGCAGCTTCTCTCCGACCTCATTCTGATGTGCCCTGCAGGGGCCTCGAAGAACGAGGGCGGCCACCGGTTACCGGCCACAGATCAACAAACCACCAAGGAGCAGAGCAATGACCGACACTCAAGACCCCTATATCGCGCTTGCCGGCGTCAGGAAGGCGTTCCGGATCGGGGCGGAGACGATACCGATCTTTTCGGGGCTTGACCTCTCCATTCCGCGCGGCGATTTCGTTGCGGTCATGGGGCCGTCGGGTTCCGGAAAATCGACGCTGCTGAATATGCTGGGCGGCATCGACAGCGCTGACGCCGGCGAGATCCGGATCGGGCGCAGCCATCTCGAGCAGATGGGCGAAGGGGCGAGGGCCGCCTGGCGGGCGCACAGCATGGGCATCGTCTTCCAGTTCTACAATCTGCTGCCGATGCTGAATGCGGCTGACAATATCGAGTTGCCGCTGCTCTTGAAGCCGCTGACGCGCAAGGAGCGTCGGGCGCGTGTCGATACTGTGATGGATCTGGTCGGGCTTGCCGGGCGGCAGCGGCAGTTTCCGTCGAGCATGTCGGGCGGGCAGCAGCAGCGCGTCGGCATTGCGCGTGCCATCGTCGCCGATCCTGATCTCATTCTCTGCGACGAGCCGACCGGCGATCTCGACCGGAAATCGGCCAATGATATCTTGGAGATGCTGGGCTTCCTCAATCGCGAGCTTCAGAAGACCATCATCATGGTCACGCACGATCCCGAGGCCGCCGCCTTTGCGAGGCGCACGCTGCATCTCAACAAAGGCGAATTCGTCGAGGGGGAAGGCCGATGACCTTTTTCCAGCTCATGCGGCGCAATGCCTGGCGTAAGCGGCTGCGCGCCATTCTGCTGATGTTTTCGGTCGGCATCGCCTTCCTGATCTACGGACTGACGGCGAGTTTCGTCAGCGGCAGCCAGGGGGCGGCCGGCGCCAGCGACAATCTGCTCGGCGTGTTCAACAAATCGGGCCGGGGGCTGCCGCTGCCGATTGCTTATCTCAACCGGATCGCGGCGGAAGGTGATGTCGCCGCCGTCGCCTATACGGCGCGGATGCGCGGCTTCATCGAGGTCGAGAAGAATGTCGTCGCCGTCAGCGCGGTCGATCCGCGGGCGATTGCCGCGGCCAATGGTGCCGAACTCGGGCTGACGCCCGAGCTGATCGCGGCGCTGGAAGAAGGCGGCGACCGGGTGCTCGTCGGCAGAGCGCTGGCTGAGGCGCAGAACTGGTCGGTCGGCCAGCGCATCGGCCTCACCAGTCAGCTCATGAAGGCGGACGGCAGCCGGAACTGGAGCTTCACCATCGCAGGCATCTTCGAGGGGGCTGATGCCGGCAGCGACACCTATTTCATGCTCGCTCGCTACGACATGGTCAATGCCGCCCGCGCGCGGGACAGGGATACCGTCGACGCCTTCGTGGTGCGCCCGCGCGACGGTATCGCTTCGGGCGTGCTGGCGGCGCGCATCGACGCGCTCTTTGCCAATTCTGCGGCGCAGACCCAGACGCAATCGGAAAAACAGTTCCTCGAAGGATTTCTCCGGCAGTTCGCCGATGTCGGGCTGATCGTCAGCCTCGTCGTCGGCGCGGCCTTCGTGACGATCCTGATGATATCGGTCAACACCATGCTCTTTGCCGTCAGGGAGCGCCGCTTCGAAATCGGCGTGATGAAGGTGCTCGGCTTTTCCCGGGGTCGCATCGTCGCGCTCATTCTCGGCGAGACGCTGTTCACCTTCGCCATCGGCGGGGCCGGCGGGCTCATCCTGGCCAAGCTCGCGACACTGTCGATCGGGCCGGAATTCGGCCTCGTCTTCAGCGGCGAGGTATTGCTGAAATCCATCGCGATCATTGCCGGGCTCGGCCTGCTGACCGGGCTGCTGCCGGCCGTGAACGCCATGCGTCTGCCGATCGTCAACGCTTTCAAAACGAGATAATCCAATGTCATCAGCGCTCAAGCAGACCTTTCTCATGATGAGAATCAATCTCGGCAGCCTGCCGCGTCGGCTCGCGATTTCGCTGTCGATGGTGCTGTCGGTCGCTCTCGTGGTGGCGGTGCTGGCAGGGTTTCTAGCGATGGCGCGCGGCTTCGAGGCGGCTCTTGCCGGTGCCGGCTCGCCAGACATCGCCGTCATCCTCGGCGGCGGCACCAACCAGGAAACCGGCTCCGACGTGCCGGCAGATGCGATCCGCAGCCTGACCGCCATCAGCGGGGACACCGGCATCGCGCGCGACCGGGCCGGCGGGCTGGCGCTGTCGCGCGAGACCATCGTGCCGATCGATGTGAAGGGGAGCGACGGCGCCGAGCAGACGCTGTCGCTGCGGGGCATGGACCGCACCGGGCTCGATCTGCGCGGCCGCGCCCGGCTTTCGCAGGGGCGGCTGTTTGCGCCGGGCGGACGCGAGATCGTCGTCGGCGCCCGCATCGCAGACGCTTTCCCCGGCTTTGCCGTCGGCCAGAGAGTGCGGTTCGGCGCTGTCGACTGGACCGTCGCCGGTCATTTCACTTCCGGCGGCAGCGCCTTCGAATCCGAGATCTGGGCGGATCTGGATGCTGTGCAAGCGGCCTTCGGCCGGCAGGGACAGGTGCAGAGCCTGCGCGTGCGGCTTGCCGGCGGGGGCGATCCCGCGCGTGCGCTGGCGGTGCTGCGTGAGAGACTGTCCGATATATCGGGCACGCCGCTCACATCAATCCCCGAGGCCGATCTTTATGCCGCGCAGGCCGAGCGCACCGAGAGCCTGATCCGCCTGTTCGGCTGGCCGATAGCGCTGCTGATGGCGGTCGGCGCGACGGCGGGCGCGCTGAACACGATGATGAGCTCGGTCTCCGACCGCGGCGTTGAGATCGCCACCTTGCGCCTGCTCGGCTTTTCCCGCCTGCCGGCCTTCGTCGCCACCTGGTTCGAGGCTGTGCTGCTATCGGTGGCCGGCGCCGCCATCGGCATCCTCGCCTCGCGGCTCGCCTTTGACGGTTGGCAGGCAAGCACGATGGGCGCCAACAATACGAAGATGGCGTTTGAGCTTGTGGTTACGCCTGATGTGATTTTGACGGCAGGTTTGCTCGGGCTGGCGGTCGGCGTGATCGGTGGTGCCCTGCCGGCGCTGGCGGCGGCAAGGCTGCCGCTGAGGGCGGCGTTGCGGGAGAGGGGGTGAAGTAGTGCCTCGAAGACCTTGGCTGCCGTGCCGTTTGGCCCCCTCATCTGCCTGCCGACATCTTCTCCCCGCTGGGGAGAAGTGGAATCGTGGGAACGTTTTGCCCTTCTCGAACGCATCCTGTGTAGACACGAAGCCTTCGGCTTGCTCCCCCAGCGGGGAGAAGGTTGCCCGAAGGGTCGGATGAGGGGGCTACACGGCATGCCTTTTATTGCTCTATCGCTCCACATACCGCCGATTCATGCAATTACCCCGCCGGATAATTTTCGGATAAGTTGCATCTTTCCAGTGTGTTAGCAAATCCGCGCCGTTGCCTGTGGAGTAAGGTCCGCAAACCGACCCGCTGCCGCATTGACAACATCTTCTCGCCCTTTTGCCGTGGCGGGTTGCTCCCGCCGCGTTCGGACGGCCGGTTCCGGTCGATTCGAGTGGCGATGTAGCGATCCGACGAACAGGGCAACATTGGCGATATGACAATCTACTATGTGAACTCAGCGACTGGCTCCGACCGCAACGGCGGAACGGGCCAGAACTCGGCTTTTGCGACTTTGTCCAAAGTGGAATCCTTGACGTTGAAACCGGGCGACAGCGTGCTGCTCGCCAAGGGCAGCGTTTTCAACGAGCAATTCGATATCAAATATTCCGGCACCGAGACTGCGCCGATCAAGATCGGCAGTTACGGGACGGGGGCCGCACCCGTCATCCACAGCGGCGGCGATGGCATTCACAGTCTTTATGCCTCGAACATCGTCATCGAAAACCTCAAAATATCGAACACCGGCGGTGCGGCCATCTATGGCGGCGATGTCACCAACTGGACGGTCCGCAATGTCGAGATCGCCAAGAGCGGGATGTCGGAAAACGCAGGCGCCGTCACCTTCAGGAATAGCAAGAACGTCACGGTCGAAGACAGCAAGATATCTGATGTCAAAGGCGACGGTTTCTGGATCGAAAAGGTCAGCGGCGTCAAACTTCTCAACAATTCCGTCACCAGTGCCAGCGGCTCTACGGCCGACGCGATGCAGGTCAACGACAGCAGCAATATTCTGATCAAGGGCAATCATCTCGACCAGACCCATGCCGTCAGTCCGAAGGGGGGGATCGCGCTGGTGCGGGCCTCCGATGCAGTGGTCGCGGACAATGTCCTGACCGGCGGCGGCTTCGGTATCAGCGCGCCTGCGGGCAAGAATGTCGCCATCCACGGCAACGACATATCGGGATATCACGGTTACAGCTGGTCCTTCGCCGTCGGCCTCGGCGATCAGGGCAGCGCACGGGATTACGACATTTCTGACAACCACATTCACGATGGCGCCTGGGGCGTGGCCGTCAGCGGCGCCACCGGCACCAGCTATAGCCTGACGAATATCAAGGTCCACGACAACGTCTTCGACGACCTCACACAGGCGGCGCTGAAGGTCGACAGGCCGGCATCCGGCTCCTTTCTACAACAACACCATCGAGACAGGCGTCAAGGCCACCAGCATATCCCCCGCCATCGTCGACGCGCATACCTTTTCCGTCAGTAACAACCACATGGTCGCAAGTGTCGAGACGGCGCTTGCAAGCACCGAGGCCAAGGTTGCCGCAACGACGGAGGCGGTCTCCGACCCGGCAGTTGTCGCCGTTCACGACAATCTGAAGATCTTCACCGATACGGGCGAAGCCCATCGTGGCAATCTTCTGGAGAACGACAGCTCCGACAACGATACGCTGGTGCTTCGCCGCTTCGGCGACGAAGCCGTCGGCAAGCACGGCCTGACACTGGCTGGAGACTACGGCTCCATCCACGTGGACCGGGAAGGCAACTATGCCTACACGCTCGATGAAACGAAGCTGCCCGACGACCATAGTGGACATGTGAGCGAGTCTTTCAAGTACGGCATCGACGATGGAACCTCCCATCACAGCGACGCGGATACGCTGACCGTCTTCATCCATATGGATGGCTTGCTAAGCTAAGATAGGGGACGGCCTCTCTCCGCCCTCGTCCTGAAGCGTCCCGTAAGGGGCATTGAAGGGCGAGGGCGGCTATTCCCTTACGGTAATTGCGAACGGTCCGTTACCATTTCATTCACCTTTCGGTCGTTATTTTATAGATTATTTTCTCTTAAGTTGTATTGTCGAGGATGCAGCCACCGCCAGGCTTCTCGGGAGCATTGCAGGCCACAGCCTGTCTACCGCCGTCGTGACAATCGAAGATTGTCCTATGGCCTTTCGCCCCGACCGCATCCGATCCACTCATCGCAGCTGATCCCCACACAGCTGCGCGACAATGCGAGCATATGGCGATATGACAGTCTATTATGTGAACTCGGCGACAGGCGCCAACAACAACAGCGGCACGAGCGAGGATGCGCCTTTTGCATCCTTCTGGGCGGTGGAAAATTTGAAGCTGCAGCCCGGCGATAGCGTGCTGCTCGCCGCGGGAAGCGTTTACAACGACCAACTCGACCTGAAATATTCCGGCACCGCCAGCGCCCCGATCACCATCGGCAGCTACGGGATCGGCGATGCGCCGGTCATCCATAGTCCCGGCGACGGCATTCACAGCCTTTATGCGTCGAACATCGTCATCGAGAACATCAAGATCTCGGATACCGGCGGTGCAGCTATTTATGGCGGCTATGTCTCGAACTGGACCGTGCGCAATGTCGAGGTCGATCACACCGGCTTGGCGGGCAAGTCCGGTTCCGTCACCTTCCGAACAGGCTCGAATATCACCATCGAAAACAGCACGATCAACGACGTGAACGGCGACGGCGTGTGGATCGAGAAGATCAATGGCGTCAATCTTCTCAACAACACCGTTACCAATGCCCACGGCACCACGGCAGATGCCGTGCAGATGAACGACAGCAGCAACATCCTGATCAGCGGCAACTATCTCGACCAGACGGGCGCCATTAGCCCGAAGGGCGTGCTGGCGCTCGTCCGGCCTGTCAATGCCGTGATCGAGGACAACACGCTGGTTGGCGGCGGCTTCGGGGTGGCCGCTCAGGCGGGCACGAATATCGCCATCCACGACAACGACATATCGGGGTATGGCGGCTACAGCTGGTCCTACGCCGTCGGCCTCGGCGACCAGGGCGACACCAGAGACTATGATATCTCAGGCAATTACATCCATGACGGCGTATGGGGCGTGGTGGTCAGTTCCGCCGGCACCACCAGTTACGTTCGCGAAGATATCGATGTCCACAGCAACATTTTCGACGACCTGTCGCAGGCGGCGCTGAAGGTCGACAGGCCCGCATCCGGAGCGTTCCACGACAATCTCATCGCCAGCGATGTTACGCCCTACAGCATATCGCCGGCCATCATCGCCGCGAACACCTTTCCCGTCAGCAACAACACGACGCTCGACGAGGCCGACGCCCTGTTTGTGAGCCTTGATAGCCACGCTGCCGGCGATGCAGCGCATGCGGACACGGTTCCGATAATCGTCGCAGCCCATGACAGTTTGAAGATCTCGGCCGACACGGATGTTGCCCATCATGGGAATCTCCTCGAAAACGACAGTTCGGCCAATGGGATCCTGCTGCTTCGCCGCTTCGACGGCGAAGTCGTCGGCAAGAACGGTCTGACGCTGACCGGCCAATACGGCAGCATCCATGTCGACGATCATGGCGACTACAGCTACACGCTCGACGCGGCGAAGCTTGCCGGGCTTACCGGAGATGTGAGCGAGACGTTCTATTATAAGATTTCGGATGGGGCAGCGCATCATTACGATACGGATACGCTGAGCATCTCCATCGATGTGGACGGCGTGCTGACCTGACAAGGGATGCCGGCAAACTCATCGGCCGCCGAGCAGGATCCTGGTGACGTCGATTTCGATTTCCGCGCAGATGATCTCGTATTCGGTGACGATCGCCGGGTCGGCCGACATATCCTTGCGCATGCGATCAAGAACGGCGCAGGCCTCGCCATAGGCTCCGCAGAGTTCGTAAAGATGCGGTTGGCTCGCCGCGGCGGCCCTGATTGTTGCCCGCGTCGCGGGCAGCCTCATCATCAGCCTGGCCAGTCCCTGTTCGGCAATTTGCCGGGGGATGTGCGCTACGCCTTCTTTCCTGACCATGCCGTCAACCCTCGCTGCCTGTATTCCGCTGTCGAGAGTTAGTACGCGGGAATGCAGCATCTGGTTTCATGCCGGATGCAAGATCGTCCTTTAAAACCCCGATGGTGGAGGAAGTCCGGCAAGGCCAGCCGTTGGCGATCGGCGGCTTTCTCTGCTATCCGCTTACGAAGAGAGGCCGATCGCGATGGTGGCGGAAAGCACGCCGCCGTCGAGCTTCTCGAGGTCGAACATGTGATCGGCGGCGTCTTCCGGGATGATGCCGTCAGCTTCATTGCGGGTATCGCGGGCAGGGCGTCCGAGATAGTCCGGATGCTCGCCATAGATGATGTCGCTCAGCGTATCGTCGAAATAGATCTGGCTGACGAGAAGCTCCTTGCCCTCGACGAGGATGCGGCAGTGCACATGCGGCGTGCGGCCCTTGTACCATCCTGGATAGGCCGTCAGGAAGCTTGCCTGCCCCTCTGCATCCGTCAGCTGGCGTCCGCGAAAAGCGAGGCCGCTGATTGCCTCGGCGTCGCCGAGCGTACACATGTCGGCGGCCTCGCGGCCGGAATAGATGCCACGACGATCGGTATGCCAGATTTCGATATCGGCATTTTCGATCGGCCGGCAATCGGCTGCATGGACGATGCGAAGGGCCAGCCGCAACGGTAGTCCTGCCTTTCCTTCCGAGACGTCCTGACGGGCCGGAATATTGTTGACATGGCAGGGGCCAAGGGTCTGGGCTGATGTCACGATGCAATTCGGGCGGCTGCGGAAGAGCGGCGCAGGCAGCTTTTCCAGTGCGACCGATTTTGTGCCGCCGCTCAGGAAGTCTGTTCCCTTCCAGTCGAATGCCCTGGCGGCAACAATGATATGCCGCCGTGGCCAGATCGCCGCCGCGGCCACGGTCGAAGCGACAGTAGTCGCACCTCCAAGCACCAGGGTCCGCCTCTTCATCTGTCTTCCTCTGCCTCAAGACGCATGTAAGGGAGCGGGCCGGAAACTCCAATTAAATCTTGGCAATGATCGACGGCAGCGAAATCTTCGGCATCCAGGGAGCGCCGGGCTCGACGGTGACATATGGCGGCTCAGCTCTCGCCCCTGTAAGGGACAGAGATGCGCTCACCAACTCTATCCCTGCGGACGCCCTCCCGGGCCAGGTCTCTCAGGTCTCGTTCGTGCAACCCGCAAACAGGTTTGAGGCTGAGACAAGTCGAAGTCGCGTCATGTATCGTCGCCATGGCCATACTGGGCGCAAATTCCCGCGATGAAATTAGACGGCGTAACCTAAAGACGCGGCGGTTCAATATCAGCATCATCACGTGGGCCGGCCGGGTCATTGAGGCATAGTCGCCGTCGAAATCCCGATCATTAAAGCGAAGATGGGAGACTGTGATGGATGATCGAACAGTGCGGACGGCGCTGGAGCGTCATTGGGAGGCTTCGGACGCCAGCGATTTCGACGTCGAACATGAAATCTACGCCGAGGACGCCGTGCTTTACTACCCGCAATCGGGCGAGCGGATCCGCGGCCGGCAGAATATCCAGGAGAGCCGGTTCGTCCAGCCGAACAGGAAGCGTTTTACGGTGCGGCGAATGATCGGCGGCGGTGACCTCTGGGTCACTGAATTCATATTGACCTACGACGACGTGCCATCTTACGCGGTGAGCATCATGGAATTCCGCGAAGGCCTGGTGGCCAACGAAACGCAATATTTCGCCGATCGGTTTGAACCTGCACCCTCGCGTGCGCATCTCGTTGATCGCAGGTGAAATCTTGTCACGATAATGCACTACCAAGCAGAGCCAGGTTGAATTGCTGCAAAATTTCTTGAATCGATTTTGGTTTCAATTATGCAGCAGGCATTCGACATTCGTTTCCGAGCCGGGGCAGGGCGCATGGAACCAACCCACTTATTCGAGCTTGTTATCGCGATGTTTCTCGCGATTATCGCGCTGCATTATGCCGCCCACAGGCTCGGACTGCCTCCGTCCGTCGCGCTGCTGACCGGTGGCGCCTTGCTGGCATTTGTGCCGGGACTGCCGGCGATTTCGGTCGATCCCGAGTTGGTGCTGGTCATCTTCCTGCCGCCGCTGTTGATGGACGGCGCCTGGTCGATCGCGCTGTCGCGGCTGCGGCGGCATATGATCGGCATCGCTTCGCTTGCCGTCGGCGCGGTATTCTTCACCTGCGTCGTCGTGGCCGTTGTCGCCCACCTTATCTTTCCGTCACTTCCCTGGGGCGCCTGCGCGGCACTGGGTGCTATCGTTGCGCCGCCGGATGCGGTTTCGGCGCGCGCCGTGCTGGAGCGCGTACGACTGCCACGGCGGCTTCAGATTCTGCTGGAAGGCGAGAGCCTGCTCAACGATGCGAGCGGCCTGGTGCTCTTCCGTTTTGCCGTTGCCGCCGCCGCAACAGGTGCTTTCAGCGCGGGGGAGGCCGCCGGCAGTTTCTTCGTGCTGGCGCTGGGCGGCGCCGTCGTCGGCATCGCGGTCGGATTGGCCTGGGTCAAACTCATCCGCCATCTCGGCGATGATTATCTCATCATCGCGGCCACCGTGCTGCTCGGCTGGATTTCCTATCTGTTGGGCGAACTGCTGCATGTCTCCGGCGTCATCGCCACCGTCAGCACGGGCCTGATCGCTTCCTGGCATCAGCACACGGTCTTTTCAGCGGCGACGCGCATGCGCGGCACGTCGTTCTGGACGGTGATGATCTTCCTGATGGAAGCGGCGGTCTTCACATTGATCGGGCTGTCGCTGCGGGATGTCGTCGAACGCGGCGGCGGTTTGACCACCGTAATCGCGACCATGGGGCTGCCGATGCTGGCAATCCTCGTGACGCTCGTGGTCGCGCGTTTTGCCTGGGTCTTCGCCTCCGATCTCGTCATCCGCGCCTGCGCGGCTCTGGGGTTCACACGCGCCCGGCCGCTCGGAGCCGGCGGTGCGACCGTCCTGAGCTGGGCAGGCGTGCGCGGCGTGGTCACGCTCGCCCTGGCGCTTAGCCTGCCAGAGGGGTTCCCGGGCCGCGACTTCATCCTCGCCACGTCCTTTGCCGTTATTCTCGGAACCGTGCTCGTGCAGGGCACGACATTGGGGCGGGTGATTGCCTGGGCGCGGCTGCCGCCGGAGACGGAAAGAGCGCGTCTCTCCATGAGCCAGGCTGAGGCCGCCATGGCACAGGTGCAGTTCGGGATCGTGCAAAACCTGGCCTATGACGCAGAGGGAAAGCTCATCCACCCGCAATTGCTGGAACGCTACCAGCGCAGGGCAACGGCGATCGTCGAAATTATGCCGAGAGAACCGAGCACTACGTGCCGTTGCTGCACGCTCACTTCGACGTCGTTCTCGAAGCGGTCGCGACCGGGCGCCGGGAACTCATTCGTCTCCACCGCGCCGGCGACATCGATGACGAGACGTTGGACGAGCTGGAACGCGATCTCGATCTCGAGGAACTGAGCGCGATCTCGGCCAAGGCCTGACGTTCAATGTCCTACGCCGCGGAGTTCGCGACGCGGGCCAACTCTCCCAACTCTCTTCGCTGCCGTGCTCTAAATCGCAATCTGTTCGCCGAGCTCGACGACGCGGTTTGACGGCAGGTTGAAGTAATCGGAGGGATCGATCGCCAAACCTTCCAATGCCATGAATATGCGCTCCTGCCAGCCGGGCAGGCCGGTGTTCGGCGTCCTCACAAGGTTCCGGCGACCGAGATAGAAAGAGGTCTTCATGATCTCGAACTTGAAACCTCCCTCCCGGCAGAGCGCCAGCGCCCTGGTGACATCAGGATCGTCCATGAAGCCGAAGGTGAGGTCAAGGCGCACGAAGCGCGGCGAGAGTTGGCTGATCTTGATGCGCCTGTTGTCGGGGACATAAGGTTCGTCTTCGGTCCAGACGGTCAGGATGACGTTCTGCTGGTGGAGCACGTGGTTGTGCTTGAGATTGTGGAGCAGAACGTTCGGCGTGCGGTCCGGGACGCTGGTCAGGAAGACTGCCGTTCCCGGAACGGTGACCGGCGAATGGTCCGACTTTCGCTCGATCGACCTGATGAAGGAGTCGAGCGGGATTTCATTGTTGGCGCGCAGTCTCTTCAGATAGGCCTGCCCGCGCGTCCATGTCCACATCAGGATCATGATCGCCAGCGCAAGGGCGACCGGAACCCAGCCGCCATCATAGATCTTCAGGAGGTTGGCCGCCAGGAACAGGACTTCGATGATGAAGAGCGGCAGCAGCAGGGCAGCGGCGAGCACGAGGGGGTAGCCCCAGACGGCGCGAAGGAACTGGAAGACCAGCATGGTCGAAATCACCATAGTTCCGGTCACCGAGATGCCGTAAGCCGTCGCCAGCGACTCGGAGTCGCCGAAGGAAAAGATCAGCATCAGGACACCGACCAGGAGGAGAAGATTGACGCTCGGCACGTAGATCTGGCCGGTGTTGGTCTCCGACGTGAACTTGATCCGCAGCCGCGGCAGGAAGCCGAGGTGAACCGCCGAACGGGCCAGCGAAAACGCACCGGTGATGACGGCCTGGCTGGCGATGATCGTCGCCATCGTCGCCAGCAGCACCACCGGCAGCAAGGCCCAATCGGGATACATCAGAAAGAATGGATTGGCAGCCGTTTCGGGACGGGCGAGAACGAGCGCGCCTTGTCCGAGGTAGTTGAGGAGCAATGCCGGAAAGACGAGCACGAACCATGCCGTCTGGATCGGGCGGCGTCCGAAATGCCCGAGATCGGCATAGAGCGCTTCGCAGCCGGTGACGGTCAGAAAGACGGCGCCGAGCACGATGAGGCCGACAGTGCCGGCATGGGTAAGGAACAGGAATGCATTGACCGGATTGAGCGCCTCCAGAATCGCCCAATCGTCACCGATATGGATCAGACCGCCCGCCGCCATCGCCAGAAACCACAGCACCGTAATCGGCCCGAAAAACATCGAGACGGCAGCGGTTCCCCTCGACTGGACGCCAAACAGAACGATCATGATCGCAGCCGACGCAAGCGGGACATAGTCGGCAAAGGCCGGGGTGACCAGCTTCAGGCCTTCCAGCGCCGACATGACCGACAGAGCTGGCGTGATCATTGCATCGCCGATGAAGAGAGCCGCTCCGATCAGGCCGGCGAAAAAGAGCACGGGGACGTTCCGTCCCATCTTCTTCATCAGGAGGGCGAGAAGCGAAAGCGTGCCCCCTTCGCCGTCATTGTCCGCCCTGAGAAGGAAGAGCACATATTTGAAGGTCACAATGATCGTCAGCGTCCAGACCATCAGCGAAATGAGCCCGATGACCTCGGCCTCATGCACGCCATCGGCGGCAAAGGGCCTCAGCGCCTCACGAAGGGCATAGAGCGGGCTGGTGCCGATATCGCCATAGACGACGCCGATCGCGCCGACGACCAATCCGACAAAGCCCTTATGGCCGGCACCTTCACCCGTATTGTCTGCACGTGTTGATGTCATGGTTCCCCGCTCATGCCACTTGGCCATGCACACAAACATATGCCGCATTGCAGAACGGCAAGTAAATTGATGCGGATGCGAATTTTTTGTGAGGGCAGAAGGCTGGGCTGAGGAGGCCAGCATCCACTTGTGGCGTCACAAGCAGTGGCTTGACGGCTGCTTCCGGCGAGCCGCCAACCACTCTTGAAACGAGCGGGGGCGTCAGCATGCTGACAGGAACTGTCAGCAACGGTGGGAGATAAGCGAAAACCGCGGATTTTGGGGCCAGTCGCCATTTCGTCGGAATGTCCGGCTATCGCGGATGCTTGGGCTTCAACCCCGCCCCAATCGGAGCAAGTCCCCGAGATGAAGCCGCATCATCGCATTTTCTTCATTCAATTTGCAGTGGCCCTTTCCGTCGGTGCGTTTCTTTCGCGGCTGCCCGACCTTCAGCGCAAGTTCGGCCTTGCCGAGGGCGAACTCGGCCTTTTGCTCGCTGTCTTGTCCTCAGGGGTTCTGTGCGGACTGACGTTCGCGGTGAGGTTCATCGAGAGGCTCGGTGCACGCAAAACCGCCTTCGTCACCGTCTTCGGCGCGTCGCTGTTTTTGGCGCTGATCCCCTGGATGCCTTCGGCTCCGTCGGCGGTGCCTTTATTCTTCATTGCCGGCATTTTCACCGGAGCATTCGAGATCAACGCCAATATCGAAACCGATCGCCATGAGGCGCTGCTTGAGTATCGCATCATGAACCGGGCTCACGGCATGTGGAGCCTCGGCTTCTGCCTCACCGCCCTTGTTGCCGCCGGCATGCGGCAGGCTGCCGTGTCCATCGAACTGCATACCTTCCTCACCCTCGTCATTGTCTTGATTGCTGGATCGATCGTTTTCTCCGGGATCGAGAATGCGCCCAAGCGGCGCGATGCACACCCCGGACATGCGCCGCTTATCGCCTTTCCCACCGTCGGACTGCTGCCACTCTGCCTCGTCGGCGCAGCTCCGCTTCTTGCCGAAGGCGCAAGCGTCGATTGGTCGGCGATCTATATGCGGGACGTGTTTGCCGTCGAACCCTTCGTCGGCGGGCTCGGCGTGACCATCTTCTCCTTGCTGATCGCCATCGGGCGGCTCGGCATGGACCCGGTCGTCGACCGCTTCAATCCCCGCCCGGTCGCCATAACCCTCCTTGGGATCACGGTCATCGGTGTTGTGACGGTTGCGACGGCGACGCATCCTGTTGTCGCGCTTGCGGGCTTCGGCCTGACGGGGATCGGCTGCTCATCGGTCTATCCGCTTGCCATCTCGGCTGCGGCCCGGCGCAGGGATCGACCTGCACTGGTCAGCGTTGCAGCACTCGGGCAGACGACGTTTCTCGTGTTTTTCGCGGGGCCACCGCTGCTCGGTTTCGTTGCCGAACAGCTCGGCATCCGCTTTTCGTACTGGACAGTCGTCCCTGTTCTCGTCGCGGCACTTCTGGTCACCAGGGCGCTTGCCGCGGATCCTGCTCCGGTCACCGACCGGCCTGAACCGGTGCAACCTCACGGTTGACTCGCCGCGGTGGCCATCCGCTATCCGGCAGCGTCTATATCCGCAACCGACAGGGTGGTGCACGACCACCTTTAGCCCCTGAATGGGCGCGGGCGCAATGTATTTCCCATCGAAATTAAGTATTACTGTGACTATCTTAAATATAGCTCGTACAGGTGATGGCCGCGGTCGCTCACTGCTGTCAACTTTTTGGTGAATCAACTTGTTGCTCAATCACTTGCGCGTGAAGTTCATCCAACCCGGAAGGAGCTGGGTTCGGATGGTGAAACTCTCCTCTTTCGGCCCGACAAACATGCGGTTTGCGGAGTTTGTTGGTCGGGGTCAGCCCCTGCCTGCAGCGGTTTCGTGCCTTTCTCCGGCTTAATTTCCGCCGCCAAAATGCCAGTATTAGTTGTTTCTAAATCACGCCATAATTGGCTTCTACGTTGCCGCGCCTGTTTTATTCTTCGCCACATTTCTGAATTTCAGCGTTATACAAACATGGTGGGTAACTATGAAGGTTATTCTCGTCATCGTCCTCACGGTGCTTGCCGTGCCCTGTGAGGCGGACATGCTGGGCACGGCAGTCAAGTACAAGAGCATGCACGAACGCTCCATCTCCTTCCTCAGCATCAATCCCCGCAGGGTATCGTGGTGCGGGGCGTTCCTGGCCTTTGTCGCCAAGCGGTCTTCGCGACAACCGCCGCCCAACCCCAATATGGCGGTGTCCTGGAGGAAGTTCGGCAAGCCGGTGTTCTTCCGCGCCGCCAGGCGAGGGGATGTCGTCGTGATCCGCACGGGCAGGCGCTTTCATGTGAGCCTTTTCGATCACATCGACCAGCGCCGGCAGTACGTCTACCTGTTCGGCGGCAATCAATCCAACCGGGTGCAATTGTCCAGGTATCGCGCCAGCTCGGTCGTGGCGGTGCGACGATGATGCCGGCTTGGCCTCTGCTGCGAAGCTGATTTCGCCGCCATCCCTTGAGAGTGCCTTCCTTCGATCGCGGCGCGTTTAAAGTTTGCGCGCCCTTATATGCAGGAAGATCGGCGCGATGCGGGTGTCGGCGACGACAGGCTCGGCTGCCAGCTCCGGAGACGCTGCCGGCTCGCCGAAGGCCTCTATAGTCAGTCCCGCGCCGACGATCATCGAAACCCAGGTCGACAGCGTCCGGTGAAAGCGCGGGATGGCAAAGGGCGTTAGCATCGCCCGCTCCGTTTGGGGTATGGAGGAAAAGATCCAGCGCTCGATCCGGCTGTCGCTCTCGTCGAAATAGTCGGCGATCTCTACCGCGACCCGCTCGCCGGCCTCGTTGCGGATATTGCCTCCAGCCACGGCGCGTCCCCGCCGTGATTGAATCGATACTGCAACGGAAAAGAGTCTTCGCGGCCAAGGACTTGGGCGCACTGGATTCCTGTAACGGGCACAGGAATGAGGGAATGCGGGGTGGGCGTCCGCGCCCTCGTAGAACGCATATGTGCCGCAACGGAAGTATCACCCCCGACCGACGCTCCTGAACGCGGCAATGATGCTCTCCGCCGCCAGTTCCGCCTGATCCGATGTCGTCTGGAAATTGGTGACGGAGAGACGCAACACGTCGCGGCCGTGCCATTTGGCGCCGCCGGCAAAGATCAGGCCATCCGCCTGGATCTTTTCGATCGTCTTTCGGGTCATGGTGTCACCTTCTTCGTCCGGACTGTCGGCCGCGAAGCGGATGATGAGCTGGTTCAGCGTGACCTCGTTCAGAATGGCGATGCCGGGCTCGCGCCCAAGCAATTCGGCGGCCAGCCGCGCCGAGGCGCAGCACTGGTCGATGAGGGCGGCCACACCGTCGCGCCCGAGATGTTTCAGCATCGCCCAGGTGGCAAAGCCGCGCGCCCTCCTTGATAGCTCGGGCACGTAATGGGAAGGATCGCGTTCACCTTCGCCGGCGAGCGGCAGATAGCTTGCGGCAATCGTCATGGCGCGGCGATGAGCAATTTCATTGCGGATGATCGCATAGCCGCAATCATAGGGTGTCTGCAGCCATTTGTGACCGTCGGTCGCCCAGCTATCGGCGGATTCGATGCCGCGGCTGAGATGGCTGGTCTTCTCCGACGCTTGCGCCCAGAGGCCGAAGGCGCCGTCGATGTGCACCCAGGCGCCTTTCGCTTTCAGCGGCGGGATGATCGCGGCGAAGTCGTCGAAAGCGCCGGTATTGATCTGTCCCGCCTGGAGAATGGCGATGACGGGACCGGAGACCCTCTCGAGCGAGCGCGCCAGCGCGGCCGGGTCTATCCGTCCCACCGGATCGGTGCGCACGCGCAGCACGCGATCATGGCCGAGGCCCAGGAATTGCAGCGCAGAGAACACCGTCGTGTGAGCGTCGTCGCCGATCAGTACGGTGATTTCGGGCGCGCCGAACAGGCCGCGAGCATCGCCATCCCAGCCGACTTGGCGCAGCACCTCGCCCCGCGCCGCGGCAAGGCAGGTGAAGTTCGCCACCGTCGCGCCCGTAACGAAACCGACCGAGCTTTCAGCCGGCAGCTTCAGAAGATCGAGAAGCCATCTGGCAGCAACGGTCTCGATGGCGGCAGCGGCCGGGGCGGCGGTATGGTTTCCGGCATTCTGGCCCCAGGCGCTGGTGAGGAAATCGGCTGCGACGCCGACGGGATGGGAACCGCCGATGACCCAGCCGAAGAAGCGTGGTCCGGTGGTTGCATGCAGCCCGGGTTCGGCGCCATCTGCGAGCTGCGTGATGACATCAAGCATTTGCGAACCGACCGTCGGCAGTGGCTCACTGAAGGCGGCAAGCGAGGTGGCATAGTCGTGAGCGGGCATATGGCGGGCGGGTATCGCCTGCCGAAACCCGGCCGCAAGCCGGGCAGCTTCCTGAAACAGAGATGCAATTGCCGACATGCAGATCCCCCTGCCGCCGACGTCCCCTGGATGCCCTCGACGCAAGCTGTCGGCGCATGCAGTCTAGCCGATCTTGCCGACGCTGTCTTGGCAGCGAAATATAAGATCGATCTTGGGCGTCGCGGAATTTTGCAGCCTTACGGCGCCGCCGGCAGCGTTAGCTCGATAACGCCCAGCAGCGAGGCGACGCCGGCATCCATTAAGGCGACCTTGGGGAGAACGGCATTGATGTGAAATCGCGTGAGTTCCAGCGGCGCGTTGACGCTTTCCAGGTCGAAGCGCGCCGCATGCATGGCGGCAAACCGTCTCGGCAACGCGCAGAGAAAATCGGTCTCGGCGAGGATGGCAAGGGCGAATGTGAAGTTCGGCACGGTCAGCGCGACGCGCCGCGCGCAGCCGTGCTTGGCTAGGGCCTCGTCGACGAAACCATGGGGATCGCCGCTGAGCGAGACGACCAGATGCTGCATCTCGCAGTATCTGACCAGGGTCGGTTGGCCGGCGAAGGTATGGCCGGTCCGCATTGCCACGACGAAATCCTCTTCATAAAGCCGGCTGACGTGGAAGCGCTGCGGAATGTGCTCGGTGGGAATGACCGCGATGTCGGTCAGCCGGTCGTCGAGATCGGCGAATGCGTCGCGCCACGCACGCTCCGGCGAGGTTTCGTTGGGCGCCGGCAGCAGTTGGCGGATGCCGATATCGATGCCGGGTGCGGTGCGGTGAAGCTTGTCGAGGAGCGGCGCCAGCAGCACGGCCGAAACACCGTCCGGTGCGGCGATCGTGAAGCGGCGGGTGGAGTTTGCGGGATCGAAGGGTTCGACGGCTGAAAGCATCTTTCGCACGTGGGCGAGAACATCGGCGATCGGTGCCGCCAGTTCCGTGGCGCGCGCCGTCGGCACGACGCCCTTGGGCGTTCGCAGGAACAGTGGATCGTTCAGCAGTCGCCGCAGCCGGCCCAGCCCGTGGCTGACGGCAGAAGAGGTTAGGTTCAGCCGCTCGGCGGCGCGGCCGACATGACGCTCCTCCAGCACGGCCTCGAAGAGCACGAGCAGATTGAGATCGCTGCGGGAGAGATCAACTGGATTCAGCATATCGCTGAAATCATATCATTGGATTCAGTGCCGCTGAAGTGGGATTTGCACTGTAGCGGGCGCAAACGGCATCCGCATAGCCGAAGGAGCAAGGTCATGTCATTCCCATCCAGTTCGATGCCGGCCGAGAGTTCCATCGCCGAAGGGGCCTGTGCGGAGCTCATCTGCCGCACGGCAGAGGCGAATGCGGCGCTGATGCGCGGCGATATCGATGCATACCGCGCCTTGAATCCGCACGCGGCCGATTACACGCTGATGTCGCCATTCGGCGGGCGGCCGACGCATGAGGCAGAGTTGACGCAGGAGCGCTGGCAGGCGATCGGCCGTTTCTTCGCGAACGGCACCTTCGAACAGGAGGTCGTGCAGGCCTATGCATCAGCCGACATGATTGTCCTCGCCATTATCGAACGATGCCGGGTGGAGGTCGGCGGTCTGCCGATGCAGGACTGGCCGTTGCGCGTCACCCTGGTTTATCGCCGCGAGGACGAAGAATGGCGGTTGGCGCACCGCCATGCCGATCCCCTCGCCAAGGGTATCAGTCTGGAACAGGCAGGTGTTTTGGCGCGCGCTGAGGCATTGTGATGCCAGCCGACACGCATCTTTGACGAACTGCACCCCGCGAATTCCGGAAGCGAGATGGGAGGATTGAGCGGCAGCCGACGTTGACATGCGCGTCTCGCCTTTACCGGGATGGCCAAGATAAATCGAGCAGTGCGGGAGATGTTGTCTGGGAATCGCCAATAACTATCTTATTCTGCGTGGTCCATTTCTGAATTTTACTGGTTTCATCTAAAATCTATTGCCTTTTTTCAAGTATCATTCAATGATGCGGAAATATCATTCGCGCCGCTGTCAAGGTCGCTCTGCCAATCAGCGAGGGATATGCACTGAAGTATTTCGTTCTCTATACGCTGATTTGCATGGTGGTCGGGATGGTTCTTCTCGTCATTGTCCGTCAGACTGCACCCTTCAAGCTGGACAAGCCGAGCGATCAAAGGACCGAGTGGTCAGCTGATGGATCGGCGGCGGGGTCCACCGATCAGCCGGATAATCTTGTTGTGCGGTCGACGCGCGAACCGGCGACCGAGCGACCGGCCGTCCGGCCGTCCAATCAATGGGACCTCCGGCCAACGAACCAGCCGACGGACGGCGATCCGTCGGGCGTCCGGAAGGGCGGCCGGGTGGGAACCCCGGCGCAGTAATTGCAGCCGGAGCCCTGCCTCGTCCTTCGAGGCCTCTCAGAATAAGGCTGTCTGGGGCGCGGTTCTTCCGACGCCCTCGGAGCCTCGAAGGACAGGCTCCAGCATTGACCCCTGCATTCTTCCGCCGCCCGCGCACCCGCCTTGTCTTCGAGGCCCCTTGCGGGCCTTCTCGGGCTGAGGCTTTTCCAGGCTTTGGCGCTAGGCGGGTGCAATGGGGGCCGGATTTGAGTCATCGTCTCCGCTTGCGTCGGCTGGAGCACACTGTCATGACGACAGCCGAGATATCTCGGGAGGTCTCAGAATGGATGCAAGCGGCGTAACGATCAGGCATATCCAGGCAGGCGAAGTGGAGGCCTTCCGGCGCATTCGTCTGGAAGCGCTTCGCACCGAACCCGCCTCCTTTGCCAGCCGCTATGAAGACTGGGCAGCTCTTTCCCTCGATGAGTGGCGCAACCGCCTGAGCGAGCCGGTCTTCATCGCGTTTCAGGATGGTGAGCCCGTCGGCATAATGGGCCTGATCCGCCAGCGGTCGAGCAAGATGGCCCATCGTGCGACGATCATCATGGTCTACATCGGAAGGAGCCTGCGCGGCACCGGTCTTGCCGAGAGGCTTCTCGATGTCGTTGTCGATCATGCGCGCCAAATCGGCATCCGGCAGCTGGAACTCTTCGTCAGCGCGGAGAACGCGGCGGCGATCCGGTTCTATCATCGACAGGGCTTCTCCGAGGTCGGCAGGATCCCTGCCGGGGTTCTGGAAGAGGGCAGGGAGATCGACGACGTCATCATGGCTCGCCGTCTGGTCGATTAGGCCTCACGCGAAATTTCAGCGCATTTGCCTTACCGGATCTATTGACCTCAAGCACGGTTGGGGTCGCAGGATGCCGGCAGAGGCTGGGGGTTTGCCGTGACGAAAATTCTGAAAGACGAGGATCTGGCCGGCAATACGTTGATGCGTGTTGCCATCGATGCGCTCGAGACCGCTTTTCTTGCGAGAGCCGACAATCGGCTGGTCTCTCCGCCCCGACATCATGTGTCCTTTCCCGATCGAGGCGATCTCGTCTTCACCGTCGGCGGCATGCTTGGCGACAAACCACTTGCGGGTTTTCGCGTGTACGAAACATTCGACGGGGCAGAGCATTCGCAGATCGTCGCGGTATGGTCGGCCGACGATGCCAGGCTCAAGGGCATTGTTCTCGGTGAGCGCCTCGGCAACCTCAGGACCGGTGCCATTGGAGGTCTCGCCGTCCGCCACCTCAGCGCGCCCGGCGCCAGGATCGTCGGGATCATCGGCAGCGGAGCGCAAGCGCGAACCCAGCTTGCCGCAGCCGCCGCCGTTCGAAAACTGGATCGCGCCCGCGTCTATAGCCGCGACGAGAAAAATCGCACCGCCTTCGCAAGCGAGATGCAGCACGCCCTCGGGCTGGAGGTGGAGCCTGTCGAAAGCGTCACTGAGGCCGTTGAGGACGCCGATATTGTCATCTGCGCGACGACGAGCCAAAAGCCTGTCATCCATGCGCGTGATCTGAAGCCCGGCGTGCACGTCAACACTGTCGGTCCGAAAACGCTTCATGGATACGAACTCGGTCTTGATATCGCGGATGCCGCTGCCGTGATCGCGACGGATTCCCCCGAACAAAGCCGGGCTTACGCTTCGCCCTTTTTCCTCGCCGGCTCCGGCAACGAAGATCGCATGGCCGACCTTGCCAACATCATTGCCGGGACAGCTGCCGGGCGGGGATCGTCCGGGGAGACGACGCTGTTTTGCTCGGTCGGCCTTGCGGGAACTGAAGTCGTCGTCGCTTCGGCAATCCTCGATAGGCTAGTGGCATCGGCGTAGGGTTTGATTCAGGGGATGTCTTCAAGTCTTTGGTTTTCATGCATATTTCCGTTGAGGTCCATCAGCTGCCGGAGCGCCCGCCTTGTCCGTCGAGGCCCCTACGGGGCACTTCAGGATGAGGCTCTCTTGGAGGCCGGGCACAACCAGGGACGCGCTTAGAATTTGATTCAACGACGCGCTTCAAGCCTCTGGTCAACCCTGTCTCTTCGCCCTTTCTCAGGCCGGATTGAGGACATCCTGCATGCTGTATTCGCCGGGCGCGCGTCCCGCGACCCAGCGGGCGGCGGCAAGTGCGCCGCGGGCAAACATGCCGCGGTCGAGCGCCGAATGCGAAAGTGTCACGACTTCCTCGGCGGCGGCAAACAGAACGCTGTGTTCTCCGACAAGCCCGCCGGCGCGCAGGACGGCGAAGCCGATTTCGCCGGGCGGCCGTTCGCCGGTGATGCCGTCGCGGCCGCGCCGCTCGACGGAGGCGAGGGAGACGCCGCGGCCCTCGGCGGCGGCTTCACCGAGCATCAGCGCCGTGCCGGACGGCGCGTCGATCTTCCTGTTATGGTGGGCTTCGAGGATTTCGATATCCCAGCCCTGCGCGGGAAGGGCGCGGGCGGCCTGGGCAACGAGGCCGAGCAGCATGTTCAGGCCGATGGAGAAATTGCCGGAGCGCAGAATGGGAATCGTCCGGGCGGCCTCCATGATCCGCTTGAGTTCGTCCGGTTCGAAACCCGTCGCCCCGATCACCAGGGCCGGTCCGCCGGCCGAGGCGCACAAGCCGGCAAGTTCGGCAGCGGCACGTCCCGTGGTAAAATCCAGGATCACGTCGGCGGTCGCGATCGCGTCCGAACGGTCGATCAGCCCTTCCCCGATCGAGCCGGGGCGACCGATGCCGCCAATGACTGCAAAAGCCGGATCGGCCGCCAGCAGCGGCAGGACGGCGCGACCCATTCGACCGTTCGCGCCGGCGACCGCTATTTTAATTGGTGAGGTCACAGTTTTTCCTTGCTGCGGTATTCCGATGGAGGGCTGTCGTCATCCGGCGTTCGCGCCGGAGAAGGGGATTTGCACCTACCGCACTTCCGCTCCCGGCGCAAAGTGGGGATCTCCTCCGGCCGTCCCCGTGAACGGCGGGTCCTTACCAGTTGCCGGGGTCGGCGGTGTGATCGATGCTGGCGAATTCATCCGCCTTTTCTCGATCCAGCTTCACCTCCATAGTCAGGCTCGTCTCGTCGGTGACGGCGTAGCAGTCAGGGAGCGGTCCTTTTGAAAGTTCCTGATACAGGAGCAGGGCGGCCTCTTCGGCGGTATCGGCCTCGATCTCCCGAGTGAGGGCAACGGTGAATTTATGCATGGTCAGCCTTTCGATCGGCGCGCAGGCGATGCGCAGCTTACGCAGTCTGACACGAGTTTTGTGGCAAGGACACAAAAAGCGTGTCGTTTAGAATTTGATTCAGGCGATGGTTTCAGGTTCTTGTTTTTATGGACGTCGCGGCCATGGCACCGCCGCGCAGTTTTGGGAGAACTCAGCCGAGAAGGATAGATCATGCGCCTGAATCAGGTGACCGTTACGATGCCTGACCTCGATCTGGGCTGGAGCTTCTACAGCGTCCTCGGTCTGAGGCCCGTCGTTGATGGCCGTCCACGGTATTCACGCTTCCTCTGCCCGGACGGGGACAGCACCTTCTCGCTGCATCAGGGCGAAAGTGGCGGTGGCGGAACCACAGTCTATTTCGAGTGTGAGAGCCTGGACGAGACGGTCAGCCGCCTTAGCGAGGCCGGCCTGCAATTCGTGAGCGGACCCGAGGACAAGAGTTGGCTGTGGCGCGAGGCGGAGCTGCTCGACCCTGGCGGTAACCGCATCATCCTTTATTTCGCCGGATCCAACCGCGTCGACCCGCCTTGGCGGGTGGGTCAAGGTGGCCCGTCCGAAACTCGTCCGTCGGAACCACCGCGATCTTCCTTAGTGCAAAGCCCCCGAATCGAACCTGAATGATGGCATGGCGACCCGAGGGTTCGGCGATTTAGGAGCGCTCAGCTGTCGCCGAGGAAATAAGCTGCAAGGGCTGGAGAAACACGGTTTGCTTCTTATTTCACCGAGGGAATTCGAAACGAAACGCGAAAGGACCCGCGCAATGGCAAAGAACACGATCTGCGTATGGTACGACAAAGACGCCGAGACGGCGGCCCGCTTTTATGCGGCGACGTTTCCCGACAGTGCCGTCGGCGCCGTCATTCGGGCACCGGGAGATTATCCGGATGGCAAGCAGGGGGATGTATTGGTCGTTGAATTCACCGTCGCGGGTATTGCCTGCATCGGCCTGAACGGGGGTCCCACGTTTAAACACAGCGAGGCTTTCTCGTTCCAGATCGCAACCGACGATCAGGAAGAAACCGATCGCTACTGGAACGCCATCGTCGGCAATGGCGGCCAGGAAAGTGAGTGCGGCTGGTGCAAGGATAAATGGGGTGTCTCCTGGCAGATCACGCCGCGTGTCCTTTCCGAAGCGCTGGCGGCAGGCGGTGGTCAGGCAAAACGTGCTTTTGACGCGATGATGACGATGAGGAAAATCGATGTCGCCGCGATCGAGGCGGCCCGGCGCGGTTGAGGCGCCTGCGCGAAATCAATAGATGCCCCGCTGTCAGAACCAGAGGTCGCGCACGCAGCGCCCTTTGGATGGAAGATCTTCGAACGTGTCCAGGCCGTCGAAATGATCGATGGGCAGATCGGCGACGAGATCCGGCGGCGCAAGCCGCATGTTGACTGCCATGCGCCGGCGGCCATCCTTTTGAAGCCGCAGGCCGCGCCAGCTCAAGACGCAGGCGCAGGATGGGCAGAACAAGATTTCGAGAGACGACGTCTCCCGGCCCGAGCGGGTATAGGAGGCGGTTTCTCCGCTGAGAGCGATACGCTCTCCTTCGTAATCATAGGCCCAGAGGGTGCCGTAACGGCGGCAGAGGGTGCAGTTGCAGGCGGTGATCGAGCCGGGATCGCCTTCGAGCGTCCAGCTTGCCTTGCCGCAATGACATGAGCCCGTCAGCATGAGTGTTCCATCCAGCTGTTTCTTCCGGGCATCCTGCCCCAATCGCGAGACGATCACAATTGGGCTTTCAAGCGCCTCGCTTCCCTCCGCTCGCGAGCCCGTTCGGTTAATTTATGAAATTTCTAGTTGAGATGGCGGCCGAAAGATGATCCCATGCGACTTGGCGTAGCCGAGTCCACGCTTCCTCCCAATTTTTGATCCGAGCGATCCATGTCGATTTCCGATGCGATCTACCGTCCCTTTGAAACCTGGATCCGGCCGCTCGACATTCCGTACCGACCGCTTCCTTCTAACGGGCCTGTGGCCGTCCTTCTGCACTTCATTTCGATGTTTCGAGGCGTTCTCATCGCTTTGGCGTTTTCCTCGATGGCAATCGAAGCAATCAACCTCACGATCGTCTGGGGACTTGCGGTCATTGTCGACGGTGTGACCCAAAAGGGCGCGCCTGCTTTCCTGAACAGTGAATGGCCGCTGCTTGCCTTCCTCGGCTTCCTGATTTTTCCAGCCATGCCAATCGCCTCGTTTCTTCTCAACACTTTCAATTCGCATACGCTCGGTGTCGGTATGCCTGCCGCAATCCAGTGGCAGGGTCACAAGGCGGTGGAGCGGCAGGATCTCGCTTTCTTTCACGATGTTTTTGCCGGGCAGGTCTCCTCGCGCCTGTCACAAGTGGCGTCTTCCGTCCAGCAGCAGATCGTTGTCGCCTTCCAGGCCATTCCGCGCTTCCTGTTGCAGATGGTCGGCTCGGTGCTCTTGCTGGTGAGTTTGTCTTGGCAGCTTGCCCTGCCGGTCGTCATCTGGATCGCGCTCAATGTAGCGCTCGCCACCAGGATGGCGCCGGTCTTTACTGAGCGTTCGCGGCGCACCGCCAAGCAGCGCAGCCTTGTCGCCGGTGCTATTACCGATCTCTACACCAACATGCAGATGATCAAGCAGTTTGCGGCTGAAGACAGCGAAGCGGGTGCTATCCGACGAATCATCCAGAAATCCGTGCAGACGCAGCACAGGGAGCAACGCATCTACCGCACGTCGGAATTGATCGTCGTGGCGCTCAACATGATGCTGTGGCTCGCCATGCTTTCTATCGGCTTTTCCGGGCTCATCAACGGCTTTCTCACGGTTGGCGAGTTCGTGGGCGCGGTCTATATCCTGCACCGGCTGTCCGGGCACACCTTTACTTTCTTGCAGATGGGACAGCAGATTTTCCAGGCGATCGGCACGATCAAGGACGCTATGCCGGTCATGACGACGCCGCCGACCATCACCGACCGGCCGGATGCGTCGAGTCTCACGGTCAGCCGCGGGGAGATCCGCTTCGAAAAAGTCCACTTCGCCTACAAGTCGGGCAAGCCGGTCATCGATGCGTTGTCGCTGACGGTGCGGCCCGGCGAGAAGGTGGGCCTGGTCGGTCTCTCCGGAGCCGGCAAGACCACGCTCGCAAATCTGCTCCTGCGCTTCTACGACATCGGCGACGGCGCGATCCTGATCGACGGGCAGGATATTCGAGCGGTCACGCAGTCGAGCCTTCGCCGCGCCATCGGGGTCATCGCGCAGGACGTCGCATTGCTGCACCGGTCGGTCGGCGACAATATCCGCTACGGCCGGCCGGAGGCGACGCGGGACGAGATCGAAGAGGTGGCGAAGATGGCAAGCGCCGATGCCTTCATTGCCGATCTTGCCGACGGCGAGGGCCGCAAGGGTTATGACGCCTTCGTCGGGGATCGCGGCATCAAACTTTCCGGCGGCCAGCGGCAGCGTGTTGCTATCGCCCGCGTTCTGCTGAAGGACGCGCCGATCCTGGTGCTGGATGAAGCGACCTCGGCGCTCGACAGCGAATTCGAAGCCGCCATCCAGGAAAGGCTAAACCTCGTCATGGAGGGGAAAACAGTGATTGCCATCGCCCACCGCCTGTCCACAATCGCCAGAATGGACAGGATCGTCGTGCTCGATCACGGGCGGATCGTGGAGGAGGGCAGACCGGAGGAACTGGTCGAACGCGATGGCCTGTTTGCCCGTCTGTGGAAACGCCAGACCGGCGGCTTCATTCCTGAAGACATTCATGAAGCATTGCCGGCTTCGCCTGCGACCTGACGAGCGACTGGCCATCTCTAAGGCTAAATTGGGATGCCGTCAGCGAACCAAGAGCAGGCGGTCGCCGATCAAGCTCAGGGCGACGCCCATCACGCGCTCCATGCCGGCCTTGAAGCGCAGGAAGCCGGCGGAAACGCGCGGGTTCGAGAAGAAAAAGGCCAGGCCGCAATACCAGAGAGCCGAAAGAAGGAAGCAGGTCAGGGCGATGAAGCAATAGAGCCAAACGGGCGCATGTGCGGGAATGACAAGCGCAAAGATGCTGCCGAAGAAAGCCACCGATTTCGGATTGGTCATGCTGACGACGTAAGCGCGGCGCATGGCGGAGCACCATGCGGCTTCGCTCGGTCCCGTCGGCTTCAAGGGCTTGGACGCGTTGCGGATCATCTTCAGCCCCAGCCAGATCAGATACAATGCGCCGGCCACCTGCAACATCATATGCAGCCATTCGAAATGGGTCAGGAGAAACCCGAGCCCGGCCATCGCCATGACGGCCCAGGTCAGGGATGCGACCGCAATTCCGAGACCCGCAAAGAGCCCGGCAGCGCGGGATACCGACATGCTTGTTTTGGTGACGATGATGAAATTCGGTCCGGGGCTGACGAGGGAGGCGATGTAGACGCTGACGAGCAATGCGAGCGAATTGATATGGTCCATCCGGCTTTCCTACGTTGCTGGCCGGAGTGCCTATGCGAGGCCGGTGGTTATTGAAAGGGCCCATCACTCAAGGGCTGACGGGCCCGCCCGCGGCGCCTCTTGACGATCACGGCGGCAATCCTGCCTACTGCCGGCAAGGGAACCGGGGCAGAGTGGTTATGATCAATCCGTCGAGCAACGCGGGAATGCGCGACCCCGATGTCACCGTCCGTCGCATTCTCAAGGTCAACCATGCGGGCGAGTTCGGCGCCATCAGGATCTATGGCGCCCAAATCCTGATGGCCCGGCGGCTGTTTCCCGGCATCGTGCCGGCGCTCGAAGAAATGCGCGAGGACGAGATCGAGCATTGCCGGCTGTTTCGCGAGGCCATGCCTGCAAGGCGCGCCAGGCCGTGTCGCGTCATGGCCTTCTGGAGCCTCGGTGGTTCCGTGCTCGGCATCCTGACGGCGCTTGGCGGGCGCAACATGATCTGGATTTGCACAGAGGCGGTGGAAAGCACGGTCCATCGCCATCTCGAAGACCAGCTGGCCTTCCTCGCCCAGCGTGATCCCGAACTTCACGCCCTCATCGCGTCGATCCAGGAACAGGAGCTGGCGCATCTCAGGAAAGCCGAAGACAGCCAGAAGAGACGGGGCCTGCGCCACGCCTTGCTCCTGCCCGTCATCGGTGCCCTGACCGACCTGATGATCTGGCTCTCCACCTGGGGAGACTCGAGCTGGATGCGGGCCGAAATGACGCGTGCGGGGAGGGGGTAGGCTTTGATGGGTCAGTTTAGAGGAAGTTATGGCCGCAGAAGAAACGGTAAGCTTTGAGGTCGATGGGTGTCGTGTTGTCGGAACATTGTGTCTGGCGGTCTCGGCAAACGCACCGATTGTCGTGCTTCTCCATGGGTTCGGAGGAACGCGGCACGAACTCATAATTTCTCACACCGGCACCGGTATTCTGGCGCATACGGCGGAGAAGCTCGCGTCTCTGGGGTTTTCGAGCCTTAGGATTAACTTTCGAGGTGTTGGCGAAAGCGGCGGACGCTTTCAAGACGCGACGTACAATCACCAAGTCGAGGATTGCATCGCTGCGATGGACTTCGTCAGCGATCTGCCGTCGGGTGGTCCAAATGCGATATTTCTGCTGGGATGGAGCCAGGGTGGGCTGGTTGCTGCCGCGGCGGCGGGCCGTACAAATCGACCAGCGGCGGTTGCGCTCTGGGCCCCCGTCGGCGAACCCAAAGTTTCCTTTCCAGCCTTGATCGGGCGCGATGTGTATGAACGGGCACTCGCAAGCCGATCGCCTACCAATGTCCAGATGCCGTGGGGCGCGTCGCTAACCCTCGGGCATGAATTCTTTGCCGACGTCGAAAATCTGGATCCGTTAAACGAGATCGCTAACTATCGTGGACGGGTTTTTATTGCTGAAGGTAGCCTGGACACTGCTATTCCTCTGGGAACAGCGGCAAAATTCGCTCAGGCGCACAAGGGTGCACACCAAGTTTGGGAGGCTCCCATGGATCATATCTTCAACACTTCTGAGAACGTCGAGATGCTGGACAAGCTGATCACCGCCACTGCACTGTTTTTCAGTGCCCAACCGATTTGAGGCGAATCAAGATGCGGTACGCGGCTCGATGCCCACTTCGATCCAGGCGGATTTCCTCGGGCACTATTCGACAAGCCCAAGGATCGGGCCGTAGCCGCCGTGCCAGGAGCGGTCGTTGCGGCCCATCGCCGGATGGTAGAGCCCGACACCGTTTCCGCCGTCGAAAAACAACGCGTCGGGGCATTGCAGCTGGTCGCGGAAGAGCCGTGCGAAATCGTGGAAATTCACTCCGTCTTCGCTGATTGCCAAGCGGACCGTGCCGGCCGCGCAGATGCCGATACCGCTTCTGCGGGTTCGATCCGTCGAGCCGGGGATCAAGATCGGGTTCAGCTTGTCGGCGATGACAAGCATCGGACCGGACTGCGTGGCGAACCGCACCTTGGGCGCATTTTTCAGAAATTCATCGGTCGGCAGTATGCCGGCGCCTGCTTCACCAAGAAAGAATACGCCGTTCGGCTTCTTGTAGAAATTCGGCACCTGGCCGGCGGAGCTTTCGGCCTTTGCGGTATTGGCGGGTTTCAATTCCCTGGCGTTTTCGACATACAGCCCCATCGGCGAAAAATCGGCCCGGTACATGCCGGCGTTGACGGCCAGCACCAGCGTCTTCCCCTCGGCGCGAACGGCTTCGGCAAGGCTTGAAAAAGTCCGGTACGGCTCGCCATCGGCGCCCTTCCAGAACAGGCGCAGGTCGGCTTTCCCCGTTTGCAGCGTGCAGACGACGTATTTCGCCTCTTCGAAAGTCTCCTGGTCGCATTGCTCGGCATGGGCCTGATGCAGGGGTGTCATCGTTGCTGCCAGCATCATGGTGGCCGCGAACGCGGCTTGTTTAAAATAGGTCATCGGCGTCACGTCCTTGAGCTGTCTACCATGTGCCTGACAGAGCCGTGCCGGCGAGCAGCACGCCCGTCGGTATATTGGCGAGGAACAGGCGATAATTCAGGTCCGGGCGGGCAAGGTCGATCCGCCGGGTCTGCCACGCAAGCTGGGCTGCGATCACCAGCATTCCGATCGTATAAGGCGACGACATCTCCAGCAGCCAACCCCCGAGCGACCACGCCGCAACGGCCAGAGCATAGAACAAGCCGATCCACAACTTGCCGCGCCGGCCGAACAGGATTGCCGTCGATTTCAGGCCGAGGCGGGTGTCATCCCTGACATCGACATAGGCATAGACCGTATCATAGCCGATCTGCCAGGCGACGGCCCCGGCCCACATCAGCACAGCGCCGGCCGGGATATGGCCGGCAATCTGGGCCCATGCCATCAGCATGCCCCAGTTGAACGCCGCGCCCAGCACGGCCGGGGGCCAATGGGTGAATCGCTTGCAGAGCGGATAGACGAAGACGAGCGGCAGAACCGATATCGCGATCAAACGCGTGTAAGGCGTCAGGAAAAACAGAAGCGAGGCCGCGAGCATCAGTTCGGCTACCAGAAAGACGAAGGCGTGCATCGCACCGATATCGCCGCTTGCGAGCGGCCGAAAACGGGTCCGCTCAACGTGAGCGTCAAAATTCCGATCCGCGATGTCGTTGACCGTGGAGCCGGCGCTTCTCATCAGCAAGGCGCCGAGAGAGAAGATCACGAGTTCACCGAGGTCCGGCAGGCCGTGCGACGCCTGAATGAGGGCAGCCCAGCACGGGAAAAGCGTCAGCCATATTCCGACCGGCCGATCCAGCCGCGCGAGCCGCGTATAAGGCCGCCATGCGACCGGCAATCGGCGATCCACCCAGTCGCCATGGTGGATGTCGCTGAGGTCGGGGTGACTCGAAGTCATCATGAGACAATCCAAATTTCCTGTCGCAGCGGCCGGGATAGCGGCGGCCAGAATAGGAATTTTTGCAAACGGAGCAATGGCCGCCTGCAGCGAGCGGCAGCCTTGGGTCCGTTCCTATTTACCGGCGAATGCGACATGGGGACCGGCGCCGCGATCCGGCGCATCTGCGGGCTGGCCGAAGAAACGTTTGGCCATTTCGGTCGGGCCGATACCCTCCAGATATCGGAAGCCCAGGCTCAGCAATCGGTCCGCGAGCTGCTTGGGATCGAAGTGCGTCAGCCATGGCTCGCCGGCAGCGGCCGTGCGCGACCCCATTTCCGCGGCGCGGGCGCGGCGTTCGGGCGGATAGTTCTCCAAGGGTTCGCTGTAGTCAAAGACGATGGACGAGCTCGGCAGGCCGGCGACGAAGCGCAGCAGGGCAAACACCGACGGTTCCGTGAGATAGGGCACGACGCCGAGCCAGATGAAGAAGGAGGGCGTTTCGAGTTCGAGACCGCAATCGACCAGGCGCGTTCCGAGATCTTCCTGCTCGAAATCGACGGGAACGAATGTCGGCAGATTTTGCGTCACCCCTATCTCGCTCAGCCGCCGCTGCTTCCAGCTCTGCGTGGCAGGATGATCGACTTCGAAGACCTTCAAGCCGGCATGAGGATTGCGCAGTGCGAAGGTGTCGAACCCGGCGCCGAGGATGACGGCCCGGGGACGTGCCGAACGCCGCGCTCTTCCTCTGGTCGCTGACGCATGGCCTTGCCTTGCTGATGATAGACGGCCAGGTCGAAGCCGGAGCCGATCCCGATGCGAAGGTCGAGGAAATCCTGAAGCTCGTCGGCATGGGATTGCCTGCAGCGAGATAGGCTGTTGTCGGCGCGCTCGGCCCATCCTCTCCACACAAGTCCGTCCAGCAGGATTGCTTCGATCCTGAGCATGAGCGAGTGGCACGGAGATCGGGCAAGAAGCCCGAATATTCAATCGCTACCAGGCGGTACGGGCAGTGCCGAGTGCTGTTGTATGCGAGGATGATACCTGCGCGATATGCGTTTTGAGCGACACGACGCAGTTTCCCGGAAAACTGAGTTTGTGCATCGTCAAGTGCTTCAGCAACGCCTCCGCATCGCGCTTCTCAGTAAGCGGAAATGTCACAGTCATGCGAGTTCCTTCCAACGAACACAGTGAGCATCCGATATAGCTAATGTCTAAATTCTTTTGCGCCGCAACAAGAAAATTTTAATGATAAAATTAAAATCGATTAGCTTTTTCGTGTGTCTTTTTAAGATCGTTTGAAATCGGATTCCCGGTCGCGGCTGCCAACGCGCCGACGCAAGGCAGGCTCATCTGCCGTTGCGGGCTGCCCAGCTCCTGAGCCGCAATCCGTTGAGTTTGATGAAGCCTTCGGCGTCGTGATGGTCATAGGCGACGGCGCTTTCCTCGAAGGTGACGAGATCGGCGGAATAGAGTGAGCAGGGCGAGGTGCGGGAGATGACCGTAGCGCTTCCCTTGTAGAGCCGTACCGTCACTTCGCCGCTGACGAAGTCCTGGCTCCGGTCGATCAGAGCCTGCAGCATTTCCCGCTCGGGAGAGAACCAGAAGCCATTGTAGATCAGCTCGGCGTAGCGGGGCATGATCTCATCCTTGAGGTGTGCGGCGGCACGATCGAGCGTGATCGTTTCAATGCCGCGATGCGCCGCAAGCAAAATCGTGCCTCCCGGCGTCTCGTAAATGCCTCGCGATTTGATGCCGATGAAGCGGTTTTCGACGAGATCGAGCCGCCCTACGCCATGTCGACCGCCGAAGCTGTTGAGTTCTGTGAGCAAGGCAGCGGGTGTCATCGCCTGGCCGTTCACGGATACAGGGTCGCCGTTTTCGAAGCCGATGGTGACGGTCTCGGGGGTATCGGGAGCGTCGACAGGATCGACCGTGCGCTGATAGATGTATTCGGGCGCGGCCTCGGCCGGATCTTCGAGGATTTTGCCTTCGGTCGAGGTGTGCAACAGGTTGGCGTCGATCGAGAAGGGCGCTTCGCCGCGCTTGTCCTTCGGCACCGGGATCCGATGCATCTCGGCATATTCCAGAAGCTGCATGCGGGAGCGGATGTTCCATTGGCGCCAGGGAGCAGCGACCTCAATCGACGGATCGAGTGCATTGACGGCGAGTTCGAACCGGACCTGGTCATTGCCCTTGCCTGTCGAGCCGTGGGCAACGGCATCAGCACCGACCTGCCGGGCTATGGCGACCAGATGCTTGGCAATCAGTGGCCGGGCGATGGAGCTGCCGAGCAGATACTGCCCCTCATAAAGCGTGTTGGCGCGCAGCATCGGAAAGACGAAGTCGCGAACGAATTCCTCCCGCAGATCGACGATACGGATGTCCTTGACCCCCAACATTGCTGCCTTCGCCCGCGCCGGCTCAAGCTCCTCGCCCTGGCCGAGATCGGCGGTGAAGGTCACGACCTCGCACCCATAGGTCTCCTGCAGCCATTTGAGGATGATCGAGGTATCCAAGCCGCCGGAATAAGCGAGCACGATTTTATCTATCTGTCTTGCCATCAACCGTCTCCATATCGATGCTTGCAACGATAGGTCATGTCTTGCGCAACTAGCTTGCGAAGAAGCCTCAAAATTGCGATCGTTTGGCATATTATGCCACTATGAAAGAACTCGGAGCTATAAAGTGCCGAACATCCTTGATGCGATCGATCGCCATATCCTGCGCGTGCTTCAGCGCGACGGGCGCATTTCGAATGTCGAACTGGCAAAGGAGGTGGGGCTGTCGCCTTCGCCCTGCCTGCGCCGCGTGCGGCTCTTGGAAGAGGCGGGTGTTATCGATCGGTATGTTGCTGTGCTGGACCCGGCAAAGGTTGGGGCGGGGCTGACGGTTTTTGCCCGCGTATGGTTCAAGACCCAGGATGCCGAGGTTACGCTGCGCTTCGCCGAAGCGGTCCGGCGGTTTCCCGAGGTGATGGAGTGCTACCTGACGACAGGAGAATGTGATGCCGTGCTGCGGATCGTCACTGCCGACCTGCACAGCTATTGGCGTTTCCAGGCCGACCACCTGACCCGCATTCCGAGCGTCCTCAGCGTCAAGACCGATGTGCCGATGGAAACGTTGAAGCGGAGCTACGAACTGCCTTTGCGATAGGTGCGCGTGGCATCCTGCATGTCGGTGGATGGCCAGCCCGGCCTTTCTCGGGATGAGGGCTGGAAGGAGAGGCCAGAGATCACGCGTGCTTAGAAACCAGCGGCAGGAGGGTTCCGCCTTCGCGCGAGCCAGACCATGCTCAAACCCAGCAGCAGGGTCATCACCACATGAGTCATATAATCAAGCGTGGTCTGCGGGCCAACGCCGACGGCGATGGTGAAGGCGCCGACGAGAGTGCCGAGGAGCGCGAAGGTCTGGGCGCAGAGCGCCGCCGTTCGGCTCCATGGGCGGTTGAGGATGAACGAGATCAAGCCGAGCAGAAGGACGGCCGCTATCACCGCTTCGGCGATCATCGCTTGGCGGTGCTCGTGAGCTTCAAGGATAAAGCCGGCATGGGTGAGCGAAGCGGTGGCATAGAGGCAGGTTTCAATCAGGAAGAGGATCGTGAGGGCATTCATGGCGTCTCTCCTTGGCAGCCGATGAGGGACCGATTGCTCCATCTCGTGACCTTGCGCCGATCTTTGTCGATACTAAGCGCTGCCATTGTCCGCTTTCAAAATATGGCCAGTCGTCGCCTTGCCTACCGCCTCCGAAACATGATTTCGAATGGCGTCCGCACTTTCCTGCGGTGACGCGAAAGTGACATCCAGGACGAGGGTGTTTTGATGTTGAGGATCGAGAACGCAAGCTTGTCGGCTGCGTTTTCTCGACGCCTCCGCATCTGTGGATTTCAGGTGGGCACGGCGTGCCGGTGTCGAAATCCGGCGCGCCAACTCGTCCTCATCGCAGAGCAGCCGCACTGGCACCAGCAAGGCTTGGCGTTGTTGTGCTGCGGCAGCAATTTGCTGAAACGTGCGCATGCTTCGCTGATCGCCGTCAATCCCGGCATGCGTGAAGATGAAATTGGCCGAAGGCGCGCTATAGGCCACGATCGCATCCAAGACGGCTTGCCGAACCCTGCCGGTGTATTCCCATATTCCTTCCGGGAGGGGGGACGTCCCGCCGTCATCCAGGAGGCGCAGTATCGGGTTGTTGAACCAGTGATTGTCGATAATCTTTGCGGGGACAAGCGGACTTAATTCTTTGGCGATCGCGAGTTTGCCGACGCCCGGAAAACCGATCAGCAGAATGAAAATATTCATACGGAGCAACGTCCCTCATTCAATCTGGATATGGATATGGTCGTCGTGGCGGGCGGCACGGCAGCCTTGGAAGCGGACGTGGCTGTCGGTGATGCCAAGCGCGTTCTTCAGATGCGGCTCGATGAAGATTTTCTGCAGGCCGAAGCGTGCCACGCCTTCGCTGGTCAGCCAGGCGACCGCGGCCGATGTGCGCTGCTCCTCGATGCCATAGGCCGGAAACAATGGCTGCAGCGCGTCGAAATCCCAGCGTGTGGTCAGCCAGTCGTTGCGGCCTTGGCATGGCAGTTCGTCGCCTGGTGCCGGCTCTTCGAAGGCGAAATAGCCGATCGGGGAGCGGGTGGCGCCATTCAGGAAGGCGCCGTCGGCATTCTTGTAATAATAGGCGAAGTCGAGCTTTTTCCCGTCAGCATGCGACAGATGCGGCAGCAGCGGAAAGCCGTTTACGAAGGGGAAATTTGAATCGAGCGCAACGGTGACGGTGCCCGGAAATTCCTTGTCCATGTGAGCGGCAAGCGCCTTTGCCAGATCGCGCAGGTCAGGCGTGACGTAATTGCGGTTCAGCAGGCAATAGATCGGGGAGCGGATCACCAGCCTGTCAGTGGCGACCGATCTGCAGGAGAGGGGAACGCGCCCGAACATCGGGGCTGCGAGGCCCGCGGCAAACGACGCACCGGCATAAAAAAGCAGGAAGATGGTCAGCTTTGCCAGAAAGCGGCGGATGCGCCAGGCGCGTGACGCGGCGAGGGCGATGACATAGGCGACGCCGCCGATCTGCGTGAGCAGCGTCAGAATGACGACGATCAGGACGTGGAGGGTAAAACGGGACACTGGGAGAGCCTTGCGGGACGTTGTCATCCCATAGGCGAGGGGATGCTGATCGGCAAGATAGCTGCAGGCCGGCGACCGGCCAGTGCGCTCCAAATTGACAGCGGCAGTTATCTGACTTAAGTCAGATAATATGGTTTGCGATCCTATCTCTCGCGTCCGTCGCTTCAACCGTGCCGTCACCTCCGAGGTCGGGGCTCTCGACAGCTCGTTCCTCGGACGCGGACGTCCGCTGGGGGCTGCCCGCGTGCTCAATTCGATCGGCCGGGGACAATCGGATGTTGCCGCGATCCGCGATTATCTGGGCCTCGACTCCGGCTTGATGAGCCGCCTGCTGCGCAGCCTGGAAGAGGAGGGTCTCATCGAGACGGTGCCGAACGCTGAGGACGCACGTCGCCGCGTCGTCAGATTGACCGAAAACGGCCGGTCCGAGTTTCAAGCCTATGAAGCGCTTTCCAATGCGCAGGCGGAAGCATTTCTGGCGCGCCATCGCCGTCCGGAAGAACTTCTGTGCGCCATGGATATGATTGCTTCCTCGCTGAAGCGCGACCAGATCGTGATCGAGGAGAAGGACCCTCGGCACGAGGATGCCCGCTATTGCCTAAGCGAATATTACGGCGAACTTGCACGCCGCTTCGAGAAGGGTTTCGATGTGTCGCTGTCCCGCGATCCCGATGCCACGGATATGATCCGTCCGCGCGGTGCGTTTCTGGTGGCCATGTCCGATGGCCTGCCGATCGGCTGCGTTGGAATGAAGGGCGATGGCGGCGAGGTCGCAGAGGTTAAGAGATTGTGGGTCGCCCCATCCGCACGTGGTCTCGGGCTCGCAACATGCCTGATGACGGCCGCCGAGACCATCGCCCGCGAACTGTCCGTCAAGCTCCTGCGCCTGGATACGAACAGCGCGCTTTCCGAGGCGCAACAGCTTTATCGCGGAAGCGGCTGGGTTGAGATCGGCCGTTTCAATGACGACCCATATCCCGACACGTTTTTTGAAAAGCGTCTTTAGAAGAAGTTCGATGGATCGATGGCCCTACTGGTGAGCCAGATGCTTCGACAGTTCGGCCAAAAGCCTGTCGCGGTCGGTGGTCGTCTGGACAAGATCGACGGCGGCGGTGACGGCGCGGCGTCCTTCGACGCTGTCGACGTCAACCTTCCTGTCGGAGCACCATTGCCGAACGGCATCGGTGACGAGGATTATTTCGCGGTCGTCGAGGTAAATCAGGGATTGGAGCATCACGCGCACTCCGTTGACCGGCAAGAACCCGCAGCAACTCTTAAGCGGTCCCGCCGAAAAATCTTATGGCCGACAATATAATTTTACGCTTATAAAATGCGAACACCACTGCCATTTTAGAATGGTGCGATGACGTACGGTTCCGGGCCGGCTCCAGGGGCCAACGGGATGTATTGACGGCCGTCAGACCGGCACCTGCTAAGGATTGTCTGATCTTCTGCATCGGGGTTTCGGTCTTGATGTTGCGGACGCTTTGGATGCGGCTAGGCTGCCGGTGCTTCCGACCGTCGTCATCGCCATCTTTGCCGCAGACATCCTGCGGCATGCGCGCTGGCAAAGGCGATATCAAGTCAGATCGGCGGCTGGTTTATTTTGCCAGCACGATATGTGTGGCGTGTTCAGTGGCGACATGCTCGGCGACGCGGAAGCCGTGGGCGGGCAGGTCGATGCCGGCGAACATCGCTTCTCCCTTGCCGAGCACGACGGGCGAGATGGCGAAATGCAATTCGTCGATCAGGCCGGCTTGCAGATATTGGCGGACGGTGCTGACCCCGCCGCCGATTTTCACGTCCTTGTCGCCGGCCGCAGCCTTCGCCTTTTTAAGTGCATCTTCGATGCCGCCGGTGATGAAGTGAAAGGTCGTACCGCCCTCCATGACGAGGGGTTCGCGCGGGTAGTGCGTCAGGATAAAGGTTGGCGCGTGATAGGGCGGGTTCGGCCCCCACCAGCCCTTCCAGCTCTCATCAGGCCAATCGCCGCGAATGGGGCCGAACATGTTGCGCCCGAGAATGAAGGCGCCGAAATTCGCCATGCCGCGGGCGGCATAGTCCTCGTCAATCCCTTGTGAACCGTCGTCCTTTCCCTGCATCGCGCGGAAAGTGCTGGTATGGAAAAACCATTGAAACATCTCGGCTCCGCGTTTGCCGAGCGGATCTTGCATGCTTTGTTCCGGACCCGCACCGAAACCATCTACGGACAGGGAAAACCCTGCGACACGCACCTTTGACATGTTCTCCTCCATCTAATTGCGATTTGAAACCGGTTGCGTTATCTCACGAGTGATCCTATATTGCAACCAGTTTTTTCTAGGAGTGCATGTCGTGGATATCGAACTGCGGTCGGGCTGCCCGATCAACCTGACGATGGAGGTGCTGGGCGACAGGTGGAGCCTCATCATCATCCGGGACATCATGTTTGGCAACCGTCGCCATTTCCGCGATCTTCTGACCCATTCGGAAGAGGGGATCGCCTCCAACATCCTGGCGGCGAGGCTGAAGCGCCTGCTCTCGCTGGGGTTTATCAGCAAGCGGGACGATCCGAGCCACAGCCAGAAGGCAATCTACAGCCTCGAGGAGCCGGCCATCCAGCTTGTTCCCGTCTTCGCTATGATCGGCGCCTGGGGGCGGCGCCATCTGCCTGTCAGCGAGGAGCTGAGCATCCGGGCGCAGCTTCTCGAAGAAGGCGGGCCGCCGCTCTGGGACGACTTCATGAAGGATCTCCGGCAAATCCATATCGTCGATCCGATCGGCGGAGCCAACGGCACGCGCACCTCGGCGGTGCTGGCCAAGCTGACGGCGGCGTTCCTCGAGGTCCGAGCGAAATCGTCGGCGCTGGCCTCCTGATATCGTGGGAAATCACCCGGCCCGATCAGCCGCCGGCGCCCTGGTATTTCCCGGTGGCGTAGCGCCAGTACGCCATTGCGATCAGCACCCAGACCGGGCCGGCCGCCAGAGCCGCAGGCGCGGCCCAGTCCCCGAGGATGGGGACGGGTTTGCCGAGCAGGGCGGCGACGGGAACCGAACTGGTGAGGGCTAATGGCACCGCGGTGATGAGGGTGATCTGAATGCCGCCGGGAAATATGTTGAGGGGATAACGCGTCAATTCCCAAAAGCCGAAGAAGATCGAGAACAAGTGATTGGAGCGCACCCAGATCAGTGCCGTGGCGCCGATCATCGTGATCAACGAGGCGGTCAGCAACGCCGCGCTGGTGAGCGTGGCAATGAGGAATGACACGGACCAGACCGACCAGCCGAAATCGACGGATAGGACGGCCCAGCCCATCAGCGCCACCGCGAGGATGACGTGGCCGGCGTAGCTGATGTTGAGACCGGAAAAGATCAGATAGGCCCAGGGACTGAATGGCTTGACCAGCAGCGTATCAAAGGTGCCAAGCCGCACCAGTTCTTCCAGGTCGCGCAGTTGCACGAAGCTCATTGCTGCACCGAGAGAATAGGCGAGCAGCTGGAAGCTGAACAACAGCGCCAACTCCGGCCAGGTCCAGCCGCCGAGCGTGTCGAATCGCGCTAGCAGGATGCCGATGGTGGCGAAGACGCTGCCGTAAGAGAGGATCTGCGCAAGACGATCGAGCCAGAAGGCGCCGCGATATTCCATCTGCGAGCGGACATACATGCGCACCAGCAACGGGATGACGCGGAGGTGGTGGAGGAGCACGGTCAGCCTCCCTGCACGGTGATGCGGGTGGAGGCTGAGTGCCATAGCCAAAGGACGCCCAAGAGGAACAATCCGGCCCAGCCGAGACCGAGGCCAAGATGAAGCCAGGTGTCGGCAGTCGAAAGCCGGCCGAGATAGACGGCATTGGGATAATAGACGACCCAGGCGAAGGGCAGATGGCGGGCGACCGTCGCCAGCGGCTCGGGAAAGAACCAGAAAGGCACGAGTACGCCGGAGAACAATTGCAGCAGGGCGCCGAGGATCCAGTCGAGTGAGAAGCTCGTCATCAGCCAGAAGGCGATGAGGCCGAAGAACGCCGACATCAGGAATAGGAGCGTAAAGGAAAGTGCCCAGAAGGCGATGAACATCAGGGCGTGGAACAGGCTTGCCGGCGGTAGCATGCCGTAAAACAATGCGGTGAAGGCGATGGTTGGGATCACCTGCGTCATCAGCCGATAGAAAAAGCTGCCGCATTCGTTGGCGAAGAGATAGAGCGGATAGGATAGCGGCTTCAGCAACCAGACAGCGATATCGCCTGTTTTGAGCGACCGGCCGATCTCGCCGATGATCCTTTCAGGCCGGGTGGCGCCCATCACCGTGCCGCCGAGCAGCGCATAGGTTACCATCTGCTGCAGCGAGACGCCGTCGACCACGACTGCACCGACCCCGGCATAGGCGGCCTGCCAGATGGCGACGCGGGCGAAGACTTGCACCAGTTTGCCGAAGATGTTGGCCCAGACCTCATTGCGATAGGCGAGCTGGGAATGGAAGGAACTCCGGGTAAAGGCGAGATAGGCGCTCATGACGCCCGCGCCCTGGCGTTGCGCCCCTGGTAAAAGGTGCGGATGACTTCTTCGATGTCCGGCTCGTGCAAAGCCACATCCTTGAGGCCGCGGTCGCTTCCGACCTCCGACAGGATCCTGACCAGCGAAACGTCTTCGCGTTCGATCAGATAGTTCTTGCGCAGGCCCTCGTCGCTGACGAGCGAAGCGGTGCTGAGCGGCAGCGGCCCGGGGTCGCTGGCAAATTCGAGGGTCAGCCGCCGGGCCGAACCCAAAGCGGCGCGCAGGCTCCTCAATTCGCCGTCGAAGATCAGCCTGGCGTGATCGACCATGATCAGCCGCGGGCAGATGGTCTCGATGTCCTGCAGGTCGTGGGTGGTGAGGATGATGGTCACACCGCGCTCGCGGTTGATCTCGGCAAGAAAGCGCCGCACCGCATCCTTGGCGACCACATCCAGCCCGATGGTCGGTTCGTCCAGAAAGAGGATTTTCGGATCGTGCAGCAGCGACATGACGATCTCGGCGCGCATGCGCTGGCCGAGGCTGAGCTGGCGCACCGCGCGGTCGAGAAAGGGCGTCAGGTCGAGCAGCTCGCTGAAGCGCCGGAGATTATCCGCATAGCGGGCAACGGGTATGTCGTAGATGCGCTGGTGCAAGGTAAAACTGTCCACCAGCGGCAGGTCCCACCACAGCTGGCTGCGCTGGCCGAAGACGACGCCGATTTCGCGAGCATTATCCATGCGGCTCAGATGCGGCGTGCGGCCGAGCACCGAGAGCGTGCCGGCGCTCGGCACGAGGATGCCGGTCATCATCTTGATCATCGTGGATTTGCCGGCGCCGTTGGGGCCGAGATACCCCACCGCTTCGCCGGCCGCGACGTCGAAATCGATGTCGGAAACGGCCAGAACTTCGGTATATTCGCTCGTCACCAGCGTCTTCAGGGCGCCCAGAAAACCCGGAAATCTTTTGTGCTGCCGGAAGCGTTTGCTGACGCCCCGTGCCTCGATCAAAGCCGTCATCTGTATTTCCCGCCGATTCGGCAGCTGTCAGGATTGGAACCCAAGCTAACGCCGGGCTCGGCCAGTGCAAGCAAAAGTCGCTTTTGCCTTTCCCTCAATCGCGCAATTCGAAGCGCTCCCGCGCCGCCTGCCGTTCCGAAAAGACGCGCGGCGCCACAGCCTTTTGCGTTGACAGCCGCGGTCAATCGATCGCTGTTGGGCTCATGAAGATTCTCGCAATATCCGGCAGCGCTAGGCGCGATTCCACCAATACGGCCATGCTGCGGGCTGTCCGCGCCGTTGCCCCAAGTGATATCGAAATTGCGATCTTCGATGGTGTGGGAGGTTTGCCGGTATTCTCGCCCGATCTCGAGGGGGAAGCTCTGCCGGCGGCCGTGCGGGATTTCGTCGCATCGATCGCTGGGAGCGACGGGGTGATCATCGCCAGCCCGGAATATGTGCGATCCATCCCCGGCGGCCTGAAGAACGCGATCGACTGGCTGGTCTCTGGCGAGCAGATCGTCCACAAGCCCGTTGCGCTGCTGCACGCATCGCATCGGGGCGATGACATGCTGGAGGGCCTGCGCACGATCCTTGCCACCATCACCGATCGGTTCGCAGCGGATATCTTTCTCCGGCTACCTCTGATGAAGCCGGAACCGGCCGAGGTGTTGCGGGCGGTCGAGACGGCGGAGAACCGTTCGAGGGTGCAGGCCTATCTTCAGGCCTTCTCGGCCTATTGCGAGGCAGCTGGCCAGACGGTCATCGGACCTCCATCATGAGGCCGCTCTCGAACGCCGCTTTTCCGTGAAGCGAGTGCAGTATTGCGAGCGGGGCTGCGAGCAGCGCCGCGACGATGAAGGCGGAGAGGGCATGTCTGGTGAGGAGACGAAGGATAGGTCTGATCATCTCGATTTCTAGGCGCCGCGGATATCTTCTGTGCTGGACCTCGACAATTGCGGCAGCATGACCGGCGCCTTGCAAGCTCCGCAATGCTGCCGCAACCCTTGTGGCGGAGAAAAGGGAAACTGAGACACAGGCGGGCGATGCGAATATTGTTGATAGAAGACGAGAGGGAACTGGCCGAGGCACTGTCGGCAGCACTCGGCAAACATGGGATCGTCACCGACCACACGATGCATCTGGCCGATGCCGTCGAGTTGACGCGGCAGAACCACTACGACGCGATTCTGCTCGACCGGCGCCTGCCTGACGGAGAGGGGTTGAGCTTCATTCCGGAGCTGAGGCGGACCGGAAAACATACGCCGATCATCGTGCTGACGGCGCGCAACGAGCCCAAGGAGCGGGTCGAAGGCCTCGACCTCGGCGCCGACGACTATCTTGGCAAGCCGTTTCTCGTGGAAGAACTGATGGCACGGCTGCGGGCGGTGCTGCGGCGGGCGCCGGATCTTGCCGAATTGCAGATTGCCGCCGGGCGGATGGTGATTGATCCGCTGCACCTCAGCGTCACGGTCGGCACGGTGCCGCTCGACCTGCCGCGACGCGAACTTCTGGTATTGGCAGCCCTTGCCAGGCGGAAGGAGAAGACCGTGCTCCGCTCGACGCTGGAGGCGGCGGTTTATAATTACGAGGAGGAGATCCAGTCGAACGCGCTCGACGCGCATATTTCGCGGCTGCGCAAGCGACTGATCGATGCCGGCGCTGGCGTCGCGATCCATAATATCCGCGGCGTCGGCTATCTCATGAAGGAAGAATGATGGCCAAGGCGCAAGACGCCAATCCGTCGCTGTGGTGGCGACTCAGCTGGCAGCTCAGCATCGTCTTCGTCGCTGTGGTGGCGGCTGTCATCGTCGGCCTTTGCATTTATGGGGCGATAATCCTTTCGCCGAACGTCGCCACGGAAGACAGGCTGACTGTGGCGCTCGATGAGGCGCTGGCCCGCGATGCTCAAGGCAGGCTCGTCATGACCGACAGCCCGCGTCTTCGCGCCTTCAAGGCCGAGAGCGACAGGCTCTGGTTCGTCGTGGCGACGCCGGACGGGCAGACGGTTTCCTATGGCGCCGTGCCGGAGGCCTATCAGGCGCTCGGCCCCTATGTGTATCTGATCAAGGAGGCCGATATACGCGGTGCCGCATCTGTCGGCGAGAGTGCCTCGATCGACAGCGTCGAGACCGGGATCGGGCCTTTGCGGGTGATGTATGGCGGCAACCCGAGCCGGAGCGCCACCTTCCTGACCATGCTCACAGAGACCTATCCGATCTATGTGCCGCTTCTGGTGATCGCCCTGCCGGCGGTGTTTTTTGCGGTCCCGAGGATCGTCGGGCGGTCGCTGAGGGGGATCAGCGAGGTGGCGCGTGAGGCGGCGGCAATCGACCCGCGCCGGCAGGGCGCACGCCTTCCCGTGAGCGGCATTCCCCGGGAAGTGTCGCCGCTGGTAGCGGCCTTCAACGGCGCGCTGGAACGGCTGGAGAATGAATTCCGCAAGCGCCAGCGCTTCCTGATCGATGCTGCGCATGAACTGCGCACCCCGATCGCCATCATGCAGACACGTATCGACGGGATGCCCGACGGCCGGGAGCGGCGGCGGATGCTCGACGACGTGGCGCGGCTGGCCGAGGCGGCCGAGCACCTCCTCGATTTCGAGCGAAACGACCAGGCGGTCGATCTTGACGAAACGGTTGATCTCGTCGGCATCGCCCGTACCGTGGTGGCCGACCTCGCGCCGCTGGCAATCGCGGGCGGTTACCAGATCTGCTTTCAAAGCGATGCGGATAGGCTTGAACGCCGCGGAAGCCCTTCCGCCCTGCCGCGGGCGGTCAGCAACCTGGTGCGCAACGCCATCGATCATGGCGGCAACAGAGGTATGATCACGGTTTCGGTCTCGCGCGCGGTTTCGGGCGGCGACAGGATCAGCGTCGCCGACGAAGGGCCGGGCATTCCGGCCGAACATCGCGAATTGGTGTTCGAGCCCTTCTATCGCGTCACCCCCAGAAGCAAGGGCGCCGGTCTCGGCCTCAGCCTCGTCAGGCAGGTCGCCGCAAACCATGGCGGCGAAGTCGGCATCGAAAGCAGTGTTGCCGGGACGCGGGTGACGATCGAACTCGCATAGACGCGTACGCCTGTCGGAAGCGGCCTGTAATGTTGCGGCAATTCTCGACCGCCACTTTCGCTGGAGACTAAACACCTAGAGCGCCGCGCGTCTTACAAGACGCGCCAAGGACGCTCTAGCGCTTTAAACCCGCGCATAATTTTCCGAAAATCGATTTCGACTTTCGGGGTTATGCGCTACCGGCGACGGAGGCCAGACAGCGTGCTCAGCAATCCATTTCCATTTTCTTTGCCATGGGCGCCGAGAGGCTTGTCTCTCGCCGTGTTGATGGCGCTCGCTATGGCAGGGGCAGGATGCAGCTCGGTGCCGCTCAAAGAGGCCGGCACGCTTTCCTCCTACGGCAATCTCGGCGCGCCGAAGGGCAAGTTGTCGAAATCGCGCGTCTATGTCGATGGGACGCGCCTTATCTCGGCAAATACGGTGAGCATCGTGCCGACGAGCTTCGCTTTCAGCGCCGCGACCCGTGTCAAATCGGACGCGGACCGTGTGATGGTGGCGAATGCGCTGGACCGAGCGCTCTGCATTTCGCTCAGCGACAAATTTCAGCTGGTCTCTTCAGGCCAGCCGGCGGACCTGACGATTCGCTCCGTCGTTACCGACATCGTGCCGACCAATAAGGCGATGGCTGGTGTTTCCACCGTCGTCACCGTTGGTACCGGTTTCGTGCTGCCGGTCGCCGTGCCGCGGCTGCCGGCCGGTCTCGGCGGACTGGCGGTCGAGGCGGAGGCCGTCGACAGTGGTGGCGTGCAGCGGGCGGCGATCGTCTGGTCGCGTGGGGCAAACTCGCTGCAGAACACGCCCCGCGTTTCCGAAGTCGGCGATGCCTATAGCCTGGCGTCGAAATTCAGCAGCGAGTTTTCCCGGATGCTGATCAAGGGCAGGGAGCCGAAGGGTGTGGATATCTCGCTGCCGTCTGGGCAGCGGATGAAATCCTGGCTCGGCGGAAAACCGAAATACGCCGCCTGCGATGCCTTCGGGCGATCGCCCGGACTGATCGGCGCGGTGGCCGCCAAATACGGCGTGCCGCCGCAATGGACGGAGAAGAAGCCGACACCGGCGGCGACTTATTGAAAAAATGCGCGCTCAGCCCCGCCCAGGCTGACGGGACGGACGGAGCAAAGGCGGGCAAGGCCCGTGTTCCGTCCGTCTGGAAATCCGTCCCGCATTTTCACGTCAGCCGGTGGCTCCTGCCTTCAGCCGGAAATAGAGTTTGAGCTGATCGGGCCTGTCGGAGGGATGCGGGCCGCGCATAAACAATTCACCGCCATTGCGCTCGATCACGCGCCGCGAGGCATGATTGTCCTCGTTGCAGAGGATGAGGAGGCGGTGGAGGCCTTCCTTTGCCGCGACCAGCAGCAGCAGTTTAAGGGCGGTGGTCACGTGGCCGTTGCGCTGTTTCCACGGCACGACGGAGTATCCCACATGTCCCGATACTTCGGACGGCAGTTCCTCGGTGCCGGCTTGAAAACGCAGGCTGATGCTGCCGCAGAATTCGCCGTCCCATATCTAGAACAGACGGGTGATCAACTCCGGCGATCGGATCCCGCTGCCCCGTTGGTCACCAGCAATGAGGCCGTTGAGGAACCCCGATCTGTGCTGGCGTAGCCGCTGGAGTTCGCCCAAAATATAGGCTTGGTCGCCGGCGCGGTGTGGATCGGGAGACCAGCCGGCGGCGCAATTCAGAGGTTCGATCCGCGCGGCTCACAAGCTGGAAGACAAGCACGGCTGGGCGCTGTTGGGAAGCGAGTTGTGTTGGGGCGCGGGCGTCACTGATGGCGCAGGCGTTGCCCGAGCAAGATCAAAAAAAGCCCCGCATCTTCATGCGAGGCTTGCTGCTGACGGGTAGACGGGCTAGCGGCACTGGCGGCGCGGGCCGTAATTAGGCTGATAGGTGTTGTCGTAGGCGCGATAGGACCGGTAGCGGCTGTAGCAATAGTCGGCATGCGAGCTGTAGCCGGGTGAAGAATAGGCGCGCGGCTGCGAGGCGATGATGCCGCCGATGAGGGCGCCGGCAGCCAGGCCGCCGATGATGGCGCCGCTATTGTCGTGGTGACGATACCGGCGATCGTAGCGGCGATCCCAGCCGTAGCGGTCGTCGCGATAGTGGCGGTCGCGATCATAGTGGCGATCGCGATAGTAGCTGCGGTTATTGTTGTATCTGCGGGTTTCGCCGTAGCGCGAGCAGACGATGGAGTAAGGACTGCAGCCGACGGTCATAATCCGGGCATCGGCATTACCTGACCCCGGAGCCGATTGCATGGTGTTCGGCACGAAGACCGGGCCTGCCGAAGCCGGCACTCCGGAGAAAGCCGTGGCTATCGACAGCGCAATGATGGCGAACCTGTTCATTTCACTCACCTTGGGTAAACGGATGTATCCAGGGCATAACGCAGCGGAAGGCAATTGGTTTCATTTTGGGATGGGGAGGGATGACCTATGTGCGTATCCGCTAACGTAAAAAGCAGCTCGGCCACCGGCGGAGCGTGTCCTGCCGGAGGCTGAAGGATGCTCTTCCAGCGCGCGGCGGAATTGCGTTATCAGGTTCGCTTCCCGCCGGCCAGCAATCGAAGCTGGCTCTCGTCATGCACGCCTTGCCGGTAAAGCTCGATGATAAGAGCGCCGAGGCGGTCGGCTTGCTCGCCTGACCGGTCGATCTGGAACTCGCTACACAGCGCTTCATGGACCCGCCTACACACATCGAGGTCTTCGGATGCGAGCGGTTCGTCACGCGTGCTGAACAGCTTGTCTGACATCGCAATCTACCCTCTTTCGATGCCGTGAATCGCTAACGGTGAAAAAAAGATAATTTCGCGATCCTTGCTCTGCAAGATGGGCGAACGTCCGATATTCAAAACAATTCGGGGAGCGCCCACTCGGAAGGATACTGGCGAGGCAGCGCGGTATGGGATGATAGCGATGAGCGTTTCGACCTGACAGAAAATCTACTTGGTTGTGGGGTCCTTGCCGATTTGCTTCGACAGGCGCAGTTCTTTCAGCCGCTTGGTTTTCTCCCGGCGGGCCCGCTGTTCAGCCTCGATGGTTTCCTTGGCAGCTCGCTCGGTGTTCTCGAACCGATCCTGCCGGTAAGCCTTTGATGAGGGTTCACGTTCTCTTGTCATGGCCGCTAAACGCAAATCGGCGAAAACGGTTTCATGAGAAAATGCGTCACCGGCTATCAATCGATCAGTCTGCGGCGACAGCGCCCTTTTGTGATGCCGGCCGTCGGGCGCCTGATCGGCGCCCGGCGGATTGATCGTTCAGCCCTTGATGAAGGCGAGGATGTCGGGATTGATGATGTCGGCATGGGTGGTGCACATGCCGTGCGGAAATTTCTCGTAGACCTTCAGCGTGGCGTTCTGCAGCAGCTTCGACGAGAGCAAAGCGGAGTCGGCGATCGGCACGATCTGATCATCGTCGCCGTGCATGACGAAGGTCGGCACGGTGATGATCTTCAGGTCTTCGGTGAAGTCGGTTTCCGAGAAGGCCTTGATGCCGTCGTAGTGCGCCTTGGCGCCGCCGATCATGCCCTGGCGCCACCAATTGTTGATGACCGGTTCCGACACCTTCGCACCCGGCCGGTTGAAGCTGTAGAATGGGCCAGCCGGCAGGTCACGGTAGAATTGCGAGCGATTGGCGGCGAGCTGCTTGCGCAGGTCATCGAACACCTCGATCGGCAGGCCGCCGGGATTAGCAGCCGTTTTCACCATGATGGGCGGTACGGCGCCGATGATGACGAGCTTGGCGACGCGGCCCTGGGGTTGGCCATGACGGGCGACGTAGTGGGTCGCTTCGCCGCCCCCTGTGGAGTGGCCGACATGGACGGTGTTCCTGAGATCGAGATGCTCGACGACGGCTGCGGCATCGGCGGCGTAATGATCCATGTCGTGACCTTCGCCGACCTGGGTCGAGCGGCCGTGGCCGCGCCGGTCATGGGCGACGACCCGGTAGCCCTTCTCGAGAAAGTAAAGCATCTGGGCGTCCCAGTCGTCGGAGCAGAGCGGCCAGCCGTGATGGAACATGATCGGCTGAGCGGCCTTCGGCCCCCAATCCTTGTAGAAGATCTCGACGCCGTCCTTGGTGGTGACTTTGCTCATTTCATAGCTTCCTTGTTGGTGGGGTTGATGCGGTCGGAAATTTGCGCCGTTGCCGGCAGAATTGGCAAGACGACGAGCGCTGCCGCGCGAGGCTTGGGCAAGAAGGTTAAGCCGCAGGCAACGCCGGCTCGATGTTGTTATTGAAGGCCTGTTTCTATTCTATTGATATGACCGCAGTTTGTATGGTTCGATGCATTGTCGCCGTAACAGGCTGGTCATAGCGTATCGAGGGCAGCGGATTGCACGGGCGAACATCTGCAGTGAGCCAGTTTTTTGCCGTTCGTTCAAGATATCTGTCCGGGTAGTTCGATATAGCTGTCCGCCTAGTTATGCTCGCGTGCTATCGCAATTGCGGGAGCTACCCTCGCTCACTTGAACCGCGTTCGAGGCCCAACCATCTAATCCTCAACAACAGTATGATGGCGAACCGTCGCAACCAAGACCGCTTGGGCCGCGGAAGACGGTTATTCCCGCCTGAGGATCAAATCATGGGTTACATGGACAAAGCGATAGCGCCTCAGAATAATGGGGCGCTGATCGATGCCTATTCACAATCGATCGCAGCAGCAGTCGACACGGTCGGGCCGGCCGTCAGCCGGATCGAGAGGGTCGGTGGCCGGCAGGGGCATGGGTCGGGCTTCGCCGTCTCGCCAGACGGCCTGATCATTACCAACAGCCATGTCGTCGACGACGCCAAAGTCGTCCGCATTACCACGCCCGACGGCTTCGTTACGGAGGGCCGGGTGTTGGGCCGCGATGTCGATACCGATATCGCCGTCATTCGCGCCGACACAAGCACCGGCGCCTGGGCGAGGCTCGGAGATTCCCAGCGGTTGCGCCGAGGCCATATCGCCATCGCGATCGGAAACCCGCTCGGTTTCGAATGGACTGTCACCGCCGGCATCGTCTCGGCGCTCGGCCGGTCGATGCGGGCAGCCAGCGGCCGCCTGATGGAGGATGTCATCCAGACCGATGCGGCGCTCAATCCCGGCAACTCAGGCGGGCCGCTGGTGTCTTCCAGCGGGGAGGTCATCGGCGTCAATACCGCCGTCATCCAGGGCGCGCAGAGCATCGCTTTTGCCGTAGCGTCGAATACCGCCAATTTTGTCGTTTCGGAAATTCTCCGCTACGGCCGGGTCAGGCGCGCCTTCATCGGTATCGCAGGCGATACGATCGTGCTGCCGCGCCGCGTCGCGCTTGCGGCTGGCACGGTGCAGACGACCTCCGTTCGCATCCGGCGCGTCGAGCCGGACGGACCGGCAGCAAAGGGAGGGCTGCAGGAGGGCGATTACATCCTCGCCATCGACGGCAGTCCGGTCGGCGGTGTCGACGATATCGTCAGGCTGATGGATGGCAGCAGGATCGACCGGGATACGGAGATACTGGTGTTCTCGGTGGCGGGTCGGATCGAAAAGAAGACCTTGCTGCCGGTGGCGCGGACGTCGTGACAAAGACGTCACGTTCCGTCAGGCGCTGACCGCCTCCTGCTCCACTCCCGAAAAATCCACTGCCGCAAAAGCTGCGGCCAGCACCTCCGGCCCGGCACCGCTTTTGGCCGCGTCGGTCGACAGGATCTGGCGGTAGCGCCTGGCGCCGGGCAGGCCGGTGAACAGGCCGACCATGTGGCGGGCCACGTGCTGCAGCCGACCGCCACTGGCGATATGGCGCTCGGCATAGATCATCATCCGGTCGCGCAGGTCTTCCCAGTCCGGTTCTCCCGCGGGAGCGCCGAAGAAGCGCTGGTCGACTTCGGCAAGGATCGCCGCATTCTGATAGGCTACGCGGCCAAGCATGACGCCGTCGACATGGGCGAGATGGGCGGCGGCTTCATCAAGCGTGCGGATGCCGCCGTTGATGCCGATGAGGACATCGGGCCACCGCTGTTTCATCCGGTAGACGATCTCATAGTCGAGCGGTGGGATCTCGCGGTTTTCCTTGGGGCTCAGGCCCTTCAGCCAGGCTTTGCGGGCATGGATCCAGATCGCGTCGGCGCCGGCATCGAGAACGCGGGTGATCAACTCCGGCAGGGCCTGTTCCGGCTCTTGCTCGTCGACGCCGATCCGGCATTTCACCGTCACCGGCACGGTTGCGACCCTCTTCATCGCCGCGATGCATTCGGCCACCGTTTCCGGCGTCAGCATCAGGCACGCGCCGAAGGTGCCCGACTGCACCCGGTCGGAGGGGCAGCCGACATTGAGGTTGATTTCGTCATAACCGTAGGATTCCGATATCTTCACCGCTTCGGCAAGCTTGGCCGGATCCGATCCGCCGAGTTGCAGGGCCAGCGGATGTTCCGCTGCGTCATGGCCGAGCAACCGGTCGCGCGGACCATGGATGATCGCATCGGCCACCACCATCTCGGTATAGAGCAGCGCCTGCCGGCTGATCTGGCGATGGAAATAACGGCAATGCCGATCCGTCCAGTCGATCATCGGGGCGACCGCGAAAATCGGGCTCTTCTGCGTCATCGACGTTCCATAATTCGTTGTTCTCTGGGGGCCGCATGGGCGCCGCACCGCCATGGGGCGGGATCATCTCTTCAGCGCGCATATAACATCCGGCGGTGAGATCGACAAATGGCGTTCACGCAAACAGAAACGGCGCCCCTTGCGGAGCGCCGTTCATGCCGCCGAAGCGGAAAGTCTAACTTACGAAGCCGAGATGTTTACGGCCTTCGGGCCCTTGCCCATGCGGTCCGGCTCGGTGTCGAAGGTAACCTGCTGGCCTTCGCGCAGCGACTGGATTCCAGAAGCCTGCAGCGCAGAGATATGGACGAAAACGTCCTTTGCGCCGCCGTCCGGCGTGATGAAACCAAAACCCTTGTCCTGGTTGAAGAATTTTACGGTGCCCTTGGTGGCCATTGGGATCGTCCTTTTCCCTTAGTCTGTGTAGTATCCGCGCCCCCGAGAGGAAGCGGACGGCTTTAGCTTTCGCCCCGATCGATTGGGACGAAGGGTCAGTCGGAGAAGTCACGTACGGGGAAAGAACGTCTACGTAGGCGGGTAGTCCCGCGCCGCCTTCCAAACGGAAGGGATTACCACATCAGTCCAGTCACCGGCATGCAAATGCCCGAGTAGGTGAATTGGTGCCAGCTTTTCGGGCAAAAAGCAAGCGGGATTATTTCGACATGCCCGCATCGAAGTCGGGAAATGTCGAAGATTCAGATACTTGACGAAAAGTTAGCGGTTCCTTGCACGGCTGTGCCATAGAGGGATTCCGTGCCGAACCGGGACGAGCGGGTAGATTCGATAGCCGGGCATGGATTTTGTCGTCTGGCGCGGCCATCGATCAGCCCTCATCCAGAGGTGCGGAAGCCGGAGGCCGAAGCCTAGAAGGACGGGGCGGACACCGGCGCCATTGCCTTCGCTTCTGGATGCGAGGCACACGAAATTGCATGGGAGATTTCCTCGCCTGCCCTCGTGGTTCGAGACGGCCCTTCGGGCCTCCTCACGATGAGGGCTATCCTCTGCACCTGCGGCTTTCTACCCAAGTTAGCGCAATTGTTGCTTCATCCATGCGAGTGTGCCCAAGGCCGCCCCTTATTGTGTATCACCCAGCAACGCGCTCAGGCTCCACGGATTATCCGCCTTCTGATTGGCGATGTCGTCGACCTTCCAGCCTCCGTGTTGCCGCACCAGCGTGTAGAAGAGTGTCACCTCTTGGCCGTTTTCGAACTGCACCTCCACCTCGGCCTTATCATCCAGCACGATTGGTTGGCCGATCCTGACGTCGCTCGCCGTGCCGTCCTGGCCCGCGATGACGGGATCGAAGTCGATTGCGCCGACGTCGCCCTCGGGCGTGTTGTCGAGGTCGGCCTGCAGGAGTTCGTTCAGATGGTCGGAAAAGAAGATCGAATAAGGCGAGGGCGCCTCGGCATCGCTGTTGTCGGTGTTGTAACTGTAGAGAGCCTTGAGCAGCGCCTTCGGTGTCTTGTACGTCTCGGCCGATGCGGGCAAGGCTGCGAGCGCTGAGACGGCCAGGGCCAGGATGAATGTGGGCAGGCGCATGCGGGCTCTCCTCGGATGACGAGAAATCATAACCGAAACGGGTATCAAGGTGGAGGTGCATTTTGGAAAAGGGCTGTCCGGGAAGCGGTCGCCGCCCTCGCGGTTTCCTACGAATTTCGCGGGCACCAGGAAAGTTCGGCCGTTTGGGCAGCCAGGCGGGGAGTCCGGCCTTTTTGTCGAGATCGCCGGTTGCGCATCTCTGCGTCCACCGGCGATCGTATCGCGGTTAGATCAATGCCTCATGCGACTGGCTCGTAAACGACGGTTCGAAGACGTCCTTTACGATGATCGTGAAATCGTGGCTGGTGGTATTTCCAGCCGCGTCATAGGCTTCGGCGGTGAAGGTCAGGCTGTGGTTGCTTTCAAAGTCGATCGCGGCCTTGGTCTGGATCTTGTTGCCGACGAGCTTGAAGATGCCGTCCGCGTCGTCGGTCAGCCGCCACTTCACTGCCCCGCCTTCCGGGTCGACGGCCGAGAGAAGACCGACCGATGTGCCGATCGCGACGTTTTCGGAGATTGAGCTGCGCGAGAAGGAGAGCTTGATCGGCGCCTGGTTGGCCGGCGCTTCGTTGACATCAAGCACGTTGATCGTGATGTCCTTCTCGACCGTGACTTTGCCGTCGGAGACGGCGACCTTGATCGTGTGCGACGTCGCCGTCTCGTAGTCGAAGGTCTTGGAGGTGACGATCCGGTTGCCGTTGAGGCGGAAGTGATCGTCGGCGCCATCGATGAGCTTGTAAGTGAGTTTGTCGCCGTCGGCGTCCTTGGCGCTCAGCAGGCCGAGCGTCGTCCAGACAGGGGTGCTTTCCAGCAGGGAGGTTTTCGACAACTGGATGTTGGTCGGCGCGGTATTGTGGTCAGCTGTGAAGGTGCCCTTGGTGAAATCGTAGACACCATCGGCAAAACGAGCGATTTCGATGTCACGCAGCGTATCGGTCCCTTCCTTGGCGCTGGTCAGGACGTGATCGCCGTTGTTCATCGCGAAGGTATAATTGGCGAAATTGCCGGAGAAGACCGCCGTGTCGATGCCGGCGCCGCCAAACAGTGCGTCATTGCCGGCGCCGCCTTCGAACCGATCGTTGCCATCGGTCCCGAAGAAATAGTCGTCTCCGCCGCCGGTCTTGACGTCGATGCCGAAGGCGGTGCCGAAGATGTCGACATGGCGGTTTGCCAGCTCGTCGGAAAGATCGGCATGGGCGCTGTCCGTCAGCGTCAGTGCAAGCACATCGTCCTCGTAACCCGGCTTGTCGTATTTGACGATCTTGTCGAAGCTTTCGAACTGGGCGGCCGAAGCGAGAACCTCGGCGCCCGCCGTTTCGAGAATTTCGACGTGTTTGATCGTCAGGCCGGCAAGTCCGATGAATTCCATGCCGGGATCCAAGGTCGGCTCGATAACGCGGAGCGTATCCGTGCCGGCGCCGCCATCAATCGTTCCGGAAAGCGCGGAAGAGTGTGACTGCAAGTTGATGGCATCATTGCCGTCGCCGGCGTCAATGTCGAAGGCTTCAGGGGCGGTGGAAATATTATCGCCGTCGGTGATCTTGTCGTCGCCCGCTCCACCCCTGAGGACATCACTTCCGGCGCCACCGAAGAGCTTGTCATTGCCTGCGCCGCTGTCCAAAATGTCGTTGCCATCAGTCCCAGTCAACAGGTCGCCGCCGCCGCCGGTCTTGGCGTCGATACCAAAGGCGGCGCCGCTAATGTCGACCCCATAGTTTGCCAGTTCTTCGGAAAGATCGACATGTGCGCCGTCTGTCAATCTCAAGAAAACGGGAGAGTCCGGATCCGAGCTGATGATCTTATCGAAGCTCTCGAACTGCGCGGCCGAACCAACGGCTCCATGACCTGCCGTATCAAGAATTTCGACGTTCTTGATCGTCAGGCCGGTGAACTGTCCGCCTAGCAACTTGTCAAGGCCAGCGCCACCATCGATTGTTCCAGAGAGCGCCTGAGCATATGTCTCCACGCTTATGGTATCGTTGCCGTCGCCCGCATTGATGTCGAGGACTTCCGGAGAAATGCCGACAGAGTCACCATCAAAGATCGTGTCGTTGCCTGTTCCGCCCCTGATGATATCATTTCCGGCGCCGCCATAGATCGTGTCGTTGCCTTCGCCGCCGGTCAGCAGGTCATTTCCGTCGTTGCCATTGATGAGGTCGTCGCCGCCGCGGGCGTCGAAAATATCATTGCCGCCAGTCCCTAAGAAGTGATCCTGGCTGCTGCCGGTCGTGACATCGATACCGGAGACCCTGCCATAGATATATACTTGGCCACTTGTCAGTTCGTCAGAGAGATCGACATGGGCACCGTCCATTATGCTCAAGTTGATGTCAAAACTGCCATTTTGTGCGACGATCTTGTCGAAGCTTTCGAGCTGCGCGGTCGATGCGACAATGCCAAATGGCCCTGCCTCGAGGATTTCGAAGTTCTTGATTGTCAGGCCTGTCAGAGCACTAGCTTGCAGCCTGTCGGTGCCGGCGCCGCCGTCGACTGTTCCGGATATTTTGAGGCTGACATCGTTTGATAGGTTCACGATGTCGTTGCCAGTGCCCGCATCGATGTTGAAGACTTCAGCGGCGCTTGAGAAATAGTCACCATCGTAAATCGTGTCGTCGCCTGCGCCACCGCGGATGACATCATTGCCGACGTCGCCGGTGAGTACGTCATTGCCTTCGCCGCCATTGAGCGTGTCGTTGCCAGTGCCGCCGTTGATCGAATCGTTTCCGCCTCCACCATTCAGCGTGTCTGCGCCGGCCCCACCCCAAATAGTGTCGTTGCCTCCGCCTGTTGTGATCACATTGGCACTACCTGAGCCCGTCACATTTGCCGAAACCGAGCCTAGCTCGTCGGCCAGGTCTGCCGTACCGGAGGCTGAAACTTGCAGTGTGACCGTAGCGAGAGGATTAGCGGCGGAGTAGCGGATAACATCGTACGCTTCGAACTCAGCGCCGGTTTTGGTGATTGGTGAGCCGTTGGTGTCCAGAATGTTCAAGGCCATATTCAAACTTTCAAAAAAGAGGTTGGGACGCATCCCTGAATCTGGGAGCGATCATGTTGAGGCTAGATCAGCGCTTAGTGCAGCAGGCTCGAAAACGATGGCTCGAAGACGTCCTTCACGGCGATCGTGAAGTCGTGGCTGGTAGCATTTCCAGCCGCGTCATAGGCCTCGGCGGTGAAGGTCAGGCTGTGGCTGCTTTCGTAGTCGATGGCAGCCTTTGTCTGGATCTTGTTGCCGACCAGCTTGAAGATGCCGTCCGCATCATCGGTCAGCCGCCACTTCACCGTACCGCCCTCCGGATCGACGGCTGAGAGAAGACCGACCGATGTGCCGATGGCGACGTTCTCGGAGATCGAGCTGCGCGAGAAAGACAACTTGATCGGCGCCTGGTTGACCGGCGCCTCGTTGACGTCGAGGACGTTGATCGTGATGTCCTTTTCGATCGTGACCTTGCCGTCGGAGACGGCGACCTTGATCGTGTGCGACTTGTCCGTCTCGTAGTCGAAGGCCTTGGAGGTGACGATGCGATTGCCATTGAGGCGGAAGTGATCGTCGGCGCCGTCGAGCAGTTTGTAGGTGAGTTTGTCGCCGTCGGCGTCCTTGGCGCTGAGCAGACCAACCGTGGTCCAGATCGGCGTGTCCTCCGAGAGAGAGGTTTTCGAGAGCTGGATATTGCTGGGTGCCGTATTGTTGAGTTTGAATGTTTCCGTGGCGAAATCGTAGACGCCATCGGAAAAACGCGCGAATTCGATGCCTGTCAGCGTATCTGTTCCTTCCTCGGCGCTCGTCAGGATGTGATCGCCATTGTTCAAAGCCAGGGAGTAATTGGCGAAATTGCCTGAGAAGACCGCGGTGTCGATGCCAGCACCGCCGATCAATTTGTCGTCGCCGGTCCGGCCATTGAAAAGGTCGTTGCCGCCACTGCCGTCGAAAATGTCGTTGCTGCCGGTGCCGACAAACTCGTCGGCGCCACCGCCGGCCTTGACGTCGATGCCGGAGGCAGAGCCGGTAATGAAAGCCCCGCGATCCGCCAGCTCGTCGGAAAGATCGAGGTGGGCGGTGTCTGTTAATACCAATGAGGGACGATTGTCGGGTTGATCGGTCGACCAGACGATCTTGTCAAAGCTTTCGAACTGCGCGCTCGAACCATCAACCTCCCATCCCGTTGCAAGGACTTCGATGTTCTTGATCGTCAGGCCGCTCAGCGACGAGGCTTCGAGAGTGTCAATCCCGGCACCGCCATCGATTGTTCCTGAAGCCACCGGAGCGGGTGCCGACACGGTTATAAAATCGTCGCCGTCGCCCGCATCAATATCGACGATTTCAGGGATAAGACCAAAAAACTCGCCATCGGAGATGAAATCGTTGCCCGCGCCGCCTCTGATGACGTCGTTTCCGGCGGCGCCCCAGAGCATATCATTGCCGTCACCGCCATTCAGAGTATCATTGCCATCGCTGCCAAGGATCCGATCGTGCCCGGCGCCACCGTTCAGCGTGTCTGCGCCATCGCCGCCTTCAAGCTTATCGTTGCCTGCGCCTGTCGTAATCACATTGTCGCCGCTCCAGCCTACCACATTGGCAGAGACCGCGCCCAATTCGTCGGAAAGGTCCACCGTCCCGGAATCTGAGACGAACAGAATGACCGGCGAGAGAGGATTGTCTGCTGAGTCACGGATGACGTCGTATGCTTCGAACTCAGCGCCGGTCATGGTAACAATGGTGCCATTCGCATTGAGGACATTTAACGGCACATTCGGTGGGGTATCGCTGATTGTGAAAGTTTCCGTGCCGAAGTCGTAGAGGCCATCGGCAAAGCGGGCGAATTCAACGCCTGTCAGCGTATCCATACCTTCCGCGGTACTGGTCAGGAGGTGATCGCCATTGTTCAACGCAAATGAATAATCGGCGAAATTGCCTGCGAACAGTGCCGTGTCGGTGCCCGCACCGCCATCGATGGTGTCGTTGCCTGCGCCGCCGGTCAATTTGTCATCGCCGGCATTGCCATTGAGGGTATCGTTGCCGCCGCTGCCGTCGAAAATGTCGTTGCCGTCGGTCCCGGTAAACTCATCGTCACCGCCGCCGGTCTTGACGTCAATGCCGAAGGCATCGCCGTCGACGAACGCTCCGAGATCTCCCAACTCGTCGGCCAGATCGAGGTGGGCGCTGTCCGTCAGTGTCACCGCGGCGCGAAAATCGCCAAACGGATCGGTCGACCAGACGATTTTATCGAAGCTATCGAACTGTGCGCTCGATCCGGCGACCGACCATCCTGCCGTCTCAAGGACTTCGATGTTTTTGATCGTCAGGCCCCGGAGCGAAGCGGCTTGCAGCGTATCGATCCCATTGCCGCCATCAATCGTTCCGGAATTCAGCGGAGCCAATGTTCCTAAGCTTATGGAATCGTTGCCGTCGCCCGCATTGATGTCAATGACTTCCGGGCTCAGGCCGAAAAGCTCGCCATCGTCGATCGTATCGTTGCCTGCACCGCCTCTGATAACGTCGTTCCCGACGTCGCCGGAGATGTAATCATTGCCGTCACCGCCATTCAGCGTGTCATTGCCAACGCCGCCATTGAGGCTGTCGTATCCTGCGCCGCCATTCAGCGTGTCTGCGCCGTCGCCGCCTGCAATATTGTCGTTGCCTGCGCCTGTCGTGATCACATCGTTGCCGCTTGTGCCGATCACGTTGGCGGAGCCAGAGCCCAGTTCGTCGGAAAGGTCTACGGTGCCGGAATCCGAGATGACCAGGTTGACCGGGACGAGAGGATTGATTTCGGAGTCGCGGATGACGTCGTAGGCTTCAAACTCAGCGCCGGTTTTGGTAATCGTCGCGCCATTCGTGTCCAGAATATTCAGCGGGGTGCTAGGCTCGATGCTGTTGACCTTGAAGGTTTCAGTCGCGAAGTCGTAAACGCCATCGGCAAAGCGCGCGAATTCGACGTCTGTCAGTCTATCCGCGCCTTCCAGCACGCTCGTCACGACGCGGCTGCCATTGTCGACCGCGAAGGAGTAATCGGCGAAATTGCCTGTGAATGCAGCCGTGTCGATGCCCGCGCCGCCACTAATGGTGTCGTTGCCGGCGCCGCCGGTCAGTTTATCATCGCCGTCGTTGCCATTGATGAGGTCGCTACCGCCGCTGCCGTCGAAAATATCGTTGACGTCGCTGCCCGCAAACTCATCGTTGCCGTCGCCGGTTTTGACGTCGATTCCGGAGAAGCCGTGGACGAGAGTTCCGAGATCTCCGAGTTCGTCCGAAAGATCGAGGTGGGCGCTATCCGTCACCACAAGTGAGGGGTCAAAACTGAAGAACGGATCGGTTGATCTGGCGATTTTGTCGAAGCTTTCGAACTGCGCGCTCGAACCGCTCACCTGGAAATCGGCGAGTTCAAGCACTTCGACGTTCTTGATCTTTAGATCGCGGAGCGCCGAGGCACGCAACGTATCGATCTCGGCACCGCCATCGATCGTTCCCGATATCAGTGGAGCAAATCTCTCAATGGTTATCAAATCGTCGCCGTCGCCGCCGTCAATATCGACAATTTCTGGCTGGAGGCTGCCATCAGGTCCGAGCACAAAGCCAAAACCACCATCAGTGATCCGGTCGTTGCCATCACCGCCGACCAATTTGTCGTTGCCGGCATTGCCGTAGATCGTGTCGTCGCCGGCGCAACCGCTCAGTATGTCTGCGCCGTCGCCGCCTGAGAGGATGTCGTTGCCGGCACCGGTCGTGATCGTATTGTCGCCGCTCGAGCCGATCACGTCCGCCGATACCGAGCCCAGCTCGTCAGCCAGATTCGCGGCGGAGGAGTCGGAGACGGTGAGGGAGACAGGTACGGAAGGATTGGCTTCAGAGTAGCGGATAACGTCGTAGGCTTCGAACTCGGCACCGGTGTTGGTAATTGTGGCGCCGTTTGTATCCAGAATGTTCAAGGCCATATTTTAATCTTCCCCAAAAGATGCGTTTTACTCTGAAAAATGAGAAATCCCCGAAAGAACTGTTCATCGGCTCACCGGACGACAACCCCACGGGGATCTATGCCAACCATTAATGAAGTTTTCAATGAAAAATTGTGATTTTTTCTTGGTCTTTTAACGAAAAAGTAAGGCAGAAATACTGGGAAAGGACTTTGAATTTGCAAACCAAAAGTCGTATTTTAGTCTTTTAATTTATACCCATCCTAAGCGGACATAAGCTCGCGGTATAAGCGTGAAAAACTGTATTCGTTTGGCGCGCTTTGGCATTGCGCGCCGGCGCCCGACCATCGGCGTCGCTGTCCCGGCTGATGGTGGGGTTGGCGCCTGCCGTTTGAGGGCGGCCTAGTTCTCATGCGAGCTTGATGAGGCCCGCCGCGGTGGGCTGGAAGTCACAGGCTCGGTAGAAGTCGGTCAGGTGCGGTTCGAAATCGACATGCAGCCACTCAGCGCCGCGCTCCCGCGCAACTCTCGTCGCTTCCCTGACCAGCCGAGTCGCAATCCCCTGCCGGCGCAGGTCGGAATGCACTGAGGTGTCGAGAATGAAGGCATGGATGCCGCCATCCCAGGCGACGTTGACGAAGCCGACGAGTGTGTCGTCGTGATAGGCGCCGATATGGGTGAGGCTGCGGGGGAGGATGCGGGAGAAATCCGGTGCTTCAGGCGTGTTCCAGGCTGCCGACCAGAGGGCGTTGAGTTCGGCGGGCGAGGGGAAGGGGTCGATGCGGAGTTCGGGCATGGGTGGTTTCCGATTCGTTTGTCACGCCGCTTGCCTGACGTGTTTTTTCCGCCAATTCGCCTTGCTTCGCAATAGACCGATTGATGGGGCAGGCCTCCTCTCAGCCTCGACGAGAGGGCGCCTACTTCTCATCCTTCATTTCTGTGTCATCCTGGCCGCGAAGGGGCATTCCTGAACGGCCACAACTGACGCTTCGTTGACGACGTCACCGCTGAGAACATAATCAGAACATCTAATATTCGATCGACAGGAAGCACAATGTGCGGACGCATCTTCGTAAAAACTTCGCTTGAAGAATTGATCGGCAATTTCGCCTTTGCAGTGAAGGGCGGGGATATCGACGGGCTGGGAAACCGCTTTCCCCGCTGGAATGGGGCGCCGTCGCAAGATTATCCTATTATCATCAGGGATATCGTGCGCGAACCCGATACGTCGGGGCCTATATTCGTGACCGCGCGCTGGGGTCTGATGCCTTCCTGGGCGAAACCCGGCGGCAGGCCGCCGCCAGTCAATGTTCGATGCGAGACGATCAGCGGCAACGGCATGTTCCGCTCGGCATACCGATCGCGTCGCTGCCTCATTCCCATCAATGGCTTCTTCGAATGGAAGGACATTCACGGGACCGGCAAGAACAAACAGCCCTATGCCATCGCCATGACCGACGGCTCGCCTTTTGCGCTCGCCGGCATCTGGGAGACGTGGACGGATGAGAGGGGCGTGTCCATCCGCAACTTTGCCGTCGTCACCTGTGAGCCGAACGAGATGATGTCTGAGATTCATGACCGCATGCCCGTCATTCTGCATCGCGCCGATTACGAGAGATGGCTGTCGCCCGAACCGGACCCGAACGATCTCCTGAAATCCTTCCCCTCCGAACTGATGACGATGTGGAAGATCGGCCGGGATGTCGGCTCTCCGAAGAACGATAGGCCGGAGATCATCGAAGAGGTCGAGGACGATCCGGAACCGACGCTGATCTAAAGCAATCCGGGCAAAAGCGTGCGGCGTTTTGCGCCCGGAATTGCTCTGATTTTACGGCTCGGGCGGAGCCATTCACGAAACCATGCGGCAGAGACATCCTCACGAGGAGAGGAAACGCATGCAAGACGATATCGGAACGCTTCTCAGATCGTTCCTCAATAATGCCCTTCGCAAACAGCCTCAGCGCCGCATCCGGGATTTCGGCGGCTATGAGGTCGGCAAGCGCCGAAACCTTCATGTCATCAAACCGATCGCGCGGGATACGGCAGATTTTCTCTGCACCTATCTCCTTATCAGGCTGCGCGGCGAACCGGCGAGCCGGGAAGGTGTGGCCTCCACCGTCGCCGCTGCCTTGAAGAATGTCTCTGATGAGTTCGCCTACAAACTGACCTGGCACAGTGACGAGGCATGGAACACCGTTTGCAACTCGGTCGCAGAGTTTCTCGAAGGCTGCCTGCAGATCGAGGCGAAACCCTATGATGGCTCCCTGACGGCGCAATCGGACTATAACGGCTGGAAGAGCTGGGAGATGGTCGTCAGCGGCGAGACGCCGCGGGGGAGGTGGCGCCACTCCTGGAAGGAAAAGCCCGGCGACGATTTCATCGGTTTCTACGGCGATGCCTGCATGGGGCGGATCTTCAAGATCGACCTGACGGGGTCGGACGAGCGCTGGTACTGGCTGATTGCGGCCGACGGCAGCCCTCGGCGCGGCTGGCCGGCGGCGGGGTTCGAGGCGAGCGCCAGGAGTGCAGCCTGTCGGGTAGAGCGGATTTATTTTGCGCTGGTAGCGGGGACGGGGAGGGTCGGGTCTGGATGAGGGGGAAGTATGTTCGCCGCGGCATTGGTTATTTTGCGGAGTGGGCTCCCTCACCCGGCGTCCCGTTCGCTCACCGCCCCGGCCGCCCAGTCTTCCCCTTCGTCCGGCCCTTACGCTTTTGTTCGCCCGGATCCTCGTAGCTGCCGGCGCCCACCGGGGCGCGTACTACGGGCCGCAGGCCATCGTCGCGCTCCGGCTGGCCCTCCAGCAGTGGTGAAAACCGCTTCGAACCCTTGGCGGCATCGGGCTTTTCCGGCAGCTGTCCGGTGACCGGCTTCTCCGTGCGGCCGACCGTCATTTCGTCGAGGTCGTTTTTGCGGAACAGGCTCTTCTTGGCGGGTTCGGCGATGTCGCGGCCCATGTCATTGAGGGCGGGTTTGCGGAAGAGGGGCGTGGCAGTGTCGGTGCCTGGGCCCATGTCGTCGATTGAAGGCTTAGCGAAGTAGGAGGGGGTGGCCCCCTCATCCGCCCTGCCGGCACCTTCTCCCCGCTGGGGAGAAGGGTATTTGTCGCGAGCTTTACCTTCCATTGCCTTGGATTCCTCTCGGGCCATCGGATCGTCCATCACGGCCAGTTCGGCGGCCTTGAGGCGTTTGATTTCGTCGCGGAGGCGGGCGGCTTTTTCGAAGTCGAGATCGGCGGCGGCGTCGCGCATGCTCTTTTCGAGCGCGTTGAGATGGGCCTGTAGGTTGTTGCCGACGAGGTTGCCGCCATCGGCGAAGCCCTTACCTGAAACGCCTGAGATATCGGCGCGGACGTGGTCGCGTTCGTAGACAGAGTCGAGGATGTCGGAGATCCTGGCTTTCACCGATTCCGGGGTGATGCCATGCTCCTGGTTATAGATCATCTGCTTTTCGCGGCGGCGGCCGGTTTCTTCCATCGCGCGCTTCATCGAGCCGGTGACCTGGTCGGCATAGAGGATGACCTTGCCGTCGACGTTACGCGCGGCGCGGCCGATCGTCTGGATCAGCGATGTCTCGGATCGCAGGAAACCTTCCTTGTCGGCGTCGAGGATGGCAACGAAGCCGCATTCGGGAATGTCGAGGCCCTCGCGCAGCAAGTTGATGCCGACGAGCACGTCGAAGGCGCCGAGGCGGAGGTCGCGGAGGATCTCTATGCGCTCCAACGTGTCGATGTCGGAGTGCATGTAGCGGACGCGCACGCCCTGCTCATGCAGATATTCTGTGAGGTCTTCGGCCATGCGCTTAGTCAGCACGGTGCACAGCGTGCGATAGCCCTTGGCGGCGGTTTCGCGGATCTCGCCGAGCACGTCGTCGACCTGGGTGCGGGCTGAGCGGACCTCGACCGGCGGGTCGATCAGGCCCGTAGGCCGGATCACCTGTTCGGCGAAGACGCCGCCGGACTGTTCCATCTCCCAGCTGCCGGGGGTGGCCGAAACGGCGATGGTGTCGGGGCGCATGGCGTCCCATTCCTCGAAGCGCAGCGGCCGGTTGTCCATGCAGGAGGGCAGGCGGAAGCCGTATTCGGCCAGCGTCGCCTTACGCCGGAAGTCGCCGCGGTACATGCCGCCGATCTGCGGCACGGTGACATGGCTTTCGTCGATGAAGACGAGGGCGTTGTCGGGGATATATTCGAACAGCGTCGGCGGCGGATCGCCGGGGTCGCGGCCGGTGAGATAACGAGAATAGTTCTCAATGCCCTGGCAGGAGCCGGTGGCTTCGAGCATTTCGATATCGTAGCGCGTGCGCTGCTCCAGGCGCTGGGCTTCCAGCAGGCGGCCGGCCTTCTCAAGCTCGGCAAGGCGAAGCCTGAGCTCCTCCTTGATCGACTTGATGGCGCCATTCAGCGTCGGGCGCGGCGTGACATAGTGCGAATTGGCGTAGATCTTCACCGATTTCAGATCGCCGACCTTCTGGCCGGTGAGCGGATCGAACTCGGTGATGGCGTCGATCTCGTCGCCGAACATCGAGATGCGCCAGGCGGCATCTTCAAGGTGGGCGGGGAAGAGTTCGATCGTGTCGCCGCGCACCCGGAAGCTGCCGCGGGTGAAATCCATGTCGCGGCGCTTATATTGCTGGGCGACGAGGTCGGCCAGCAGCTGGCGCTGGTCCAGCCGGTCACCGACCGACATCTGGAAGGTCATCGCGGTATAGGTCTCGACCGAGCCGATACCGTAGATGCAGGAGACCGAGGCGACGATAATGCAATCGTCGCGTTCGAGCAGCGAGCGCGTCGCCGAGTGGCGCATGCGGTCGATCTGCTCGTTGATCGAACTTTCCTTCTCGATATAGGTGTCGGAGCGCGGCACATAGGCTTCCGGCTGGTAATAATCGTAGTAGGAAACGAAATATTCCACCGCGTTGTCGGGGAAGAAATTCTTGAATTCCGAATAGAGCTGGGCGGCCAGCGTCTTGTTCGGCGCCAGGATGACGGCCGGGCGCTGCGTCGCCTCGATCACCTTGGCCATGGTGAAGGTCTTGCCGGAGCCGGTGACGCCGAGCAGCACCTGGCTGCGGTCGCCATTCTCCAGCCCTTCGACGAGATCGCGGATAGCTGTGGGTTGATCGCCGGCCGGCTCGTAATCCGACTTCATCAGGATGCGGATGCCGCCTTCCGACTTGTCCGGCCGGGCCGGGCGGTGCGGCGTCCAGATCTTGCCGTTCTTATGCAGCGGGTTGCCGCTCTCGATCAGCGCCGACAGCGCCTCGACGGTGGCAGTGACGGCGGTGCCGGCCTGCAGCGACGAGGCTTCCTCCAGCGTCGTATTCATGCCCGCTACGGGGTTGAGGCCTGCGGCCGCGCGCGTCTTCGGGTCGGTCGAGCCGCCCATCGAAGTGCCACGCGCCGATTTCGAAGCCGCGATTTCCACCTTCTTGCGGTGCTTGCCGGCCTTTGAGGCGATCTGGCGCTGGGTCTCGACGCCCGACGCTTCGGCATCAGCCTCCAGCTGCTTGACCCAGTCGGCCACGGAGCCGGACACGGGAGCGCCCTCGAAGGACGACTGCGGGGCTTCCTCGAAGCCATTCGGGGCGGGGGATTTCTTCGGAGATTTGGCCATGGCGGGAATATGGAGAGAGTCAGCGCGAAAGGGAAGAGGGAAAGAGTACAAAAGGGAAACGAATGAATCGTTCGGATTGGCGAATAATGTTCGGCGCGGAATGTCGGCAAAGAGTCTGCAATGCGGTTTCCGGAGTGAATCAATAAAAGTCTGTGGTTGAAAGACGGATCATCTCCCGCGATGAGGGCGGCAATGTTACAGCTATTGCGGGAATTGGGGACCATTCATGAAAAAGATCATTATCGCATTTGCGGCGACGGCGGCACTCGCCGGCTGCGCCAAACGTCCTGACGCTATTGTGCAGGTCGACATTCCAATGGCGGCTTATACGAACCTTAGCTGCGAAGCTCTCGCCGCCGAACTGAAAAAGGAGAGAGCCAAGCTGGACGACTTGTCGAAGCAGCAGATCAGCGCGGCGAACGGCGATGCCTTCGGCGTCTTTCTTGTCGGCGTCCCCATCGGCAGCGTTGCCGGGGGAGACAAGGAAGGCGAAATTGCTGCATCAAAGGGTAAGGTCTCCGCCATGCAGTCCGCCGGCATGAGCAAGGGCTGCAAGCTGCCCGCCTGAAAGGGCGGCGGCGCTCAGGATGAGGCTTTCTTGGGTTCCGACGATCATCTCAAGGTCTCTCTTGAGCGCTGGCGCGGCATTCCCGCCGATCCTCATCCTGAAGGCGCACGCCCAATCGGGCGGAGCCTCAAAAGACGCGCCGCAACGCTTCTCCTTGCATCCTTCCCATGTCGGCGTATCGCCCCTTCCAATAGTGATACCATCCGGACCCACACTGGAACCGAGATCGGGCTTCCGCAGTTATTCCTGGTCAATTCACCTTCAGGTGCTACTGCCATTAGCGATCATTCCGCGTTCTGGAAAAAAACGATCTCGATCGATCTTGATGCCGGCGAACGGCTGGTTCTCCGCTCACCGCAGGACGCGCTTTATGCACTCGTCTCCGACTGGCCGATCCATGACGGCGTTCATCAGCAAAGAGCCATCGATTTCTGTCGTGCCTGGCTTGCCGGGCGGATGCCGGCCGAGACGGTGCGGCAGGCTTTTATCCTCGCAGCGTTGGAAGCGGGCGTGCCAATCGCCGATGATGAGAACGGGGCCGCAAGTTCCGTTTCAAACCCTCCGGTATAAGTCGAGCGACGCAGCCATATCCACTGTCATGCAGTCACATGCGCAGGTTCAATAATATTCATTTTCGCGTATTGCAAATATTGTTCCCGCTGTGTTTGTAAGAATGCGCAGCGTTTATTACGCTCCGATTCTTGGAGATCCAACTGAATGAAAATAAAAGTCCTTGCTTGCGCTGCCTTCCTGATGCTCGCCGGCTGCAATGCCCAGGTGTCGCAATCCGTTGCCGATTCCCAGCGGCCTCCCTCGAATGACGTCCGGCAGAACTTCATCAACCTCATCTTCAAGAGAAGTTATAGACACGAAGCGGGAGAAGTCGTCTGGGCCCGGATTTCGAGCGTTGTGCTGCTTGATCCCGAGAAGAAGATCTATGCCTACTGTGTCCGCGTGGTGCCCAAACGCAGCTGGGGAGACTGGGCCTATCTCGGCATCTCTTTCACGGATAGCCAAATCCTAGGCGGGACCGCGAACGATAATCGCTGCAAAGACAAGCGGCTGCGCTACTACCCGTTTCCCGAGCTGACCGGCATGAAGACCTGACCCAGGACGAGGGCTCGGGTTGAGTCGCCGTTCCAGGCATTGTTGAGTGGCGGCGCGATTTGCCCCAGCGTTGTGCGAGCGCTGTCCATCCGGAAAGTTCAGTCCATCGATTTTCGTAGAGGAAGATCCAGCCGAATGAAAAGCAAATTCCTTGTCTGCGCTGCCCTGCTGGCGCTGGCTGGCTGCCAGGCGCCGGTTCCGCAATCCGTTGCAGATTCCCAGCGGCCGCCTTCCAGCGTAATTCGGCGCGAGCACGTCGATGTGCTGCAGGGAACCATTAAGCCGGGGAACTTCGTAAAGGCCGAGATTTCGAGCGTGGTTCTGCTGAATCCGGAAAAGCAGATATATGCTTATTGCACGCGCACGACGGAACGCAGCAATCCGAATTGGTCCTATATCGGCCTGAGCTTGCAACACGACTTGATAGTGGACTTGAAAAAGAACGACTATCGCTGCCATGACAAGCGGCTGCGTTACTATGATTTTCCTGAATTACGGAACATGAAGTACTGAGGCAGAGGCGGGCTTTTGCCAACCGCGCCGGTCCCCTTCGGGATGCCGTCAGAAGCGGACCGCACCCCGCAGTCCGCGTAACGACGATGACCGGTGCCTCGGACCCGCTCAACCCGCGAGGACCATTCTCACACCTTGCTCACGCGAACACGGCTTCCCTGGAATCATCCATTGTCGACGCCCTGCAGTACCATACGAGCACGACGACCGACCCAATGGGAACTAATAGTGCAAGAAGCTGCCACCATCCGCTTCGGTTGATGTCGTGAAGGCGTCGGGCGGCCACGGCGATCCACGGAAGAAACGTGGCCAGCGACCAGATCCGGTTCAAGGTTTGGCTCCGATCCACGACAAGCAAAGCGATGGCGACGAGAGAGACAAAGAGTGCCGAATACCAGAATTCCGATCGGCTCGCTCTGCCGTTGAAGTTCACATAGTTCTTGAAATAGCTTCCAATCGCCTGGCCGAAACCCATGGCCGGCGGCCGGCCGCCGAAGCGGTTCGGCCCAACCAGCGGTTTTCTGAAAACGAAGAACAATGGCACGCCGAACAGGATCAAGACGATCAACCAGTGAAACAGAGAAAAACTGCCCATGAGAAACCCCAGCTGTTAAACGGCTTAGAGATAAGCGATGTTTGTTTCCGGAGGATTAACCGGCTGGTAATCGAATATGTTTCGCAATCACAGCGTGAGAAACTGCAGCCGCCATGTCGGCGGCGGGATGATGCTTTGAGCGGGCCGCAATCGCCGTCGCTCAGTGCTTGGCCAGCACACGTGCCTGCACCGGCTGCTCGATGCCCTTCAGGGCCAACATGCGGGTTTCGGCGCCTGCCGCGAGGTCGGGGGCCTTCGCGGCCGTTTCTGCCGAGATCAGGATCTCGCCGGCGGCGGCATGGGATTCGAGCCTGGCGGCTTGGTTGACGACGCCGCCGATGGCGGTGAAATCGCTGCGGAAGGTCGAGAATTCGCCGATCTGCACCTCGCCGGAATGGATGCCGACGCCGACGCCGAGGGTGCGGCCGGGTAGGGCCTCGAGCGCCAGGCCATTCAGCGCCGCGGCGCAGTTGCGCTGGATCTCCTGGGCAGCCAGGATCGCGGCGCTGGCGTGATTTTTGCTGACAATGGGAAAATTGAAGATCGCCATCAGGCCGTCGCCCATCTGCTTGTTGACGATGCCGTCATGCGCCCAGATCGCCTGGGCGCAGCGATCCTGGAACAGGCTGACGATCTCGCTCAGCTGCACCGCCTCGATGCGCTCCGACAGGTCCGTGAATCCCCTGATATCGGCAAACAGGATGGTGGCGTCGACGGTGATCTGGCGCTGCTTCTTGACGTACTGGAAAGAGCGTTCGCAGATCGTGCAGATATCGGGGTTCATCTTGCTGCGGGTGATGCCGAAGGCGCGGAAAGGAAGCGCGAGCGGGCCGCCGATCGGGATCGGCATATGCATCTGATCCCAGCAGCCGCGGCAGATCCTGGCGGTGCCGTGCCTGGCCGGCTCACTGGAAGAGGCTGTCGTCATATCGAACAATCCGTCGCCTGATAGCCAAAAAACGAGCTTCCGATACTCGCCTGCTTTTGGCAACTCTCTCCCGATCAAACCGGCTGCGATGGTTTGAAGTATTTCGGCGGGCGCGATTCTGGTCGCCCAGATCGCTGCCAAGCCGAATGTCATCGGTTACAGTCGATTGAGCCAGATCGAAGAAAAGGGCACGCGCGTTTTCAGCCGGACTGACGAAACGCTGCCTCATTAAGGCTATTACCGGCGGGAAGCGATCTGCAGCGCCATATGAAACAAGATTTTGCCAATCGATGCGCGCCGGCTGGGCTGGTCGCGCTGCGAGGGTGGCTTGCGCTAACGCTAGCCAATCACTTCGTTGCCGGCGGCCGGATCGGCGGCGCCGACCGGGGGAATTACGGTCACACTTGTTACTCCCACTGTCCGATCTCCGATGCGAAACTATCTCCGATCAATGCGCGATGAACCGGTTTCGCCAACGGAGCGCGGGAATTCGCCTCAAAGAGGAGATCGACGCAATGACTGCAACAACGGAGAATGGAAAAGGTGGGCAGGCGATGCACAAGCCCGCGGTCGTCTCGCAGCAGGCCTGGGAAGTGGCTCGTAGGGAACTTCTGGTGAAGGAGAAGGCCCATACCCGCGCTCGCGATGCGCTTGCCGCCGAGCGGCGGCGCATGCCCTGGGTGGTCGTGGAAGAGAATTATGTCTTCGAAGGGACTGAGGGAAGGGTAAGCCTGCTCGATCTGTTTGCAGGCCGGCACCAGTTGATCGTCTACCGCGCTTTCTACGAGCCAGGCGTCTTCGGTTGGCCCGAGCACGCCTGCCGAGGCTGCTCGATGGTGGCCGATCAGGTCGCCCACGTCGCCCATCTCAACGCCCGCGACACGACGCTGGTTTTCGCCTCACGCGCACCGCAGGCCGATATTGCCCGGCTGAAAGCGCGGATGGGCTGGACGATGCCGTGGGTGACGATCGCAGACAGTTTCGACAAGGATTTCGGCGTCGACGAGTGGCACGGCACCAACGTGTTCTACCGCGACGGCGAGCGCATCTTCCGCACCTATTTCATCAACAACCGCGGCGACGAGCAGATGGGCGGCACCTGGAACTATCTCGACATCACGCCGCTCGGCCGCCAGGAAGTCTGGGAGGATTCGCCGGAGGGTTATCCCCAGACAGCGACCTACAAGTGGTGGAACTGGAACGACGCTTATGTCGCCGACGCCGAGCCCGACAAGAAGTGGGTCGAGGTCTCCGATGCCGGCGAGGCGGCTTTCCGGGCCGAGGGTGCAAACGAGAAATCGTGACGAGAGGGCAATTGCCTTGCCGGCCTTGGATAGCAGCCGGCAAGGCGGGGGCTGATGACCGGATTTCAACCGGCTCGGCCGAAGTTCGACCGGGCGGCGTCCGAGGTCTTGAAGGAAATTCAATGCAGAGTGGAAACATTCTGGAACCAGCCGCGTTGTAGCCGTTGCCGGCGGTGTGCCCCCGCGGCCGGATAAGGAGGCTTATTCATGAAGGTCATGATCGTTGAAGATGAGAATATTATCGCTCTGGAGCTGGAACGCATTGCGCAAGAGGCTGGACACCAGACTGTCGGGCCGCTTTCGACGGTGGAGCAAGCTCTAGCCTACGCTCCGAGAAGCGATGTAGCGCTCGTCGATCTCAGCCTTTCCGACGGGCTGAGCGGCGCCCAGCTTGCGCGCCGGCTGATCGATCGCTTCGGCGTGGACGTTATTTTCGTGACCGGTAGTCCCGAGAGTGTCGGCAACGGTATCGCTGGAGCGCTCGACGTGATCTCCAAGCCTTTCACCGACGAAAGGATTGTCAGCGCGCTCTCGCGAGCAGAGGCGGCCCGACGCAAAGATTTTGACAGCAGCAGGGCAGCGATCTGATAAAAAGGAGATTGACGTCGTGCACGTCGCTGGACCCTTCCAGGGAGATCATCCGGATGAGGCACATACTCCTTGCCATTCTCTTCACCCTCACGGCCTGCGCCAACGCGGAAGGCCCTCAACCTCTTTCGGGTAGCCTGACCTCTGGCGGAAAGGTCGTTCACTCACCCTATCGACCGGGGACTGTGGTCAAAAATACCTTTCTCGGCCAATTCGGTTATCGTGTATTCGAGACCTATGTGGTTCAACCGGATGGCACACTCAAGCTTACGTCGCAGAGCACAGGCCCGGATTTCCTCTGGCAATGAAGGGGGCCTCGGCTGCGGTCGCGCAGCGAAGGAGCACCTCGGCGACGAGTTTCATCGTGGCGTCCGGCGTGATCTCAAGCGGCGCGCTCAGGCTGTTATCAATTCGCTCGCCGCTTTCGCTTTCATTCCTGCACATTTGAATGTTGCACTGCGACAAAATTTTCGTCTATACCCCAGGCATTCACCACGGACCCGGTGAGACCCCGGGTGGCTCTTCTGGCCGCCGATCCGCCAGACAACGCAAACCTGCACGCCATCACGCGACCGCTCGGCAGAGCGTGTCGGGCCATGCTTTGCGAGACTCCATCCCATGCTGCTTTCCTCTATCCGTCGCGATTGGGCCGCCAATCCCATGCGCGAAATGCTTGCCGGGGCGGTGGCGACCTTCGCCCTGATCCCCGAGGTCATCGCCTTTTCATTCGTGGCGGGGGTCGATCCAGAAGTCGGCCTGTTCGCCTCCTTCGTCATCGGCATCGTCATTGCGTTTACCGGCGGGCGCCCGGCGATGATTTCAGCGGCGGCCGGGTCGGTCGCACTGGTGGCGGCACCGCTGGTGCACGCCCATGGACTGCCCTATCTGTTCGCGGCCGGGCTGCTGGCGGGGCTGCTGCAGATCGGGTTCGGCCTGCTGCGGCTCGGCGTGCTGATGCGCTTCGTCTCCAAATCCGTGCGCACCGGTTTCGTCAATGCGCTTGCCATCCTGATCTTTGCCGCGCAGATGCCGCACATTATCGGCGCCGGCTGGATGGAATATGCCGTGCTGGGCGCCGGGCTTGCGATCATCTATCTGACGCCGCGGATCACTACGGCGATCCCGTCGCCGCTGATCTGCGTCCTGATCCTGACCGTCGCCTCGGTGTCTTCAGGGCTTCCCGTTCTCACCGTCGCCGATCTCGGCAGGCTGCCGGATTCGCTTCCGGTGTTCGCCTTGCCGGCGGTGCCGCTGACGCTGGAAACCCTGCGGATCATCGCCGGCCCCGCACTGGCCATCGCCATGGTCGGGCTGCTGGAATCGATGATGACCGCGAGCGTCGTCGACGATCTGACGGATACGCCGAGTTCGAAAAACCGCGAATGCACCGGTCTCGGTCTCGCCAATGCGGCCGCGAGCCTGTTCGGCGGCATCGCCGGCTGCGGCATGATCGGCCAGACGGTGAGCAACGTGAAATATGGCGGGCGCGGCCGGCTCTCGACGCTGTTTGCCGGCGCGTTCCTGCTGATCCTGATGGTGCTCCTGAAGCCATGGGTTTCCGAGGTTCCGGTCGCGGCGCTGGTGGCGATCATGGTGATGGTCTCGATCGACACCTTCGACTGGTCGTCGCTCCGGGCCGTGGTGGTCCATCCTCGGATGTCGAGCGCCGTCATGGTGGCGACCGTCGTGGTCACCGTCTTCACCGCCAATCTGGCGCTGGGCGTGACGGTCGGGGTACTGCTCAGCGGCGTGTTCTTCACCTTCAAGGTCGCCCGCCTGCTGCGCATCGATGTCGCGCCCGATCAATCCGCCGGACGGCGCGCCTATCGCGTGTCGGGCCAAGTGTTTTTTGCCTCCGCCGATGTCTTCGTCGACGCCTTCGACGTTCAGGACGCGATCGGCAAGACCGTGCTGATCGACGTCTCCGAGGCGCATTTCTGGGATATCACCGCCGTCGCAGCGCTCGACAAGGTCGTGCAGCGATTCAAGGCACATGGCATCGCCGTTGAGGTCGCAGGCCTCAATCAGGCGAGTGCAACCTTGATAGAAAGCCTCGACGGCAAGGTGGTGCTGAAGGAAGTGTAACGGGGCTACCGCTATATGATGGCGAAGTCGTCGCTGCCATCGGCTCCCGCGTTCAACCGTCTGGCGGCGAGTTCGATAAAGGTCTTGACCAGAGGCGGCAGGTGCCGGCTGCTCGGATAGACGACGTGCAGGCCGCCGACTGGGGTCGTGTAGCCGTCGAGAACGCGGCACAGCCGCCCATCCCTGATATAGGCGTTTGCGACCCCATGGGGCAGTCGGGCGATGCCGTAACCGGCGATCGCCGCGGCCATGACCGCCTGCATTTCATTGGCGGCGAAGCGCCCCGAGACCGGGATCGTTTCCTGTCCGTGCGGGCCTTCGAGCAGCCATTGCGCATGGGTGGATTGGCCGGCGATAACGCAGTCGTGGCGGACGAGATCTGCCGGGCGATCGGGCGCGCCGCAGCGGGCGAGATAGTCGGGGCTCGCGCAGAGCAAGCGATGGGTAGAGCCGAGCTTGCGGGCGATCAGCGTCGAATCCTCCAGAATGCCGGTGCGGAAGGCGAGGTCTATGCCGTTTTCGACGAGATTCAGCCTGTCGTCGGTCAGCCGCAATTCGACCCTCGACTTCGGGTAGGTCGTCAGAAGGTCGAAGATCGCGTCCTGCAGGAAGTGGCCGCCGAAGCCGACCGGCGCCGATATGCGGATCGTGCCGGCGGGCTCCGCCCTTGCCTCCGCAAGACGCAGGTTGGCGCCTTCGATCGTGCGGAGCGCCTGGCTGCTTTCCTCGTAATAGAGGCGGCCGGCATCCGTCGGGCTGAGGCTGCGGGTCGTGCGCTGCAGCAGGCGCAGGCCGAGTTCGCGCTCGAGAGCGGCAATGCGTCGGCTGACTGTTGTCTTCGGCATGCCGAGCAGGCGCGCCGCGGCGGTGAAGCTGCCGGCCTCGATGACGCGGGCGAAGATCATGATATCGTTGAGGTCGAGCATTGTAGCCTGATATGGTACGATGTTTCCCAATTATAGGCCATTATGGTCCAATGCAACAGGCCCTAACTTTGCTCCATCAGTCACAAGCAAGGAGCAGACAGATGAACAACACACGAAACGTTCTGGTTGCCGGCGCCACCGGCCAGCAGGGCGGCGCGGTCGTTCGCGCCCTGATCGCGCGGGGACACCGTGTCAAGGCGATCTCACGCAAGCCGGACAGCGATGGCGCAAAGCGGCTGGCCGCGGCTGGGGTCGAGGTCGTCGCCGGCGATCTCAACGATGGCGCATCCGTGGCGAGGGCGGTTGAGGGCGTCGATACGATGTTCCTGATGGGCGATAGCTACGAGGCCGGGACGGAGGCGGAAACGCGCCAGGGCATCACCGTGGCCGATGCGGCAAAGGCCGCCGGCATCGGTCACCTGATCTATTCCTCCGTTGGCGATGCGGACAAGAAAACCGGCATTCCGCATTTCGACAGCAAGTACCTCGTCGAAAAGCATATCGCAGGCCTCGGCATTCCCTATACGATCAGCGCGCCCGTCGCCTTCATGGAAAATACGGTGGCGCCCTGGGCGATCGACGGGTTGCGCCAGGGCGTCTACGCCGCTGCCCTGCCGCCGACCCGCCCGCTGCAGCAGATCACCATCAAGGACATCGGCGCTTTCGTTGCAGCACTGGCCGAGCGGCGCGAACAGGTGTTCGGCAAGCGTTTCGATATTGCCGGTGACGAATTGTCTGGCGAGCAGCAGGCGAAGATCCTGTCCGAGACGCTCGATCGGCCGATACGCTACCAGGAGTTGCCGATCGCCGCCATGCGGCAGCAGAGCGAGGACGCGGCGCTGATGTTCGAATGGTTCGACCGCACCGGCTACGACGCCGACATCGCTGCCCTGCGCCGCGATTTCCCTGATGTCGGCTGGCACAGCTATGCCGATTGGGCGCGGGGCTTCGACTGGAGCGTTCTCGGCAAGGCATCCGCCTGATACACTCCCCGTCGTCCCCGGCCTGAACCGGGGACGACGGGGAGCCCGACCCGCCTTGCGCAAGGCGACGGATCGCTCGGCTCCAAGGCGATAGACCATCGTTGTTGAAGAGGGAGGTTTCGATGCCGTCGAGTTTCAATGTCGAAAGTGCGGATGGTTATGAGCGGCTGATGGGGCGCTGGAGCAAGAGGCTGGCGCCGCTGCTGATCGATTTCGCCGGATTGGCGGACGGGGATCGCGTGCTGGATGTCGGCTGCGGCACAGGCAGCCTGACTTTTGCGCTGGCGGGAAGACCGGGCTTGAAGGAGATCGCCGCGATCGATTATTCGCCGGTTTTTGTCGAGGCGGCGACACGGCGCAATACCGATCCGCGGATCGCGATCCGGCAGGCGGATGCCTGCGCGCTGCCCTTTGAGGATAACCGCTTCGACCGGGCGATCTCGTTGCTCGTGCTGCATTTCGTGCCGGAGGCGGGCAAGGCTGTTTCGGAAATGGCCCGTGTCGTGCGCCCGGGCGGTGTGGTTGCCGCCGCCGTCTGGGACCATTACGGTGGCATGCCGATCATGCGGATGATGTGGGACACGGCTGTCATGCTCGACGAGGACGCGCTGCCGCTGCGTCGCAAATACTGCTTCCAGCCGATGATGCGGCCGGGGGAGATGAAGCAGAGTTTTGTCAGTCAAGGCCTCGTCGACGTCGAGGAGACGTCGCTGCTGATCCGGATGGAATACGGCTCCTTCGAGGACTATTGGGGGCCGATCGCCGCTGGCGAGGGGCCGCTCGGCAAATATGTCGCCGGGCTGGACCCGGCCAAGCGAAAGGCAGTCGATGCGGCCGTCAGGGCGGCATATGAAGCCGGCGAGCCGGATGGGCCGCGGTCGTTTGCGTCGGTGGCGTGGGCGTGCCGGGGCAGGGTTGTTTGAGTGACGTTGCGGATGCTCCGAGGCTCCTCATCCGAAGGGCGAGACGGGTGCTCCGGCGGCTGATGGATGCAAGAAGCAATGTTGCGGCGCGTACTTCGAGGCTCCGCCCTGTCGGGCTGCGGACCTCAGCATGAGGGGGATTGGTGGGTGCCGCCCCGCGGACAAGGAGCGCCGGGAGGTGCTCCCGCCACCGGACCGCCGCTCTTAATCACGACAAACGTGATGGAACTCGGTCAGCATCGCTGCCGTTGTTTCCGCTGTCTCCGATTGCGAATGTGCTTTCCCGCAACCGCAGCCCTGACAGCCGCAACCCGCCCGTTTTGGGCACCCCTTCCGACGGCATCCGGAATTGCCCGCCTCGCCGCCGCTTTCGGACGGAGGAATATCAGATGTCCGCTTTGGAAAGCCTGCGCCGGCTGACGCCGCAGCAGCGTAACACCGTCATCGCCAGCTATCTCGGCTGGACGCTCGACGCCTTCGATTTCTTCATTCTCGTCTTCGTTCTTAAATATATCGCCGAGGAATTCCATACCGACGTCCCCGCCGTCTCGGTGGCGATCTTCCTGACGCTCGCCATGCGGGCGCTCGGCGCACTGATCTTCGGACTGGCGGCCGATCGATACGGCCGGCGCATCACGCTGATGGCCGACGTGCTGCTCTATTCGCTGTTCGAATTCCTCACCGGCTTTTCCACCGGCCTCACCATGTTCCTGGTTCTCCGAGCACTCTATGGCATTGCTATGGGCGGTGAGTGGGGCGTCGGCGCCTCGCTGGTCATGGAGACGGTGCCGGAGGAAAGCCGCGGCATCGTCTCAGGCATCCTGCAGGCGGGTTATCCCTCGGGCTATCTGATCGCCTCGATCGTGTTTTTCCTGCTCTTTCCCGTCATCGGCTGGCGCGGCATGTTCTTCATCGGCGCGGCTCCGGCGCTGCTCGTGCTCTACATCCGGCGGAATGTCGAGGAGAGTCCCGCCTTTCTGAGACGGCAGGCCGAGGGGCGCCCGCCGTTCCTGACAGTGCTGCGCGAAAATATCCCGCTGTTCATCTGGGCGGTGCTCTTGATGACGGCGTTCAACTTTTTCAGCCACGGCACGCAGGATATCTACCCGACCTTCCTCGAAAGCCAGCGCAACTATTCGAGCTATACGGTTGGCGCCATTGCCATCGTCTACAATATCGGCGCGATCTGCGGCGGCCTGTTCTTCGGGGCGCTGTCGCAGCGGATCGGCCGCAAGCGGGCGATCGTCACTGCCGCGCTGATCGCCGTGCCGGTGGCCCCGCTCTGGGCCTATGCGCCGGGGCCGGTGCTGCTCGCCATCGGTGCTTTCCTCATGCAGTTCTTCGTGCAGGGCGCCTGGGGCATCGTGCCGGTGCATCTGAACGAGCTGTCGCCGGACGAGGTGCGCGGCACCTTCCCGGGCTTCGCCTATCAGCTTGGCAACCTGCTGGCCTCCGGCAATGCGACGCTGCAGGCGGGCCTCGCCGCCCGCTGGGATGGCGATTACGCCTATGCGCTGCTGATCGTCGCGGCGGTGGTGGCGCTCGCCGTCGCCCTGCTCGCCGGCTTTGGCTACGAGAAAAAGGATGTGCGCTTCGGCATGGAGGAAGCCAAGGAGCCGCATGGCGCGATGCGAATCTAGCGCTGCCGGCGGTTACAGAGGCCGGCGGCTGATGTCGCCGGTCTTTGCTCATGGCCTACCGGCCATGGCCAGTGCTGGAAAACGTGCCGGCTATCCGCCTCGTCTCTGCCGCATGAGACGATCGGTCCGAGCCTCGGGGGCTTGCCGTCGAATGGCGGCGTGCTAGGTAGAGCTCGCCGGTATCGAACCGGATCGACCGTTTCCTCCACAGCCCGAGTTACTCCATGTCCTTTTCTCCCGCCGCCCTTTGGCCTGTCATCATGCTGTTTGCCTCCAACATCTTCATGACCTTTGCCTGGTATGGCCATCTCAAGCACAAGAGCAGCGCCATCTTCCTTGCCATCCTCGTCAGCTGGGGCATCGCCTTCTTCGAATATTGCCTGGCAGTGCCGGCCAACCGTATCGGCTCGGCGGTCTATACGACGGCGCAGTTGAAGACGATGCAGGAGGTGATCACGCTGTTGGTCTTTGCCGGCTTTTCGATCTTTTGGCTCGGCGAGAACCTGACCTGGAATCACGCGATCGGCTTTGCGCTTATCGCAATTGGAGCATCCTTCATCTTTCGGGCGTAAATTGTAGTTTTTTCAACAGATTACAAATCGTCCATGTCTGGATATCGCCACATTTCCTACAGATTGCCGTCGCAATCGGCTGGCAGCCTGTCACTCTTTATTGATCAGGAGTTGACCGGCCATGAGCCTCTCTTTCCCGACGATGGCTGCGATCCGGTTCGGCTATGGGTTCCGGCCGGGCGAGACGCCGCCGCAGAACAAGGACGAGCTGATCGGTCAGCTTGGCAAGGGCGTGGCGGCGACGCCGGACTTTCCGCTCGGCGGTCCCGACATGCGCCATCGCGCGATCCTCAGCCTGCAGGAGCAGCTGAGGCAGATCCGCGAGGACGCCAAGACGGTGACCGACGACCCAGCGCGGCGCGAGATGCGAAAGGGCGTGCAGCACCAGGCGCAGCAGCAGTTCCAGCATGATGCGAACCTGCGGCTGATGCAGGCGGTGCTGTCGCCCTACGGCTTCTACGAGCGGCTTTCGACCTTCTGGAACGATCATTTCTCCACCAGCGCCAATAAGAGCCTGCCGATGCGCCTCATCGTGCCGCTCTATGAGACCGAGGCGATCCGGCCGTTTATCGCAGGCAAGTTCGGTGATCTGTTGCGCAGCGCCACGGCCCATCCGGCCATGCTGATCTATCTCGACCAGGCGGATTCGCTCGGGCCGGATTCGGCCGGCGGTATCAAGCGCAACAAGGGGCTGAACGAAAATCTCGGCCGCGAACTGCTGGAGTTGCACACGCTCGGCGCCGGCAGCGGCTACAGCCAGGCCGATGTGACGGCGGCGGCCATGGTGCTAACGGGGCTCACCATCGACCGCAAGGAGATGGACATCGCCTTTCGGCCGAATATTTCCGAGCCCGGCCTGCATGAGGTGCTCGGCGTCAGCTATGGCGGGCGCAAGCGCTCGCGAGACGATTATCTCGATATGCTCGACGATCTTTCCGTCCATCCGAAGACGGCGGCGCATATCAGCCGCAAGCTGGCAGTGCATTTCGTCTCCGACCAGCCCGACGAGGGCATGGTGTCCAACATGGCGACCGTCTGGAAGAAGACGGATGGCGATCTCACCGCCGTCTACACCGCCATGCTCGACCATCCCGCCGCCTGGCAGAACGAGGGCGCCAAGGCGCGACAGCCCTTCGACTACGTCGTTGCGGGTCTCAGGGCGCTGAATGCGGGGCCGGTCAACGGCGTCGTCGGCAGCTTCCTGGCGGCAAACCAGCAGGGCACTGAGGAGGGTGACATGGCGACCAATACGCCCGGCATGGTGGGATCGCCTGTGACCACGGATCCTGCCGGCGAGGCGAGGGACAAGCGTCTCAAGGCCTTCCGGACGGCGCGGGCGCTGGGGCAGGGGGCGCTGAAGCGCATGGGACAGCCGACCTGGCTGCCGCCGAGCCCAGCCGGCTTCGAGGAAGGTTTTTCCGCCTGGATCACAGGCAGCCAGCTCGCCGAGCGACTGGCTTGGGCAAGACGCGCTTCTGCACAGTTCGGCCGCGACAAGGATCCGCGCGAATTCCTGAAGTCGACGCTTGCCGATGCTGCGCGCGACGAGACGATCCGCGTGGTGTCGCAGGCGCCGAACAAGATCAGCGGCCTGACGCTGGTGCTGGCATCGCCTGAATTCAACCGCCGATAGGAGACTTTCGCCATGACGCTGTCGATGAACCGGATCTCGCTTTCCCGCCGCGGTTTTCTGACCTCAGCCTGCTGTCTCGCTGCCGCTCCCGTCTTCACCCCGGTCACCTTCGCGGCGATGCCCGGTGACAACCGCTTCGTCACTATCGTGCTGCGCGGTGCAATGGACGGGCTGGATCTGGTGCAGCCCTATGGCGATGCCGGCTTTGCCGCGCTCCGGCCGACCTTGGCGCTGACGCCCGATACAGGGCTTCTCGACCTCGATGGACATTTCGGTCTTAATCCCGCCGCCGCCGATCTGATGCCGCTGTGGAAGGGCCGGGAACTCGCCTTCGTGCAGGCGGTGTCGACGCCCTATCGCGACCAGCGCAGCCATTTCGACGGTCAGGATATGCTGGAATCGGGCGGTGAACATGTCGCCGAGGAAAAGACCGGCTGGCTGAACCGGGCACTCGCGGTCATTCCGCGCTCGGATGCGCGCAAGGCGATCGACGTCAACACCTCGACCGAGCTGATCCTCTCCGGGCCGAACGACGTCGATGTCTGGGCGTCGGATTCCAATCTGGCGCCGGCGCGCGACGAGATGCAGTTCCTGGCGCGGCTCTATGCCGGCGATCCGCCGTTTGCCGCGGCACTTGCCGAGGCGACGCGGGCCGACGCCGCGTCGATGATGGTCGAGCCGGATGGCCAGCGCGGCGAGAAGGTTGCCGATGTGGCGGCGCTCGCCGCCAACATGCTGAAGGGCGATTACCGCATCGCCAGTTTCTCGATCACCGGCTGGGATACGCATATCGGCCAGGCCAGCCAGTTCAAGCGGCCGGCACAGGATCTCGCCCAGGCGATCAACACGTTGAAGACGACGCTCGGGCCTGTGATCTGGTCAAAGACCGTGGTGCTCGCCATGACAGAATTCGGACGCACCGCCCGCCAGAACGGCTCCGCCGGCACCGACCACGGTACCGGTGGCTGTGCGCTGCTGGCGGGCGGCGCGATCAACGGCGGCCGCATTCTCGGCAAGTGGCCCGGCATCGGCGACGGCCAGCTGCTCGACGACCGGGACCTGATGCCGACCGCCGACGTGCGCGAGGTGGCGGCGGCGATGCTCTATCGGCAGTTCGATGTCGGCGTGGACGATCTGACGGGGAAGATCTTTCCGGGTTTGGGGTTTGATAAGGGATCGCAGTTTTTGAGAGGGTGAATGGGCTGCTCTCTGTTCTCCCCAGCGGGGAGAAGGTGGCCCGAAGGGTCGGATGAGGGGGCCGCGCGGTACACCATTCATTGCCCTTCGCTTGCGCTCCGGGCATTCGCGGCCTTGCCGCTCACCCCCTCATCTGGCCTGATGGGCATCTTCTTCTCGCTGGGGAGAAGAGGGAGCAAGCCGCTGCCCGGCCCTTCGCTTGGGCTCAGGGCGTTCGTCGCTGCAATCGATTCACTGGATCGATTGCTCGGGCTGCGCCCGATCGCTCCTCACCCCAGCACATCATAGAGCCGGAAGATGAAACTGACCTGATAGACCAGGTTGGCGATGATGAAGCCGGTGTGGAAGCGGCGGTTGGGTGTCCAGGCGGCGAGGACGCACAGCAGGATGTAGACGATGTTGCGGGCGGGATATTCCCAGCCGAGCGAGAGGATGCGTTCCGGCCCCTTGATCGCCGTGTCGAGGATATCGACGGCATAGATCAGGCCGAGGATGCCGAAGAACCATTTGCGCCGGGAAATGAAATACTCCTCGTAGCCGCCATATTCATCGAGGCTCGCCGGGAAGAGCAGGGCGCAGAGCAGGAAGAACAGGCTGCAGAAGCAGACGAGGAACAGATAGATGCCGAAGCCGATCGCAGGCACGGCCTGCAGGCGATATTCCCACCACCAGATGTGAATGATGAAGAGGAAAAGGGAGAGCGCCCAGCCGAGATGGACGGCATAGACTTTCGCCTTGCCGGGATGCTGGACGATGCCGGCAACGCCGGTCAGCAGCCTGGCAAGCGAAAGGCTGATGACCATGCCCATCACCACCTTGATGTGAAGGAAGACTTCCGGCGAGGTGACCGTTTCCATGCCTTATCCCTCGGTTTCGAGAGTGTTACTCCTCGGGGACGGCCTTCGGTTTGCCCTCTTCGTCGAGCGCCACCATGATGAATGTGGCGGCGGTAACCTTCTCCATCTTGGCGTAACGGGCACGATGCGCCCAAGCTTCGACGATCAGCGTGATCGAGGTGCGGCCGACGCGCTCGATGTCGGTGTAGACCGACAGCGTGTCGCCGATCTTGACGGGCAGTTCGAAGGCCATCTCCTTGACGGCGGCGGTGACGACGCGGCCCCTGGCGCGCTCGGCGGCGCGGATACCCGATGCAAGGTCCATCTGCGCCATGACCCAGCCGCCGAAGATATCGCCGGCGGGGTTGGCATCACCCGGCATGGCGAGCGTGCGCAGCGTCAGTTCGCCTCTCGGCTTGGCGGCATCGGTCATCAAAAGTTCTCCATCTGGTGCGGGTCATAGACCGGCGATTCACTGATGAGTACCCTAGTGCAAAGGCTGGAGGCTGTAAAAGACTGCCGGACCAGGTCCTTGGGGTAGACGGCGGCCGAAAGATGCCGAACCGGGCACAGATCAAAATTCCATTCAATTTCAATTGGTTGAATATTAAAGCCAATACCTCCCTTACGTTATTTAATTGTCTTCTAATCAAACTTTACGCTCCAGTAATTCTGATGGGCCAGTATGTGAACGATTTCACATAGAAGACTCGCCGGGAACCTCATGCGCAACATCAAGATTTCCACACGCCTTTACTGCCTCGTCGGCTTCACGCTTGCCGTGCTCGCAGCAACGATGGTGTTCTTTCTGAACTATTCCTATTCCGAGCTTCAAGCGGAGCGGAAGGCGGGGTTGGAGAAGATGGAGGCGACGGCGATCGGCATCTTCGACAAATATTACAAGATGGAGCAGGCGGGCACGATGACCCGCGAGCAGGCTCAGGCGGCAGCCAAGGACGTGATCGGCGCGATGCGCTACGGCGCCGACGGCTATTTCTGGATCAACGACATGCATCCCACCATGGTGATGCATCCGATCAAGCCGGCACTGAATGGCACCGACATTTCGCAGATGAAGGATCCGAACGGCAAGTTCCTGTTCGTCGAATTCGTCAACAAGGTGAAGAAGGACGGCAAGGGCTTCGTCGATTATTACTGGCCGAAGCCGGGCGCCGACGAGCCGGTGCTGAAATATTCCTATGTCGCCGGCTTCGAGCCCTGGGGCTGGATCGTCGGCACCGGCGTCTATGCCGACGACCTTGCCGCCCTCTATCGCCAGAATGCGATCTGGGCGGCGGTGCTCTGCCTGCTCGGTGCAGCCGCCACGATTGCCATCGCCTATGCCATCGTGCGCAGCGTCACCGTGCCGATCGCCCGGCTGAAGACGGCAATGAATGCGATCGCCGCCGAGGAAGCATCGGTGGAGATCGCCGGCAGCGATCGTCGCGACGAAATCGGCCAGATGGCCAAGGCGCTGCTGGTGCTGCGCGATTCCGTCGACGAGCGCAGCGCGCTGCGCGGCCGGGAAGACGAAAGGCAGCGGCAGATCGAGGACGAGCGCCGCGGCAACGAGGCGAGCCTGCGTTCGGCTTCCGAGCGGCAGACACTCGCGATGCAGGCGCTCGGCGTCGGCCTGGAAAAGCTTGCGGGCGGCGACCTGACGGTTGCGATCGGCGATATCGGCGAGGATTACGCCAAGCTGAGGGGTGACTTCAACGCCGCCGTCGATGCGCTGAACGGCGTCATCCACGCGATCGCCGAATCGAGCCGCGTCGTCAACGACAGCGCTTCCGATATCAGCGAAGCAACCGGCAACCTGTCGAAGCGGACGGAACAGCAGGCGGCGGCCCTTGAAGAGACGGCGGCAGCGCTCGACGAGATCACCGCCACGGTCAAGACGGCATCCGAGCGGGCGAACGAGGCGCGCGAGATGGTGGCCGAGACCAAGGCGAGCGCCGGACGCTCCGGCGAGATCGTCCGCAATGCGGTAACGGCGATGGGCCGGATCGAGGAATCTTCGAGCCGGATCAACCAGATCATCTCGGTTATCGACGAGATCGCCTTTCAAACGAACCTGCTGGCGCTCAATGCCGGCGTCGAGGCGGCGCGGGCAGGCGAGGCGGGCCGCGGCTTTGCCGTCGTCGCGCAGGAAGTGCGCGAACTCGCCCAGCGTTCGGCCAATGCGGCTAAGGAGATCAAGGAACTGATCAGCCGGTCGGCGACGGAGGTCGAGGGCGGGGTGGCACTGGTGCGCTCGACGGGCGAGGCGCTGCTGGAGATCGAGTCGCTGGTCAACAAGGTCAACGACCACGTCGCGTCGATCGCTACGGCGGCACGCGAGCAGTCGACCGGGCTGAACGAGATCAACGGCTCCGTCAACCATATGGATCAGATGACGCAGCAGAATGCCGCAATGGTCGAGGAGACGACGGCGGCAAGCCGCACGCTGGCCGACGAAAGTACCCAGCTGAAGACGCTTCTTTCGAATTTCCGGCTGCGCGGAGCAGGGCAATCGCCTGGAGCCCGGTACACACGGGCAGCGTGAGTTAAACGACAGATCAAAGGCCCCGAAAGCGGCCTTTTTCATCTCCGTCGCGTTCAGATTGTGCCGGTAAGTTTTCATTCACCGTTTTTAATTAAAATTGGAGTGAGTTTTTTCTGTCACTGCCCAGTCGGCCTGCGGAAGCGATAAGAGTATGGCGTTTGTTTCCTTTCCTCGGCGATCCCTTTTGCCCCTGCTGCTCTCGGCGACGCTGACGACCTGTTCGATCAGCGACGGGCTGGTGCCGCCGGCCAATGTCGACAGCGGCACCAGAGTCAGCTCGATCTCGCCCGCACGGGCGCCGGCGGCACGCATGGCGCCCTCGGTGCGCATGGCGCCGGTGGAAAGTCAGGCCTCCTATCCCGTTTCCAATGCGCCGGTCGGCAATAGCCAGGGCTCGGTCGATTACCTCAATACGCCGAACCTTGCCGGCACCGGTCATGCCGCGCCCTCCCAACCGGCGGCGCGCGGGGGGCGGCTGCCGATGATCGACAGCGATGAGGCGCTGGCGGCGGGCCAGCCGAGCGGCAACTGGGGCGGCACGCAGAACCTTGCGATCCCTTCCGGTGGCGTCAATATGGATGACGAACTTGGAGCAGAGCCGGTCGTCGGGTTGGCGCAGGAACAACAGCAGCAGATCGCCGAGGGCAATGCGACCGAGCCCGTCGTTGACGGCATCGGCACCGATAGTCCTAAGCAGGTGAACCAGCCGCTACGCCAGCCCGCACCGCAGCCGATGCCGCAGCCGGCGGCACAGGCACAGATGAGCCGGGCGCCTGCCTGGAACGACGGCAGCCCTGTGGTGGCGCCGGCACGCGTTCCGGAAGAGGACGAAAGCGAAGAGGTCGCGATGTTGCGGCCGAACAATCCGATGATGAGCGAACCGGCCGCACCCGTCGATCCCAGCGTCATGCCGACCTCCGAGCTTGCCTGCCGGCGCGAGCTGAAGCGCATGGGCGTGCTCTTCGACGAGAAGCCGCCGATCTCGAACGGGCCGGCCTGCCAGGTGCCCTATCCGGTATCGCTGAAGGGGCTTTCCGGCAGTATCGGTGTCAAGCCGGCGGTAACGCTGAACTGTCAGGTGACGCTCGCCTTCGCCAAATGGGTGAAGAACGAGTTGGCGCCGTCAGCCCGCTACCGCTACTGGAGCGGCATCAGGACGATCCAGCCTCTTGGCGGCTATTCCTGCCGCCGCATGAACAACAGCCGGCAGCGATACAATCCGATGTCTGAACACGCCCGCGGCAATGCCATCGACGTCGGCAAGTTCGTGCTGAAGAACGGCCATGAGATCGATGTGCGCAAAAAGGGCCTGTTCTCGCTGCGCGAGGGTCGGCTCTTGAAGGCGGTGCGCACTGACAGCTGCCGCTATTTCAACACCGTGCTCGGGCCCGGCAGCAACCCGGAGCACTGGAACCACTTCCACTTCGACCTTCGTTCCCGCAAGAGCGGCAAGGTCTATTGCGACTAATATCTGTCCCCTTGAACCGTGCGGCGCGGGTGCGGCTGTGGTCGCGGCAAATAGGCCTGCTGGCAGAAAATGGTTCATCCTGGCCGCCCGGCGCGCTATAGATTGCCGGGCGGATTGCCGTTTGAGAGTTAGATCCATGAGCTATGATTTCCATGTCGGCCAGAAGGTCGTGTGCATCAATGATACCTTCAAACACGTCAGCATCGACCAGCTCATCCGCAAAGGCGAGATCTATACGATCCGCTGGGTGGGGGAATATACCCATTATGTCGACGGCACATTCATCGGGGTGAAGCTCGCGGAAATCCATCGCGGCAATGACGACGGGCCGGAAGGTTACGGCGCGGCCGACATGCCTTATCGCGCGACGCGCTTCCGGCCGCTGGTGAAGGACAAGATCGCATCACTGCGCAAGCTGCTCGCCCCGACGCCCGATGCACCGGCGGAGCCAGAGGAAAAGGTCAGGAATAAAGAGAAGGCCTGAGGGCCGCTCCTGTACCGGCCTGTCGCCATCTTGAAAGGTGGTGATCCGATCAGACTGGCTTCCTGCTGAGGAACAGGCCGGTCTCCCTGCTGACATCGAGTGCGCCGCTGCCTTGCCTGAAGGCATCGGCGATCGCTTGGCGGAAGCGGGTGAGTTGAGGCTCGCCGGCGCCTTCGCCGGGCGGATAGGAGGTGAGGGCCAGGAAGACATCTTCGGACTCGGTAATCCGCATGCTTGCCGGATACTGCAACATGGCGACGTTTCCGAATTGCGTCCGCATCATTTGCTCGGCTGCGTCATATCCAAAGGCTACGGCGGCCGGATCGGTCGGCGCGCTGCCGAAGACGGTCGTCAGGCGATAGATCTCGCGCATATTGCCGATGCCGTTGGTGGTGACCGCGAGAAAGCCGCCCGGTTTCAAGACCCTTGCCATCTCCGCGATGCCGGCGGCCGGGTCGGGCAGGTGATAGAGCATATGCATGGCGATCACCAGATCGAAGGCGCCGTCTTCGAAGGGAAGTGCGGCGGCATCGGCCCGGCAGCCTCGAACGGAGCTGAAGGGCAGCGCGCTGCAGCGCGCCACTGCCTCATCGACCATGCCTGACGAAAGGTCGGTCAGCGTCACAAGCAGATCCTCCGGCAGCAGACTTGCCGTTGCCGCCCAGAACCATGCCGGCCCGCAGCCGACGTCGAGTACGCGATCTCCAGGTTTCAGGGGCAACTGCCCGGCAACCCACGGAAACCAGCCGGTTTTGGCGATGGTATATTCGGTATGGAGTCTGGCGCGGGCGGCGAGCTTGCGGCTGTCGCCATACTGCACGGCATTGCCTTCGGCTATGGAGGACATCTCAATTCTCCGTCTTCCTCGTCAAGTCCCGGGGCCTTAAGGCAGAGCCTATAGAGGGCTTCATTCCCGGACAAGACGCGACTATGCGCCGCTTGGGCCTGCCTGCACGGCAGGCTCAAGCCCTATGGGGAGATAATAAATCGCATCCGATTAAATCGGAATGGTGTTGACATCAAAATCGGCTCGGCGTATTGGAGCGCATCCGATTAAATCGGATGCGCTAAAAATATCAAACCGGAAGGATACGACAATGACTGAGAAGCTTCTTTTCGCCGGCAGGACCCATATCGCCGGCGGCCGCAACGGCTATGCACGCAGCAGCGACGGCACGCTCGACATCAAGCTGCCGCAGCCGCATCCGGCGGCCGAAAACCTGTTCGGCGCCGCCTGGTCGGCCTGCTATATTGGCGCCATCGAACTCGCCGCCGCGCAGCGGAAGATCACCTTGCCAGCCGGTCCCGAGGTCGATGCAGAGATCACGCTCAACGGCGATAACGGCTCGTACTTCCTGCGCGCACGGCTCAATGTCAGCCTGGCAGACATCGATCGCGGGATCGCGCAGGAGTTGATCGAGGCGGCCCACGGCATCTGCCCTTATTCCAAGGCGGTCCACGGCAATATCGACGTCGAAACCAGGCTCGTCTGAACGGGAAGGGCCGGCTTCGCGCCGTCACCTTCAAGCGGGGGTCTGCCGATTGGCGGCAGACCCGTTTCTGAGCCAGCAGTCCAACCTGCCGATCCGGAGGATGCGCCATGATCAACAGCCAGGCCGAGCCGCACCAAGCCTATGACGAGTTTTCGCTTGTGCTCGATCCCGATGTCTACGAGCCGTTGCCTGACGATTGGCTGATCGGCATCACCGACGTCGTCAGCTCGACCGCGGCAATCCGATCGGGGCGCTATGAAGACGTCAACTATGCCGGCGCATCGATCATCGCCGCTCTCGGCAATGCCTGGGGTTCGTTCGATTTTCCCTTTGTGTTTCGCGGAGACGGAGCAGCCTTCGCCTTGCCGGAAAACGGCATCATGGCCGCGACATCGGCCTTGCGTGATGTCGCGGGCTTTGCCAAAGCCGAGCTTCATCTCGACCTGCGTGTCGGGCTCGTCACCGTCGGCGAAATCCGCGCGAACGGGCGCGACGTCAGGATCGCGCGCTATGCCGCTTCCGAGAGTGCGACCTATGCGATGTTTGCCGGAGGCGGGCTCAAATGGGCGGAACAGCAGCTCAAGAAGGGACGCCTTCTGGTCAAGCCCGGCCGTTATGCGATGAAGCCTGACCTGACGGGCTTGAGCTGCGACTGGGCACCGTTCCCGAGCCAGCGCGGCGAGATACTATCGTTGTTGGTCGAGCCGCGCGACCAGACGCGCCCGGAAGTCTTTGCGGCGCTGGCGAAACGCGTACTCGCGGTTTTCGACGCCGCGCCGCGCCGGTCTCATCCGCTGTCCGGAGGGACGAATATGGCAAGAGAAAAGCAGGTCAGCGCGAAACGCTGGTCGGACGTTGCCTCCAATTCGGATTTCCGCAAGTTCGACGACGGCCTGCGCCTGACGCTGGACTGCGCGCCGGAGCAGATCGACAGTGTCGAAGCCATGCTCATTGCGGCCCGGGCACGCGGCGAGATTGATTTCGGTCTGCACCGCCAGTCTCACGCGCTGATGACCTGCCTCGTGCCATCGGGCCGGCCGGATTCGCATCTGCATTTCCTCGATGGAATGGGCGGCGGTTACGCGAAAGCGGCCGAGATGATGGAGGAGGGCGCACTTGCGGAGGTGGCGCGGTCGTGCCCGTTGTAGGCTGGGGTTCGCACTACTTGTCCTCCTTCATTCCGGTGCTTGTCATAGGAATCCAGTGCGCCCAAGTCCTTGGGCGCGGGAGAATATTAAAGGTAAAAAGGAGTCGTTCACCGCGCGGACGCGCGGTGGCTGGATTCCTGTGACGAGCACAGGAATAAGGAGGGTGGGAATGCACTCTCCTTCATCGTGTCTTGCGGGTCACTCCCGCCTGAGCAGCTTTAGGAGCATTTCACCAAGCTGAGGCGGCGCCAGTTCCGCTTCGCATTCTATCTCCGCGGCGGTAAACCATCTGAGCGCCGTGTGTTCATCGCCGATAAGTCGCGGAGAGCCCTGCCATCGGTCGACGTGATAGACATGGAAGATGGCGGATGCCCCAGGCGGGCTTTCCGAAACGAACTTTCCGGCAAACAGCCAGCGCTGCGGCGTCACGCCGATTTCTTCCAGCAATTCGCGGCGCAGTGCGGTCTCGGCATCTTCGCCGTCTTCGACGTGACCGCCCGGCAGGCTCCACCGATCCGGGTGCGTCCTGCGCTCCGAACTTCGCCTGGCGAGAAGAACGCTGCCATTCCCGATCAATGCGCCGATCGCGATCTCGGGCATGTCACCGAATGTCGACATGTGTCGCGATCATGGTTTTTGCGCCCGCGCCCGCAGCAGGTTGTCGCGCAGCCGCGTCACCGATTTCTGCACGATGGGGAAATCGTCGCCGAGGCCGACGGCGTCGATCAGGACAGAGCCGGGATCGGTGTCGAGAAGATCGCGCCCCGCCGGCGTCAGGCTGACACGCACTTGGCGTTCGTCGGCGGGGTCGCGATGACGGGTGATAAAGCCCGAGGACTCCAGCTTCTTGAGAATGGGCGTCAGCGTGTTGGATTCGAGGAACAGTTTTTCCCCCAGCATACTCACCGTCTGATCGTCATCCTCCGAGAGGGCCACCATGGCGATATATTGGGTATAGGTCAGGCCCAGTGCGTCCAGGACCGGCTTGTAGGCGCGGCCGAAGGCGAGATTGGCCGAATAGATCGCGAAGCACAGGAAAGTCGAAAGCTTACGGCGGTCCGCACCTGGGGCGGCGGGTGCAGGCATCTCGGGCTTTTTCGCGGTTTTGGTGGTGGGCATAGGAATCCTATCGACGCTCTGGTTGCTTACGAATACATATATATCGCATCCGATTAAATCGCAATGTATATCCGGCTGCTTTTCTGACAGTATATCCGGCCGTCGCCCCGGCTTCCGGAGCGGCGGCCAGCGTCGGCGTCCTACGGGTTAACTGAACTTCTCCGTCGTATCGGCCTTGCCGAATACCCAATAGCCGGATGCCTTGATCCAGCTCAGCGGGTAGCCCCGTTCCAGCAGATGGGCGCGGATCTCGCGTGTCACCGAGGCTTCCGCCGCGACCCAGACGAAGGTTTCCGGCTTGATGTCGATCATGCTCAACAGTTTAAGCAGTGCCGCGGCATCGGTTGCCTCGGAGAGAGGCCGGTGCGCCCAATGGATATCAAGGTCCGCTCGGGTCTCGAAGCTCTGCTCTTCCAGCGGGCCGGTGACGGCGGCGATCGCGGTGATGGCAGTTTCGGCCGCACTCTCCTCGATCCGGCGGCCGATCGCCGGCAGCGCGGTCTCGTCGCCGATCAGCAACCATCGCGTCACCGCCTTCGAAACCACGGCGGAGCCCCTTGGCCCGCCGATCTCGAGCCGGTCGCCTGGGCGTGCGCCGATCGCCCATTGCGTGACCGGACCTCCCTCGTGCAAGGCGAAGTCAATGGTCAATCTGCGCGCGGCATTGTCATAGCGGCGCGGCGTGTAATCCCGGCGCTCTTCTCCGCCATCGGCGGCGGGAACAAAGATCTTGATGTGGTCGTCGGGCGCAAGGCTGGTGAAATCGGCGAGATCGTCGCCGCTCAATGCGATGCGGCGCATGCCGGGGGTGATGTCGATGACGCTTTCGACCGTTAGGGTGCGCCGCCGCGTGTCGTGACGCACCCGCTCGATGCCGGGGGCCGGTGAAGTCTGCTCTTTGAATTGATTGTTATCCATGTGTCCTCATGAGCTTTTGAAACTCGATCCGCAGGACACAGTCGCGCAGATCGAAGCCGCAAAGCCGTTCGATCATACGCGTTGAGTGACGTTAACGCTTACGTGGCTGGGTGACCCGGCCATTGACGGGTTTGATGTAGCGGAGCGCGGCGGCATGTGCAACCGCAGCGAGGCCGCAAAACCCGATGATTGCCGAACTTTAACTTTTCGCAGCCCGTTCGGTCGGGCAATGTCGGCCAACAATCGAGACAGAAGGGCGGGCCGATGGACAACAGGATCGAGGAAGTGCTCGATATCTATCACAGCATGATCGAGACGGAGCGCAACAGCCCGCGCGAGCTGCCTCCCGGCGGCCGCGACGGAGGGCAGGACCAGCGGCTGCGCGCGGTCGGGCCGGAGACCGGGCAGTTCATCAACATCCTCGCCAGGAGCCTCAGGGCGCCGACCATTCTCGAACTTGGCACCTCCTTCGGCTATTCGGGGATATGGCTGGCGGAAGCCGCCCGCGCTTCAGGCGGCCGGCTGATCACCATGGAAATGCACGATTACAAGTCGGCCTATGCGCGCGATATGGCCGTCAAGGCGGGCCTTGCCGACCATGTCGAGTTCAAAGTCGGCGACGCCGTCCAGATGATCGACGCGCTTTCTGAGGGCATCGACTTCGTGCTCGTGGATCTCTGGAAGGATCTCTACCTTCCCTGCCTCGAGGCCTTCTATCCCAAGCTCAATTCGGGCGCGATCATCGTCGCCGACAATATGATCCGGCCCGGGGGCGAGGATGTAAGGCGCTACGGCGAAGCCATCCGCGCCAGGCCGGGAATCTCAAGCGTGCTGCTGCCGGTTGGCAGCGGACTTGAGGTCAGCCGTTTCGACCGCGGTTGAAGGCGGGCGATCACGAGAATCCGGTGCATCCAACTCCTTAGGCGAGGGCGTATCGTGGGATTGCACCGTGTTTTGTCGACCTCGTAACCGCACACATATTGCCGCTCATTGCTACTTTTGAATGCGGCACAAAAGATGACACGTTTGAAGCTCATTTCCGACATTTTCCCGATCGAAGCTCCGCGCCATTGAGACTTGGGGAGATGTGATGTCGGGCATTCTTATCGCCACCCTGTTGGCAACGGTTTCAGCAAAGATTCCCGCCGGATTATCTGGCGGTGACGTTCTCTATTCTGATTGCAGCGGGTCCCGGCAGTTTGTCGTCGGGTATGTTGCCGGCTGGTTGGACAAATGGAATAGTGACGAGTATCTCGCCCGTCGCATTTTTACCGAGGCCGCTCCCACACCCAGCAGGATGGTGAACTCGGCGCATTTTGCAATCGCCGTTGGAGTTAACGTCTGCATTCCAACCGGGGCCACGGCGGAAGCGATCGGCAATGCGCTATGCACGTTCCTCGAAGAAAATCCCGGCATACGCGAGGCGACGGGCGACGAGCTGATGATGACCTTGGCTCACTATAAATACCACTGCCCGATCCCTTAGGGGAATTCACATCGGCTTATTGGCCTGCGGGCGCATGAGCGCTGCTGGTGAGAGCGGGTGGGCAAGTGCCGCCACATCGTCTTGCGCGCCGGGCGCTTTCACGCGACAAAGTCCGGATGAGCATTCCCATAACCCATCCCTTCTCCTTCGATCCGACCTACGGCATGCGGCTCGAGGAACTCCTTGCGGTCGAGCCGCCGGAGGAGCCTCATGGTTTCGACGCATTCTGGAAGGCACGCTATCAAAAGGCGCTGACGGTCGATCCGCAGCCGGTTCTTTCCCGGAGCCAGCTCACCCATCCCGATTGGCACGTGCTCGACCTCGTCTATCTCTCTACGAATGCGTTCCGGATCGGCGGCTGGCTGCTCCTGCCGCGCGGCGGGCAGGTGCGGCGCGGTCTCGTCGTCGGCCATGGTTACGGCGGGCGCGACCGGCCGGATTTCGACCTGCCGGTCGAGGAAACGGCGCTGATCTTTCCCTGCTGCCGCGGGCTGTCGCTCAGCGCCCATCCGCCGATTTCGCAGAATCCTTCCTGGCACGTGCTGCACGAAATCGACAAGAAGGACTCCTATATCATCGGCGGCTGCGTCGAGGATATCTGGCTTGCCGTCTCGACGCTCGCAGCTCTCTATCCCTGGCTCTCGGGGCATATCGGTTATAGCGGCATCAGCTTCGGCGGCGGTATCGGAGCGATGGCGATCGCTTATGATCCGCGCATCGACCGCGGGCATCTCGCACTTCCAAGCTTCGGGCACCAGCCGCTGCGCCTCGAACTGCCGAGCGTCGGCAGTGCGCAAGGAGTGCAGGAATATCAGGCGGAACATGAAAACGTGCTGGAGACGCTGCGCTTCTTCGATGCGGCGACGGCCGCGCGGCGGATCAGGGTGCCGATGCTGACGGCGGTGGCGCTTTTCGATCCTTCGGTCGCGCCGCCCTGCCAGTTCGCTGTCGCCAATTCGATACCGAAATTCAATGAAATCTTCATCCTGGACGCCGGGCATTTCGACTACCCTGGAAGTGCTGAGCAAGAAGCGGTGCTCCGCGACGAGATCGGACAGTTCTTCAGGGTGCCATGAACCGCGAATATCTGCGCTGGTACAGTCAGCGTCTGCATCGAGACATGGAGATGCTGGTGTTCGGCCATGCCGGCGCAAAGGTGCCGGTCTTTCCGACGCGGGAAGGGCGCTTTTTCGAATATGAACAGCTCGGTCTGGTCGCAAGCCTTGCAGACAAGCTGCAGGCCGGTCATCTCCAGCTTTATTGCATCGAGGGACTGGCAACCGAGAGCCTTTACGGCTTCTACCGCCATCCGGCCGATCGCATCCGCCGGCATGCCGCTTTGGAGGATTATATCCTCAACGAGGTGCTGCCGCTGATGGCGGCGAAGAACCCGCATGACTGGACCATCGTGCAGCACGGATGCAGCCTCGGCGCCTTCCAGGCGGCAAGCCTCGTCTTCCGCCACCCGCATCTCTTCCGCAAGCTTGTCGCCTTTTCCGGGCGCTACGATCTGACGATGAAGGTAGAATCCTTCCGCGACCTGTTTGATGTCTATTACGACGTCGGCGTCTATTTCCACACGCCGATGCATTTCCTGCCCGGTCTCGGCGGCGACTGGCGGCTCGACAGGCTGCGCGACGCGACATCGTTCTCACCATCGGCGATGCTGATCCTTTTCTCGACAACAACCGGCATCTCAGTCGGCTGCTCGCGGACAAGAATGTCGGTCATCAGCTGCATGTGTGGGATGGTCGCGCCCACCGTGCCGGCGCATGGCGGAAGATGGCAGCGCTTTACCTCTGACGCCTGGGGAACTTTTACGGCCAATTTAGAGCTGCGGTCGCCACCGGGGCATCCCACAGCGCGATCTCCTCGTTGGTCAGGAGGGCGAGGGTGATGGACAGGCCCTGCATGTCGAGCGAAGTGACATAGGTTCCCACAAGCGAGCGCTCGATCGAGATGCCTCTTTCCTCGATAAAGCGGCGGGCGCCGTTGTAGGCCAGGTAGAGTTCGGCCGGCGGCGTGCCGCCGAGGCCGTTGACGAAGAGCAGTGCCCTTGCGTGAGGCGCTGCCGCGATGTCGCCGGCGATCGTCTCGCAGAGATGGCCGATGATGGCGTCGGAGGCTGCGAAGGGCTGCCTGGCATGGCCGGGCTCGCCATGGATGCCGACGCCCATTTCCATCTCGCCAGGCCCGAGCGCAAACGTCGTGCGCTCGGTCTGCGGCACCGTCACGCCGTTCAGCGCCACACCCATCGAGCGGATGCGGGTATTCAACCCCTCGCCAAGCTGCTTCAACTCGGCCAGCGGCATGCCGCGCTCGGCCGCTGCACCCAAGAGCTTTTCGACGATCAGTGTTCCGGCGACGCCGCGTCGGCCTCTGCCTTCGCCGATCCGCGACGTTTCGATGTCGTCGCTGACGACGACCATGTCGATGTTGTGGCGGTCGCCGGCCATCTCGATCGCCATTTCGAAATTCATCAGATCGCCGTCATAGTTCTTGACCACGAGCAGGCAGCCGGCGCCGGTATCGGCCTCTTCGATGGCGGCGATGATCTGGCTCGGTGTCGGAGAGGTGAAGATATGGCCGACGCACGCGGCATCCAGCATGCCTTGGCCGACGAAGCCGATATGCATCGGCTCATGGCCGGCGCCGCCGCCTGATATGAGAGCCACCTTGCCAGGGGTGAGATGGCGGCGGCGGATGCATCTGCGCTCATGCCCGAACACCACGAAGGCCTCATGGGCGCGCACGAAGCCTTCGACGCTTTCGGCGACCATGGATTCCGCAGTGTTCATGAACTTCTTCATCAAGCCCCTCCCAAGGCCAAAGGCATTACGTTACGTCAACCTGCTCACCACTACTCACTCGCCCCTGAAATCGCGACGATCTTCTGCACCAGATCGGAGATCGCCTCTTCCAGCAGCCGATTCTTCCTGTCGTCACCGAAGTCGGGCACCATTAGCGACAGGTGTCGCAATTTCTCGGAATGGCCGAGATCCGGCAACTTGCCGGGATGGGCGGCCTGATAGGCTTCGAGAAAGCGCTCCTCTTCGGCAGCGCTAAAATGGCAGACGCGGACGATGGTCGCGAGATGGCGCGCCGGCAGCGGCGTTGCATAGGTCGGGCTGGTGATCTGGGTGACGAAGCTGCGATGTTTTCCAAGCGCCGTCGCCAGGCGCTGACGCGTGCCCGATGGCCTGTTGTCGATGATCTGCGCCAGAATGGACTTGTAGGCGATAATGGCGTCTTCGGTGTCTTCGCGCGCCATCCTATTCTCCGGCTGCCTTTGTGCCATCGGCGTTGAGGCCGATGATCGCCGATCTTATCGCGGGACGCCGGGCCGGCGCCACGGAAAAATGCCGAAGGCCGGCGGCGAGCAGCCCTGGCAGATAGCTGGGATTGCCGGCCATGTCGCCGCAGATACTGGTGGGCTTGCCGGCGGCAAGCTTCACAGCCTGAGCAATCAGCCGGAGCACGGCGGGTGCGGTCTTGCCGGCATCGGCATCGATGTCGTCGCGCGTGGAGGCGGCAAGATACTGCGTGAGATCGTTGGTTCCGAACGAGAAGAACGCCGCCGCGCCGAACGTGTCGAGCATCAATGCGGCTGATGGCACCTCCACCATCATGCCGATCGGCGGCATCCGGTGGGGAAGCGCACGGCGGCCAAGCTTTTCGGCTTCCTCGCGGAATAGCTCGCGCATCCTGTCGACCTCATCAGGGAAGGTCACCATCGGCAGCATCACCGACAGCCTGCCGAAGACGGCGGCGCGCAGTAGGGCGCGGGCCTGGACGCGGGCAATTTCCGGCTGGGCAAGCAGCAGCCGGATACCACGCAGACCCGAGGCGGCGAGAGCCGGCAGGTCTTCCGAGCCGGCGAGCGGCTTGTCGCCGCCGATATCGAGCATGCGGATCGTTACCGGCTTTTCGCCCGCCTGCTCCAGCACGCGGCGATAGATTGCCAGCTGTCGTTCCTCGTTGGCGGCATCGGCGACCGAGGCAACTGAAAACTCCGAGCGCATCAGACCGACGCCTGCCGTTGCCGGATCGAGCGCGCCGATCTCGGCAGGATCGTTGATGTTGATGGAGAGCAGGATCGGGACGCCATCCGCCGTGCGTAGCTCGCCGCTTGCTGTTTGCGTGTCGGTGGCAGGAGTTCGTGCGGGCGCCGGCAAGGGGATCAGCATGCCGCCGGCCTTCAGGACGACCGTGCCGGCATCGCCATCCACGCGAACGGGATCTCCATCTGCTGCCGAAAAGCGGCCCGTGCCGACCACCATCGGCACTGATTTCGCCCTGGCAAGCAGGGCGACGTGGCCGGCGGTGCTGCCTGCAAACAGCGCGATGCCGCCGCCTTTCGACCAGTCATGGGCGAGAAAGCGGCTCGGCTCCATATCCTTCCCAACGAAGACCGAGCCGGGCGGGAAATCGGCGATCGGGGTGCCGGCGAGCGCCCCGAGCACGCGGTTCTTGATGTCGAGAATATCGACGGCGCGTGCCCGCATTTGTTCTTCGTCGGCCGCTTCGAGTTCACCGATATAGGCGTCGAGGGTGGCGACCCAGGCGAAGACGACATTCTCGTCGGCCTCCATGCGCGCGCCCGTCGCTTCCGCGATCGTCGGATCGCGCAGCACCTCGATCTGGAAATCGATGATATCCCGGCTTTCGGCATCGGCTCCATCGGCAAGGTGCTCGAGTTCGCCGATCGAGATGTCGATCGCCTTCTCCAGCGCGCTGTATCCACCGACGGCTCGGGATGCAGGGGCGGCGTCCGGCCGCTCGGCAGCGGAAGGAGCCCTCGGCTCCTCCGCGAGAAAGGCCGGGCCGGATGCGATGCCCGGGGATGCGCTCTTCGCTTTCAGTCTAAGCGGTTCGGCCATGCTTCTTTTCCTCATCGAAGTTGCGCTCGATGAGTTCCTTCAGCGCGCGGATCGCCTCTTCGGCGAGAATGCCGTCGGCGCGGATCCTGAGGATCGAACCTTTACGGATTCTCGCGCCCATGATCTTGATGATGCTCTTGCCGTTCAGCCAGATATCGCTGCCGTTGACGGCGACCTCGATCGAACAGGGGAAGGACTTGGCAAGCCGCGTGAAGGTGACGGAGGGGCGGGCGTGCAGCCCGACACCGTGCTTGACTTCCACCTCCGTCTGGCAATTCACGTGCAATGGATCGGGCTCCTGTTTTTCACTACGCAATCCTGGTGTCATCAGGGGGACAGTTCCTCGGCTGTGGCGACGACCTTGGCCAGCGACGCGCCCCCCGACGCCTCGGCAGCAGCGATGACGGCGCCTTCGACGAGCGGCGCGTTGCATATGGAGACGAGGGCCGAGCGGGGAAGGCCTAGCATTTCGATCGCCATCTCGCTGTTGGTTTCGGCGCCGCCGAGGTCGACGAAGACGGCGACGCCGGCCTCGGACCAGGCGGCCTCGATCGCTCTCAGGATGCCGCCGGCATCGGTCCCGAGATCGCCATGGACATTGCCGCCGGACCAAGAGAGCGGCACGCTGTCGCCCACCATCTGCCTGACCATGTCGGCGATACCCCTTGCCACCAGCGGCGAGTGGGAGACGATCACGATACCCACATTTGCGGTCTTTCCATTCATTGCGGACGATGCTCCCCGAGATAGCGGCAGATTGCCGTGGTCAGCAGCGCGCAGCTCGACGCGCCGGGATCGACATGGCCGATCGAGCGGTCACCGAGATAGGCGGCGCGCCCGCGCATCGCCTTCATCGCGGCGGTTCTGTTGGCCGAGCGTTCGGCCTTGCGGGCGACGTCACCGAGTGGAGACCTCTTCGCTAACGCGGCATGCACGGGATAGAGCACGTCGAGCAGGGTCTTGTCGCCGGCATGCGCCCGACCGCGTCCCGCGACGGCGTCGATAGCCTGCTTCAGCACCAGCGAAAAATCGGCCGTCTCGTCGCTTTTGCGAAGCTCGCGACCGATCTCCATCAGCAGCGTGCCGTAGAGCGGCCCGGCCGCTCCGCCGACATTCATCACCAGCGTCAGGCCGATCTTTTCCATGGCGTCGGGGAAGGGCAGGCTGGACAGGCTTTCGCCTTCGGCGCTGACTGCCTCGCAGCCGCGCCGCATATTGGTTCCGTGATCGCCATCGCCGATGGCGCGATCGAGCGCGCAGAGGTGATCGCTGTTTGCCGCGATCGTCGCGCGGCACACCTCGATCAATCCTGCCACAAGCACCGGTTCCGCCTGCACTGTCATCCTCCCTGTCGCCGCATCTCCCGTGCGGCTCTCAAACTTTACTCAGGTCAGGCGAGGCTGGCCACCACCCCGAACGCGCCGGCAACCGCGACGGCGCCGGGATCGGCGACGCCCGCCAGATCTCTTTCGCCGATATAGGAGGCGCGCCCGGCTCTCGCCTTCGTCATCGTCTTCGTCGACTCGGCGCCTGATGCCGCAGCCTTTGCCGCCGCAGCGACATCGCCCGACGCGAGCGCCTGCAGGGCGGGCGACAGCGCATCGACCATCGTCCGGTCGCCGACTCCGGCGCCCCCATAGAACGTCATCCTGTCGAGCCCTGCAAGGAGAGCGGCGGCGAATTCGGCCTTGTCAGCCATCGCCTTTGCCGCCGCGGTGAAGAAGATCGATAGCAGCACGCCGCTCGACCCGCCCATGCTGGTGCCGAGGATATCGCCGAGCGAGGCGAGCGTTGCCGCCGGACGATCTAGCGGCAGCGTGTCGAGGCGGGCAAGCACGCTGCGGGCGCCCGCCGACACTGTCGAGCCGGTATCGCCGTCGCCGACGCGGCCGTCCAGCCTGTTGAGTTCGCTTTCCTGCGAGATCAGATGCTCGCAGAGCGCCGTGATCAAGCGACGGTTGCGCGTGTTTTCCCCGGCTGCGGCCGCGCCATTCATGCCGGCCGGCGTTCTCGGTGCGGCGATGATGTTGATCTCGTGGCGTTCGACGGCAGGCATCCAGGCATGCGGTTCCACCGCCGCCGTCAGCGCAGCCTCGCGAACGTCATCCAGCCGGATCAGCGACAGCGAGAAGCCGTTCATATTGAGCGCGGTCATCATCGGCGCCGGCCCGATGATCAGTCGGACGTGACGGCCAAGCCGCGAGGACAGCACGGCATTTGCGATGACCGCCATTTCGAGCGGCGGCACGGCGCCGAGATTGTTGACGAGGAGGGCGTGGCTTACCCCTTCGCGCAACGTCGGCGACAGGCGGGCCACCATGGTGGCGACGATATCGGCGACCGGCTGCAGCGTGATGCGCTCGATGCCAGGTTCGCCGTGGATGCCGAGGCCGAGTTCGCCCTCGTCGGCTCCGAGACGGTCCTCATGCGCCTGGCCGGGCACGCTGCAAGTGGAGAGCGACATGCCAAGCGAAATGATGTCGCCTGCGGCACTAGCGGCATAGGTTGCGACCGTCTTCAGGTCCTCGCCCCTTTCGGCGTGATAGCCTGCGATCTTGTGGACGAATAGCGTGCCGGCCACGCCGCGCGGCTGGTTGATGCCGGGGATAGCGATGTCGTCGGCGACGATGACCATCTCGACATCGAAGCCTTCGGCGCGCGCCTTTTCGGCGGCGAGGCCGAAATTCAGGCGGTCGCCGGTATAGTTTTTGACGATCAGCAGGGCGCCCTTTTCGCCGGCGACGGCGCGGATCGCCGTCAGCACGGCATCGACACTCGGCGAGGCGAAGATTTCGCCGGAGACGGCAGCCGTTAGCATGCCCTTACCGACGAAGCCGGCATGGGAGGGCTCATGACCGGCGCCGCCGCCTGATATGATCGCCACCTTCGACTTGTCCCAGTCGGCGCGCAGGATCACCTTGATGTCGGGATAGCTGTCGAGGCGGGCAAGACGGCCAGCACCGCTCGTCAGAAGCAGACCGTCCAAGGCTTCGGTGACGATGTTTTCCCTGCGGTTGAAGAAATGTTTCATCGATTGACACCCGTCTGTTTGTTTTTCATGCCATCACCACGTCTGTTTGCCGGTCAGGAAAGGCGCTGTCCACTCGCGTCGAAATAAAGCGGATCGCGCAGCGTCAGGCTGATCCGGTCGCCCGGTGCGATCGCCAGATATGGATCTGCAAGTGTGACGAGCTTGTGATCCCGCGCAGGCTGTTTGGGATCGGCAACCCTGATGTGCAGGTGGTTCTGGTCGCCGAGATGCTCGATCCAGTCGATCTCGGCATTGGCATCCTTGCCGACGATTATGTCGAGATGTTCGGTGCGGGCGCCGACTGTCTTCGTGCCGGCCGGCGGCCGGCCGCCCGGCAGGAGGTCCGCCGGCAGAAGGTTGATGTGCGGCTGGCCGAGGCGGGCGGCGACGTGCAGATTGGCGGGATTGCCATAGATCTCGCGCGGTGTTCCGACTTGCATCAGCCGGCCCTCGGCGACGATGCCGATCCGGTCGGCCATGGTCATGGCTTCCACCTGGTCATGGGTGACATAGAGCAGCGTCGAGCCGAGTTCCTTCTGGATGCGCTTCAGTTCCAGGCGCAGTTCGGCGCGCAGCTTCGCATCGAGCGAGGACAAGGGTTCATCCATCAGATAGATCGCCGGCCGGCGCACCAATGCCCGTCCGATCGCGACACGCTGCATCTCGCCGCCGGAAAGCCTGGTCGAGCGGTTCTCCAGCTTGTGGTCGATCCTGACCATGCGGGCGACCTCGCGGACGCGCCGGTCGATCTCCATCGCACTCAGCTTGCGGACCGGCGCCTTCAGCGGGAAGGCGAGGTTCTCGTAAACCGTCATGTGCGGATAGAGCGAATATTGCTGGAAGACGAAGGCAACGTCACGCTCGGCGGGTGCTTCCGCGGCGACATCGCGGCCGCCGATCTCGATGCGGCCGCTATCCGGCCTTTCCAGGCCGGCGATCAGCCGTAGCGTCGTGGTCTTGCCGGCGCCTGTAGGACCGAGCAGCACGACGAATTCGCCGTCGCGGATCGACAGATCGAGATCCGATAGAGCCTGGGTGTCGCCGAAGCGCTTGTTAAGTTTTCTGAGGACGACATCAGCCATGCCGGGTCTCCTGATAGAGCTGGGACGGCACCGCGCGGCCCGACGTGCAATCGAAGAGCGCGAGTTTCAACGGGTTGAATTCGAGGCCGACTGTCTCGCCGATCCGGAAGCTGCGATTGGCGGGAACGCGGGCCTTGATCAGGCCGCCCTGGGTTTCCACGGCCACGACCTGGTTGGTGCCGAGATATTCGCTGCCGTAGATGGCGCCGCGGAGCGCCGAGGCGTCGCTGAATCGGATATGCTCCGGCCGCACGCCGAGCGCGAGCTCGCTTTGGGCCATGTCCTGATGGATCTCCGGAACGGCGACATCGACGCCGTCGAGCAGGATGGAGCGGTCACCGCTTTTCAGTCCCGAGGTGAAGCGCATGAAGTTCATCGGCGGTGAGCCGATGAAATCGGCGACATACATGGTCGCGGGCTTGGCGTAGATTTCCTGCGGCGTGCCGAACTGCTCGATGATGCCATGGTTCATGACGGCAATCTTGTCGGCCATCGCCATCGCCTCGTGCTGGTCGTGAGTGACGTAGACGGTCGTGGCATGGATGCGGTTGTGCAGTTCGCGTAGCTCGTGGACCATGATTTCGCGGAACTCGGCGTCGAGCGTGCCGAGCGGCTCGTCCATCAGGAAGCATTTCGGGCGCCGGACGATGGCGCGGCCGAGCGCCACGCGCTGCCGGTCGCCGCCGGCGAGACCGGAGACCGAGCGGTTGAGAATATGGTCGATCTGCAGCAGGCGAGCGGTCTCTTCGACGCGCTGGCGGATTTCGGCCTTGGGCATGCCCTGCGACAGCAAGGGGAAGCCGATATTCTTGCGCACGTTCATATGCGGGTAGAGTGCGAAGAGCTGGAAGACGAAGGCGATGTCACGGGCGCTGGCGCGGTTGAACGTAACATCCTCGCCGTCGAGATAGATCTTGCCACTGCTCGGCAGCTCGAGGCCGGCGATCATGCGAAGCGTCGTCGTTTTGCCGCAGCCTGATGGACCGAGCAGCGCCAGGAATTCACCGTCATGAACGGTGAAGCTCGAATCCTGCACGGCGACGAAACTGCCGAACTCCTTGCGGAGATTTTCGATCCGGATATCCGCCATGATTTACTCCGGGAATTTCGAGACGATGATGAACATGACGGTGCCCGCAAGGAGGGTGACCAGCGAATAGGTGTAAAGCACCAGCAGGAAGGGCTGGAACAGCATCAGGAAGCCGAGCCCGATCAGAACGGTTGCGATGCTCTCCATCGGGCCGCGGCGCAGGAAGAATGGTCGTTTCGAGCGGGCAGGGGTGCGTGTTTCGATCAGGTGGGTCATTTGCGGACGGCTCCGAAGGTGATGCCGCGCAGCAGCTGCTTGCGCAATAAAATGGTGAAGACGAGGATCGGGATCAGGAAGATCGTCGTGCCGGCGGCGACGGCCGGCCAGTCCTGCCCGCCTTCGCCGATTATCGTCGGGATGAAGGGCGGTGCGGTCTGGGCCTCGCCCGAGGTCAGCAGGGCGGCGAAGGCATATTCGTTCCAGGCAAAGATCAGGCAGAAGATCGCGGTCGCGGCGATGCCGGTGGTTGCCTGCGGCAGCACGACCTTGCGGAAGGCCTGCAGCCTCGTATAGCCGTCGATCATCGCCGCTTCCTCGTATTCGCGCGGGATCTCGTCGATAAAACCCTTGAGCAGCCAGACGGCGAGCGAGACGTTGACGGCGGTATAGAGCAGGATCATGCCCACGGCCGTGTCCGACAAGCCGAGTTCGCGATACATCAGGTAGATCGGGATGGCGACGGCAATCGGCGGCATCATGCGCGTCGACAGGATGAAGAACAACAGGTCGTCGGCAAGCGGGACCTTGAAGCGCGAGAAGCCATAGGCGGCAAGCGTTCCGAGTAAGACCGCCAGGAAGGTGGAGCCGAAGGCGATCACCAGCGAATTGATGAAGCGCGGCAGGAAATTCGACGGACCTGCGATCACCATGTTGCGCTTGCGGGTCACCTCATCACAGGTGCCGACCGGCGCCGGCAGCGAGGCGATATAGTCGGGCGTCTGCCGCGTACGCGTGGTGAACAGGTTGCAATAACCTTCGAGCGATGGCGTGAAGACGATCTTCGGCGGATAGCTGATCGAATCCGGCGGAGACTTGATGCTGGTCAGGAAGATCCAGACGAGCGGAATGAGGGTGATCAGCGCATAGAGGACGACAATCGTGCCGGCGATACGCTTGCTTGAACGGCTCGGTGCGACGACCGAATGGGCTGAGTTGGCGGCGCTCATCGTTGCTTCACCCTATTCAATGCCTTGACATAGATGTTGGCGAGCCCGAACACCGCGACGAAGAGGATGATGGCGAAGGCCGAGGCCCGGCCGGTCGCCCAGCTTTCGAAGGCAGCGCGCTTCAGCGTGATCGAGGCGACTTCGGTGACCGAGCCCGGCCCGCCACCGGTGAGCAGCGTCACCATGTCGAACATCTTGAAATTCTCGATGCCGCGGAAGAGCACGGCGAGCATGATGAAGGGCAGCGCCATCGGCACGGTGATCGACCAGAACTGGCGCCACGGCGAGGCGCGGTCGACCTCGGCCGCCTCGTAGATATAGTCGGGAATCGAGCGCAGGCCGGCGAGGCAGATCAGCATCACATAAGGCGTCCACATCCAGGTATCGACGATGATGATCGCCCAGGGCGCCAGAGTGACATTGCCAAGCATCTGGATATCGGAGGTCGGAATGCCTGATACCAGCGAGACGGCATAGGCGAAGAGACCGATTTGCGGCTCGTAGAGAAAGCGCCAGAAATTGCCGACGACGGCGGGCGACAGCATCATCGGGATCAGGATGATCGTTGTCCAGAAGGCATGGCCGCGGAACTTGCGGTCGATCAGATAGGCAAGGCTGAAGCCGATCACCGTTTGCAGGAGGATGGTCCAGAAGACGAAATGCGCGGTGGTCTGCATCGCCTGCCAGATATCGGGGTCGTTCAGCACGCGCTGGTAATTTCCAAAGCCAACACCCTGGACCGGCGCATTCGGCCGGTTGGCGCGGTAATTGGTGAAGGAGAGATAGATTGCCCAGATCAGCGGGAAGATGTTGATCGCCAGCAGTAGGATGATGGCAGGCGCGATGAACAGCCAGGCGATGGCCCTGTCGGAGAGGCCGCGGACGCGCCGGGCGACCGAGACCGGCGTTGCCCTTGCTGTCGCATCGACTGCATTCTCGACGATGGAGGAATGGGAAATGGTCAATTTTTCACCCGGTCTATTGGGATATGGAAGATCTGGCGGCCCGGCTCGTCTGCCGATCCGGGCCGCCACCCTGGTGAGGATGGCGCGCAGAGGGGTGCCGCCTGTTCCTTCGTCCGGCACTAGATCTTGCCGTCGTCCTTAAAGACGTCGCTCCAGTCCTTCACCAAGCCGTCGAGCGCTTCCTTGGCGGTGCCGTTGCCGGCAACCACGTAGTTATGGACGCGCTTCTGCATAGCTTGCAGCAGCGAGGCGTAGCTCGGCTCGGCCCAGAAGTCCTTGACGATCGCCATCGAGTCCAGGAAGGCCTGGGCATAGGGCTGGCTCTTGGCAAAATCCGGCGCATTGACCACGGAGTTCAGGCAGGAGAACCCGCCGAGCTCCCACCATTTGGCTTGCACATCGGGCTGTGCGAACCACTTGATGTATTGCAGGGCGGCGTCGCGTTTGTCGGAGTAAGAGACCACCGAGATTCCCTGGCCGCCAAGCTGGGCGAAATGCGCCTTTTCAGCAGGATTGGGGAAGAAGCCGATCCTGTCGCCGCCGACCTTCTCGTCCTTGTAGAGGCCGGGCCAGGTGAAGGCGAAGTTCATCTGCATGGCGACTTGGCCGGATTTGAAGGCGTCGGCGGATTCGACCATGTAGACGTTGGAGCTGCCGGGCGGTGTGCAGCAATCATAGAGCGACTTGTAGAATTCGAGACCCTTGACCGCGTCGGCCGAGTTTACAAAGCCCTCCATGTCATAAGGCTTCTTCGGGTTCTCGTACTGGAAGCCCCAGTCGTAAAGGACGTTGGTCACGCCCATGGTGATGCCTTCGGAGCCGCGCTCGGTATAGATCGAGGCGCCGTAGACGGTCTTGCCGTCGATCTCACGCTTCTGGAAGAACTCGGCGATCTGCTTCAGTTCGTCGTAGGTCTTCGGAGCTGCGAGATCGCGACCGTATTTCGCTTTGAATTCCTTCTGCAGTTCCGGCTTCTCGAACCAGTCCTTGCGGTAGGTCCAGCCGACGACATCGCCCATGGCAGGCAGTGCCCAGTAGTTCGGCGTGTTCTTCGGCCATTCCGAATAGCCGACGACCGTCGCCGGCACGAAGTCATCCATCTTGATGCCTTCCTTGTCGAAGAAGTCGTTGAGCTTGACGTAGTGGCCGTTCTCGGCCGAGCCGCCAATCCACTGGCTGTCGCCGATGATGAGGTCGCAGAGCTTGCCATGGGAATTCAGCTCGTTGAGGAAGCGGTCGGCATAACTCGTCCAGGGAACGAATTCGAACTTCATCTGCGTGCCAGTCTTGGCGGTGAAGTCCTTCGACAGCTCGACCAGCGCATTTGCGGGGTCCCAGGCGGCCCAGCACAGCGTCAGTTCCTCAGCTTTGGCGAGATTGGGCAATGCCGACGACATGACGAGTGCCGCAGCCAGCCCCAAAAGGGCTTTCGATGTTTTCTGCATAAGTTCCTCCCAGAACCAATGCCGGCTCCCCGCCGGCGTCGCATGTTCACCCATTTTAGAGAATGCTCACATGAACTCCTCAATCATCATGTTTAGCAATATGTTTAGTGATAGCACTTTATATAAACATTGCAAGCGCCAATCGTTGCTGCACCCAACAGGCCGCTCGCCAAGTGGGTAACGACTTCGCGGACTAATCTCGGCGCTTCCCCGAATTTGGTTTGCGAGAGTACCGATACGGAGAAATCTGACCTCGATGCGAGATGGGCCGCAGGATATGGACCTCGGTGCCGTTCCTGTTTTCCCGGGAGCGGTTCAAACTTGGCCTCGCTCCGGCGGGGCCTTTTTCTTAAAGTCGCGCCGCCCGCCGCGTCGGGAATATTCCCGCGCAGTGCGAGATTTAGCCTTTCCGGCCGCGCGCAACGAGCGTATGCAGCCATTGCGCGGCGCTTTTCCGCGTTCTCTCGCGCGGCAGATCTCCGATCGGCTTCCTTCCCGTTTTCCTGCCGCGGTATCCAAACTTTCATTGGCAGATCGATGACGACGGCAGAGACGAGCGAGAACGGGCAGGAGGCGGCAAGCGGCCGCCAGGCGAAGATCGTGGCGCTTGTCGTTGCCGTTTCCTTCTTCATGCAGATCCTCGACGGCACGATCGTCGCCACCTCGCTGCCGCAGATGGCGGCAAGCTTTAATGTCCAGCCGGTGTCGATGAGCATCGGCATCACCGTTTACATGCTGACGATGGCCGCCTTCATTCCATTGTCGGGCTGGCTCGGCGACAGGTTCGGTGCGCGCCGTATCTTCCTGATGTCGATCGCCGTCTTTACCGCCGCCTCTCTGTTTTGCGGTCTGTCCGGCAGTCTTACGGAATTTGTGCTGTGGCGGGCCCTCCAAGGCGCGGGCAGCGCGCTGATGACGCCGGTCGGGCGCATCATCGTGCTCAAGAACGCCCGCAAATCCGAACTCGTCCAGGCGATTGCGCTGATCACCTGGCCGGCGCTGACCGCACCCGTGATCGGCCCGGTGCTCGGCGGCTTCATCACCACCTATGCCAGCTGGCACTGGAACTTCCTCATCAACATCCCGGTCGGCATTCTCGGCATGGCGCTGGTGCTGCGCTTCGTGCCGGAGCAGCGCGAGACAGATCCCGGCCGGTTGGATTTCGCCGGCTTCGTTCTGAGTGCTGCAGGGTTGACCTTCCTGCTTGCCGCCCTGGAGCTTTCGGTCAAATGGGACGGCGGGCTTTTCCCCGTCATATCAATGCTCGCCGCCGGCATCGTGCTGTCTGTGATGGCGACCCGGCATTTCCTCGCTGTCGACAATCCGCTGCTCGACCTTTCAGCCTTCCGCGTCCAGACCTTCTCGATGTCGACGCTGTCGGCTGGCACGGCCTGCAGGGTGGCGATCAACGCGACGCCGTTCCTGCTGCCGCTCCTGTTCCAGCTCGGTTTCGGGCTGAGTTCGATTGCTGCCGGCACCTATCTGCTCGTCTATTTCCTCGGCAATCTCGGCATGAAGACGGTGACGACACCGCTGCTGCGATTCTTCGGCTTCCGCGTCGTGCTGGTGTTCAACGGGCTGATTGCGGCACTTTCAATCGCCGCCTGCGGTTTCCTCACGCCGGGTACACCGCAGTTTTTCATCCATGCGCTGCTTTTTCTTGCCGGCCTGTCGCGGTCGATGGAATTCACCGCGCTGAACACACTGGCCTTTGCCGATATCGGTCCGGCGCAGCGAAGCTCGGCCTCGACGCTGTCGAGCATGCTGCAGCAGGTGTCGATGCTGCTCGGCGTCGCCGTTGCGGCGGCCGTGCTGAATATCACCTCGGCCCTCAGGGGCGCCGATAATCCCGTTCTTGCCGATTTCCGCTGGGCCTTCGTCGTGGTCGGCGCGATCGGCGTCATGTCGTCGCTGCGCTTCCTGCAATTGCCGGCGGAGGCAGGCGCCGAAGTGTCCGGCCATCGGAAATTCCAGAGGAATTAGCCCGCCGGCGGAACCAATCGGGCCGCTCGGCGTTTCAGCGTTTCATTTCAGGTTTTCCGTTTCCAATCTCCTTGAACGGCTCCATGGGAACCTCCTCCAGGTCAGGTCGTGTTCTGAAAATGCCGGCTTCCAGCCATCCTCCTTCCGCGCCGCCTGCAAGAAGGGCGAGGGATAGCCGCTGTTTACCGCAGGCGGCCGATGCAATACCACATTGCTACGCGGACGACTCGGACGCTTGCGGGCGGTCGTCGCTGCGAGAGAAAGCCGGGAGATGGAATGAGCACTTCTAGCGGCGATGCGGATGCCCTGATCCGCATCCTCTATATCGATGACGACGAGGGACTCGCCCTCTTGATGCAGAAGAACCTCGGCCGGCGCGGCTTTTCGGTCGAATGGGCCGAGAGCGGTGCTGCCGGCCTTGCGAGACTCGGCAAAGGCGGCATCGACGCCGTGGTGCTCGATCATGTTCTGGCCGGCGAGACCGGACTCGACATACTGCCCTGCATCACGGCGCTGCCGGATCATCCGCCGGTCATCTATGCGACGGGTTCGGATGATACCAGCATCGCCGTCGCGGCGCTGAAAGCCGGCGCCGACGATTATATGCTCAAGGGGATCTCGGCCGATTATTTCGACCTGCTCGCCGCTGCCCTCGAACAGGCGCTGGAGCGGGCGCGCTTTCGCCGCGAGACGGCGCAGGCGCAGGAGGTGATCCGCCAGCAGCGCGACCTTGCCGAGATGCTGCTTGCCGAGGTCAATCACCGCATCGCCAACAGTCTCGGCCTTGTCGGCGCGCTGATCCGCATGCAATCCTCGATGACCAAGGACCAGGTGGCGATCGATGCGCTGCACGAAACCCAGATGCGCATCAACGCCATCGCCAGCGTGCACCGCCGGCTCTATACCAACCGGCAGGTCGGCTCGGTGCAGGTGGATGAATATCTGAACAGCCTGCTCACCGAACTCGAAGCCTCGGTGCGCGATGACAAACGGCCGCACCGCATCGTGCTCACCGCTGGGCCCGTCAATCTGGCGACCGACAAGGTGATCACGCTCGGCCTGATCGTCAGCGAGCTCGTCACCAATGCCTTCAAATACGCCTATCCCGACGGCGTGCCGGGCGAAATCCGCGTCGTTGTCGATCAGACGGATGAGGCGTTGAGGGTCATCGTCGAAGACGATGGGGCGGGATTCGATCCGGAGAGCCCGGCGAGGGGAACCGGGCTCGGCACGCGGATATTGACGGCCATGGCTGCGAGCTTGAAATCGGATTTTGCCTATGACCCCGGGCATGATGGGACAAAGGCGACGCTGGTGTTTTCGTTGAGTGAGGGGAAGTAGATAGACGTGGGTGGCTGGAAGTAGGAAGGTCTGCTGTATGGATCATGCCGCACACTATGATCCCTTCTCTGCAATGGCTTACCGACGCCGCATTATCGAACATAACGCTAGGTGAAGCGAACATGACGACGATCCGTACGCCGAGGGAAGTCTATGATTTCTGGTTCGTCCGATGCGGCCGGGAGCTGTGGTTTCGCCCGCCGCCGGAGCTCGACGTCGAGATCCGCGAAGGCTTCCGAGAGACGCATCTGACTCTTGCCGCGGGCATCAGTGATGAATGGCGGGCGGATGCCGAGAGCCGGCTCGCGGCCGTCATCGTGCTCGACCAGTTTCCCCGCAATATTTATCGCGGCACGCCTCTCGCCTTCGCAACCGACGGGCTGGCGCTTCGGGAGGCCAAGCTCGCCCTTGCCGTCGGCGCCGACCAGGTGGTCGAGACCGCCTGCCGCACCTTCTTCTATCTGCCGTTAGAACATGCCGAAGACCTTGGTGAGCAGCAACGTTCGGTGGCATTGTTCGCCGCGCTCGGCGATGAGGAATATCTGGATTATGCGATCCGCCATCGCGACATAATCGCCGCCTATGGCCGCTTTCCGCACCGCAATGCCATGCTCGGACGGGAATCGACGGCTGGGGAACGCGATTATCTCTCCAAGCCCGGGGCCGGCTTCTAAACCTTTCCAGGAGCTTCCGCCTTTCTGTCGCCTTTCTTTGCTAGGAAAAGCTGGAACTCCATCCCGACGACAACCTTTCCGGAGGCGCTTTTGCGGCTGAGGTCCATCCTGCTTCGCACCATTCTTCTCGTGACGCTGGCGCTCGCCGGCGCGCATTTCAAGGGTGCCGCAGCCTTCGCGCAGGAAGCGCAGACGCAGGCGGCCGTGCCGGCGCCTGTCGATACGCCGTTCGACCAGGCGGCGAAAGAGATCGACAAGGCGAAGGTCCAACTGACGGCGCTTCAGGACGGCGTCAAGCAGAATGCCGACAATGACGATGCGCTGGTTGGGCTCGCGACCAAGGCCGACGAGCTCAGCCGCGCCGTCATCACCATATCGGTCAATCTCAGGCCGCGTTTCGACCAGATAAAGAACCGGCTTGCCGAGATCGGCGATCCGCCGAAGGACGGGCAGCCTCCCGAAGCCGAGATCGTCACCCAGGAGCGCAATACGCTCGCTGCCGAGCGGGCGCAGATCAATGCGGTGACAGGCGACGCCGAAAACCTGTCGATCGCGGTGACGAAGCTCGTCAACCAGATCATCGAGATGCGGCGGCAGCTGTTTGCCGATACGCTTTTCAAGCGGACCGAGGTCTCCGCTTCGGTGATCGACGATGCGGCTGGCGCCTTCGTGCACGAGATCAGCGAATTCTCGCAGGCTCTGTCGAGCTGGGCCGTCTTCGTCTGGAAATTCAAGCGTTTTCCGATGTTTGCCGCGATCTTCCTGTCGCTCGCCTCAGCGCTCATCCTGCTTTCCGGCAGCTACCGGCTGTTCGGCGCGTATCTACGCCGCGATGAGGCGGTCGAGGAGCCATCCTATATCGGCCGGTTGTCGATCGCCTTCTGGTCGACCCTGATCCGTACGCTGGCGCTCTCGGTGCTGCTCGTCACCTCGTTCTTCTTCCTGAACGGCTTCAACGTGCTGAGGCCGGATATCGCGCCGGTCATCGGCGCGCTGTTCGGGACAATCGGGCTCGTCTATTTCGTCGGCCGCTTCGTCAACGCCATCTTCGCGCCGCGTGAGCCGCGCTGGCGGCTTGTGCGGCTTTCCAATCTCGGCGCCCGCTCGATCGGCTATTGCCTGCTGGCGATGGCTGTGGTCAACGGGCTCGACTATCTGTTCGGCACCGTCAGCGAGGCGATGGGCTCGCCGCTGGTGCTGACCGTGATCAGAAGCCTGTTTGCGGCGCTGATCATCGGCATGATCCTGATCACGGTCTCCTTCGGCAAGCCGATGCTGGCGAGGAACGGCGATCCCGACGCGCCGGGAAGGCATTGGCCGCGCGGCATGGCGATCATCCTGCGGGTCGTCGGCGCCAGTCTCATCATCGCCGCGCTGACAGGGTATGTCGGGCTCGCGCGCTTCGTCGCCACGCAGCTCATCATCACCGGTGCTGTTGTCGCCACCATGTATGTCGGCCTGCTTTCCGGCAAGGCGATTTCAAGGCAGGAAAGCTTTGGCGATACCTTCTTTGCCCGCTTCCTGACACGCCGCTTCAATCTGGGGCCGGTGGCGATTGACCAGGCCGGCCTGCTCGTCGGCCTTGCCATCTATGCCGTGGCGCTGATCGTCGGCGTCCCGCTGATCCTGCTGCTCTGGGGCTTTCATGTGCAGGATCTGCAGATCATCGCCTATAGGCTGTTTACCGAGGTCAGGCTCGGCGGCATCAGCATCTCCCTGCTCGGCATCTGCACCGGCATCCTGCTGTTTGCCGGCGTCTACCTGCTGACACGCTGGCTGCAGCGCTGGCTCGACGGAAATGTGATGGCAAGAAGCCATGTCGATCTCGGCGTGCGCAATTCGGTCAAGACGGGCATCGGCTATCTCGGCGTCGGCATCGCCGCGATCATCGGCGTCTCGGCCGCCGGCATCGATCTGTCGAGCTTCGCGCTCGTCGCCTCGGCGCTCTCTGTCGGTATCGGTTTCGGCCTGCAGAACATCGTTTCCAACTTCGTCTCCGGCCTGATCCTGCTCGTCGAGCGGCCGTTCAAGGTCGGCGACCACGTCGTCTCGGGCACGGCCGAAGGCATCGTCAAGCGCATCTCGGTGCGCGCCACCGAGATCGAGACTTTCCGCAAGCAGTCGATCATCGTGCCGAATTCGGAGCTGATCAACGGCCTGGTCGGCAACTGGACGCATCGTAACAAGATCGGCCGCTCGGAAATTCCGGTTTCCGTCAGCTACAATGCCGATCCGCAGCAGGTGATGGATATACTGCTGGAACTGACGGCGAAGATACCGCTGGTCATGCGCAATCCCGAGCCGCACGTCGAATTCCTGCGCTTCGGACCCTATTCGCTTGATTTCGAGTTGCGCTTCTTCCTCGCCGACATGGGCGACGGCATGACGGTGCGCAACAATCTCAGGATCGAGATTCTCCGGCGTTTCAAGGCCGAAGGCATCGAGATCCCGCTGCCGCAGAGCGACCTCACCATCCATCGCGATGCTCCGCCTGTCCTTGCCAATGCCGTCAAGGAGCGGACGGACGGCCGGGACACTCCAAAGAACAAGCCCATCGAGGAAGAGGAGCGGCCGGTGCGGCAGCTGCGCGGGCGGACGGCGGATGGCAGCTTGAAGAGCTGAACGGCTCATTCAGCCATCATTCACAGGTCTATGTGCATGATCTCCACCATCGGGATCGCTGCCGAGGGCAGCACCGGTCGTTCGAGGGGAGGGCGCGCCCGCGCCGCCGCACATGATGGCAAGGTTTGCCGCCGTTTTGCTTGTCCCGCTGCTTGCCGCGCCCGCGGTTCAGGCGGCATCCATCACCAACACCGATCCGGCTGCAGTGGTGCTTGTCATCACCGAGAGCGGCCAGCGCGTCGAGGTCGTGGTCGATGCCGGTGCTTCGGAGAACCTCTGCGCTTCCGGCTGTTTCATGACGACGCCCGACGGCGACCGCATCGGGCTTGACGGCGGCGAGACGATCGACATTGTCAAGGGCTCGGCCGTGGTGAAGTAAGCGGGATCAGACGATCCGCTTGCCCTTGGCGTCGAGCACTTTCTCGCCGTCTTCCTTGGTGAAGGCGCCTTTGTGCGTCTCAGGCAGGATTTCCAGTACCAGCTCGGAGGGGCGCGACAGGTGGCGCTTAAGCAGAAATTCCTCACCAGACCGGCGCGCCTCCCGGCATTGCGGCGTGCCGCCAGTCGATCTCTCGAATTCCAGCAGGCCTTCCAGCACATTGATGGTGCTGGCGAAAGGGGAGCGGTAGGAGCCGTCGACCCGCAAGCAGTTCCAGCCGCCGTCGTCGAGACGCTCGCCGGTCAGCCTGTCGACAATTGGCGAGACATCGATGCCGAAATAAGCGCCGTCGGCGATCGTGCGGCGGTTGATGCATTCTTCGACTTCGCCCTGCCAATAGGGCTGGCCGTCTTCTTCCCAACGGGCGTTGGTGCCGATCAATTCGACGCTGCGCCTGGCCTGCCCGCAGGCGGGATCGAGACCGAATTCCCTGAGTTGCGACAGCGAAAAGCTCGTGGCCGTCCATGGCTGGCCGTGCTCGCGCCATTCCTGGGGATCGAAACCGGCGGCAGGAAGGCGCCGCCCGCCCATTGCCCGTCCTCGTCCCGGCAGGCAAGCAGCCTGGCGCCCCAGCCCTCGGTCTCCACCTGGCCCGCTCGGCCATCCATTCCCGCTCCGGGGCGTCCAGCAGGCCGCGCATCACCTGCCACCGGATCGACGGGTCGGAATCGATCAGCCATTCGATCACCGGGTCGGATTGGGTCATGGGCAAGCCTCGTCGGCGGGTCGGTCGTAACCCTGTTTAAAAATGCTTCGGCGGCGCGCTGCCAGCCGATGGGCGCGCGTAAGTGGCGTCTTACCCGCGTGATCGGCCCGTCCTTCGAGGCTGCAGCCTCCGTTTCGCGGCTGATTTCTTAATCATATCTGCAAGAAGTCGGAGGTGGCCCTATCAGGCCGCTTCTTCGTTTCACATCCGGACGCGCCGATTAATAATTACTCAAATCAATTGATGTACCAAATTGATCCGGGGACAGATTTTACATCAAAGGTTTGCTATGGCGTTTCTAGGTATTTCGGGGATGCAATATTCCGGGGAAATGTTTGCTGGTGCGCGTATTATTGTCGCGGAAGATTCCAACGTATTCACCTCGATGATCAGCAAACGCCTCAAGGAGCTGTTCGACATTGACGTCGAGATCTGCCGCAGCTTCGAGGATCTGCAGTTTTCCTACGACAAGTCTTCCGATCCGATCACGCTGGCAATCTCGAACATCAACCTGCCCGGCGCCGAAAACGGCGAAGCGCTTGAATATCTGGTCGATCTTTCCATCCCGACCATCGTCTTTACCGGCACCTTCCACGACGGCATGCGCGACAAGCTGATGGCCAAGGACATTGTCGACTATATCCTCAAGGACAATATCTTCGCCGTCGACCTTCTGGCGGAATCGATTTGCCGGTTCCTGACCAATCATCGTCACCACGTGCTGATCGTCGACGACAGCGCCACGGCCCGCGCGCTGCTGTCGAGCCGGCTGAAACGCTATAATTTCCGCGTCAGCACCGCCGAGAACGGCGCCAAGGCATTGGAGATCCTGAAGGCCAACCGCGATATCGGCCTGATGATCACCGATTACAACATGCCCGACATCGACGGCTTCGAGCTGACGCGGCGCATCCGCTCGAATATCGGCTCGCATGAGTTGCGCATCATCGGCGTTTCCTCCTCCTCGAACCGGTTGCTTTCCGCGCGTTTCCTGAAGGCCGGTGGCAATGATTTCATGCTGCGCCCCTTCATCGACGAGGAGTTCTATTGCCGCGTCAACCAGAACCTCGATACGCTGTTGCAAATCCAGTCGATGCGCAGGGAGCGGGCGGTTGCCTGACGGCCCTTCCAGTATCGATATCGCCAGCGAGGCGGAGATGATGGTCGCAGACCGTCATCGAATTTCTGCAATTACAAGTAACGCCGTCATTTGTCCCCTTCACGCGCGCAGGCCCCTCGGTTATCGTCCGCCGCGCCGGGGAGAGGGCCGAGTCGAGGCCATCGGACGCATGGGGGATTAGCGGCTGTGGCTTTTCAAGCGGATTTTCAGCGAGATGGCATCGGGCTCCGCTCAGGCGGGCTCAAAATACTTCTGGTTGAAGATTCCCGGATGTTTTCCGCTGTGCTCTGCCATCGGTTCCAGACGGAGCTCGGCCTTGCAGTCAAGTCCTGCCCGTCGTTGAAGGCTCTTCGCGAGGAACTTGCCGAGGACGGTCACGGCTATACCATGGCCGTCGTCGATCTAAACCTGCCGGATTCGCCCTATGGCGAAGCGCTTGACTGCACGATCGAGCACGATATCCCGGCGATCGTCTTCACCGCGACATTCGATCTCAACACGCGCAACAGGATCATGGAGCGCAATGTCATCGATTACGTGCTGAAGGACAATGAATTCGCGCTCGACAATCTGGTTGCCACCGTCCGGCGGGCGATCTCCAACCGCAAGACGCGGGTGCTCGTTGTCGATGATGTCGTCTCGGCGCGGCAGGTGCTGGTCGACCTGCTGAAGGCGCAGCAATATCTCGTCGTCGAGGCAAATTCGGGGCTCGAGGCACTGGCAGCACTCGAGGCTTACAGCGATATCGAGCTCGTCGTCACCGACCACCATATGCCCGACATGAGCGGCTACGAGCTGACGCGGCGTATCCGCCACCGCTTCGGATCGGACAGGCTGCGCGTCATCGGTGTTTCCGCCTCCAATGACCGCATGCTGTCTGCCAGTTTCCTCAAGGCCGGCGCCAGCGATTTCGTCTACCGGCCCTTCGTCGCCGAGGAATTGCAGTGCCGCATCGCCAACAATGCGGAAACGCTGGCGCAGATGCGGCAGCTGAGGGCGGCGGCGGCGTGCGACTACCTGACCGGCCTCTACAACCGCCGCTATTTCTACGACAACGGCCCGAAGCTGGTGAATGAGTGTCTGCGGCTGAAAGTGCCGAGTTCCGTGGCCATTCTCGATATCGACCATTTCAAGCGGCTGAACGATACCTACGGCCACGAGATCGGTGACAAGGTGCTGAAGGCTGTCGCGAACAGGCTGTTCACGATCTTCGACGGCAGCGACAATCTGCTCTCGCGGCTTGGCGGCGAGGAATTCGCCATCCTTTTCCCACAGATGGATTCCCTTGCCGCGACCAAGCTTTGCGACGAGATCCGCTCGGACATTTCCCGGCTGAAGGTCACCGCCGACGACGAGGAACTCGGCGTCACGATTTCGATCGGCATTGCCGAAATCGAAGGCTACGAAACTTTCGAGAACTACCTCAACGCCGCCGACCAGTTCCTCTATATGGCCAAGCACAGAGGCCGCAACCAGGTCTATTCCGACGCCAGGATGACGGAAGAAGCGGCGCAATAAGCTATTCAGGCGAAGCGCCGCCCTAATGTCAGGCGGCGCGCTCTTTCAAACTCTCAGGCAGCGACCGCCTGCTGGCGCGCGGTCGCCATGGTCATCTTGCGCTCGGCGCGCTCCTGCTGCGGCGAGCGATGGTAGAGTTCGCGATAACACTTGGAGAAATGCGAGGCCGAGACGAAACCGCAGGCAACCGCGACCTCGACGACGGGCATCGAGGATTGCACCAGAAGATGGCGGGCGCGATCGAGGCGGATTTCGAGATAGTAGCGGGCCGGCGAGCGGCCCATCTCCTGGCGGAACAGCCGTTCGATCTGGCGGCGGGAGAGGCCGGCACCATCGGCGATCTCGATCAGCGACAGCGGCTCGGCCAGATTGCCTTCCATCAGCTCGATGATCGACAGTACCTTGGCGTTCTGCACGCCGAGGCGGGCGCGCAGCGGCAGGCGCTGGCGGTCGTGCGGGTTGCGCACGCGGTCGGTCAGGTGCTGTTCGCAGATACGGTTGACGAGGCTTTCGCCGAAATCCTCGCCGACGAGGTTCAGCATCATGTCGAGCGAGGCGGTGCCGCCGGCGCAGGTATAGAGATTGCCGTCGATCTCGTAGAGATCGGCATAGACTTCAGCCTGCGGAAAGGCTTCCGAAAAGCCCGGCAGGTTTTCCCAGTGAATGGCGCAGCGCTTGCCGTTCAGAAGGCCGGCCTGGGCCAGCACATGCGCGCCCGTACAGAGGCTGCCGACGGCAACGCCGCGATTGTAGCACTCACGCAGCCAGGCATTGACCGACTTGTTGTTGAACTGCTCGACATCGATGCCGGAACAGACAAGCACCATGCCCGGCCGGTTTTCGCCGCCGAGATGGCGGCGCTCTTCGGCGAGCGAGGAATTGGCCTCGACGCCGATGCCGCAGGAGGAATAGACCTTCTCCCCGTCGAGGGAGGCGAGCCGCCAGGTATAGGCCTGGTAGCCGAGCATGCGATTGGCGATGCGCAAGGTGTCCACGGCCGCCGAAAAGGGCAGCATGGTGAATTGCGGTACCATAAAGAAGACCAGCGAACGCTTCTTGATCTGCATCCTGTTCATAGCGAAATCCATGCTCGAGGGGCGATGATACATTCGTTGCGCGGAATGCGTCGCGCCGATGTCCTGAAAGCGACACTGGCATGGAAAAATGCGGCCGGGAAGAGCAAATATGCGACATTGGTCGCGATCTAGTCAGTCAAACCGCCCGGAGGGCTGAGGATGGGACAAAGATCGGGCTGACGGGCGACTGACATTCAAGCCTGAAAACGGCCTGGGAATGGGCGGTCAGGCCGCGAAAAAGGCGGCGTTGCGTGATGCAGACGCCGCCCTCATCTTGAGAGGAATGTCGCATTCATTACATGGTCCGGTGTTTGTTGTCGTCCGTGCTCGGCCAGCCAATATCCTTGCGAATGTCGAAGGGCATCGCTTCGATTTCACGGGCGGTCCGCCAGCGGGTCCAGGCAAGCACGAGCTTGCGAGCATAATTTGCCAGATCGAAGCGGCCTGCGCCGGAGGTGAAGGGCTTGCCGCCACCGCGATAGGTGAGCGTGGTCATTTTCCGGTTCCTTTCTTAGGTCAGGGACATGGTCATCGATGGGAGGTTCGTCCATGTCCATGATGCCAATATGGCCTCTGGGAACCCATCATTCAAACGAATAGAGTTTATGGATAACATCAGAGATATTGAATGATCATTGCGCCGCTGCCGGGTTTTCTTGAGTCGCTGGATTGATCCCGGCCAGCATAATTCCGGCTGCGGCAAGACGCATCGGAACCATGTCCGCTCCACGTCGTTGCCGCTTCGTAGCAATGACGCAAAGGAGGAAACGATGATTTCCGCAGACCAGATCCGAGAACATATGGAAGTGCGGGCTGCCGACGGCACCCATATGGGGACGGTCGATCATCTCGACGGTCCCACCCGCATCAAGCTGACGAAGACCGACTCGGAAGACGGCAAACACCACCTGATCCCGATCGATTGGGTCGATCACGTCGACGCACATGTTCACCTGTCGAAGAATGCCAGGGATGTCCGCAGCCAGTGGGCCACCATCAACTGACGAGCAATCGGCTGCGGCTTCGGCCGCAGCCCCATATCAAGGGAACACATATGTCCAAACAATTGAAAAAGGGCGACGAAGTAAGCTGGGATACCAGCCAGGGAGAGACCGAAGGCAAGGTGGTGAAGAAGCAGACCAGCCCCACGAAGATCAAAAGTCACCAGGTGAAGGCATCGGCGGCGGAGCCGCAATATATCGTCGAGAGCGATAAATCGGGAAAACGCGCCGCGCACAAGCCAGACCAACTGAGGAAGCTTTAAAGGGCTGCTGATCCCAACGAGAAGGAGATCGATATGCCAGCCAAGTCCAAGGCCCAGCAGAAGGCGGCGGGTGCCGCACTCTCGGCCAAGCGCGGCGATACGCCCAAGAAAGAGCTCAAGGGTGCCTCGAAGCAGATGGAGGAATCCATGAGCGAGAAGCAGCTGGAGGAGTTCGCCTCCACCAAAAGAAAGGGTAAACCGGAGCACGCCTCCAAATAGGTCGAAGAACAGCGGCAGCGATGGCGGGGGTCGTCCTGTTCACGTCGTCGTCGAATGCATCGAGAAATTCGCGACCTCGTGCGTCTCGGAGACGGCGAAAAGGATTGCGCGTGCTGATGCATCCGGATCTTTCGCCAGCCAGCGCAATTCGAACGTCACGCCGATGCGGCCGTCTTCGGCCTGTCCCAGCGAAACGAACAATGCGCTGCACTCAACAGAGTCCAGCACAGCTGACAGGTCGGGAATATTGGAGCTCGAGCCATAGACGACGAGTGTCGCCTTGCGTTCGCAGCGCAGCCAACTGTCCAGGCGTTTCAGTGGCGACAGCACGATGAAGGCAACGACCGTCGCCACTGTGCCGGTGACGACCTGGCCGCCGCCGAAACAGAGGCCGACGACCGTCATGAACCACAAGGTTGCCGCCGTGGTGACGCCGGTCATCATGTCGCCGCGCCTGAGGATTGCTCCGCCGCCGATAAAGCCAACGCCTGTGAGGACGCCGAGCGGAAAACGCAGCACGTCCATCTGCGTGAAGAAACTCAGGGTTTTTCCGTAGGTCGAGAGTAGCAGGTTCGCCTGGACCATTGCGATGCAGGCGGCAAGCGCCACCAGGATCGTGGTCCTGAAGCCTGCGGCGTGGCCGCCGCGCTCGCGATCGAGGCCGATAAGGCCGGCGGCAATCACCGTCAGCATGATGCGCGCGGCGATATCCCACCAGCTCGGCGTCAGCGGCATGGCGTCGGTCAGGAGCGAAGGCATGCCGGGCTCCAGGCTTCGTCTCGCCCTTTACGCTGCTCGTCGGGCATTCGATCCTCCTCAGCCTCGATGCATCAGGGTCTAAACGCCATACGGCGCAGGACGTTTCCGTTGCGCCGCGGCCGCCAGGTCGAGATTGGCGGTTCGGTGGCAGCCGGTGTATGTATGGTTTCAAATATGGGCAGTTCGCCCGTCAACCAAAGGGCGTTGCGCCCAAAACGGAGTATAGAATTGGCTGTCGCCTTCACCAAGGAAGAGAGTTTCGAAACCGCTTCGGAAACCCTGCTGCCCGATCGTCCGGTTTCGCCGCATCTGAACCTGGTCACGGAGGCCGGGCTCACGGCTCTGGAATGGCAGTTCCGGCAAGCTCGCGAGGCTTATGATGCAGCGAGCACAATCGATGACGTGAACGAACGGCGGCGGCAGGCTGCAGGTCCCTTGCGCGACCTGCGCTACCTCGCGGTAAGGCTACGCACCGCCCAACTTATGGCCGATCCTGCGTCAACCGACACTGTTGCCTTTGGCAGCACGGTGACCTTCAGCCGTGACGACGGGCGCGTGCAGACCTATCGGATCGTCGGCGAGGATGAGGCCGATCCCAAGGCCGGATCGATTTCCTATGTCTCGCCGGTGGCGCGGTTGCTGATGGGCCGGGCTGTCGGCGACGTGGTGGAAACGGGCGGCCAGGAACTTGAGATCATCACTATCGCATAGGACGCGATCTCTAAGTGGTGTCGGATTCAGCGACACGCAATTATTGTTATAAAAATGGTACTGCTTGGTACTTTATTTATGAGGCATTTACCAATCGTGACTTAGAAGGTGACATTCCATCATCGAAAGTCATGCTTATGGTCAGCGCAATTTCCAGTTCTGCATCCACCATTCTGAGTTCAGCCGCTTCAACCTCGTCTTCCAGTTCATCGAATCAACTTGCTTCTCTCGAGGCGCAGCTTGCCGAAAAGCAGGCAGCCCTGTCGCAGACAAAGGACGAGAAAGAGAAAGCCACAATCGAAAAATCCATCGAGACGCTGGAAGCCAAGATTGCCAAGCTCGAAGCGTCCGAGAGCAGCAAGGCCGAGGCGTCTGCCGGATCGAAGCCCGCCGCCGAGGCTCCGCAGGAGCTTGCCGGCGAAAGCGACCGTATCGGCACGAAGAATTTCGACGAGACCAGCGAGTTCGGCAGCCGCACCGCTTACGTTTGATCGCAATAGAGGCGGCGCTTCGCCACAGTGACGACTTCGCGCGTCAGCTCCGCCAGGCGGTCGGCGGCGAGGCGGTTGATCTGCCAATAGAGTGGAATATCCAGCGGTGTACCGGGAACGAGTTCCACAAGCCGACCTGAGGCGAAATGTTCGCGGGTCAGCTGAATCGGGTTCATCCCCCAGCCCATACCCGAAAGGGCGGCCTCGACGAAGCTTTGCGTCGAGGGCAGCCAGTGGGTGGGGTGATCGAGATCCTGTCCGAAGGTCTGCCTTATCCAGCCGCTCTGCAACCTGTCCTTCTGATTGAAGGTCAGCGTCGGCGCATTGCGGATCGCCTCGGCGGTAACGCCATCAGGAAAGTGGCGCGCAACGAAATCGGGGCTCGCCGTGGCGTGATAGCGGAGAATGCCGAGTTCGAAGCGACGGCATCCCCTGATCGGCTTTTCCAGACTGGTGACGGCGGCGATCACCCGTCCGCGCTCAAGCCATTCGGCGGTGTGATCCTGGTCGTCGACGGCGATGTTCAGGAGGTAGGACGCGTTCTTCGCGAAATTCGCCATGGCCTCGACGAACCACGTTCCGAGACTATCGGCATTGGTGGCGATCTGAAGGGTGACCCGCTGGCGCGGCTCGTCGGGATCAAAGAGCGCCGGCAACTGCCCGAGGAGTTCGGCCTCCAACATGCCGACATTCTCCATGTGACGACAGAGCCATTCTCCTTTTTCCGTTGCCGTGCAGGGCGTGCCTCTGACGATGAGCACGGTGCCAAGACGCTCTTCGAGTTGCTTCACGCGCTGCGAAATCGCCGATGGCGTGACGTTGAGGATGGTCGCGGCGCGTTCAAAGCTGCCGGTCTGGACAACGCTTGCGACCGCGCGCAGGGCGGGATAATCGAGCATGGATTAGTTTTTCTTAATTGGGATAAGTTGGATTAATTAGTCTAATTCGCGGAATGGCGATAGCCCACCGTTACCGAAGTGAGGGTGTTCGCCGAAGCAATGAATTTTTCGATCTATGCCACCGGCCTGATGATGGGCCTCAGCTTGATTGTCGCAATCGGTGCGCAGAACGCTTTCATCCTGCGCCAGGGTCTGCGCAATGAACATGTTTTCGCCGTCTGTCTCGCCTGCGCGCTCTCAGATGCCGTGCTGATCGTGCTCGGCGTGACCAGCCTGCAGCAGATCGCCCGGTTCATGCCTTGGCTCGATCCGGTCATGCGTTATGGAGGGGCGGCGTTTCTCGCCTGGTATGGCACGAAAAGCCTCTATTCCGCCTTTCGGTCATCCGCTACCCTCTCGGCGGCAGAAGCCAAGACTTCAAGCTTTCGCCAGACGCTCGCAACCTGCCTCGCGCTCACCTGGCTGAATCCGCACGTCTATCTCGATACGGTCGTGCTGCTCGGCACGATCTCGACGCGTTACCCCGAACAGCAGGCTTCGTTTGCCGCGGGAGCGGTAACGGGTTCCTTCCTGTTCTTCTTCTCTCTCGGATATGGCGCGACATGGCTGCGGCCGATTTTCTCGAAACCGTCGTCCTGGCGGATGGTGGAAACAGTCGTCGCTTTCACCATGTGGATCATCGCCTTCAAGCTGCTCGGCGGGATGTAGACGACTCAACGGTCGGCTTTACGCACGGTGACGAATTGGCGAGCCGTCCTTGCGGTTCCTGTTCAGCAGACCCGTGCGCAGACCAAGTCAGAACCTGCGACAAATTGCAAGCTCTGCGCGTCTGAAAAAAGCGGCGCTGGCGGCGCGCCTTATGCGCGGCTCGGTGATTCTACGATCCTCAGCGCCCGCTTCGGCCGAGCGGCCCTGTTCACAAGCGGCGGCTCCATTTCACGCTGACAATCGGCCATCAGGTGCGACGGAAATCGCTTCAATTCCCGCAACGCATGCTCGTGGTTCGCATCTCTGCGCCGGCGCGACTTGAATGCGGAAAGAGCCTGTACGATATTCCATGTGCTTGATTGTGCCATGTTCGGCCTCCTTTGCTTGCTTTAGCCTCCGATACCCAGAATATGAGTGCCGATTGACATTCAATCAAACAAAATGATATGGGGTTATAAATCAGAAAAATTGAAAGATGCGACGATGAGCCTTCCCTTTCGCCGTCCCATTCCTTTGCTTGACAACGATGTACTGCGAACCTTCGTGGCCATCGCCGAGACAGGCAATTTTTCGACTGCCGCTGAGGCGGTCTTCCGTACGCCTTCGGCGGTGTCGATGCAGATCAAGAAGCTCGAGGAACAGCTGGGCGCAACACTGTTTTTGCGTGACGCGCGCTCGGTATCGCTGACGCGCCACGGCGAGATGCTGCTGTCTTACGCCCGCAACATCCTGGCACTGTCGAACGAGGCGGTGTCGCGCTTCATCATGCCGGAGCTCAGCGGTGTCGTCAGGCTCGGCGCGCCGGAGGATATCGGTGAGCGGCTGCTCCCGAGCATCCTGAAGAGTTTCGCTGAAAGTTATCCCGGCATCATGGTCGATGTGACGATTGACATGAGCATTGGGCTGAAAAAGCGCATGGAGGAGCAGCGGCTCGACCTGGCCTTGATCAACTGTGCGACGCGGCCGTTCCCGACAGGTGGCGAGGTGGTGTTCCGCGAGCGGCTGGTCTGGGCCGGCGCCAGGTGCGGTTCGGCGCATCGCCGCGATCCACTGCCGATCTCGATCTGGGAGGACGGCTGCATCTGGCGCCAGGAGGCGCTCTCCCAACTCGAACGCAATAAACGGCACTATCGCGTCGCCTATCTCAGCGGCCACACCATGGCACAACGCGCCGCCGTGCTCTCCGATCTGGCCATTGCGCCGCTGCCGCTATCCTATGTCAATGAAGACATGGCGATCCTGGGCCCGCAGGAAGGCCTGCCGGAACTCGGCGCTTTCGATATCCGCCTGCTGACCGCCTCGCAAGTATCAGGGCCGATCGAGACGGTAGCCGACAGCATTCGTGGCGCCTTTGCCGAGAGAGCGAAGGCGGTTGCTGCCTGACGATCTCTTTCCAGCGTTGAACCTTTTGTCCCCTTGTGCGTTATCGGCGCGAACGGCATAAGTCCCGTTCGGGGTTGATTTCAAACAAGGATATTCGAAATGACGACAACGGCCAAAATCGCCGCAGCCTTGATGGTTCTTCTGGCGCTCTCCTCCTGCGGCAACACGATCCGCGGCATAGGAAAAGATACCGCAAACACCGTGAACGCCACGCAGGACGCCGGCCGCTCGGTTGACCGCGCTGCGAAGAAATAACGGCCGTTCGATTCCTGCGGGAATCGGCCGATCAAGTCCTGCCCGGGAACCGGATCAAATGTTGACCGGGCCGGATCAAGAGTTGACCGGGGGATAAGCCTTTTCCAGGCCGCCGGATCGGTCAAGACCGGTCCGGAAGGCTTGGTAGGCCGGATGCTGGCTGGAGCGGGCGGTTTCCATCAGCCGGATCTGCAGCCGATCCGGTGCTTGAGTTCCGAGCCACAGGCCGAGATTTTCGAGCTTCAGCGAGTTTAGAAAACGCGAACCGGCGGCGAGATCGAGATGGCGGCGCAGGCCGTCAAGCAGGTTGTCGTCCTGAGCGACATTTTCCATGAGCAGCGTCAGATATGACTTATCCGTTTCCGACAGCGCGGCGAGCTTTTCCGCAACGGTATCGCGGTCGGGAAAGGGAACATTGCCATTCATGTCGAATCGTCCGGTCGTTGATCGTCTCCTGCCGTTATAAGCTCGCCTTGACCTTCTCGGCTACATCGGCCGGAACCCATTTCATCCACAGACCCTCGTAATTGCGAAGGAAATGGATGGCGGCATCCTCGTTGCTTTCGTGGTTTTCGTCTTGCCAGGCGAGAACCTGGTTGATCGTCTGATTGTCCCATTTGCGGGTTTTGAGATAGGTGGTGACAGGTCCGGAGCGGCTGGCAAAAGACCTGGTCATCAAGGTGAAGGCGCGCGAGACCGGGTAGGAATTGACTTCCGGCCTCAAGCAGCCGGCAACCGCCGTGCAGCGGTCCCACTCTGTCTTGTTGTGGCCGACGCCGAAGCTCAGCCGCGTCATGTCGTATTTACCGAGGACGGCCGTTGGCGCCCAATAGTATCCGAGCCAGCCGACCTTGTTTTCGAAGGCGCGAGCAATCGAGGCATCGAGCCGTTCGGGGCTGCCGGTTTCGACGAGTTCGAAGCTCTTCTTGTCCGCGGCAAGCGCCTTGAACAGGTTGGTGGTCGATATCTGGCAGCTCCAGTCGGCGGGACAATTGTAGACCGCGCCCTTCGACACATCGTCCTCGGCGGGGAACAGTTCGGGATGTTTCAGCGCATCTTCGACCGACCGGATGTCGGGATTGGCGTCGGCAATGAATTTCGGGATCCACCAGCCCTCGACCGCACCGTCGGCCAGGATCTCGGCTCCCTGCACCAGCCGTCCGGCGTTGACGGCCTGATCAAGCAAGGCTCTGACGGAATTGATCCAATATTCAGAGGCGATGTCCGGAGTGCCTTTCTCGTTCATCGAGGCGAAGGTCGGCAGCGTGTCGCCGTCGACGATGGTGACCGAGCAGCCGTAGCCCTTTTCCAGGATGATCTTGTCGAAATTCGCCGCAATACCGGCTGAGGCCCATTTCATCTCGGCGATCGAAACCTTGCCGCACTCTGCGGCTTCGGCCGGCGCAACGGTAGAAAGAGCCGCGGCAAAGACGGCTGGAATCAGAATCGTCTTCATCGTCATTCCCCGAATTCTTCTTTACAGCGCCGCGTCTTTTCAGACGCGCTAAGGATGCTGGGAGACATCTACCGATGCGCAGCCGGGGGCGGAAATCAGCGACAAGTTTCTCCGGCGCCCAAAAGGAAATGCCGCGATCCCGCGACAAACGTTTTCCGCTTCATGGGCGCCTTCGTCCTTGCGGCTCCGGCAGCTTATCGCAGGTCATGGCTCGAAAATGGCGTTTTTGGGAAGCCTACGCGTTCGCTCGCAGAAATCAACCGTCTTCTGCTGATGGTTGCGGGACTAAATGATTGAATTCGATGAATTTATCTCAATATCCCGAAAATGGCGCCTTTAAGCAGTTTGCACGCCCTTGGCGATCGCCGGTGGGGCTTCGGCAGAAATTTCGGCGAGAAAGTCAAAAAAAGTCAAAATTAACATTTGCGTAAGGCTTCAATAACTCTCCGGTAAGAATGTGCCGTTATCAGTTGGGTCGTGGCGGCAATGACCGCCGCTTCCCCGGTTCAGGTAGTGCGTACCGGGGAAAGCGAGCTTCGCCGTGTAGGGGCGAAGACGCCTGAGTTTTCGGCAAACCGCGCAGAGCCAAGGCCATGCGCGGTTTTCGCGTTTCTGCGGGACGCTTGAGCAGGGTCAAGTCCTGACTCAGAACACGTCTTGACCGAGGGCACGCCTTGACCCGGGATCGTCGCCCATTGTAGGCCTCGCCTCAGCGAAAGGCGGCCAGTATGGCAAGAGCGATCATGCTGCAGGGAACCGGCTCGGATGTCGGCAAGACGGTGCTGGTCGCCGGCCTTTGCCGGCTGGCGGCCAATCGCGGGCTTGCCGTCCGGCCATTCAAGCCGCAGAACATGTCGAACAATGCGGCGGTTGCCGATGACGGCGGCGAAATCGGCCGGGCGCAGTGGCTGCAATCGCTGGCGGCGCGCACGCAGTCCTCGGTGCACATGAACCCGGTGCTGCTCAAGCCGCAATCGGAGAATGGCAGTCAGATCATCGTGCAGGGCAGGGTGTTCGGACAGGCGAAAGGGCGGGATTATCAGCGGCTGAAGCCGCAGCTGCTCGGCGCAGTGCTCGAAAGCTTCGAAAAAGTCGCTGCGGGCGCCGATCTCGTCATCGTCGAGGGTGCCGGATCGCCGGCCGAGATCAATCTCAGGGCCGGCGATATCGCCAATATGGGTTTTGCGACCCGGGCCGGCGTGCCTGTCGTGCTCGTCGGCGATATCGACCGCGGCGGCGTCATCGCCTCGTTGGTCGGCACGCATGCGATTCTCGATCACGGGGACCGGGCGATGATCGCGGGCTATATCATCAACAAGTTCCGCGGCGACATCTCGCTGTTCGACGACGGCATCTGCGCTATCGAAGGCTTTACCGGCTGGCCGTGTTTCGGCGTCGTGCCGTGGCTGCCGGGTGCGGCGCGCCTGCCGGCCGAAGATTCGGTCGTGCTCGAACGGCTGGCGAAGGGCAGGGCCGGGGCGCTGAAGATCGCCGTGCCGGTGCTGCCGCGCATCGCCAATTTCGACGATCTCGACCCGCTGCGGGCCGAGGCGGACGTCGAACTGGTCTTCGTGCGATCGGGCGAACGGCTGCCTGCCGATGCGAGCCTCGTCATTCTTCCCGGCTCGAAAGCGACGATATCGGATCTCGCCGATTTCAGGGCTGAAGGCTGGGACCGCGATCTCCATATGCATGTCAGACGCGGCGGCCGAGTGATCGGCATTTGCGGCGGCTACCAGATGCTCGGACGCACGGTGCACGATCCGCTCGGTCTCGAGGGCGGGACACTCGAGACGCCGGGGCTTGCGCTGCTCGACGTCGAGACCGAGATGGCGCCTGAAAAAACCGTGCGCAACAGCCATGCCCGCTCGACTGAATACGACGTGCCGCTTGCCGGCTACCAGATCCACCTCGGCATCACCCACGGCCCGGATTGCGACCGGCCTTCGGCGATTATCGACGGCGCACCCGACGGGGCGCTTTCGGCCGATGGCCGGATCATGGGCACCTATCTGCACGGGCTCTTCGGCAGCGACGCCTATCGCGCCCTGCTGCTTCAAAGCTTTGGGCTCTCGGGGGAGCAGAGGAATTACCGCGAGAGCGTCGAGCGGGCGCTGGATGAAATCGCGAGTGACCTGGAGAAGCATCTCGATGCGCGCTGGCTTGCGGGGTTGCTGGGGTAGGGATGGATGTGCGCTAGGCGGGGGATTGCCGCGCTGCCTTGCTCCCGCTGGGAGCACGTCCCCTACCGTATGTTCGGATGATCTGTGGTGCTTAACCTCTCCTCCTTCATTCCTGTGACAAGCGCAGGAATGAAGGAGGATGAGAGTTGGGGCGCTATCGAAATGCTCAAGCAGCGACCTGCGCCCCACCGTCTGCCACTCCACTCTTGCCAAATTAGTTGACTGAGTCCATTAATTCTCTCCCCACGAGAATTCGGTCGAGAGCATAAACCATGAGCGTAATGGATAGATTTTCACTGGCTGGTCAGGTGGCGCTCGTGACCGGGGGCGGCCGCGGTCTGGGCTTCGAGATGGCGCGCGTGCTTGCCGAGGCCGGCGCGCATGTCATCATCACCGGACGGACGGCGGCGACGCTGGACCAGGCCGTAAGAACGCTGCGTGCGGCGGGCGGCTCGGCGGAGGCTGCCGTGTTCGACATCGCCGACCGCGAGGCCCAGCGTTCTGTGATGGCCGATATCGAAAAAGTCCACGGCCGTCTCGATATTCTGATCAACAATGTCGGCGCCCGCGACAGGCGGCCGCTGACCGAATTCGACGATGAGGCCATCATCGAGCTGCTGCACACCGATCTGGCCGCGGCAATGATGCTTTCGCGCGATGCCGCGGTGCTGATGAAGCGGCGCAATTATGGCCGCCTGATCGCGGTGACCTCGATCAGCGGTCATGTCGTCATGCCCGGCGACTGCGTCTATCCGGCTGCCAAGCAGGGTCTGACCGGACTGATGCGCGGCATGGCGGTCGAATTCGGCCCTTACGGCATCACCAGCAACGCGATCGCACCCGGCTGGTTCGCCACGGAGACGAACGCGGCAATGGCCGCGAATGAGGAATTGATGCCCTTCGTGCGCCAGCGCATCCCGGTCCAACGCTGGGGACGCCCGGACGAGATCGCCGGTGCAGCACTGTTTCTTGCAAGCGGCGCCGCCTCCTTTGTCAACGGCCACGTATTGACCGTCGACGGCGGCATGACGGTCCGGATGTGAGGACGATACCCGCCGGTGTTGTGCCGGCTTCGGATGAAATGACTTGCCGTTGATAACGGCTGGAAATATCGGTTTGGCGCGACTATCAATTGATAGGGCGGCAGCCGGTTCGGCATCGCCGCCCATTTGCCCGATTTGCCGTCATAAGGTTGCGCCGGCTTATGTGGAGGTTCGGAAATTAACGGTCATATTCAGTGGATTATAGAGCAGGGAATCACCAGCGAGCATATTGGCGACCTCGTTTCCGGCCTGTGTAAGCGGCTGATCGCGGACGGGTTTCCGATCTGGCGGGCGAGTATCAGAATGCCGTCCCTGCATCCGATGTATCGCGGCGTCGCGGCCAATTTCATGCGGGGCGGTGAGACCGTCCTTGAAAATGCCGAGCACGGCAGTGCGACGGAGCGTGACTTCGAGAAGACGCCGATCTTTTACCTTTTGAGCCGCGGCGAAAGAACGGGGCGATGGAATTTGGCGAGGGGCGAGGGTCTCGATTATACCGAGCTCAACGAATTCGCGCTTTCCGGGGGCACGGATCACGTGATTAGCCTGTTCGAATTCCCGAAGGAAGTCGCGTTGCGCGGGCTCGGTTTCTCGCTGACGAGCGATGCGCCGGGCGGATTTTCCGATGATCAACTGGCGATCGTCGCAGCGCTATTCCCGGCACTCGGACTGGCGGCCTACCGCGTGGCGGTTTCGAAGACGGCGAGCGATATCCTCGCGGTCTATACCGGCGCTAGGACGAGTGCGCGCATCCTTGCCGGCGAAACCCGCAGAGGAATGGGCGGTTCCATCGATGCCGCCATCCTACTGGCCGACCTTCGCAATTTCACGGCCTTGACCGAGGTCTATCAGCCCGCGGAGATCGTCGGGTTTCTCAACGAGCATTTCGAGCTGATCGACCGGCATGTCGAGGAAAATTCCGGCGAGATCCTCAAGTTCATGGGCGACAGTGTACTGGCGATCTTTCCGACTGAGGCGGAGGATCCGCAAAAGGCCTGCAGGGCAGCGTTGGCTTCGGCTCAGAATCTGCTGAAGGCCAACGAAGAGCTTAATCGCGAGCGGACACGCAACGGAGGCCCCGATATCGGCATCGATGTCGTGCTGCATCTCGGCGAGGTTTTCTACGGAAATGTCGGCGCCCACGGCCGGCTCGACTTCACGGTGATCGGCAGGGCTGTCAACGAAGCCTCGCGGCTGGAAAAGCTCTGCGGAATGCTCGAGCAGCACCTGCTGCTGTCGGAGAGCTTCGCGGCGACCTCAGCCGTCCCCTGCGAGTATCTCGGCTCTTTCGAATTGCGGGGCGTTTCGAAGAAGGCCGACGTCTTCCGGCTGGCCGGCGTCGCGTCATAACACCCCTTCAGATTTCGCCGGAGACTTCGCGACGGCGGCGGTCCAGTTCTTCGCTGTAGCGGCGCAGCGTATAGCTTTCGCTGAGCTGGCCGATCACCTTGCGCTCGATCAAATTGTTGACGACGGCGAGTGCTTCGCTTTCGCTCTTATCGAAGATCGCCGCCGCCTGCCTTGCGTTCATCTGTGGCTGCAGGAAATCGTTGCGGTAGTGGATGAAATCGGCAAGCGTCTTGCCCTCGTCCTGGGTGTCGGTCGGGTTGGCGTAGATCTCCGGCACCAGCACGAGGCCGACATATTTGTCGCTCTCCTCGACAAGGATGACACGCTGGGTCGAGCCGATTGGGAAGGCCTGCTTGAATTCCTCCAGCGAGATGCCAGCCCTTGCCGTCTTGACGTCCGCGCGCATCAGCTTGTCCACCGTCAGGTTGCGGATCCAGCCGACGTCATGGGCGCTGCGGATGCTTTCGCCGCGCAGGTGGAAGCGCCATGTGGCGAAGGAGTAGCCGAAGGTCGAGCGCACGACGAGCGAGGAGGTGATGACGGCGGCGAGCACCAGCGCGGTGATCGGGAAGTCGCCGGTGATTTCGAGCGCCAGGAAGGTCATCGTCAGCGGCCCGCCGATGACGGCGACGGCAAGCGAACTCATGCCGACCACGGCATAAATGACGGGCGTCAGCGTCGCATCGGCAAAATAGGGGCCGCAATAAGCAAAGAGCTTGCCGAGCAGGGCGCCCATGAACAGCGAGGCGAAGAACAGGCCGCCCCTGAAGCCCGAGCCGATCGAGATCGCCGAAGCCAAGGATTTCAACAGGAAGAGGCCGATCAGCGCCGGGATGGCGACGTCGCGGGAGAGGTTCAGATGCAACGCGCCATGGCCGGCCGAAAGCACCTGCGGCGAGATCATCGCCAGCAGCCCGACGATGATGCCGCCGAGGGCCGGGCGGAAGGGCGGGGCGATCGCGCTCTTGCGCGCCAGTTCTTCGACAAAGGCGACACCCTGCATGATCAGGATGCCGACGCCGGCTGAGACCGCGCCGAGCAGCAGCGCCGGGATATAATCGGCCGGCACGACCGCGCCGAAGCCGCCGATATCGATGGTGAAATCGCCGTGGGTGAGCAGCCTTGCGATCAGGGTGGAAACGAGGGCCGAAACCACCACAGGGGTCAGCGAGACGATCGTATAAGTGCCGATGATCAGTTCGAAGGCATAGAAGGCGCCGGTCAGCGGCGCGTTGAAGGCGGCGGCGATGGCGCCGGCTGCGCCGCAGCCGACGAGGACGCGGAGATCCGAGCGGCGAAGCTGCAGCTTCAGGCCGAGTTTCGAGGCGAGCCCTGCGGCAAGCTGGGTATAGCCGGCCTCCAGGCCGACGGAGGCGCCGAACCCGTTGGAGATCAGGTTCTGCACGGCGACGATAATGCTGTCAGTCAAGGACAGGCGGCCGCCATGCAGCGCATTGGCCTCGATCGGGTCGACCATCGGCTTCTTGCGGCGTTTGGCCAAAATGAAGAGCAACAGGCCGAGCAGGATGCCGCCGATGATCGGGGCGGTGAGCAGCAGCAGCTTGTCGTCGATCACCGACGAGCTCAACCTTTCGCTGTCGGCGATACCGAAGACCAACTGATGCAGTTCATTGGAGACGAAGCTCATGCCGGTCACGGCAAGACCGGAGGCAATGCCGACGACAGCGCCCGCCAGAGATAGACCGACTTCGCTGCGGCGGGTCAGCGCCCGCAGCCGCCCCGGATCGAAGAAAACACGCAGCGCTCGGAACCGGCGCCGATCCAATTTCATAAGCATGGCAAGACAACTAGGCAGGAAGAGGCCCGGTCAAGGGCGATGGCGAAGTCCGCTTGCAGCGCAATTGCGGCGAAAAGTCGGCGGGCGCGTCAAATATTTATGACGTAAGCCTCTGATAAATGACGATATTCCTGGTCGAGTAAGTCGTGTTCGGATGAGCGTGCCTGCCTTGCCGCCCACGGCCGACCGCCAAGGCCGGTTGACTTCACTCCTGAGCTTGCCTAACCATCCCTCAACGGATGGTCGCCAGACCATCCCACGCGGATGGTCATCTGATCATCCGCGGATATAACGGATGGTTCCGGATCGGCGTTACGCCTTCCGGATGAAAAGGGAATGTGACGGGGCGGACCCACACCGGGCGCCTTCATCACAGCCGACCCCGCGACTGTAGAGCGGTCAGGGTCTTCCATCCGGCATCGAGCCCTTCCTGCCCGCTTGCAATCGCGCAGGCGGGCGTGACGGGCGACATGCCGGAAAAGCCACTGGACATGCATGGTGATCAACCGGGGTCGGACGCCTCTATTTCTACGAATCGTCCACCTCTTCACCAATGCAGCCGGGAAGGCGAGGCAGATCCGCTGGCACGATCAGGGGCGACCGGTTTCCGGTCCGCCCCGATCGCGGCCGACAACCGCGAGCCAGGAGACCTGCCATTCGTGCCGGGCGAAAAGCCCAATCCTGGGCAAGAGACCCGCTGCCAGCACGGAGGTTGTTTTGGCTGAACGATTGAATTCGGCGTTGCCTCGTGGGGTACTGGAGCGCATTTCCCTCTCCTCCCTCATTCCTGTGCCCGTCACAGGAATCCAGTGCGACCAAGTCCTTGGGCGCGAGAGACTTACTTCCCGAATGAGAGTCATTTACGGCGCGGACGCGCCGTGGCTGGGTTCCTGTGACAGGCAAAGGAATGAGGGAGCGTGGTGGGGTGTCGCATTCTCCCAGCAGGCCGTCTGCGCATGACGACCGCTCTCTCCAATACCATTTTCATCCTCGGCGGCGCACGCTCCGGCAAATCCCGGTTTGCCGAAAACCTCGTCGTTGCAACCGGCCTCGATCGTCACTACGTCGCGACCGGCCGGGCGTGGGACGAGGAGATGCAGTCGCGGATTGCCCAGCACAGAGCCGATCGCGGCCCGTCATGGACGACGCATGAGGAACCGCTCGATCTCGTCGGCAGGCTCGCCGCCATCGACGGCGAGGGCCGGGTCGTGCTGATCGACTGCCTGACGCTCTGGGTCACCAATCTGATGATGGAGGAGCGCGATATGGCGGCGGATTTTTTGGCGCTCGCCGATTATTTGCCGCGGGCAAAGGCGCGGCTCGTTTTCGTGTCAAACGAGATCGGCCTCGGCATCGTGCCGGACAATCGTATGGCGCGGGATTTTCGCGATCATGCCGGCCGTCTCCACCAGATGATCGCGGCAAAGGCCGCCGAAGTCTATTTCATCGCGGCAGGCCTGCCGCTGAAAATGAAGGGTTAAATCCATGAACCAACAGAAGATTCCCGCAACCGTCATCACCGGTTTCCTCGGCGCCGGCAAGACGACGATGATCCGCAACCTGCTTACCAATGCCGGCGGTAAAAAGATCGCGCTGATCATCAATGAATTCGGCGATCTCGGTGTCGACGGCGAGGTGCTGAAGGGCTGCGGTGCGGAGAACTGCAGCGAGGACGATATCATCGAGCTCACCAATGGCTGCATCTGCTGCACCGTTGCCGACGATTTCATTCCGACGATGACGAAGCTCTTGGAACGTGAGCAGCGGCCCGACCATATCGTCATTGAAACCTCGGGCCTCGCTCTGCCGCAGCCGCTGGTCGCCGCCTTCAACTGGCCTGACATTCGCACCCAGGTGACCGTCGACGGCGTCATCACGGTGGTCGACAGTGCGGCTGTTGCCGCCGGCCGGTTCGCCGACGACCACGATGCCGTCGAGGCGGCGCGCAGCGAGGATGAATCGCTCGATCACGAGAGCCCGATCGAGGAACTGTTCGAGGATCAGCTCACCTGCGCCGATCTCATCGTGCTCAACAAGACCGACCTGATCGACGTGGCCGGCCTCGGCCGGGTGCGCGACGAGGTCGCCGCCCGCACCTCGCGCAAGCCGGTGATGATCGAGGCGAAAAACGGCGAGGTGCCGGCCGGCATCCTGCTTGGCCTCGGCATCGGCACGGAGGACGATATCGCCAACCGCAAGTCCCATCACGAACTGGAGCATGAGGACGGCACGCCGCACGATCATGACGAATTCGACAGCTTCGTCGTCGATCTCGGCCCGGTCGCCGATCCGGCCGGCTTCATCGAGGCGCTGAAGAGCATCATATCGGCCCATGACGTGCTGCGCCTCAAGGGCTTCGTCGATGTTTCGGGCAAGCCGATGCGCCTGCAGCTCCAGGCAGTCGGCAGCCGCATCGACCACTATTTCGATCGCGCCTGGGCGCCTGGGGAAAACCGCGGCACGCGCCTCGTCGTCATTGGTCTGCATGAGATGGATCAGGGTGCGGTGAGAGCGGCGATCGAGGCGCTGGCGTAGGCCCATGCATCTGCTTCTGGCCCAGCAGGGAACGATCAGCGACGGCGAAGAGGCGATCGATCTCGGTCAGACGCCGGGCGATATCCTGTTTCTGTCGGCCGCCGACAGCGAGCTTGCGGCGATCGCGGCCGCCCATCGCGCCTGCGGTGGGCCGCATTCGCTGCGGCTTGCCAGCCTGATGAGCCTCAAGCACCCGATGTCGGTCGATACCTATGTCGAGCGCACGGCGCGGCACGCCAGGCTCATCATCGTCCGTGCGCTCGGCGGCGCCAGCTATTTCCGCTATGCGCTGGAGGCGCTGCATGCTGCAGCGTCCCGCGCCGGCGCGCAGATTGCGGTGCTGCCGGGTGATGCCAGGTCGGATGCGGGGCTGGTACCCTTCTCGAACATCGAGGTCGACGATCTCGATGCGCTCTGGGCCTATCTCATCGAGGGCGGCGAGGCCAATGGGCGCGCCTTTCTCGATTATGCCGCGGCGATGCTGTCGGGCGCGGAGAAGCCCGCGCCGGCGGTACCGTTGATGAAGGCGGGGATCTGGTGGCCGGGGCGAGGGCTGATCGGGGTCGAGGAGTGGCGGCGGGTGACAGAGAAGGTGGCGGTGGAGCCAATCGTCGCCATCAGCTTCTACCGAGCGCTCGTGCAGAGCGGCGAGACCAAGCCGATCGAAGCGCTGATCGAAGCCTTGCAGGCGCACGGTCTCCGGCCGCTGCCGGTCTTTGCCTATAGCCTCAAGGACCCCGTTTCGACCGGCATTATCGAGAGCGTGTTCTCAGTACTGAAACCCGATGTCGTGATCAACACGACCGGCTTTGCCGTCTCCGCGCCTGGTGCCGACCGGCAGCCGACGGTGCTGGAGGCGAATGGGGCGGTGGTGCTGCAGGCGATCTTGTCTGCGTCCTCCAAGGAAGCGTGGGCGGCCTCCTCGCAAGGCCTGTCGGCGCGCGATCTCGGCATGAACGTGGCGCTGCCCGAAGTCGACGGCCGGGTGCTGGCGCGGGCGGTCTCCTTCAAGACGGCGGCGCGTTACGATGCAGCCGTCGAGACCAACATTGTCGCCAGCGAACCGGATGCCGGCCGGGTGCGCTATACGGCGGAACTGGCCGCCAATTGGGCGCGGCTGCGCGCTACTCCGGCTCGCGACCGGCGCATCGCGCTCGTGATGGCGAACTATCCGAATCGCGACGGCCGGCTCGGCAACGGGGTTGGCCTGGATACGCCGGCCGGCAGCATCGAGGTGCTTCGGGCGATGGCGGCAGCGGGTTATCCGCTCGCCGATATTCCGGCCGATGGCGACGCGCTGATCCGGCATCTGATGCAAGGGCCGACCAATTCAGGTCATGACGGCAGGGTCATTCGCGAGACCCTTTCCCTGAGTCTCTACAACGGCTTCCTGGATACTCTTCCTAATAAGATTCAGGATGAGGTGAGGGCCCGCTGGGGCGATCCCGAGAACGATCCGTATTTTCTCGACGGCGTCTTCGCCCTGCCTTTCGCCCGCTTCGGTAGCGTCCTCGTCGGCATTCAGCCGGCGCGCGGTTATAATATCGATCCGAAGGAGAGCTATCATTCGCCGGATCTCGTGCCGCCGCACGGTTATCTTGCCTTCTATGCTTTCCTGCGGCGCGCGTTCGGCGCCGATGCCGTCATCCACATGGGCAAACACGGCAATCTCGAATGGCTGCCGGGCAAGGCGCTGGCGCTATCGGAGGAGTGTTATCCCGAGGCGATCCTCGGGCCGCTGCCGCATCTCTATCCCTTCATCGTCAACGACCCGGGCGAGGGCACGCAGGCCAAGCGCCGGACTGCCGCCGTCATCATCGATCATCTGACGCCGCCTTTGACGCGGGCCGAGAGCTATGGGCCACTCAAGGATCTGGAAGCGCTGGTCGACGAATATTACGAGGCCTCCGGCAGTGATCCCCGCCGCATTCGCCTGCTCAGCCGGCAGATCCTCGATCTGGTGACCGATATCGGCCTCGACCGGGATGCCGGTATAAAGAGCGGCGAAAGCGAAGGCGAAGCGCTGAAGAAGCTCGACGCCTATCTCTGCGACCTCAAGGAAATGCAGATTCGGGATGGGCTGCATGTGTTCGGGGTGTCGCCGGAGGGGCGGTTGCTGACAGATCTCACCGTGGCGCTGGCGCGGGTGCCGCGCGGGCTGGGCGAGGGCGGTGATGCGAGCTTGCAGCGGGTGATCGCGGCGGATGCGGGGATGGGCAATGTGCCTGGGGCACCCCCCTCTGTCCTGCCGGACATCTCCCCCACAAGGGGGGAGATTGAATCGGAGCGCCGGCCTCCCCAAACAATCGATATAGAGCGATTGTCTTACTCCTTGCCGATCTCCCCCCTTGTGGGGAAGATGTCCGGCAGGACAGAGAGGGGTAACTCCACGTTCGACCCTCTCGACTGCGACATGGCCACCCCCTGGACCAGAACACGTCCCGCCATCCTCGCCGACGTTCTCGATGCACCCTGGCGCACCAATGGCGACGCCGTCGAGCGCGTCGAACTGCTGGCAGCGAAGTTCGTTTCCGGCGAAATGGAGTGCCCAGCAGAGTGGAAGGCTACGCAGGCTGTACTCTCCGAGATCGAAACCCGCCTCAAGCCCTCCATCCTCGCCTGCGGCCCCGCCGAAATTCACGGTCTACTCAACGGGCTCGACGGTCGCTTCGTCGCACCTGGCCCATCCGGCGCGCCAACACGCGGGCGGCCCGACGTGCTGCCCACGGGCCGAAATTTCTATTCGGTCGACAGCCGCGCAGTGCCGACACCGGCCGCTTACGAACTCGGCAAGAAATCCGCCGAGCTGCTGGTGCGCCGCTATGTGCAGGATCACGGCGAATGGCCTGTTTCCCTGGGGCTGACGGCATGGGGAACGTCGAATATGCGCACCGGCGGCGACGATATCGCCCAGGCGCTGGCGCTGATTGGCGTCAAGCCGCTCTGGGACATGAGTTCTCGCCGCGTTACCGGCTATGAAATCATACCGCAAGCCATGCTCGGGCGGCCGCGTGTCGACGTGACACTCCGCATCTCCGGCTTCTTCCGCGACGCTTTTCCCGAGCAGATCGCTCTGTTCGACAAGGCGGTCCGCGCCGTCGGCGCGCTTGAAGAGGACGAGGCCGACAATCCGATCGCAACGCGCATGCGCGGCGAGGCGGCAAGGCTTGCGGCTGCCGGCCTCGACGCCGCCGCGGCGAAACGTCGGGCGGGCTACCGGATTTTCGGCTCGAAGCCCGGCGCCTACGGCGCCGGATTGCAGGCGCTGATCGACGAAAAGGGTTGGGAGCGACGCGCCGATCTCGCCGAGGCCTATCTCGTCTGGGGCAGTTATGCCTATGGCGCCGGTGAGGAGGGCAAGGCCGAACGCGGCCTGTTCGAGGAGCGGCTGCGCTCGGTGCAGGCCGTCGTTCAGAACCAGGACAATCGCGAGCACGACCTGCTCGACAGCGATGACTACTACCAGTTCGAGGGCGGCATGGCGGCGGCGGCCGAGGCGCTCAGCGGCGCGCGCCCCTCGATCTACCACAATGATCATTCGAGGCCGGAGCGGCCGGTGATCCGTTCGCTGGAGGAAGAGATCGGTCGCGTCGTGCGCGGACGCGTCGTCAATCCCAAATGGATATCCGGCGTCATGCGCCACGGCTACAAGGGTGCGGCCGAAATTGCCGCCACCGTCGACTATCTCTTCGCCTTCGCGGCGACGACGGGCGCGGTCGGTGCGCATCATTTCGAGGCAGTCTACCAGGCTTTCGTCACCGATCCGGCTGTGCGTAGCTTCATGACGGAAAAGAACCCGGCGGCATTCGACGAGATGACAGCGCGGCTGCGCGAGGCGATCGACCGCAGCCTCTGGACGCCGCGCAGCAATTCGGCCCGGTTCGACCTGGCCAAACCACAGAATGAGGTGAACCGATGAGTGACGAAATCCCGGACAACGAAACGGGCAAGGATGATGCGCGCCACGCCGAGAAGATGGCGAAGAAGAAGGCCGCGCGCGACAAGATCATGGCGACCAAGACCGACGGCAAGGGGCTGATCATCGTCCATACCGGCAAGGGCAAGGGCAAATCATCCGCCGCCTTCGGCATGATCTTTCGCCACATCGCCCATGGTAAACCCTCGGCCGTCGTGCAGTTCATCAAGGGCGCGATGTGGACCGGCGAGCGCGATCTGATCGAGAAGCATTTCTCCGATCTCTGCCAGTTCCACACCATGGGTGAGGGGTTCACCTGGGAAACGCAGGACCGCGCCCGCGACGTTGCCGCCGCCTCGGCTGCCTGGGAAAAGGCCAAGGAACTGATCCGCGACGAGCGCAATTCCATGGTGCTGCTCGACGAGATCAACATCGCGCTGCGCTACGACTATCTCGACATCAACGAAGTCGTCGCCTTCCTGACGACCGAGAAGCCCGCCATGACGCATGTGGTGCTGACGGGGCGCAACGCTAGGGAAGAACTGATCGAGATCGCGGATCTGGTGACCGAGATGGAGCTTGTCAAACATCCTTTCCGCTCCGGCATCAAGGGGCAGCCGGGGGTAGAATTCTAGGCATCAGTTGAGGGAAAGGCCGCGCAGGATCGCGGCTGTTTCCTCATCCGCCGGGAAGAAGGATTCCACGGCCAGTTCCGACAGAGTGATGTCGACGGGCGTGCCGAAGACTGTGGTCGTCGAGATCAGGGATAGCGGGCCGGCCTTGGTCGAAAGCTTCAGCGGAACGGCGATGCCGGCGTGGTCGCTATGCGCGTCGTTCGCCGCTTCGGGCACCGGATAGGACAGCAGTTCTTTCAGCAGCCTTTCCAATACCGGATCGCCCGAGGCCGATATTTGCTGGCGCAGCCGGTCGATAAGGTGGGCGCGCCATTCCGGGAGGTTTGCAATGCGGGGCGCCAGTCCTTGCGGGTGCAGGCTGAGGCGCAGCACATTGACCGGCGGTTCCAGCAGGGACGGATCGGCAATGCCCGAGATGAGCGGCGCCAGCGCCGCGTTGGCGGCAATCAGCGTCCAGTGGCGGTCGATCGCGAGCGCCGGGAAAGGCTGATGGGCTTTCAACACCATGTCGATGGCGCGGCGCGCCGGTTCCAAGGCGGGATCGTCGAGTGCGCGCTCGATAAAGACGGGAGCGAAACCCGCTGCGAGCAGCAGCGGGTTCCGGTCGCGGAGCGGCACGCCGAGGCGTTCGGCAAGATGCAGCAGCATGTCGCGGCTCGGCGTCGAGCGCCCGCTCTCGATGAAGCTCAGATGCCGCTGCGAGATATCGGCCTCCAGCGCCAGGTCGAGCTGGCTCATCCGGCGGCGCTGGCGCCATTCGCGCAAATGATCGCCAAGAGAGCGGGCGGTCGGCGCCATCAGGCGGCTTCCGGCAACTGGTCGATGAAGCCGCGGACGGATTTCAGCTTGCCACCCTCAAGCTCGGCAAAATCCGTGCCCTTGATCAGTGCTTCGCCATTGGCAGGCCCGAGGCCCCAGGAGAAACGCAGATTGTCGCCATAGCCGTCAGCCGTGCCGATCAGTTCGAAACGAAAACCGGGAAAGCGGTTCTGCACGGCCTCCACCAGCGAATTGATCTGCTCGTGGCCTTCGCCGCACATCAGCGGATCGACGTAGGTTGCGGCTTCCACCCAGCTCTCGGCGATGAGAGCGCGGCGGTGAGCCGCATCCGTCTCGTTCCAGACGGCGAGGTAGCGCTCGGCATTGCTGTTTGCGTCGTTCATCGGGTCATCTCCTTTTGATCGCCCGTTCACTCCAGGCAGCGCGATCATGCGGGAAGGCGATGCGGCCTATCAATTACGTCAGAGGTAATGGAGGCGGTCAAATATTTAGGCTAAACGCCGAGCCAGACGCGCAGCGGATTTGCCGGATCGGCGAGCAGTTTGACTGCAAGGGCGACGCAGACGATGACGAGCAGCGGCTTGATGAGCTTTGCGCCGATACGCATGGCGAGCCGCGAACCGAGCTGCGCGCCGAGGAATTGGCAGACGCCCATCAACAGGCCGATCTTCCACAGTATTGCGCCGAAACTTGCGAAGACGATCAGCGCGCCGAAATTCGAGCCGAGATTGAGAAGCTTGGTGTGCGCCGTCGCCTTCAACACGCCGAAGCCGGCGAGGGTGACGAAGGCGAGCATGAAGAAGGAACCGGTGCCGGGGCCGAAGACACCGTCATAGAAGCCGATAGCCGGGACCAGTGTGAGGCCGAAGGCGAAGGGCGTGATGCGGCGATGGGTATCGACGTCGTTGAGGTTCGGTTTGACGGCAAAGAAGATCGCGATCGACAGCAGCAACACCGGCATGATCGCCTGCAGCACTTGTCCGGGCACGATCGTGGCAAGAGCGGCGCCGAGCGCCCCGCCCATGACCGCCATCAGCGCCATCGGCAATTGTTCGCGAAGCTGCACGTGGCCCTTGCGGGCATAAGCGAGCGTTGCCGAGGCTGCGCCGAAGATCGACTGCACCTTGTTGGTGCCGAGCGTCTGCAGCGGCGGAATGCCGGCAATCAGCATGGCGGGAACGCTGATGAGACCGCCGCCGCCGGCGATCGAATCGACGAAGCCGGCAAAGAAGGCAGCCGCGCAGAGCAGCAGAAGCAGATGAGGAGCAATGTCAGGCAAGACGGTATTCCGGAAGAGCTTTCGGGTGGCCTTGTTGCATTTCCGATCCCAAGCTGCAATGGCTGCCAGAGCATGATGCCGACAAGCAGGAGCGGTTTTCCAACGGCATCATCTTCTCTGACACGGCAGAGCGCATTCGACGGCTTCCATGAGTGATATTTTCTTCGATACGGCACGGCGCCACGTGCTCGGGCTCGGCTGCGAGCGCGGGACGCCCTATGCGGAAGTTCTGGCGCTGGCCATTACGGCGCTGGATGCGGCCGGTATCGGCGGGCCGGAGCTTGCTGCTATCGCTTCCATCGACAGCCGCCGGCGGGAGGCGGCAATCCTAGCCGTTGCCGAGCATTTTTCCGTGCCGGCGTTGTTCTTCGATGCGCCGCGGCTGGAAGCGGAAACGCCGCGGCTCAAAAATCCCTCCGAGATCGTCTTTGCCCGCGTCGGCTGTCACGGCGTGGCGGAATCGGCGGCACTTGCGGCCATTGGCCCGGATGCGGAGCTCTTGCTCGGCAAAATCAAATCCGCGCATACGACGGCGGCGATTGCCCGCATCGGGTTGCAGAAAGACTGACGGGCGTTATGTTGGCGACAATTCGCAGCGCCGTCCGGCAGCTCGCGGTTTGCATATAAAGGATATTCCATGCACAAGGTCATTTATGACACGGATCCGGGCGTCGACGACGCCATGGCGCTTCTTTTCCTGCACCGCCATCCCGAAATCGATCTGATCGGTATCACCACCGTTTTCGGCAATGCCTCGGTCGAGACGACAACGCGCAATGCGCTTTTCCTCAAGCGCGAATGGAATATCGCAGCGCCGGTTGCCAAGGGCGCCAGCGTCACCATCGATCCCTCGCGCGCCGAGCGGGAATGGCCGGCGATGGTGCATGGCGACAACGGCCTCGGCGATATCGAGGTGCCGGAAAAGATTGATGTGGCACTCGATCCGCGTCCGGCGCATCGCTTCATCATCGACACCGTCCGCGCCAACCCAGGGGAAGTGCGCCTCGTCGCTGTCGGCCGGATGACCAATCTGGCACGGGCGCTGAAGGAAGACCCGGAGATTGCGGGGCTGGTCAAGGACGTCGTCATCATGGGCGGCAATTTCTATGTGCCGGGCAATGTCTCGCCGGTCGCCGAGGCCAATATCCACGGTGATCCCGAAGCGGCCGACATCGTCATGACCGCGCCCTGGAAGGTCGCCGTCATCGGCCTCGACGTCACCTCGATCACCACGATGAGCCGGAGCTATCTCGGCGAGATGGCTGCCAAGGGCGACGAGGCTGTAAAGCTGCTCGACGCACTGTCGCAGTCCTATATCGATTTCTACAAGCATGCGGTCGAAGACGGCATGATGGTGCATGATAGCTGCGCTGCGGTCTATGTCGTGGCGCCGGAATTGTTCTCGTCGATATCGGGTGCGGTGCGCGTCGTGTGCGGCGGCATTGCCCACGGCCAGACAATCATCAAGCCGGACGGTCGCCGTTTCCCGCCGGGCGACTGGGATGGCCTGCCGAGCCAGATCGTCTGCACCGGTATCGAATCGGAGAAAGTCATCGACCTTATCCGCAAGGCGCTGCTTCGCGTTTGAGCGACTGGGAGTCCGGCTGCGTCGCGGCCGGCTTTTGCGATCATATGATAATATATTCATATTGTTATTCGGATTTTCGGAGAATTCGAATCCGCTTTCTCGTAAAGTGAGTCATGGTCATCTCAGCAACTTCAAGTGAGGCGGGGCAGGCGGCGTTGACCTTGCTCCTCGCTGGGCCTAGATCAACAAAATGTTGAATAGCCAACTCTCTCATCTTCCGGCGCTGGAGCCGGGCAGCGTCTGGCTCGTCGGGGCCGGCCCCGGTGATCCCGGGCTGTTGACGCTGCTGGCTGCCAAGGGACTTTCCGAGGCTGATGTCATCGTGCACGACGCGCTCGTCAACGAGGAATGTCTGGCGCTGGCGCGGCAGGAGGCGGTGGTGGAATTTGCGGGAAAACGCGGCGGCAAGCCTTCGGCGAAACAGCGCGACATCTCGCTACGGCTGGTGGAGCTGGCGCGGGCCGGCAAGCGAGTGCTGCGGCTAAAAGGCGGCGACCCCTTCGTCTTCGGCCGTGGCGGCGAGGAGGCGCTGACGCTGGTCGAGCACAACATCCCCTTCCGCATCGTGCCCGGCATCACCGCCGGCATCGGTGGGCTTGCCTATGCCGGCATTCCGGTGACACATCGCGACATCAACCATGCCGTCACCTTCCTCACCGGCCATGATTCCTCCGGCATTGTGCCCGACAGGATCAATTGGGAGGCGATCGGCCGGGGTTCACCTGTCATCGTCATGTATATGGCGATGAAACATATTGCCGAGATCAGCGCCCGGTTGATCGCCGCCGGCCGGCCGCCGTCCGAACCCGTTGCCTTCGTCTGCAACGCCGCCACCGGCCGGCAGCAGGTGCTGGAAACGACGCTTGGCGACGCGCCCGAGACAGTCGCCGCCTCCGGGCTCGAGCCGCCAGCGGTGGTCGTCGTCGGCGAGGTGGTGCGGCTCAGAGCCTCACTCGACTGGCTCGGCGCCCTGGCGGGCCGGCGCCTGCAATCCGATCCATTTCGCCGGTCCGGCCAGGTGCTGATATGAGCGGCCTCCTGATCGCAGCCCCTTCCTCCGGCGCCGGCAAGACGACGGTGACGCTCGGGCTGCTGAGGGCGCTGCGCCGACGCGGCGTTGCGGTGGCACCCGGCAAGGCCGGGCCGGATTACATCGATCCCGCTTTCCATGCGGCGGCAAGCGGCACGCCTTGCCTGAATTTCGATCCCTGGGCGATGCGACCGGAACTGATCTCGGCCAATTCAGCCCTTCACCGCTCCGGCGACCGCATCCTCGTCATCGAGGCGATGATGGGACTTTTCGACGGAGCGGCCGACGGAAAGGGGACGGCGGCCGATCTTGCCGCCCAGCTCGGCCTCTCCGTGGTGCTGGTCGTCGATGCCTCGCGCATGTCGCAATCGGTGGCGCCGCTGGTATCAGGATTCGCCGGCTTTCGCGCCGATGTCCGCGTTGCCGGCGTCATCCTCAACAAGGTCGGCAGCGAACGGCATGAGGCGATGCTGCGCCACGCGCTCGAAGCGATCCGCATGCCTGTTGTCGCCGTGATCGCCAGCGACAAGACGCTTGCCTTGCCGGAGCGCCATCTCGGCCTCGTCCAGGCCGGTGAACATGCGACGCTTGAGAATTTCATCGACCACGCGGCGGACGCCGTTTCCGAGGAATGCAATTTCGAATTCCTGCTGCGCATCGCAAGGCAGGGGCTCAACCGGCCTTCTGCCGCCAATATCGATCGGCTGATGCCGATCGGCGCCCGCATCGCCGTGGCGCGCGATGTCGCCTTCGCCTTTTCTTACGAGCATATGCTGCTGGGGTGGCGCCGCCGCGGGGCCGATATTTCCTTCTTCTCGCCGCTCGCCGACGAGGCGCCGGCCGGCAACGCCGATGCGATCTATCTGCCGGGCGGTTATCCCGAGCTGCATGCGGGACGGCTCTCCCAAGCGCAGAATTTCCGCGCCGGCATGCTCGATGCGGCGGCGCGCGGCATCAGGATCTACGGCGAGTGCGGCGGCTACATGGTGCTCGGCGATGGGCTGATCGATGCCGAGGGCAAGCGCCATGAAATGCTCGGCCTGCTGCCTGTTGTCACCAGCTATGCCGACCGCCGGCGTCATCTCGGCTATCGCCGTGTGACACCGCTCGACGGCGCCTTCTTCGCGCGGACGATGACGGCGCATGAATTCCACTATTCCAGCGTTGTTTCCGAGGGCGAGGGAAAGCGGCTGTTTGCCGCACAGGACGCTTTGGGAACCGATCTCGGTGCTGTCGGGCTCCGGCGCGGCCAGGTAGCTGGCTCCTACATGCATCTGATCGATCTTGCGAGAGCGGCCGCGTGAGCGCGCCGATCGCCCACGGCGGCGGCATTACCGCCGCAGCCGCTGCTTTCGGCGGCAGGCCGGAAGACTGGCTCGACCTTTCCACTGGCATCAACCCCTGTCCCGTCGCCCTGCCTGACATCCCGGCAATGGCCTGGCACCGTCTGCCGGACAGGCATCTCGTCGACGAGGCAAGATTTGCGGCGCGCGATCATTATGGCAGCGGAGCGATTCTGCCGCTGCCGGTGCCCGGGACGCAATCCGTGATCCAGCTCCTGCCGCGCTTGCTTCGACAGGGAGGCCGGGGCGCCGCGACGGACGACAGGGTCGCCGTGACGGACAATAGGATTGCCGTGGTGTCGCCGACTTACGGCGAATATGCGCGCGCCTTCGGCTCGGCCGGTTTTGTCGTCGATGCGGTCGATGATATTGCTGCGATCGGCGGTGAACACAGGCTTGCGGTCGTCGTCAATCCGAACAATCCGGACGGCAGGGTCTGGTCGGCCGAAACGCTGATTGCCCTGCACGACAGGATGAAGGCGGCAGGCGGGATTCTCGTCGTCGACGAGGCCTTCGGTGATGCCGATCCGGCGCGGAGCCTTGCAGCCCACGCGCAAGAGCTCTCCAACCTGATCATTTTCCGCTCCTTCGGGAAGTTTTTCGGGCTTGCCGGCCTGCGGCTCGGTTTTGCAATCGCGCGCGAGGATATTCTGGCTCGTATCGAGGACTGGCTTGGCCCTTGGGCGGTCTCCGGCCCGGCGCTGTCGCTGGCCGCCTCGCTGTTTCGCTCCGACGTCTCCGCGATCCGCCACTCTCTCGATAAACGTAGCGCCGCGCTGCAGGCGACGCTGACTTCGGCCGGGTTGAGGATCAGGGGAGGAACGGCATTGTTCACCCTTGCCGCCGATAGCAGGGCGAGCGACATTTACACGCATCTTTGCCGGCATCATATTCTCGTCCGCAAGTTCGATTATGCGCCGGATTGGCTGCGGTTCGGCTTGACGCCCGATCCGGCGGCGGACAGGCGGCTTGGCGAAGCCCTTCAGGGATTTGAGCGATGACGATCGACGAAAACCTTCTTGTGCTGCTTCTGGCGCTGCTGCTCGACCGGATCGCCGGCGATCCGCAGTGGCTGTGGTCACGCGTGCCGCATCCCGTCGTCATGTTCGGCGCGGCGATTTCCTATGCCGACCAGCAGCTCAATCCCTCAAGCCTTACGGGCTCCCAGCGCCGGATGAACGGCGTCGCGGCAATCCTGGCGCTGCTGCTGCTGTCGATCGCCGCGGGCTTCGTGTTCGATCGGTTCTTCGCGCTCTTCGGCCTTGCCGGCCTCGTGCTGGAGGCCGGTCTGGTGGCGATTTTCCTGGCGCAGAAGAGCCTTGCCGATCATGTCGCGGCCGTCGCGACCGCCTTGCGCGGCGAAGGGCTTGTCGGCGGCCGGAACGCTGTCTCCCGCATCGTCGGCCGCGATCCCGAAACGCTCGACGAGCCGGCCGTCTGCCGCGCGGCGATCGAAAGCCTTGCGGAAAATTTCTCCGACGGCGTCGTGGCGCCGGCCCTATGCTATGCCATCTTCGGCCTCCCGGGCCTGCTTGCCTATAAGATGCTGAACACGGCCGATTCGATGATCGGCCACAGATCGGAAAAATACATCGATTTCGGCTGGGCCGCTGCCCGGCTCGACGATATCGTCAACTGGCCGGCCGCGCGGCTCTCCATCCTGCTGATCGCCGCCGGGGCCTGGATCCGGCGCGGCATGAGCCCCTGCCGCGAGGCGATCCGCGTGGCGATGCGCGACGGCGGCCTGCACCGCTCGCCGAATTCCGGCAGGCCGGAGGCGGCCATGGCCGGCGCCCTCAATGTCCAGCTCGCCGGCCCGCGCATCTATGGCGGTGTCGTCGTGACGGAGCCGATGATCAACAACCCGGGGCGGGACGTCGCCACCGCCGCGGATATTGAAGACGGCGTGTCGGTGTTCTATGCCAGCTGCATGGTGCTCACCGGTCTGATCTTCGGGTTGTTTCTGTGTTTTCTGTAGGGCGCCACGCAGCGCGTCCACGCCCCGGTGGACAGCTCCGCCGCAAAGGTTTATGCGAAGCGCCTCATATCTCATCAGACCGGAAGCAGAGCGATGACAGTTCAGGTTGAATTACCGTGCCCGAAGTGCAAGAGCACCAAGATGAAGTTCGAGCGGCCCGAAATCCGGGAGACCGATATCATTACCTGTGCCGCCTGCGGTCACAATCTCGGCACGATGGCCTCTATCCGCGAGAAGATGAACAAGGCCTATCAGCGCGTCAGCCGGCCTGCGGCCGGGCGCAAGCTCCAGTAGGTGAGTTGCTCACGGCTTAAACGTGTTAAAATTGTGATTACCATTCGGATTAAAGCAATATAGAAAGTATTGGCTTAGTCTCTCTGTCGTGAGGGCGCAATAAACTGCGCGGGTGCGAAGAGGGGCTATCATGAAGACGATCTTGGCGGCTGCGGCCGCAAGTTTATTGCTGCAGTTTTTTCCCGTTGCCGCCGAGGCAGCAATGCTGGTTGCCAATATCAGCATCGGCAAGCAGACGATGACCGTCACCGAGAACGGCTTCGTCAAGTATCGCTGGAAGGTTTCGACCGCACGCAACGGCTACGTCACGCCCACCGGTTCGTGGAGCGCCAAGTGGCTGTCGCGCGATCATCGTTCCCGGAAATACGACAATGCGCCGATGCCCTACGCTGTGTTCTTCAACGGCGGTTACGCCGTTCACGCCACTTTCGACCTGAAGCGCCTGGGCCGGCCGGCCTCGCATGGCTGCGTCCGCCTGCATCCCGACAATGCGGCCGAGTTCTTCTCGCTGGCGCGTCAGGCCGGCCTTGCCAATACCCGTGTGGTGATTACGCGCTGATTTTCTTTTCCAGCTCATCCATGCCGGGGACGACGATATGCCGGATGTTCTCGATGCGGATGACTCCCTCTTTGCGCAGCCGGGTCAACTGGCGGCTGACGGTTTCGATCGTCAGCCCGAGAAAATCGGCGATCTCGGCGCGCGATAGCGGCAGATCGAAGGCGGTGCTGGTGGCCGTTTGCGGCTCGGCATGCGTGGCGATGAGGTGGAGCAGGCTTGCGACCTTCTCCTCGGCGGTGCGCCGGCCGAGCGTCAGCATCCATTCGCGCGCGGCATCCAGCTCCTTCAGTGCCTGATCGTGGAGGCTGCGCTGCAATTCCCTAGTCTCTGATATCATGCGGTCGAGCAAGTTGCGGGGGAAGACGCAGATTTCGGCATCGGTCGCAGCCTCGGCCGACAGCGTGCTCTCGCGCACGAAAGGCCTGCCGACGAAATCTGGGGCGAATTGCAGGCCGACGATCTGCTGGCGACCGTCCGGCATCACCTTGCAGAGCTTCACCACCCCGCGCATGATGTTCGAATAGAAAGAGCTTTCCGACCCTTGAGCGACGATCTCAGAGCCCGCATCGACCTTGCGGCGCAGCGAATGGCGGCCGAGCTCTCGCAACTGGCTGCTCGACAAGGCGCCACAGACGACGCCGTGCCGGGCCTGGCAGGAACGGCAAGCGACGGGCGTGCCGGCCTCGGAAACCTTACTGCGTGCGACGTCCATTTCCTGATCCCTTCGAAATCCGGATGCACCCGGCATGCCCGGGCATGGCTGGCTCTTCCGAGACGATTACGCCGCGATTGCGAGTTGGTTCGGCTAGCCCGATTTCTTCCCGCGTCGCTTGATGATTATCAAATTTTCGGGCTTGCGATTTGATCCAGATCAAGTGTCCGGGCTTGCGGCTCCGGCCGGGGGCGCTTGCTTCGAGGCGAGGCCGTACGCGGCTTTGATTCGGATGCTTGTTGCGCCGTCGGCGCAGGGGCTGCAGCGGCATCGCCCCGCCTCGGGTGACGGGAACGGCCTGCATTCCATTGCTGTTTAGGCAACACCCGGCCGGCAAATTGCCGCAACGCCGGGACGAAAGCATTGGCTTTTGAAATGGATTTGCCTATGAGGAGGTTTAAATCGTCATTTCATGAGGTACAGCGCGTGACCGCTACATTCGATAAAGTTGCCGACATTATTGCAGAAACCAGCGAGATCGACCGCGCGACGATCACGCCGGAGAGCCATACGATCGACGACCTCGGTATCGACAGCCTCGATTTCCTCGACATCGTCTTTGCGATCGACAAGGAATTCGGCATCAAGATTCCGCTCGAAAAGTGGACGCAGGAAGTCAACGAGGGCAAGGTTTCCACCGAAGAATATTTCGTGCTGAAGAACCTCTGCGCCAAAATCGACGAGCTCAAAGCAGCCAAGGCCTGAGGACATAACCGTCTTTTTTTGAGCGCCCTGCCGCCTGACTATGGCGGCTGGGCGGTTTCGTTCCTAACTAGGCGTCACCGGCGGGCGGATCTGGCCTGTCGGGCCGGAGGATCCGAATGCTGCTGGAATATTTCCAGATGATTGACCGCGTCGAAGCGGTGGACCTGAAAAAGGGCACGCTGAACGCGCGATCCGTCGTGCCGGCCAAGAGCCCTGTCTTCGAGGGTCATTTTCCCGGCATGCCGCTCGTTCCCGGTGTGCTGTTGATCGAGACCATGGCGCAGGCCTCCGGCATGCTGGTGCTTGCCGTCACCAACTTCGCCGCCATGCCTTTCCTGATGTCAGTCGACGGCGCCAAGATGCGCACGTTCGTCGAGCCGGAAGCCGTGCTCGACATCGAGGCGGTGCTTGAGCACGACGGTTCGGGTTTCGCGGTTACCAAGGCTAAAATCACCAGCGCCGGCAAGAAGGTCTGTGATGCGCAGCTGAAGCTTCGCACCATGCCGTTTTCCGAAGTGCCGCTCGGCGATATCGTCAAAAAACGTGCCGGCGAGATCGGGCTTCTCGAAGCGATCGCGGCGCAGGGAGTGGTTGGATGAGCAAGGCTGCAAACGACGTCGTCATCTCAGGCATCGGCATCGTCACCTGTCAGGGCGTCGGTAAGGATGCGCATATCGCGCTGCTTTCGGCGGCAAGCGCGCCGAAGGCGATCGTCGAGACTGAGAAGTTCAAGCCCTATCCGGTGCATCCGCTGCCCGAAATCGACTGGTCGCAGCAGATCGCCAAGCGTGGCGACCAGCGCCAGATGGAGAACTGGCAGCGCATCGGCGTCTTCGCCGCAGGCTTGGCACTCGACGATGCCGGCTTCAAAGACAATCTCGAGGCCTGTGGCACGATGGACATGATCGTAGCGGCCGGCGGCGGCGAGCGCGACATCAATGTCGATACGCTGATTGTCGACGAGGCGCTGAAGCGCAACGACCGCGAATTGCTGCTGAACGAGAAGCTGACGACAGAGCTCAGGCCGACGCTGTTCCTCGCCCAGCTTTCCAACCTGCTCGCCGGCAACATCTCGATCGTGCATAAGGTCACCGGCTCGTCGCGTACCTTCATGGGCGAGGAAGCGGCAGGGATTTCAGCCGTCGAGACCGCCTTCTATCGCATCAAATCAGGCGAATCCTCGCATGCGCTGGTCGGCGGCGCCTTCGCAGCGGAGCGGCCGGATATGATCCTGCTCACCGAAGCGATCGGCGCCCATGCGCGCGGCGACTGGGTGCCGCTCTGGTCGCGCAAATCAAGCGACGGCGGCGGCATGATCACTGGTTCGGCCGGCGCCTTCCTGGTGCTGGAATCGCGCCAGCATGCGGAAGCGCGCGGCGCGCATATCTATGCTGTCATCGATGCGGTCGAGGGCGACCGCGGCAACCGCAATGCCGGCAATCTCGAGGTCCGGCTGGAGCGGCTTTTAGCACCCGCCACCGGGCTTGCCGCCGAAAGCACGGCGATCTTTTCCGGCTCGACCGGCATGCACGATCTTGCCGCTCGCGAGCGGGCAGTGCTCGAACATCAATTGCCCGGTGTTGCGATCCGTGGCTTTGGCGGCGTCACCGGCCATACGATCGAGACGCAGTTCACGCTGGGTCTGGCGCTTGCAGCGCTTGCCGTCGACGGCAAGGCCAAGGTTCCGGCCTTCGATGCTGGCCATGAGGCGCCGATGCGGGCAGGCGCCACCGCCGCCGTCGTGACCGCGGTCGGACACCAGCGCGGCGAGGGCGTTGCCGTCCTTTCCGCAAATGCGTGAGGAGTGAAAGATATGACAGCTTCCGCTTACAGGGATCACCTCGGCCGTCCGATCGTGGCCGTGACCGGCATGGGTATCATCACCTCGCTCGGTCAAGGCCTCAGCGACAACTGGGCAGCGCTTTCGTCAGGCACCTCGGGCATCCACGAGATCAACCGTTTCCCGACCGAAGGATTGTCGACGCGGATCGCCGGCACCGTCGATTTCATCGGCATCCCGGCCCCGAATGCCGTCGAGCGCTCCTACGCCTTCGCCCGCGAAACGACGATCGAGGCGCTTGCCGATGCCGGCCTTTCCGGCGATTTCAATGGCCCGCTTTTCCTCGCCGCTCCGCCGATCGAGCCGGAATGGAGCGCCCGTTTCGAGCTTGCCGACCGTTCGCCGGCCTCCGAGCATCCTGGTGATGCTTATGAACGTTTCCTGACGGCGTTGCGTCAACGGCCAGATCCGGCCTTCCATGAGGCGGCCCTGTTTGGCGCCATTTCGGAGCGGCTTGCCGACCGCTTCGGCACGCGCGGCCTTCCGGTCACGCTGTCGACGGCCTGCGCCTCCGGCGTCACGGCGATCCAGCTCGGCATCGAGGCGATCCGCCAGGGCCGCACCGATCGCGCCCTGACGGTTGCAACCGACGGCTCTCTCAGCGCCGAAGCGCTGATCCGCTTCTCGCTGCTGTCGGCCCTTTCGACGCAGAACGATCCGCCGACCAAGGCATCCAAGCCGTTCAGCAAGGATCGCGACGGTTTCGTCATCGCCGAAGGTGCGGCGACGCTGGTGCTGGAATCGCTGGAAGCGGCGGTTGCCCGCGGCGCCAAGGTGCTCGGCATCATGAAGGGCGCCGGCGACAAGGCCGACAGCTTCCACCGCACCCGCTCCTCGCCGGACGGCGGCCCGGCGATCGCGACGATCCGCGCGGCCCTTGCCGATGCCGGCATCGACGAAAGCGGCATCGGCTACATCAACGCGCACGGCACCTCGACGCCGGAGAACGACAAGATGGAATATGGGGCGATGTCGGCCGTCTTCGGCGAGCGGCTCGTCGGCATTCCGGTTTCCTCGAACAAGTCGATGATCGGCCATACGTTGACGGCGGCGGGCGCCGTCGAGGCGGTGTTCTCGCTGCAGACGATGCTGACAGGGACGCTGCCGCCGACGATCAACTACACCAATCCCGATCCGTCGATCGTTCTCGATGTCGTGCCGAACAAAAAGCGGGAAGCGCAGGTTTCCGCCGTGCTTTCCAACTCCTTCGGCTTCGGCGGGCAGAATGCCAGCCTTGTCATGGCGCTCGAACCGGCTTAAGCGGTTCCCGACACATTTTTTGAGATGAGATGAAGCCTACAGCATCGGCCCGAAAATCGGGCGATTTTCGGAAAGCCTGATGCGTAGATTTAAAGAGTTAGAGCGTCCTTTGTGCGTCCGAACGGACGCACGGCGTTCTAACGGCGAGGGATTTTGCCATGCGCGCTTTGCAACTGATCGATGACCGCAAGCTTGAGATCACCGACCTGCCGGAACCGGATGCGCCTGCCGCCGGTGAGGTGACGCTGCGCGTCAAGGCGGTGGCGCTCAACCATATCGACGTCTGGGGCTGGCGCGGCATGGCATTCGCCAAGCGCAAGATGCCGCTGGTCATCGGTGCGGAGGCTTCCGGCGTCGTGGAAGCGATCGGCCCGGGTGTCGCCAACGTGCTGCCGGGACAGCTCGTTTCCATCTACGGTGCGCGCACCTGCGGCCTCTGCCGCCCCTGCCGCGAAGGCCGCGACAATCTCTGCGAACATGTCTCCGGCGTGCACGGCTTCCATCTCGACGGCTTTGCGCAGGAGAAGGTCAACCTTCCCGCGCGGCTGCTGGTGCCGGCTCCTCCCGGCGTCGACGCGATCGGCGCGGCACTCGCTCCCGTCACCTTCGGCACGGTCGAGCACATGCTGTTCGACAATGCCAAGCTTGAACCTGGCGAAACGATCCTCGTCCATGCCGGCGGCTCCGGCATCGGCACGGCAGCGATCCAGCTTGCCAAGAAAATCGGCTGCACCGTCATCACCACGGTCGGTTCGGACGACAAGATCGAAAAGGCCAAGGCGCTCGGTGCCGATCATGTCATCAACTACCGCACGGACCGCTTCGAGGGCGTGGTGCGCAAGCTCACCAAGAAGAAGGGCGTCGACGTCGTCTTCGAACATGTCGGCAAGGATACCTGGGCGGGTTCGATGCTCTGCATGAAGCGCGGCGGGCGGCTCGTCACCTGCGGCTCTACCTCGGGTGTTTCCACGGATATGAACCTGATGATGCTGTTCCAGCAGCAGCTGAAGCTTTTCGGCTCCTTCGGCTGCCGCATGGAGAACATGGCGGATGCGATGCAGAAGATGGGCCGTGGACTCGTCCATCCCGTCATCGATACCGAGGTCAGCTTCAGCGATATCGATCGGGCGCTGGAGCGGATGGAATCGCGCCAGATCTTCGGCAAGATCATTCTGAAAATGGATTGAGCCCCAAGTGAAGCTCCTCATCACCCGGATCGTTCTGGCGCTCAGGCACTTCCAGCAATGGCTGGTGGCGCAGGTGATGTTCGGCTTTCTGAATGTGCTGAAGCTGTTTCCGGCTGATGGCGCGATTCGCTTCGCCGACAGTATGACGCGCCGACTCGGCCAGCGGACGCGCCGCCACAAGCTGATGCTCGTCAATCTGCGCAACGCCTTCCCTGAGAAAAGCCAAGCTGAGATCGAAGAGATCGCGCTCGCAAGCTGGGGCAATATGGGCCGGCTGGCGGCCGAATACGTCTTCCTCGACCAGCTGTTCGACTATGATCCCGCAAATGCCGAGCCGGGCAGGGTGGAGGTGTCGGGCATCCCGATCTTTCTCGATCTGCGCGACAATCCGCGCCCCTTCATCGTCTTTACCGGCCATACCGCCAATTTCGAGCTGCTGCCGGTGGCCGGTGCCGCCTTCGGGCTTCATGTGACCGTGTTGTTTCGGCCGCCGAACAATCCCTATGTCGCCAAGAAGGTCTTCGATTTCAGGAGCGCGCGGATGGGCAAGCTGGTGCCGTCGCATGCCGGCTCCTCCTTCGCGCTCGCCCGTCAGCTGGAAGTCGGCCAAGGCGTGGGCGTGCTCGTCGACCAGAAATTTGGCAAGGGGCTGAAGGGCACCTTCTTCGGGCGCGACGTCAAGACCAATCCGCTGCTGCCGAAGCTGGTGCGCCAGTTCGACTGCGAGGTCTATCCGGCGCGCTGCATCCGGCTGCCAGGCAACCGCTATCGGCTGGAAATCGAGCCGCGGCTGGAAATGCCCCGCGACGCCAAAGGCAATCTCGACCTGCCGGCTGCCGCGCAGCTGCTCAACGACAAGGTGGAAAGCTGGGTTCGGGAATATCCGGAACAGTGGCTCTGGTATCACGACCGCTGGCAGATCAAGCAGACGCTCAGCTCCTAAAGCGCGACGCGATCTATCGGATTCGCTCTCGCGCGTCAGTTCTTTGTTTTGGTGCATGTCGTTATCTGCAAAACCGCGACACGCTTTTGCGCGACATGCTTTCAGAATATCCACCCCCAATTATCAGCGGTGAAAAGCGGCAATGGTCTCGGATTGAAACTGAGTGCATTTTTATGTTACCCGTCACTACCAAGACGCGAATAATGTCTACCGAAGGGCGCATTTTTCGAAATGTGCAGCCATAATAGGTCTCGGACCGTCTCTTGGGCCAATGGGAGTTGGGCGTCTTGCTGGAGCTTTTTCGAGCTTTTTCCTTGCGTTGCACGCAGATAGAGGAAGCCATACGCCTGGGTGATGATCAGCGCGTCACGGCGCTCGACGGCCATGTCGAGCCGCTGGTCGAGGCAATCCTCGCCCATCAAGCGGTCAATCTGCTCGAAGTCTACATGCAGCTGCAGTTTGTGACTCATCTCATCGGCCAAGACGCCGACGACAGCGCCAGCGTCACCGAGCACACGACGGTGCTTTCCTACCTGCTTGACCGCTATTTCGGCACGCATGGCCCGGACTGGCGCGTGCCGTCGCCGCAGGACGTGCGCATCGAGCCACCGCCGGCCTATGTGCCTGATACCGACAATGGTCAGTTTCTCAATTCGGCAATCCTCGAAAGCCTACCGGACCGGGTGGTGGTGCTGACCAGGGACTATCGCTTCCTCTATTCCAATCCAGCCAACTGCGCCTATCTCAACAAGAAGCCGATGGAACTCATCGGCCGCCATCTTTCCGAATTCATCGGAGAGGAGCTGTTTGCCGCGTGCGCCAAATACAAGCTCGACGACTGCTTTGCCGGTGAGCAGATCGACTACGCCTATGAGTGTCCGAACGGTAGCGGCGGACCGGGGCAAGTGCGCTGTCGCATGTCGCCGCTACGCGATGTCGGCGGTACGGTGATTGGCGCGCTGCTCGTCATGGAGGATATCGAGCCACAGCAGCCAACTGGCTGATCAATAGCTGGCCGCGACTAGCCAGGCACCTTCAGGCAGTCGCCCAGACGGCGAGTTCATATCCGTCGCGGTCGAGGAAATGGAAGCGGCGGCCTCCGGGAAAATCGGTGATCGGCCGGACGATGGTGCCGCCGGCTCTCTCGACCGACGTCAGCACCTCTTCGAGATCCCTGGCGTAGACGACAACCAGCGGGCCACCCGGTCGAACGGGGCCGAAATCGGTGAAGCCGCCCTTCAGCCGGCCATCGTCGAATTCGCAGTAATTGGGGCCGTAATCGGTGAAACGCCAGCCGAAGGCCGAGCCGTAAAAGGCTTTGGCGGCGGCGATGTCGGCAACGTTGAATTCGACATAATCGATGCGGCGATCGTGGTTTTCTGACTTCTCGGACATCTATCTCTCCATCAGGGCTTTCAGCATGGCGAGATCCTTCTCGACATGGGCGGCATCGGCTGAGAACTGCGCATCGGTCATGCCGGGCAGGCGCAACAGCGTGAACATGACCTCGCAGCCGTCGCCGTTCGGCACGATGCGCAGCGCATTATAGACCCGGAGACCAGATTCGATCGTCACCGTGTGGTCGATCACGCCGAATTCATTGGTCTGCACGAAGCTCACTTTAACGGTGCCAAGCGCGCCATGGGCAATCCAGTCAGCGCCGTTCGGCTCGAGGCCGCTCGCAAGGCCAGAGGCCCAGAGCGGCATGTTCTCCGGCTTGCCGGCGAAATCATAGACGTCGCGCCAGTCGCGCTCGATTGATTGGTGGATGATTTTCGCGGGCATCGTCGACATGGCTTGCAGGTCCTCGATATTGGGTCTTGCTGTCATAACAGGCCGATCCGCGGCGTCTTGAACAAAACGGTCAGCCCGGCCTTTTCGGCATGCTGAGTTGGCCAAGAATGGCGCTAGGTGTCAGGCCCGAGAGCTCGCCGACCTCGCGCGTCATGTGAGCCTGGTCGGCAAAGCCCGCTTCGAGTGCAAGATGGGCAAGCGGTATCGTGCCTGTCCTGCGGCAGAGGTCGAGGAAACGCTGGAACCGACGGATCCGTTCCAGCGTCTTGGCGCCATAGCCGAAATGGTGGTGACAGCGGCGGCGCAGCTGCCTTTCGCTCATGTCGAGCCGGCCGAGCAGCCCGGACGCCGGGCGGCGGCCGTCGGCAGCGGCGAAGATCACGGCGGCATCCTCAGCGGGTTCGTCCGCATCGCGCACGGCCTCTTCGAGCAGGCGGCCGAATAGCGCCATGGCATCGGCTGGATCGGGGCAATCGCCAAGCCGTGCCTCGAATTCGGCCGCGTGCTCCCAGCCGATGTCGGCAAGCGGCACCGAACAGCCGACCAGCGCCGAGAGCGGCGTCTTCAGCCAGGGTGCCGCGGCGCCCGGCGCAAAACGTGCGCCGATGACCGTGGTGCCCGGCCGGAGAGTGGGAAAGGCCGCCGTCCTGTCGGGCCCGGCGACTGCCAGCCGGCCATCGATCCAGAGGAGGTCGCAATAGCCGTCCGGCACGATCGCCACCTTTGCCGGCGGTCCGTCATGGAGCGCATGCGACCAGAACCGGTTGAAATGGCGTCGCAGCGCCGGCGGCGGCGCATATTCGCGGTAGCGGCCGGCACGGGCAGCGAGCAGCGCCGTATCTTTTCGTCTTTCCGGTGCCAAGACAGTATCTCCCGAAACGCCGATGATACCATCAGATAGGGCATCAAGGGCAGGTCGTGCGAAAACTTGGTTGCCGATGAGCCGGCGCAAGTGGTTGTCGGACAAGTCGGGATATTGCAAGCGTCATTTCATTGCTTTTGCGAACCGATTAGACCCTTGCGAGACTTGCCGTTTGACCGAGACAGTGCCACAACACCGGTCCAAATGACACATCGGAGGTTTGTCGTGGAAAAGGCAGAAATCGGACTGATCGGTCTTGCGGTCATGGGCTCCAACCTGGCGCTCAACATCGCGGAGAAAGGCAATAAAATTGCGGTCTTCAACCGTACGCCTGAGAAAACCGACGAATTCTACGAAAGCGCCGGCGATCTGAAAAAGCAGATTATTCCCTGCAAGACGATCGAAGAGTTCGTCGATGCAATCCGGCCGCCGCGCCCGATCATCATCATGATCAAGGCGGGGGATGCCGTCGATCAGCAGATGGAGGCGTTGCGCCCGCATCTGTCCAAGGGCGACATCATGATCGATGCCGGCAACGCCAATTTCCGCGATACCGTCGCGCGCTTCGACCGCCTCAAGGACACTGATCTCACCTTCATCGGCATGGGTGTTTCCGGTGGCGAAGAAGGTGCGCGCCATGGCCCGTCGATCATGGTCGGCGGCACGGAAGACTCCTGGAAGCGCGTCGAGAAGGTGCTGACCTCGATTGCCGCCCGCTACAATGACGAACCCTGCGTCGCCTGGCTTGGCAATGACGGCGCCGGTCATTTCGTCAAGACCATCCATAACGGCATCGAATATGCCGACATGCAGATGATCGCCGAAATCTACGGCATCCTGCGCGACGGCCTCGGCAAGAGTGCCTCCGACATCTCCGGCATCTTCGGGGAATGGAACAAGGGCCGGCTGAACTCCTACCTGATCGAGATTTCCGAGAAGGTGCTTGCGGCGACCGATCCGGTTTCCGGCGGCCCGATGGTCGACATGATCCTCGACAAGGCCGGCCAGAAGGGCACCGGCAAATGGTCGGCGATCGAAGCGCAGAACATGGGCATTCCGGCAACGGCAATCGAAGCCGCGGTCGCCGCCCGCAGCCTCTCCTCGATGAAGTCGCAGCGCGAAGCGGCGGAAAAGATCTTCGGCACGCAGGCCGTTTCTTTCCCGATCGCTTACGGTCCCGAGCTGAACAAGGATCTGGAACTGGCGCTCTTTGCCGCCAAGATCGGCGCCTATGCGCAGGGCTTCGCGGTGATGGCGGAAGCCTCGCGTGAGTTCAACTGGTCGCTGCCGATGCCGACCATTGCCAGGATCTGGCGCGCCGGCTGCATCATCCGCTCGCAGTTCCTCGATGAGATCACCTCGGCCTTCACCAAGGCCCCGGACGCTGCGAACCTGATCGTCACGCCGGCCTTCTCAGACATGGTCAAGGAATCGATCCCGGCGCTGCGCCGCGTCGTCGCGGCCGCCATCTCGGCCGGCCTGCCGGTGCCGGCGCTGACCTCGGCGCTCACCTATTTCGACGCCTACCGCCAGGGCAGGGGCACGGCAAACCTCATCCAGGCGCAGCGCGATTTCTTCGGCGCCCACGGCTTCGATCGCCTGGACGGCAAGGATTTCCACCACGGCCCCTGGGGCAGCGGTGCGGCGAGCTTCTAAGGTTTGCCGAGAAGAGATCGAGGAAGAGTCCGGCCGTTGCGTCGGGCTTTTTCACAGCCCACAGCCGCCCGGCACCAGTCTTGATCCGGCGTTCGCCGCGGAATTCCGGTGTTTTCCAGCGCTGGATGGGGCTGTATCCGCATTCCCCATCCAGTGCCCATCGGCCCGGCTAGATCGGTTGACCGACGTCGATGCGGTTGCCGTCGGGATCTTCGAACACAAAGGCCCGCAATCCGTAGTCCTTGTCCTGAAGGCTTTTGATGATCCTCAGCCCATATTGTCGGCAAAGCGCATGCAGTGCGTCGACATCGTCCACGATCAAATGCGCGACATTGAAGTCCGCAGCCTTGTGGTTCGGCTGCAAGGTGAGATGCAGCTCGCCCTGATCGCGCTTCAGGATCATAAAGCCGACAGGATTTCCGTTCTCGAATATTTTCTTGAAGCCGAGGACATTGGCGTAAAAGTCGTAGGCCTTGGTCATGTCCTTGACTGGCAGCATGGCGGCAATTCGTCCGAAACGAACACCGTGATCGGCGATATCATTCATCGCAGAACCTCTGATTGCGAAGACGCACACAGCCTCCGGACGGTGCCGGCAGAGATGTTACGCTCCGATGTTTCGATCAGCAGGACGGTGCCCACGGGCCTTAGTATATATCCTCGGATAATCTCCGGCGGAAGAGGGCAACGGATTCCCGCAGGATTCTCTCGGATCTACGACATTTCGTTTCAATGGGGTAAGACACTGCTTGCGCGAGACAACACGCCTGGGAATTGACAAAGATGCTCATCCGAATCGAGACGCCTGATGATATCGACGCGATCCATGATCTGACATCGATTGCTTTTGAGCCGATGGCTTACAGCGACGGCACGGAAGCGGCGATCATTGGGAGGCTTCGCGCCAGCGGCGATCTGACGGTGTCGCTGGTTGCCGAAGAGGACGGCGAGATTCTCGGGCATGTCGCGTTTTCGCCGGTAACGATCGACGGCATCGATGCGGGTTGGTTCGGGCTCGGCCCGATCTCGGTCAAGCCGGACAGGCAGCGGCAGGGCATCGGCAAGGCGCTGATCGCCAGCGGGCTGGAATTGCTGGAGCAGATGGGTGCCAGCGGATGCGCGCTGATCGGCAATCCCGACGTCTATCGCGGCGCGGGCTTCAGCAGCGACGGGAGACTCAGCTATCACGATCTCGATACGCGGCTCGTCCAACACATTGTCCTCCACGGGCCGGCGCCGAGCGGTACGCTTCGGTTCGCTCCGGCGTTCGAAAGCTAGATGTTCAACAGAAGGCGATGACATGTCCGGAACCGGCGCGATCACTCTCCGAACCGAGCGGCCAATTCTCCGGAAACCCGAGATCGATGATTTCGAAGCCTATGCGCGGCTGATGGCTTCGCCGCGGTCGGCCGGAATGGGCGGCCCGTTCGATCTCAGGGCCGCGTGGGGGATGTTCTGCCACGACGTGGCGCTCTGGCAGCTTTTCGGGCATGGGGCTTTGATGATCGCGCTTGCCGAGAGCGGCGAATGCGTCGGTCAGGTGGGGATCAATCATGGGCCGCTCTTTCCGGAAAAGGAACTGGGGTGGTTCGTCTATGAGGGCCATGAGGGCAGGGGTTATGCGACCGAGGCGGCCCTGGCGCTGCGGGACTGGGCCTTTTCGCTGGTAAGCTATATCGCTCCCGGCAATGCCGCATCCGTTGCCGTTGCGGAGCGGCTTGGGGCGCGTCTCGATCCCGCAGCGCCCCGAACCGTTCCTGCCGATCTTGTCTATCGTCACTCGGCCTCGTGAGATCAAGTTCGCAGGCGTAAGGCGGTTGACGGACGTCTCAATCCTTACATCTTGATAGGTCAGGATCGGGCTCTGCAAGAGATGGGCTGCCGGATGACGGACGCGAAGCGTGAACATTGGGACGAGGTCTATCGCACGAAAGCGGCCGACAGCGTCAGCTGGTATCAGCAGACGCCCGGGCCTTCGTTGCATGTGCTCGATGAGCTGCAACTGCCGGCCTCGGCTTCGCTGATCGATGTGGGGGGCGGGGCATCGAGCCTTGTCGACCGTCTCGTCGAGCGCGGCTGGTCCGATCTCACCGTGCTCGATATAGCCGCGCCGGCGCTCGACGTCGCCAAGGCGCGGCTCGGGGACGAAGCCGTTCGAATCACCTGGTTGGTTGCCGACGTCACCGCATGGAAACCTGACCGCCGGTACGATGTATGGCACGACCGGGCCGTTTTTCACTTCCTGACCGATCCCGGGCGGCGGCTGGCCTATCGCCATGCGCTCGAAACCGGTACGGAGCTGGGAAGCATCATGATCATCGCGACCTTCGCGCCGGACGGGCCGGAGCGGTGCAGCGGTCTGCCGGTCCAGCGTTACGACGCGGCAGCGCTTGCGACCGAATTTTCGTCCGCCTTCGCGCTCGAACGCGAGTGGCGTGAGGAGCACACGACACCCGGCGGCGGCCGGCAGTCGTTTCAGTGGTGTGTCTTTCGCCGGCGCTGAGAAAGCGGACGGAGCGGTTACTTTGCTTCCAAGCGATCGAGGATGAAATCCGCCCGTTCAGCAACCGCGATTTTCGGCAGCGTGACGACGTCGTAGCCAAGCGTTGGGTAGATCGCGGCAAGCCGGCTATATTCTGCGACCGCCTCGTCAAAGCCGTGGCGGCGCTCGGGGTCGGTGAGATAGATTTCCGGCCATGGCGGGGTGATAAAGACCCTGGTGTTATAGCGGTGGAAAGCGCTCAATTTTTCCAGGATCGGTTCTCCGGTCAGGTGCTGAAGCGCCGACGCGGCATCGATCAGCCCACGATCGAAAAAGGTCCAGCCGGCCTGCCCGCGCGCCGCCGCGTGGTCGGCCGCCGCCATCTCGATCGCGCGGCGGGCGAAGGCCGCGATGTCGATCCAGGGCAGGGCCGCGCCGTCGCCTTCGAGCTCCTGCTTGACGATCCGTCGGCCAGGCTCTTCGACGATCGCATGACCGCGACGGCCGAGTTCAGCAAGCAGGGTCGACTTTCCGCCGCCGGAACATCCGGAAATGAGCACCAACCTGTTCATGATTTAGCCGGCCCGGCCCGCGCGCGCCACGCCATGTTCCACCAGCCGGTCGATGACTTCGGCATAGCTGATGCCGCTTGCCGCCATCGCCTTGGAATACATGCTGATATCGGTGAAGCCGGGGATGGTGTTGAGCTCATTGATGACGAAGCGCATATCCGAGGTCAGGAAGAAATCGACGCGCGCCATTCCATCGCAGCCAACGGCCCGGAAGGCTTCTGCCGCTGCGTCGCGCATGGCGGCTTCGACCTCGGCCGGCAGCTCGGCCGGCACCTTCAGCGCCGCGCCGTTCTCGTCGATATATTTGGCATCGTAATTGTAGAAGCCGTGGCTTTCCGCCGGGACGATCTCGCCGGGGCGTGAAACGAAAAGCTTTCCAGCCGCATCCTCCAGCACGCTGAATTCGATCTCGCGGCCGGTAATAAACTCCTCGGCGAGCAGGGTGCGATCGTGGCGGAAGGCTTCGGCAAGAGCGCCTGCGAATTCTTGGCTGGCATGAACCTTGGCGACGCCGATCGACGATCCCTGGCGCGCCGGCTTGATGAACAGCGGCAGGCCGAGTTCGTTCTCGAGCGCTGCGAGCGACGGGGTCGTCCCTTCATGGATCGTCACGGCGCGGGCGACCGGTAGGCCGGCCGCCCTGAGCAGCCGCTTGGCGATCTCTTTATCGAGCGCTGCGGCCGAGCCGAGGATGCCGCAGCCTGCAAGCGGCACACGCGCCACCTGCGCCACCCCCTGTACCGATCCGTCTTCGCCATGGAGGCCGTGCAGCACGGGAAACAGCATGTCGATCGCCGCCAACTCATGCGGTGCGCCATTAGCAGGGATCGCCATTACCCGGCCGCAGCCGCCCGGCACGAGGCAGATTTCCGTGCCCGATGAAGGTGTCGCCAAGGCGCCGTCCACGAAGCTGCTCGTGAGCCACCGCCCCTCGCGGGTGATGAAAATAGGAAAGGCGTCATACTTCTCGGGCTTGAGCGCACCCATGACGTTGGCTGCTGAGAGCACGGACACCTCGTGCTCGGCCGAGCGGCCGCCGAAAAGCACGGCGATGCGCAGCCTGTTGGGGGAAGGGGTCATGTAAGCCTCCGGAAGGGTCAGGTTTTGAAAGGGTCAGGCGTCGACAGATATGCCGCGATTGGCGAAGAAACGGTCGAAGACGGCAAGCGGCAGCGTCACATCAGCCTGGCTTGCCTCGTCATGGCCGGACGGGTTGTGGAAGCGGATCGCCTCGTCGCTCGCCGCCGTCACCAGCACCAGATGACCGCCCTTCGACGGCGGCTGGCGCTCTGGCCAGCGGATGCCCGAATGCACAGAGGCGATAAAGAAGCGCCGCTTTGATAGAAGCTCTGGAATGGCAGACGTCTCGACGCCTGTCACCGTCTCCGCGCTCAGCGCGAATCGGTCGGCAGCAAAGCGGACGAAGGGTGCGTAGATCAGCCCCTTGATCGAAGCATCGATCTCGTCGACGACATAACCGCCATAGGCCGTGCAGGCGCGGGCAAGCTCAAGGGTCGGATGGATCTCACCGCGGGCGGCAAGGATCATCTTCAGGCAGGCCATGCCGCAGACATTGACTGCCCAGCGTGCATATTCCTCGATCGTCGCGGCGCCGGAATGGCGCCAGAGCGGATCGCCGAGCAGGGCCTGCGCCCCCTCGGCAAGCACCGGCAGCGTCATGCCGGGTGTTTCCCATTGGCTGAAATAGGGCACGCCGCTCTGCTGCTGCATTCTGTCGATATCCCCGTGGCTCGCTGCGAGATGGCGGGCAATCTTGGCTTTTTTTCGAGCGTGCCGAGGAATGTGGAGGAGGGCTGACCGGGCCTCCTGGTCGGCCTCACGCCGATATTTGACGATGAGTGAAAGCTCTTCATTTGAGTCTGGCGGCGGTCGCGTTTGCGCCAATTGTTGATATTGCGATCGCCTTCAAAGCCGATAGTATCCGTAGCATTCTACGTCTGCCCCAAGCCGAGGAGCACATGATGCGGGACGATGAAGCCAACCCTAGTCTTGCTCTTGGCCTTTACAGGTCAGCGTACTTGTTGGCTTTATCGTCATTGTCACATATTTCTTCTGGGAGATGTTCAGCGCGACCGCTGCCGTTAATCGGCTTTCAGTTGCAGCAAACAATTTCCACTACATTGAGCGGTGTGATTCCAACGGCAATCTGATTGACACAGGCGAACCTAACTGCGTTGATCTGGGTGATTATCTGCTCATAAATGGCCCTGTTCTCAAGGCTCTTCGAAGAGCATGTGCCTATGGTTCAACACCGGCTATGCTGATCCTTGAGAAAGGCAAAGCGTCGAGAATCGACATCGCTCGTGTGGAAAAGTCCTTGGCTTGGCGAGTGACAAACAAAGTAACCGGCCCCTGCTAACCGCCTACCACAGCACGACGGAATCAAACTTCAATCCTTCCGCAATGACTGCCTCGGGCCGAAAGCGGCTAGCGGCTTTTACTGGCTAGCGGGGTGGCAATATACACCGCGCCACGCCGCAGGTCTTCACTCCCATGCGCCATCACCCTATCTTTCAGCCTCCGGCCAGATCGGCTGGCTGATGCTCTGCAGCAGTTCCGGTTCGACGCCGTCGATGCGGGCGATGACGGCTTTGGCCATTTCGCGGCCGGCCTGACGCACGTCTTCCTGGACGGTGATGATCTCCGGGCGGATCCAGTTGAGGATCGGCACCGATTGCTTGGATACCATGTCGAGGTCGCGGCCGAGCGCCTTGCCGGCGGCCTCGATGCCGGCATTGACGGCGATCGCCGCGCTGCCGGCCGAACAGACGATGCCGTCAGGGGCATTGGGTGAGCGCATCATCACCTCGACGACGTCGCGAATGTCGGCGAGTGGCGCGTCACTGTTGACGCGCAGCGGCACTTCCTCGGCGCCGTAATCATGCAGGCCGGTCTGAAAGCCGATGCGGATATGGGCGTAATAGGTGAGCTTGCTCGGCGGCTGCAGCAGGGCGATGCGCCGCCGGCCGCGTTTGACGAGCCGTTCCACCGCCTGGTGGGCGAAGGCTTCGTTGTTGAAGTCATGGAAAGGATGTGTGAGACCGGCGTCGGTGCGCCCATGGGTGGCGAAGGGCATGCCGCGCTCGGTCAGCAGCCGCACGCGCGGATCGTCCGGCTCGATGCGCGAGATGATGACGCCATCGGCCGAGCCGGTATCGAGGATATAGCGCACCGGCAGCATCGGATCCTTGCTGTGGGAGTGCGGCGTAACGACAATATGATAGGGCGTGCCGGACAGGACCTCGGAGATGCCGAAGACCATCTGGCTCGAAAAGCCCATGATCTCCTCGTCGATGCTGAGGACCAGGGCAATGACGTTGGTCTTGCCGGTGCGCAGGCGTACGCCGGCCCTGTTTGGCTGGTAACCGAGCTGGCGGGCGACCATGCGCACCCGCTCTTTGGTTTCCGCCCCGATGTCGGGCGCATCCTTCAGGGCGCGTGACACTGTCGTCACGCCGAGCCCGGTCATGAAGGCGATCGTCTTCAACGTCGGGCGTTCGCGCGCCGCTGGCGATGCTGCTTGCCCGAAATTTCCCTTGTTTTCCATCCCTGCAGGCCTGCCTCGCGCGAATTGGTGTCGCTTATAGAGGCTTTTTCAGGCGCCGTAAGCCCGCCGCCTGCCGAAATCGCGCCTCCCTAAGAAGCGCAATCTGTAACGATACAGTTGAAATGTCGAGGATTTTTTCCTGTGTGCATTGCGGCATTGTGTGCATAGGTTGAATCCACGGCTCATGCCCTGATTTTTTGCACTTGCGAAATGGATGCGGCGGAATTTAATACAACTATTCAGAATTTACTGTGTATTATCAATTTTTTAAATTGAAAGTGCATGTGCGAGATCGTTCGCCTGAATGCCCGTTCGGTGGGGATGGTCGGGCCGCCAGGAAACATGCACAAGTAGTAATTCCCATTGTCGCGGAAAAATTTGAAGGCGGGCGGTTGCGTGCTGAAATCGATTGATCTAAGTTTTTCCGGCAACGTTTCAGTGAGGGAGGAAAACTCATGAAAATTCGTATTATGGCGGCTCTGCTTGCCGCTTCGGTCGCGCTTCCGCTCGGCGCCGCCAATGCTACCGATCTCGAAGTCACGCATTGGTGGACATCAGGCGGCGAATCGGCTGCTGTGGCCGAGCTGGCGAAGGCGTTCGACGCGACCGGCAATCACTGGGTCGACGGCGCGATCGCCGGTTCCGGCGGCACCGCCCGTCCGATCATGATCAGCCGCATCACCGGCGGCGACCCGATGGGCGCCACCCAGTTCAACCATGGCCGCCAGGCTGAGGAGCTCGTTCAGGCTGGCCTGATGCGCGACCTGACCGACGTAGCGACTGCCGAGCACTGGAAAGACATCATCCGCCCGGCGAGCCTGCTCGATTCCTGCACGATCGACGGCAAGATCTATTGCGCTCCGGTCAACATCCACTCCTGGCAGTGGCTGTGGCTGTCGAATGCCGCCTTCAAGAAGGCCGGCGTCGAGGTTCCGAAGAACTGGGACGAGTTCGTCGCCGCCGCTCCGGCCCTCGAAAAGGCCGGCATCATTCCGCTCGCAGTCGGCGGCCAGCCGTGGCAGGCGACAGGCGCCTTCGACGTGCTGATGGTCGCCGTCGCCGGCAAGGATACCTTCAACAAGGTTTTCAAGGACAAGGATGCGGAAGTTGCCGCCGGTCCTGAAATCGCCAAGGTGTTCAAGGCCGCCGACGATGCGCGGCGTATGGCCAAAGGCAGCAACGTCCAGGACTGGAACCAGGCCACTAACCTCGTCATCACAGGCAAGGCCGGCGGTCAGATCATGGGCGACTGGGCGCAGGGTGAATTCGCGCTCGCCGGTCAGAAGGCCGGAACCGACTACACATGCCTGCCGGGCCTCGGCGTGAACGAGATCATCTCGACCGGCGGCGATGCCTTCTACTTCCCGCTGCTGAAGGACGAGGAAAAGTCCAAGGCGCAGGCCGTGCTTGCCAAGACCCTGCTCGATCCCAAGACCCAGGTTGCCTTCAATCTGAAAAAGGGCTCGCTGCCGGTTCGCGGCGATGTCGATCTCGCCGCCGCAAACGACTGCATGAAGAAGGGTCTCGACATCCTCGCCAAGGGCAACGTGATCCAAGGTACCGACCAGCTGCTTTCGGCCGACAGCCAGAAGCAGAAGGAAGACCTCTTCTCCGAATTCTTCGCCAACCCGTCGATGACGCCGGAGGACGCTCAGAAGCGTTTCGCCAAAATCATCGCTTCGGCTGACTGATCGGTAGATTCGCTGCCTTTGCGATCCGGCTCTTGAGGAGCCGGATCGTCCCCCGGACCAATGGTCCGGCCGGCGGCGTGTCTCCGGCATTCCGGCGAATCCCGGGACAGGATGGCAAACGCTGCCAACCCGTTCTGCTACGGGTCGCAGCTGCGAATTGAGGAGAAGTGTTCATGACGGGTCAAGCGCAAGCAGGCCGGCCAATCAAGTTACTGCGCAATCTGAATGCCAAGATTGCGTCCATTCCGATGATCCTGACAGCGCTGGTGATCTTTGTCGGCGGCACGTTCTGGACGGTCTTTTATTCCTTCACCAATTCCAAGCTCCTTCCGCGGTTGAGCTTTGTCGGCATCGATCAGTACGAGCGCCTCTGGGCGGCACCCCGCTGGGTGACGGCGATCGAGAACCTGGCTCTCTACGGCGTGCTCTCGCTGATCTTCAGCCTGGTCATCGGTTTCATGCTCGCCGCGCTGATGGACCAGAAGATCCGTTTCGAAAACACCTTCCGCACCATCTTCCTCTATCCCTTCGCGCTGTCCTTCATCGTGACGGGCCTTGTCTGGCAATGGGTTCTGAACCCCGATTTCGGCATTCAGTCGGTCGTGCGTTCGATGGGCTGGACGAGCTTCACCTTCAATCCGCTCTATACGCCTGAAATCGTCATCTACGGCATTCTGATCGCCGCGCTCTGGCAGGGAACGGGCCTCGTCATGTGCCTGATGCTTGCCGGCCTGCGCGGCATCGACGAGGACATCTGGAAAGCGGCGCGCGTCGACGGTATCCCGATGTGGAAGACCTATCTATTCATCGTGATCCCGATGATGCGGCCGGTGTTCATCACCACAATCGTCATCATCGCCTCCGGCATCGTCAAGGTCTACGACCTCGTGGTGGCGCAGACATCGGGTGGGCCGGGCATTTCCTCGGAAGTGCCGGCGAAATACGTCTACGACTACATGTTCCAGGCGCAGAACCTGGGGCAGGGCTTTGCTGCCTCGACCATGATGCTCGTCACCGTCGCGATCATCATCGTTCCGTGGGCCTATCTCGAATTCGGCGGAGGGCGCAAGCGTGGCTGATGTAGGAACTCTCAACACCACCGTTGCCGGTATCGATGCCGTCGCACCGAGACTCGGCGAAGGCCCGAGCGGCGCGAAGCCGCGCCCGGCGCTGTCGTCGCGCAACATCATGCTCTACGGAACGCTGACCATCGCGGCGCTCTATTATCTGCTGCCGCTCTACGTGATGGTCGTGACGTCGCTGAAGGGCATGCCGGAAATCCGCCTCGGCAATATCTTCTCGCCACCGATGGAAATCACCTTCGAGCCCTGGGTGAAGGCCTGGGCGGAGGCCTGCACAGGCTTGAACTGTGATGGCCTGTCACGCGGTTTCTGGAACTCGGTGCGCATCACCGTGCCGTCGGTCATCATCTCGATCGCCATTGCCTCGGTGAACGGTTATGCGCTGGCAAACTGGCGCTTCAAGGGGTCAGAGCTGTTCTTCTCGATCCTCATCATCGGGGCGTTCATTCCCTATCAGGTGATGATCTATCCAATCGTCATCATCCTGCGCGAAATCGGCATTTACGGCACGCTGACCGGCCTTGTTATCGTGCATTCGATCTTCGGCATGCCGATCCTGACACTGCTGTTCCGCAATTATTTCGTGTCGCTGCCGGAAGAACTGTTCAAGGCAGCGCGTGTCGACGGCGCGGGCTTCTGGCAGATCTTCCTTAAGATCATGCTGCCCATGTCGCTGCCGATCTTCGTCGTCGCGATGATCCTGCAGGTGACCGGCATCTGGAACGACTTCCTGTTCGGCGTGGTCTTCACCCGGCCGGATACCTATCCGATGACCGTGCAGCTCAATAACATCGTCAATTCCGTCCAGGGCGTGAAGGAATACAACGTCAACATGGCGGCAACGATCCTCACCGGTCTCGTGCCGCTCATCGTCTACTTCGTGTCGGGACGGCTTTTCGTCCGCGGCATCGCCGCTGGCGCAGTGAAGGGTTGATCCCATGAACGTGAATTCAAGTGTCTCCAACTCAAGCGTTTCCATCAAGGATCTGTCGCTGAATTTCGGCGCGGTGAGCGTGCTGAAAGATCTCAACCTCGACATCAACGACGGCGAGTTCCTGGTGCTGCTCGGCTCGTCCGGCTGCGGCAAGTCGACCTTGCTGAATTGCATCGCCGGCCTGCTCGATGCCTCTGAAGGGCAGATCTTCATCAAGGGCAAGAACGTCACCTGGGAGGAGCCGAAGGACCGCGGCATCGGCATGGTGTTCCAGTCCTATGCGCTTTATCCGCAGATGACGGTCGAGAAGAATCTGTCCTTCGGCCTTCGCGTTGCCAAGGTGCCGCAGGCCGAGATCGACAAGCGGGTGGCACGTGCCTCCGAAATCCTGCAGATTCAGCCACTGCTGAAGCGCAAGCCGGCTGAGCTTTCCGGCGGCCAGCGCCAGCGCGTGGCGATCGGCCGGGCACTGGTGCGCGATGTCGACGTCTTCCTGTTCGACGAGCCGCTGTCCAACCTCGACGCTAAGCTGCGCTCGGAGTTGCGCGTCGAAATCAAGCGCCTGCACCAGTCGCTGAAGAACACGATGATCTACGTCACCCATGACCAGATCGAGGCGCTGACGCTTGCCGACCGCATCGCCATCATGAAGAGCGGCATCATTCAGCAGCTCGATGATCCGACGACGATCTACAACAGGCCGCGCAATCTCTTCGTCGCCGGCTTCATCGGCTCGCCGTCGATGAATTTCCTGCGCGGCGAACTGGTCAAATCAGGCGACGGCATTGCCTTTTCCGCCAACGGCGTCATTTTCTCGCTCGCTGCCTACGACGCCAATGAGGTGCTGCAGCCCGGCCGCAAGGTGGTGCTCGGCGTTCGCCCAGAGCATATCAAGGTCAACGAGAATGTCGGCGGCGAAGAGCATGACGCGACCGTCGATATCGAGGAGCCGATGGGTGCGGACAATCTCCTGTGGTTGAAACATGCCGGTCACACGATGTCGGTACGCGTCAACGGTGCGCGCCGCTTCAACGTCGGAGCCAAGGTAAAGCTGAGCTTCGACATGACGGTGGCTTCGGTGTTCGACGCCGAGAGTGAGCTGCGTCTCTAAGGAAATTTGCGGGCGGGCCGGAGATCGGGCCGCCTGCCTGCTGTAGGGCTGTTTGTATGAATTCTACCAACGCTCCACCCTCCCTGAGGCCGGCGCCAGCTTGGCAAGAGGCTAACTTCGCTCTCCGTCATCCTCGGGCTTGACCCGAGGACCCATGCCGAGGCTGCCGATTGATGCCGAGTGGATGCTCGGGTCAAGCCCGAGCATGACGGGGAAGAAGGGTCACAACGAACGACAATGGCCGGACGGCGATCATGCGCCGTCCATTTCAAAACCGTAATTCGGAAACGACATCGTGACGCATTCATCGACCAACCCCAATATCGACCTTTCCGGTTCGTGGCAGCTCGCCTCCGTCGATGGCGAGATTCGAACCGCGATCATGCTGCCGGGCGACATACATACGGCGCTCCACCGGGCAGGGCTGATCCCCGATCCCTATTTCGGCCGCAACGAGGAAAAGGTGCAGTGGGTCGCCGAGCGTGAATGGGCGGTGGAGCGCAGCTTCACGCTGCAGGAGGTCGACGGCGACTGGTATCTGGATATCGACTACCTCGATACGGTCGCCAGCGTCCACGTCAACGGCTTCCTGGCGCTCGAAGCCGACAACAGCTTCCGCCGCTACCGGCCCGATGTGTCCAGCATGCTGAAATCTGGCGACAATGTCATCCGCATTGTCTTCGACTCCAACCCCGCCGTCGGGGCCGAGCGGCAGAAGAAGCAGCCCTTCTATATCCCCTACAGCACGGGCAATTCGCCGATCCCGGATGGCAACATGCTGCGCAAGCCGCAATGCCATTTCGGCTGGGACTGGAATATCGCCATTGCGCCGTTCGGGCTTTACGGCACGATCGCGCTGAAAAAGCTCGAGACCGCGCGCATCGAACATGTCGTCACCCGCCAGACGCATAATTTTGACGGTTCGGTCGATCTGACGGTGACGGCGACGCTCTATTCCAAGGGGCCGAGTATTGCGCAGGTCTATTTCGATCTCGATGGCGAGCGCGTGCGCCTCGATGTCGGCGTCCATGGCGAGACCCATGTCAACCATCTCTTCCATATCGACAATCCGCGGCTATGGTGGCCTTCCGGCAGCGGCGAGCAGGCGCTCTATAGCCTGTCCGTCGAATTGCCGACGGATGAGGTGACGAAGCAGATCGGTCTTCGCACCATCGAGCTGATTACCACGCCGGATGCATCAGGCAGCCGCTTCGCCTTCAAGGTCAACGGCCGCGAGATCTTCTGCCGCGGCGCCAACTGGATCCCGGCCGACGCGCTGTTTTCGCTGTCTTCGCCTGAAAAGACCGAAGATCTGCTGCAATCGGCCGTAGCCGCCAACATGAACATGATCCGCGTCTGGGGCGGCGGCTTTTACGAGCAGGATCATTTTTACGATTTGTGCGACCGGCTGGGCCTGATGGTCTGGCAGGACTTCATGTTCGCCTGCAACCTCTATCCCTCGACCGAGGACTTCCTCGACAATGTGGCTGTTGAGGTCGACTACCAAGTGCGCCGGCTTTCCTCACATCCCTCGATCGCGCTCTGGTGCGGCGACAACGAGCTTGTGGGAGCGCTCACCTGGTTCGAGGAATCACGGAAAGACCGCGACCGCTATCTCGTCTCCTACGACCGCCTCAACCGGACGATCGAGCAGGCGGTGAAGAAGGCGCTGCCCGGCGCGCTCTGGTGGCCGTCGAGCCCGGCATCGGGTTATCTTGATTTCGGCGATGCGTGGCATGCCGACGGCTCAGGCGACATGCACTACTGGTCGGTCTGGCACGAGAACAAGTCGTTCGACAATTACCGCTCGGTGCGGCCGCGCTTCTGCTCGGAATTCGGCTTCCAGTCCTATACCTCGCTGCCCGTCATCAAGACCTATGCCGAGGAGAAGGACATGAACGTCGCTTCACCCGTTATGGAACTGCACCAGAAGAATGCCGGCGGCAACGAGCGTATCGCCGGCACGATGTTCCGTTATTTCCGTTTCCCCAAGGATTTTCCGAATTTCGTCTATCTCTCCCAGATCCAGCAGGGCCTCGCCATCAAGACGGCGGTGGAATATTGGCGGTCGCTCAAACCCCATTGCATGGGCACGATCTACTGGCAGCTCAACGACACCTGGCCGGTCGCCTCCTGGTCCAGCCTCGACTATGGCGGCCGCTGGAAGGCGATGCATTATCTCGTCAAGCGCTTCTTCCAGCCGGTCGCGGTCGCAGCCATTCCTTCCGAGGACGGCAAGACGATCCGCCTCTCGCTGGTCAACGACACGCTTGAAGATATCAGCATCGATCTTTCGATCTCGGCTCTGACCATGAAGGGCGAGCGCCTGCACCTGAAGGACGTGCAAGCCGTGTGCTCGCCGGATGCGGCGGTGACGGCTGCGAGCATCGACGTCTACGAAATTCCCGCCGACACGCTGCTTGCCTGGCATTTCACCGCGTCGAACGGCATGGGCGGCGAGGGGCATTATGTCAACGGCACCTATAAGGCGCTGGAATTGCAGCCTTCGGGCCTGACCGCCACTCACGAATATGTCGAGGAGAGTGGCGCGATCGATATCAACGTCACCGCGAGGGGACTTGCGCTCTTTGTGATGATCGAGACCGGTACGGACGGCAAATATTCCGACAATGCCTTCGACCTTGCAGCCGGCGAGAGCCGCCGCATCACCTTTACTCCGGCACGGCCGCTTGATCGCGGCGCGCTTCCGGAGTTCCGGTTCTACGACCTGCATTCCTGCCAATCGGCGGATTGATCCTTCCCAAGCATGGGCACGAGGCCCGAGGAGAATATGATGACGAAACTCAGCTACCAACTGTACAGCGCGCGCAACTTCCAGCCTTATTCGGCGATTTTCGAAAAGCTCGGCAAGGCGGGTTATGCCGAAGTCGAGGGCTTCGGCGGCATTTATGCCGATCTCGACGATGCGGGGCTGAAGAGCCTTCGCGCCGATCTCGACAAGAACGGCCTGGTGATGGCGACCGGCCATTTCAGCCCTGATTTCCTGGAAAAGGACGTGCAGAAGTCGCTGAACATTGCCAAGATTCTCGGCATTGATTCCATCTATGCGCCGCATCTGGCCGCTGAGCAGCGCCCTACCGACGCTGCCGGCTGGGTCGCCTTCGGCAAACACCTGCAGCAGATGAGCAAGCCGTACAAGGAAGCCGGCTACGAATTCGGCTGGCACAATCACGATTTCGAATTCGTCAAGCTGGCCGACGGCTCGCTGCCGATCGAGCGCCTCTTCGAGGGGGCGCCTGATATTTCCTGGGAAGCCGATATCGCCTGGGTCATTCGCGGCAATGCCGATCCTTTCGCCTGGATCGAAAAGCTTGGCTCGCGTATCACTGCCGTGCATGTCAAGGACATCGCGCCGGCTGGCGAGGCCAAGGACGAAGACGGCTGGGCCGATGTCGGCCACGGCAAGGTGGAATGGGGCAAGCTGATGACGGCCCTGCGCGCCACCAAGGCGAAGCACTTCGTCGTCGAACATGACAATCCCAAAGATATCGACCGCAACATCAGCCGCTCGATTGCATCCTTCCAGACTTATTGAGGCACATCATGACCAGGGAACTTGGCGTCGGCATCATCGGATGCGGCAACATCTCCACCACCTACTTTTCGCTGGCACCGCTCTTCAAGGGGCTGAAGGTGCTGGCCTGCGCCGATATCAACGTGCAGGCGGCCGAGGCGCGCGCCAAGGAATATGGCGTCAAGGCGCAGACGATCGACGCGCTTCTCGCCAATGACGAGATCGACGTCGTCGTCAACCTTACGATCCCGGATGCGCATTTCCGGGTGTCGAAGTCGATCCTCGAGGCTGGAAAACACGTCTATTCCGAAAAGCCGCTGGTGCTTTCGCTTGAGGAGGGTGAAGAGCTTCGCCACATCGCTAGGGAAAAGAACCTTGCCGTCGGCTGCGCGCCGGACACCTTCCTCGGCGGCGCCCATCAGCTCGCCCGCAAGTTCATCGACGACGGCGGCATCGGCCGGGTGACGTCGGGCGCCTGCTACGTGATGAGCCCCGGCATGGAGATGTGGCATCCGAACCCGGATTTCTTCTTCCTGCCGGGCGGCGGCCCGATCCTCGATCTCGGCCCCTATTACATCGCCAATCTGATCAACCTGATCGGTCCGGTGAAACGCGTCGGCGCCATGACCTCGATGGCGTCGCCGACCCGCACCATCACCAGTGAGCCGCGCAATGGCGAGATCATCCCTGTGAAGACACCGACGACGATCCAGGCGCTGCTCGAATTCGTCAGCGGCGCCACCGTGACGCTGTCGGCGAGTTGGGACGTCTGGTCGCATCGCCATGCCAATATGGAGCTCTACGGCACCGACGGCTCGCTCTACGTGCCGGATCCGAACTTCTTCGGCGGCACGGTCGAGGCAAGCGGCCGCGACAAGAACATCAAGCCGCTCGATGACTGGGAGCATCCATTCGGCAAGATCAATCAGGAAAACCCGAACGGAGCGCGCGCCAACTACCGCACCGCCGGCCTTGCCGACATGGCGATGGCGCTGATCGAAGGCCGCGACGCGCGCTGCTCGCTCGACCGCACGCTGCACGGGGTCGACGTCATGACCTCGATCCTGAAATCGGGCGAGGACGGGCGTTTCATCGACCTCACCACGACCTGCACGCAGCCGGCCGCTCTCGGCATCGAGGAGGCGCAGGCGCTGTTGAGATAGCGGAGCTCGCGTCGTACGCTTGCCGTATCGGCGCGGTTGTTTCAATAGTTTCGTCATGCTCGGGCTTGTCCCGAGCATCTACAACGTTCTGTTGGCAGATCCTCGGCACAAAGGCCGAGGATTGACGGCGGAGATGTTTAAGCCTTCGGCCGCCGTTAAGCGCGGGTAAGAAGGAGAGGCGCCTTTAGATAGGTTCAGGAGACCTTCAGATGAGCTGGCAACCAGCCGCAGACCGCTATTCGAAAATGAAATATAACCGCACGCGTCGTTCCGGCCTGAAGCTGCCGGCCGTTTCCCTTGGCCTCTGGCATAATTTCGGCGGCGACACACCGCATGACCGCAAGATCGACATGTGCCGCACGGCCTTCGACCTCGGCATCACCCATTTCGATCTCGCCAACAATTACGGCCCGCCGCCCGGCAGCGCCGAGACTGCCTTCGGCGAGATCCTGCGCACCGAATTTTCCGGACTTCGCGACGAGCTGATCATTTCCTCCAAGGCCGGTTACGACATGTGGCCGGGGCCTTATGGCGAATGGGGCAGCCGAAAATACGTGATCGCTTCCTGCGACCAGAGCCTGAAGCGCATGGGCCTCGACTATGTCGACATCTTCTATTCCCACCGTTTCGATCCTGACACGCCGCTGGAAGAGACCTGCGGCGCGCTCGATCATATCGTCCGCTCCGGCCGAGCGCTCTATGTCGGCATCTCCTCCTACAATTCGCAGCGTACGCGCGAAGCGGCCGCCATCCTCAAGGAACTCGGCACACCCTGTCTGATCCACCAGCCGAGTTATTCGATGCTCAACCGCTGGGTCGAGGATGACAGTCTGCTCGACGCGCTCGACGAGGTCGGCATGGGCTCGATCGTGTTCTCGCCGCTTGCCCAGGGCATGCTGACGACGAAGTATCTCGACGGTATCCCGGTCGACAGCCGCGCGGCGCAAAACCATTTTCTAAAGCGCGACTTCATCCGTCCCTCGATCATCGACAATATAAAGAAGCTCAACGACATCGCCGAGAAGCGCGGTCAGACGCTGGCGCAGATGGCAATCGCCTGGGTGCTGCGCGGCGGACGCGTGACCTCGGCGCTGATCGGCGCCAGCCGCTCATCGCAGATCGTCGATTGCGTCAAGGCGCTGGATAATTTGGAATTCACGGCCGAGGAGCTTGCGGAGATTGATGTTTATGCCCGGGAGGCTGATATCAATCTGTGGGCGAAGTCGGCGGAGCGGGAGTAGGGAAGGTCGGGGCAATTAAGACCCGGAGTTCGGCACAGAGATCCAGCCAGCCCAAGTCCATGGGGTGAAAGGATTCTTTCGCCGCGCAGACGCGCGGCGGCTGGATTCCTGTGACAAGCACAGGAATGTGGGCGAGACGTGAGATATCTCGGCCCCGTAGCTGACGTACGTACCACAATAATAGCTAGGAGGAGGCCTTCATGATCCGCAATCCCATCCTGCCCGGGTTCAACCCCGATCCGTCAATCTGCCGCGTCGGCGCGGATTATTACATCGCCACCTCGACCTTCGAATGGTATCCCGGCGTGCAGATCCACCATTCGCGCGACCTGGTGAACTGGACGCTGGTGCGGCGGCCGCTGGAGCGCCGATCGCAGCTCGACATGCGCGGCAATCCCGACAGCTGCGGCATCTGGGCGCCGTGCCTTTCCTATGCCGACGGGCAATTCTGGCTCGTCTATACCGACGTCAAGCGCTTCGATGGCAGTTTCAAGGATGCACCGAACTATATCGTCACCGCGCCCTCGATCGAGGCCGAATGGTCCGATCCCGTCTATGTCAATTCCTCCGGCTTCGATCCCTCGCTGTTCCATGACGAAGACGGCCGCAAGTGGTTCGTCAACATGCAATGGAACCACCGCACCGAAAGCTATGGCGGCTCGCCGAAGTCGCCGGCCTTCGACGGCATCCTGCTGCAGGAATGGGACCCGGCGACCAAGGCGCTGAAAGGCCCGATCAAGAATATCTTTGCCGGCAGTCCGCTCGGCCTCGTCGAAGGCCCGCATCTCTTCAAGAAGAACGGCTGGTATTATCTGACGACCGCCGAGGGTGGTACGGGCTACGACCACGCCGTCACCATGGCGCGCTCGCGCCGCATCGAAGGGCCTTATGAGATGCATCCGAACATGCATCTCATCACCTCCAAGGATCATCCCGGCGCGGTGCTGCAACGGGCAGGACACGGCCAATATGTCGAGACGCCGGAGGGTGAGGCCTATCACACCCATCTCTGCGGCCGACCGCTGCCGCCGAAGCGGCGCTGCACGCTGGGGCGGGAGACGAGCCTGCAGAAATGCGTCTGGGGCGATGACGACTGGCTCTATCTCGAAAATGGCACCTCGGTGCCCGATGTCGATGTGCCCGGCCTCTTCGGCGCCGTGCCTGCGGAAAAGCCGATGCGCAGCGAATACAGCTTCGACGGCGGCACGCTGCCGGCCGATTTCCAATGGCTGCGCACGCCCGAGCCCGAGCGCATTTTCAACCTGACGGACCGCCCCGGCCATCTCAGGCTGATTGCCCGCGAAAGTATCGGCTCCTGGTTCGAGCAGTCGCTGGTCGCCCGTCGGCAGGAGCATCACAGCTTCCGCGCCGAGACCGTTGTCGAGTTCGCGCCCGACACCTATCAGCAGGTCGCGGGGCTGACGCATTATTACAACCGCCATAAATTCCACGCCGTTGCCGTGACGCTGCACGAAACACTCGGCCGCTGCGTGACGATCCTCTCCTGCAATGGCGATTATCCGAACGGACGCCTCAGCTTCCCCGCCGAAAGCGGTGTGGCGATCGCTGCTGAGGGCCGTGTCCAGCTCGCCATGGAAATTCGCGAGAACGATCTGCAATTCTTCTGGCAGACCGAGGGCAAGGGCGCTTGGCAGCCGATCGGCCCGATCCTCGACGCCGGCATGATTTCCGACGAGGGCGGACGCGGCGAACATGGCTCCTTCACCGGCTCCTTCACCGGTGTGTTTGCCTTCGATACGTCGGGACGCGGGAAGATCGCGGATTTCGACTGGTTCAACTATGACGAATTGTGAGGGAGCACTGCTCACCGCCCGCCCACGCCTTTGAAGTTTCGACCTGCCAAAAAGAAAGCCGGCGCAGGGCCGGCTAAGACGAACGCGGCTGAACAGGGGATGCTGGCCGGTTCCAAGCACTTCGTGACTGAACAATAACTTTCACTACATGCCGAGGCAGCGGAAAATGGGTGCAACGAGAACACCCGAAGACGGCTCCGCAAGGAATGGGCGGCGGGGCGGATGCCGGTGCTGGCCTCGGTTCCTTTATCGGGCACGAAGATCACCGGATGATGACATCGACGGCGGCTATATTTCTTTTCACCGGAACGGGGCGGCTCTCGCAAAAGATCCGACGCCAGTGGGCAGCCGTGTGTTGGCAAGGCGCGAATGCAGTGTTCACGTTCCCAAGGATGTCAAAGCGTCATGAAGGCATTATATAGCGGGCCGAAATACTTCGATAATCCTCAAGAGTAACGCATGGCCCCCATCATTTCCGTTCAGAATCTTACCAAGACCTACGCCAATGGGTTCGAGGCGCTGAAAGGCATCAACCTCGACGTCGAAAAGGGTGAGATCCTGGCGCTGCTCGGGCCGAACGGCGCGGGCAAGACGACGTTGATTTCGATCATCTGCGGCATTGCTAATCCGAGCGGCGGCAAGGTGCTGGTCGCCGGCCACGATGTCGTCAAGGATTTCCGCGCCACACGCGGGATGATCGGGCTGGTGCCGCAGGAACTGACCACCGATCAGTTCGAGACGGTGTTCAATACGGTGAGCTTTTCGCGCGGGCTGCACGGCAAGAAGGCCAATCCCGCCCATATCGAGAAAGTGCTGCGCGCGCTTTCTCTCTGGGACAAGAAGGACAATATGCTGCGCCAGCTCTCCGGCGGCATGAAACGGCGTGTGCTGATCGCCAAGGCGCTCTCACATGAGCCGGATATCCTTTTCCTCGACGAACCCACAGCCGGTGTCGATGTGACGTTGCGCAAGGACATGTGGAATGTCGTTCAGGAGCTTCGGGCCTCGGGCGTTACCATCATCCTGACCACCCATTATATCGAGGAGGCCGAGGAAATTGCCGACCGCGTCGGCGTGATCAACGGCGGGCAATTGCTGCTCGTCGAAGACAAGGCGGCTTTGATGGCAAAGCTCGGCCGCAAGCAGCTCATCCTCGATCTCACCGAACCGCTCGAACGGCTTCCGGATTGTTTTACCGGCAACGGGTTGACGCTGGAAGCCGGCGGCGGCCGGCTGACTTACGATTTTGACGCCGACAACGAGCAGGAAAGCATTGCGGCGCTGCTGACCCGGCTGGGTGAAAACAATATCCATTTCAAAGATCTCTCGACGCGGCAGAGTTCGCTCGAAGACATCTTCGTGGCGCTGGTAGGAGCGGACAAATGAACGTCGAGGCGATCAAATCGATCTATTTCTTCGAGATGGCGCGCACGCGCCGCACGCTGCTGCAGAGCGTCATCTCGCCCGTCATCTCGACCTCGCTCTATTTCATCGTCTTCGGTGCGGCTGTGGGATCGCGTATCCAGGAGGTGGAGGGCGTGTCCTACGGCGCCTTTATCACGCCGGGCCTGATCATGCTGACGCTGCTTGGCCAGTGCATCAGCAACGGTTCCTTCGGCATTTATTTTCCGAAATTCACCGGCACGATCTACGAAGTGCTCTCCGCGCCGGTGGCGATGACCGAGATCCTGCTCGGTTACGTCGGGGCCGCCGCCACCAAGGGCATGATCATCGGCTTCATCATCCTGCTTACGGCCAATCTCTTCGTCGACGTCAGGATCGAGCATCCCTTCATGATGATCCTGTTCTTCTTGCTGACGGCCGTCACCTTCAGTCTGTTCGGCTTTATGATCGGCATCTGGGCCGGCAATTTCGAGCAGCTGAACCTCATTCCCATGCTGGTCGTGCCGCCGCTGACCTTCCTCGGCGGCAGCTTCTATTCTGTCAATATGCTGCCGCCCTTCTGGCAGGCGGTCAGCCATCTCAACCCGGTGCTCTATCTCGTCAGCGGCTTCCGCTGGAGTTTTTACGGGATCGCCGACGTCAACCCGGCGATTAGCCTGGCGATGATCACGGTGTTCCTGGCGATATGCCTTGGCACGCTCGGCTGGATCTTCAAGACCGGCTACCGGCTGCGCAATTGATCGTTTCCTGAACAGCATCATCGGGAAAGCCGATGATGCTATCGGTTTCTTCCGTTTTTCTTCTGCTTCGAGTCGAGGCATCTGCTCTCCCATTCAAATGGAGATGCGAGATGACTACAATCAAGATCGAAGGTGCGAAGGTGTTGATCGTCGGCGGCAGCTCGGGCATGGGGTTCGCGCTTGCCAGGCGCCTGCTCGATGAGGGCGCCTCGGTGACGATCGCGGGGCGCAGTCAAGAGAGGCTTGCGGCAGCTTGCCGCCAGCTCGGCGACAACCCGAAACTTGGAACCCACGCTTTCGACATATCGCAGGAGGAGGAAGTCGCGGCACTCTTTCGCATCACCGGGGCGGTCGACCATATCGTCAGCACGGCCGCCGATATTGAAGGCGCCTATCAATTGCTGCCGTCGATCGAGCTTGCCGCGGCGCAGCGCGTGGTCGCGAGCAAATTTTACGGGCCGCTGCTGCTGGCGAAATACGGCGCCGACCACCTGCCGCCGTCGGGATCGATCACCTTTACCTCTGGAGTCGCTGCCTATCGACCGGCAGCGCGCGGATCGGTGGTCGCCGCCGTCAATGCGGCGCTTGAAGGTCTGGTCAGGGCGCTCGCCGTCGAATTGGCGCCAATCCGTATCAATGCCGTGTCACCGGGATGGGTGGATACGCCGATCTGGAGCTTCGTTGCTGGGGACGCCAAGCAGGCAACGCTGGATGCGATGGCGCAGCGCCTGCCCACCGGACGTGTCGGCCAGCCGGAGGATATCGCCGATGCGATCCGCTTCCTGATCGGCAACGGTTTCACCACAGGCACTATCCTGCATGTCGAAGGCGGGCATCGGCTGGTCTGAGGGGCAAAAGTTCTTCGCTGGCCGATTGCAGGAGGAGAGCGAGCGTCGGCGGCTGCACGCGCCGGCGCCGCCACATCATCACCAGCGAAGCGGTGGGCGGTTCGCCCGGCCACGGCAATTCGACGACATCGCTGCGCCCAGCGTCCGGGCCGACTGCAATACGCGGGACGAGGCCGTAACCGGCGCCCGATGCAACGAGCCGGATGATCGTCGCGATACTGTCAGCTTCCGTTACGATGGGCGGCGCAGTCACGCCCGCCTCTGCAAAGGCTGTATCGAACAGGTGGCGATAGACGCAACCGGTTTCGGTCGCGACAAAGGGCGCCATGCTCAGCGCCGCAAGGCTTTCAAATGACGGGACCTGCGAATCGCGGCCCGTGATCAACACCAGCGGTTCGATGGAGATGCGGCGCGTCGCAAAGCGTTCGTCCTGCTCACCGCGATCGAAGGTGAAGGCGACGTCAATCGAGCCGTGCCGCAATTGGGCAAGCAGCTCGCCGCTGCCGCCAATCTTGAGTTTGAGAACGAGGCCGGGGTTTTGCCTGCGGAAGAGAGAGAGCCAGGGTGCCAACCTTTCGGCGGCGATGGTTTCGAGCGTGCCCAGGAAGATGGACTGCTCGCTTCTGCCGGCTGCAGCATAGACGGCGGCCTTTGCCTCGTCATTCAGCGCCAGGATCTCCTCCGCATAGGCTTTTAGCGCCGCACCTGCCGGCGTCGGGGCGACACCCTGGCGGGAGCGGAGAAAGAGTTCCACGCCAAGCTCTTCCTCCAGCGCCTGTATCTGGTCGCTGAGGCTCGATTGGGCGAGGTTGACCTCGGCGGCGGCGCGGGTGAGATTTTGATGCCGTATCACTGCGAGGAATGTCTTTAATTGTCGTGGATTCATCTCAAGCTCCGCTGGTCGCGCAGGCGCCTTGACGCAGGATATCAACAAAGCGGAACCTGCTGCAACGCGGGAGCATTTTTGGCGACGAAGGGCCCGCCTGTGTTGTGCCCTTTCCGCTCAGGCGCTGCTGACCAGCAAAGCACCCGACAGGATGAGGAGGGTGCCGGCGACGAGCCTCACAATGTCGAGTTCGGCAGCTTCGCCGAGAAACGCAGCGCCGATTGCCAGCGTCACCAGCACGTTGCAGCTCCAGATGGGCGCGAGTTTCGACACCGGGACGCCATAAGCGAAGAGCGCGAAGCTGATGAGGCCGGTGCCGACGGCGAAGCAGGCGCCGGCGGTGGCGGCAAAACCGAGGCCTTCGGCGGTCCAGGGGGCAGGGCGCCAGATCAGCGCGGCAATCAGGCCGGCAAGCGCGCAGGCGGCGCCGAAGGCGATCAGATAGACGGCGGATCCGGTCGCGGCGGTGGCGCTCTGCTTCTGGAAGATAGCGGTGATGCCCCAGAAAATGGCGGGCAGAATACCGCCGATGATGATCGGCCAGAGTGAATTCATCGCGAAACTCCTGTCGCACCCATGGGTCAGGGCCTTTGCCGCAGGCCAAGGCCGGTCGAGCATGCGGGGTGCCACCAGACTAGGAGTTTCTTTTTGCTCTTTGTGGTCTTGTTGTTGCGCCTGAAGGTGACAGATGCGAACGCTGCCGTAAAGCCGTGCCGACTGCGGATCGCGAGCGCTGCGGCTCAGTCGCGCATGCGCAATTCGTCGGTCTGCATCTGCAGGGAGCCGAGCGTTTCCAGGAAGCTCATGCCGAGCAGGCTCTGGTCGAGCCGGCCGTCCTCGGCGACGCTGGCTGCGACATTGTTGCGGACGATCGGGCCGATTGCCACCTGGTCGAGCGTGACGGGTGCTGCGCGGCTGCGGCCGTTGGCGGTCATGACAGTCATCGAATAGCTGAGGCCGGAGAGGTCGATGCCGATCCGCTCGGCATCTTCGTGGGACAGCGCCACCATGCTGGCGCCGGTGTCGACGAGCATCTCGATCGTTTGGCCGTTGACGGCGACATCGGCTTCGAAATGGCCATTCAGCAGCTTGTGCAGGATGATCTCCTGGCCGCCTTCGCTTGTGGTGGCGACGACGGCGCGGCCGGGAACGAGGCCGGCGAGCAGCCGGTTGCCGACGCCGAGCGCTTCCTGACGATAGAGATAGACGGTCACGAGCGCCAGGATGATCACCAGCCAGATTATCATCTGGCGCATCGTCTCACTAACGCTGTTCCGGCGCGCCCAGATGCCGGCCGACAGCATCAGCGCGATCGGCAGCAGATAGACGACGCGGACGAAGTCATCGCTCTGCAGGCCGAGGATCCGGCTGCTGTCATTGTTGACGATCAGCACCGCAAGGCCGATGCCTATCACGACGAGGAAGACGGTCAAACGGATCATGAAGGTCGCTCCGGCCCGCTGGCGTGGCCTGTTTTCATGTCGTTCGATAGCGCAGCGGCGCCCGCAAGCCTTGCCGGCAGCAAGGCCATGATCCGTCTCCGCTCGATGTCGGAGTAGCTCATCCAGCTGCCGATTTCCTGAAGAGTCCGGCCGCATCCGGCGCAAAATCCGGTGGCGGAAACCATGGAGCAGACGTGAATGCAGGGTGTTTGCATGAAGGACATATCGGAGTTTCAAAGAGCCGTGGCAAGGGCGCAAAGCGTGGCGATCTCGCAAATTTGCTGCGTCGCGCCCAGCGTGTCGCCGGTGTGGCCGGCAAGCTTGCGGCGGATGAAAGCGGTAAAGGCAAGCGCAGCGATGCCGGTGGCAAGCAGGCTAGCGACCAGCGGACGCAGGCCGAGGGCAGGCCAGATCAGAAGCGCTGCGACAAGGCCGGCCGAGGCGAGGGCAAACTGCATTGCCGCCTCATCCGGCTGGCCGGTAGAGGCGGCGACGCCATCGGCCTTAGCCGGCGGCAGCCGCTGCCAGTGCCAGGCGATGGCGCCGCGGCTGAGTGCTGCGACGGCGGGAATGGCAAGGGCTGAAGTGAGCGGCGAGGCGTGGCGGGCGATGGCGGCAAGTGCTGCCGCGCGGATCGCGAAGGAGAGGACCAGCGCGATCGCGCCGTAGCTGCCGATCCGGCTGTCCTTCATGATCTCGAGGCTTTGCTCGCGGCTCTTGCCACCGCCGATGCCGTCGGCAGTATCGGCCAGGCCGTCCTCGTGCAGTGCGCCGGTGACGACAGCCTGGGTGGACAGCGCGATCAGGGCAGCCATCAGCGGATCGGCGCGCAGCCCCAGAAGGAGGAGCAGGGCGAGTGCGGGAACAAGGCCGATGACGATGCCGGCGAAGGGAAAGGCGCGCACCAGCCGGCCGAGCCTGCCGTCGTAGGTTTTGAACAGCGATGGCGGCATGGGAATGCGGCTGAGGAAGGCGACGGCGCGGGCGGTATCGACCGCATGGTCCTTGATCTTCATTCTGCTTCGTTCTGTCCAAGGTTTCGGCTTTTGGCCCCGGCTTATGGTCGCGGCGGCGCTTTTGCTGTTGTTCGCCCCGGCTGGCCGCTTTAAGAGGGTTGCGACCCGCAAAGAAGCTGATTTGCCCGACGCAAACAAGTGGTTTGCGTGAAAACAAGAATACCCGGATTCATAGGAAAGCCGCACAGATGAGCGTTTCAGGCCTGCCGTTCGACGATTTCCGTACCCTGCTCCGCGACCTGCCGGGGCCGGATGCCCGTGCGCTGGTGGCCGCACGCGAACGCGACGCGCAACTGACCAAGCCTCCGGGCGCGCTCGGACGGCTTGAAGAAATCGCATTCTGGCTTGCCGCCTGGACTGGCCGCCCCCCTGCCGTCAACCGGCCGCTGGTGGCGATCTTCGCCGGCAATCACGGCGTCACCAGGCAGGGAATCACACCCTTTCCGCCGGCCGTGACACAGCAGATGGTCGAGAACTTTGCAGCCGGCGGCGCTGCGATCAATCAGATCTGCGTCGCTTACGATCTCGGGCTGAAGGTTTTCGATCTGGCGCTCGATTATCCCACCGGCGACATCACCGAGGAGGCAGCTCTTTCCGAGCGCGATTGCGCCGCGACTATGGCCTTCGGCATGGAGGCAATCGCCGGCGGCACCGACCTGCTCTGCATCGGCGAAATGGGCATCGGCAATACGACGATTGCCGCGGCGATCAACTATGCGCTCTATGGCGGTTCGGCACGGGACTGGGTCGGACCCGGCACCGGTTCGCAAGGCGAGATGCTGGAGCGCAAGGTCGCGGCGGTGGAAAAGGCCGTGGAACTCCACGGCGATCATCTCGACGATCCCCTGGAAATCATGCGCCGGCTCGGCGGCCGTGAGATTGCGGCGATGGCCGGCGCCATCCTTGCCGCCCGCATGGAGCGCATCCCGGTGCTGATCGACGGTTACGTCGCAACCGCCGCTGCGGCGATCCTCAAAGCCGCCAATCCATCTGCGCTCGACCATTGCCTGATCGGCCACGTCTCCGCCGAGCCCGGACATCTGCGCGCGATCGAGATGCTCGGCAAGACGCCGCTTCTGGCGCTTGGCATGCGGCTCGGCGAAGGTACCGGGGCGGCACTCGCCGCCGGCATCGTCAAAGCAGCCGCTGCCTGCCATTCCGGCATGGCGACCTTTGCCCAGGCCGGCGTGACCAACAAAGACTGACGCCGCGGTCGGCGCCGCCTAAAGCGCGTCGCGTCAAACTCGATGCATGCGACCTGCTTTAGCTCTTTGTTTTTACGCATGTCGTTGCCGCAAAACCGCTGCACGCTTTTGCGCGACATGCTTTATCCGCACGCGGCTTCGCTTGCGCCGCCCAGATGGATTCGGTATCTGCGTATTCGGTCATCAAGCGGGGCGGCAAAGCCTTTCCCGGTCTGCAAGAGGAGAGGGGCGCCTTGACGAAGCGTGCGGTGACGAAAGAGACCGGATTTCGGCATTTCACCGCCGCCGCCAGCTATTCCTGGGCAGGCTTCCTGCGCGTTCTGAGAGAAGCAGCCTTCCGCCAGGAACTCGGTTTCTTCGTCGTTTCGATCGCGGCGCTGGCGCTGGTCGGGGCGACCGCCGGCGAGATCGTCGTAGCGGTGGTTCTGTTTCTCGGGCTGTTTTCGATGGAGGCAATGAATACCGCTGTCGAGGAGGTGATCGACCGGATTTCGCCGGAGATTTCGATCGTCGGCAAACATGCCAAGGATCTCGGCTCCTTCGCGGTGAGCTGCATGATTGCCGCCTGCTGCCTCTATCTCGGCTTCGTCCTCGGCAAACATATCTTCTTTGGATCCGCATGATGTCGTCCGAAAACCGCTCACACTTTTCGGCATCATGCTTTAGCTGAATCAGGCAAAACTCTTGCGCTTGCGCGCGACCGCCTGAGCCTCTTCCACGGCCGGCAGGCTCTGCAGCACGCGCTTGGCCGGCAGGATGGCGATGACCTCGGTGCCTTCGCGCAGCTTCGACTTCAGCAGGAATTGTCCGTCATGCTTGGCAAGGATCGCCTGGACGATCGGCAGGCCGAGGCCGGTGCCCTGTTCGGCGCTCTTGATGGCGATCGAGCCTTGGCCGAAGGCCGACAGGACGACGGGAATTTCCTCTTCCGGAATACCGGGGCCGTTGTCCTTGATGGAGATGTACTGTCCGCCGCCGGCGGTCCAGCCGACCTTGACGTGAATTTCGCCGCCCTGCGGCGTGAACTTGACCGCATTAGAGAGAAGGTTGAGCACCACCTGGCGCATAGACTTTTCATCCGCCCAGATGGCCGGCAACTGACGTTCGAATTGATCCGAAATGGCGATGTTCTTGGCGCGGGCCCGCAGCTGGACCATGCCGATGCAATCTTCGGTGATATCGAGAAGCGAGATCGCCTCCTCGCTGAGCTCGTATTTGCCGGCCTCGATGCGGGAGAGGTCGAGGATCTCGTTGATGAGATCGAGTAGATGCTGGCCGGAGCGGTGGATATCGCCGGCATATTCCTTGTAGGTCGGATTGGCGAGCGGCCCCATGACTTCCGCCGACATCACCTCGGAGAAGCCGAGGATGGCGTTGAGCGGGGTCCTGAGCTCGTGCGACATGGAGGCAAGGAAGCGGGACTTGGCGAGGTTTGCCTCTTCGGCGCGGCGACGCGCCTCGTCCGACATCGATTTCGCCACTTCAAGTTCGGCGATCAGGTCGTCCTTCTCCGACTGGTAGGAAAGGATCCTGAGGTTCGACTTGAACAGCCGATCGCTGATATAGTTGAAGAAGACGAGGGTACTGGTGAAGAGCCCCGTCAGGCTGATTTCGAGGAGATCGCGCGACAGGCCGCTCTTGGCGGCAAGCGCCAGGATCGCCGGCGAGAAGGCGACAAGCACGGCGGGCGTCAGCATGAAATTGGACATCGCCGTGACGGAGAGCGCGATCAGCAGCGTCGCGCCCTTATAAAGGATGAAGCTGGACGGCTCGCAGGTGTCGCAGCCCTGCAGCGCGAAGACCGCCCAGCAGCAGCCGAGCAGGAACTGGCCGAGCAGCAGCAGGCGGCGCCATTTGCGGGCGCTCTCCGGGGTGATTTCCTGCCGGCGCGCGCGCCGGGCAAGCAGGATATTGCCGGTTTGACAGGTGAGCGTCAGCAGCGCCCAGAAGAGCAACTGCGTATCTTCAGTGATATAGACGCCAAGCGCGGTGATGAGGACGATGAAGAGCGGCATGATCGTCGCGCCCTGCAGCATCGACGCTACATACATCTTGAGCACGTCACGATCGAAGGAAGAATTGGACGCATGGCCGGACTGAAGACGTTCGCGCGTTTGCCGCACGGCCTTGGAAACGGCCTTGTTGCGGTGGCTGCGCGACCTGTCGACGATAATCTTGTCGGTCGATGTGCTGACGCCGGTACTCATGTGCACGTTGAAACTTCATCCCAGGGTGGATAAGAGCTTAACCGGCAATTCTTAAGAAGATGTTTGCCATCTTTGCCAAGGATTTGTTTTTTAAGGAGGCGAAAGCGTGACACGGAGCCTGCGCCTGATTCGCGACGGCGTGACCGCTTTTGCTCTGCTGGCGCTCCTGGCGCTGATCGCCGCCAAGTTCAACGATGCAGCAAAAATTGAGCATGCGGGCGCTTTCCATGCTGCCGATGGCGACAGTCTAAGCTTGGGAGATGTACGTTTGCGCCTTGAAGGCATCGATGCACCGGAGCTTAACCAAAGCTGCGAGCGGGCGGGACATGCCTGGGCCTGCGGGCGGGCGGCGCGCGAGGCGCTGCAAGGCATGGTCGTGGCATCGGGAACGCTTTGCCAGGGGAGCCGGCGCGACCGCTACGACAGGCTGCTCGTCATCTGCCGGAGCGGGACGGGCGGCGACATCAACGCGGCTATGGTGCGCCGGGGCATGGCCATCGCCTATGGCGGTCATGGCAGGGAGGAGGCCGAGGCGAGGGCTGCCAAGGCGGGCCTCTGGGCCGGAACTTTCGAGCGGCCGCGCGATGTGCGCGACCATGCGCGCCAGAGTTCCGATTTCCACGGCCCGCTACGCTTCATCAGGCGGATCGTCGGATGGGAGTGAAGCGATGAGCGACGAAGCCAGGCTGGAGATGCTGCGGCTGGAGATCGCCTCCTGCCGCATCTGTCGTGACGCGCCGGCAAAAGGCCTTGCATATCGGCTGCCGCACGAGCCACGGCCTGTGGCTGTGATTTCGTCGAACGCACGCATCCTGATCGCCGGGCAGGCGCCCGGGCTCCGAGTGCATGAGAGCGGCCTGCCGTTCGACGATGCTTCGGGCGACCGGCTGCGGACATGGCTCGGCGTTGACAGGGCAAGCTTTTACGACCGCGATCGATTCGCCATCGTGCCGATGGGTTTCTGCTTTCCCGGCTATGACGACAAGGGTGCAGATCTGCCGCCGCGTCGCGAATGCGCGCCGTTGTGGCGGGAAAAGGTGATTGCGGCCATGCCGCAGATCGAACTGGTGCTGGTCATCGGCCAATATGCGCAGGCCTGGCACATGGAGGGCGAAAGGCGGGGCAATATGACCGAAACGGTGCGGGCATGGCGGGACGCTCTTCTGTCTAACCGGTCACCGGCGGTGCTGCCGCTGCCGCATCCGAGTTGGCGCAACAGCGGGTGGCTGAAGCGCAATCCATGGTTCGAGAAGGAATTGCTCCCAGTCCTGCAGGATCGAACGAAAATGCTGCTTTCCTGAAACAAAATTCTTTTCGTCGTGCGGAATCGCGTTATACAAAGAAAATAATTCGAAAGGACTGTTGCGCGAATGGACCGCCTCGACCGAAAAATACTGCGTCTGCTGCAAGAAGATTCGACCCTTGCCGTGGCCGATCTCGCCAAAAAAGTCGGGCTTTCGACGACGCCATGCTGGCGGCGCATCCAGAAAATGGAAGAAGACGGCGTCATCAAGCGCCGGGTCGCCATCCTCGATCCGGAGAAGGTCAACACCAAGGTCACCGTGTTCGTGTCGATTCGCACGGCCACCCATTCGATCGAGTGGCTGCGGCGCTTTTCCGAAGTGGTCGCCGAATTCCCCGAAGTGGTGGAATTCTATCGGATGAGCGGAGATGTCGACTATCTCTTGCGAGTCGTCGTGCCCGATATTGCCGCTTATGATGCCTTTTATAAGCGGATGATCGCCAAGATCGAGATTCGCGACGTCTCCTCCGCCTTTGCGATGGAGCAGATCAAGTATTCGACGCAACTGCCGCTCGACTACATGATTCTCGACAATGCCAAATCCAACGAGGATTGAAATCGCCGTGCGGCCTTGCAGCCGCACGGTCCAGAGACGCGAAGAGTGTGCTGTCTCGGTCGATTCCGCCACATTCTGATTTCACGGATCCGGCAAGGGTAGCAGCGGAATGTCATCCTGACTGCAAAAAAGCCCAGGAAATAGCGAAAAAACGCTCGAATCCCACCAAGATTCCGAAAAAATACATAGCCTGGTAAGGAATACGGCGCTATGTTGAACACAGCCAACGAGCGCTATGTCATTATTTCGTCTCATTGGTATCGAATTCAGGACACCATGTTCCAAACCGCTGCCTTGTATGTGTTGATTAGCCGGCGGTAGAGTTTATGCACTTCACCAATAATGTTCGACGGGGGTCGAACGGTGAAGATTTGACAAATGGGGTATAGCATTTGCGGCTTGCGATGGAGGATTTCCGTCGCGGAGCCGCTTGGTGTGTTTTTCTCTCTATATAATTGAAATTGTTGTATAAAAATCACGCTGTTGGGGAAAGTTGCTTTGCGGCAGCCATCCGGCGTGTATCAAGAATTGCTTGATAAAGCTTGGTATGTGATGACGGTTTGGCGGTTCGATCGATCCGCACGCCGAGATGGCTGTTCAAACTGGGCCGGCTTCAAATCGACTACCCGATTGGAAGCCAGCCCCGATCGACAAAGGAATGGATTGGTAAATGAACATCAGAATGGTTTTGCTTGCATCAGCAGCAGCGTTTGCTGCATCGACGCCGGTTCTTGCAGCTGACGCTATCGTTGCTGCTGAGCCGGAACCGGTTGAATATGTTCGCGTCTGCGACGCTTACGGCACCGGCTATTTCTACATCCCGGGCACCGAAACCTGCCTCAAGATCGAAGGCTACATCCGTTTCCAGGTCGACGTTGGTGATCAGCCGCTCAATGGCTCGGTCAGCAACGATTCGGATTGGGATGCCAAGACCCGCGGTCAGGTTCAGTTCACGGCCAAGAGCGACACCGAGTATGGTCCGCTGACCGGCGTCATCGTCATGCAGTTCAATGCTGACAACGCCTCGGATCAGGACGCCATCCTCGACTCCGCTTACCTCGACGTCGCGGGCTTCCGCGCCGGTCTGTTCTACAGCTGGTGGGACGATGGTCTCTCGGGTGAAACCGACGACATCGGCTCGATCGTAACGCTGCACAACTCCCTCCGCTATCAGTACGAAAGCGGCACCTTCTACGCCGGCATCAGCGTCGACGAACTGGAAGACGGCTTCTACAAGACGGACGAAGAGCCGAACAACGTCGGCGTTGCCTTCGGCGTTGGCGGCACTGCCGGCGCGTTCAGCTACCAGATCACCGGCGGCTGGGACTTCGACAACGAAGACGGCGCTGTCCGTGCAATGGGTACGGTTGAAATCGGTCCCGGTACGCTCGGCCTCGCTGCCGTATACTCTTCCGGCCCGAACTCCTACTACTCCGCAGCTGAATGGGCTGTCGCTGCCGAATACGCTATCAAGGCAACCGACAAGCTCAAGATCACTCCTGGCGTCCAGTACTACGGTGACTACTACGTTGCTGGCGACGACTTCAGCGATGGCGATGCCTGGAAGGTCGGTCTGACGGTTGATTACCAGATCGTCGACAACTTCTACGCCAAGGCTTCGGTTCAGTACCTCGATCCGGAAGATGCAGACGACTCCACTTCGGGCTACTTCCGCCTGCAGCGTTCGTTCTAATCTGCCTATTGATGCTCCCGGTCTTCGGGCCGGGAGCACTTCAAATCAGTTTCTGATCCGAGTGACCTCCGATCAGCTACGGGGACGAGTCCGGTCTTCCCTGCCGGGCCGTCCTTGCAGCGTTTTTACGCACAGTCCTCCGGCAGTCTTTCAGCACAGCCTTTCAGGTGAACCGAAGCGGTATGCTGCATATTGCACGGCGGCTTCTTGCCAGCATTGCCTCTCGAGGCACTCCCATTTTCAATTTTCAAGTGAGCTGGATTGATCGATAGCATCATCGGCTCCAACCGGCGCGCCGACCTCATCAACGAACGGATCGATCTTGATGTGAGGGCGACCAACGAGCCTGACGATGCGCAAGCTCGACCGGGCGCGGCGCATCCTGGTCGCAAGTCCCTCGCTGGTCGAGCGTACCGGCGGTTTGAATTGCGTGGAAAAGCTCGCCGACCTTCCGACGTTGGCAATGACGTCATGGGTGTCCTTTCATGGTTGGGAATTGATCGCTCCGAATGACGCCAAACGAGTGATTCGGCATCAGCCGCGGCTCACCTGCCGCAGCATGACCGCCATCCTCGACGCGGCCCGGGCGGGTCTCGGCTTCGGGCTTTTGTTCGAAAGCGCCTGCGAGGCCGATCTCCAGGCCGGCAAGCTGGTGCGGGTGCTGCCGGATTGGCAGTCGGAGGAGAGCCCTTTTATATTGTCTTCACGACCGCCAAGGGCATGCCGCCGGCAGCGCGAGTGTTGATCGATTTCCTCGTCGAAAAATCCCGACAGCATTAGTGAAGCGGCATTGACGAACAAGGGCCTTCGCCTCGAAACCGGAATGCGCTTATTTCAGCCGTGCCAGCAGCTTTTCGCCAGTCAGTTCCTTGACGGCATCCTTGCCGATCCAGCGGGCGGTTTTGTCAGGGCTTTCCGCCAGCCCCTTGGCATGGGCGAGGGCGGGTGAATGGCAGGCGAGATTGCGCTTGCCGATACTGCGGAGTGCCCAATTGACCGCCTTGCGCACGAAGTTTCGAGGGTCGGTGGCATGAGCCTTGATCAGCGGCAGCCAGGCAAGGATGGTCGTGTCGGGTTCGTTCTTGCGATGGACGGCGGCGCCTGCAATCATGGCGAAGGCAGTGCGCCTGACGAATTCACGCTCGTCGTCGGCGAATTCTGAGATGAGTGCGTCCAGTCCGGCCTCGACGAAGAGATCGGCGGCGCAATCGACGATCTCCCAGGAATTGAAATCATTGGCCCAATTCCGGGCTTCTTCCGCCGTCAGCCGTTTCGGCTCGGCAGTGCAGAGGGCGAGCAGGCGGGCTTCACGGATATCGCTTCGCCAGAGTTCGATCGCTCTGGCGTGATTCTTCTTCGCCAGTCTGACGACCGCCCTGATATCGGGATTGGAGATGCCGAGGGCGTGTGTGGTCACGATGCCGAAGCGCGCCATGCCGGCGACGTTCTCCTCCGAACGCAGCGTTTCGAGATGCGCGATCAGTTCTGCCGCATCGGAGGAGGCGTCAATCATTTTTCGAGACGTGCAAGCAATGAGGATGTATCCCAGCGATTGCCGCCCATCGCCTGGACGTCGCCGTAGAACTGGTCGACGACGGCGGTAACCGGCAGCTTGGCGCCGTTGCGGCGGGCTTCGGTGAGCACGATACCGAGATCCTTGCGCATCCAGTCGACCGCGAAGCCGAAATCATATTTGCCGGCGTTCATGGTCTTGTGGCGGTTTTCCATCTGCCAGGAGCCGGCCGCCCCCTTGGAGATCACCTCGACGACCTTTTCGATATCAAGGCCGGCGCGCTTGCCGAAATGCAGCCCTTCGGCAAGCCCCTGGACGAGGCCGGCGATGCAGATCTGGTTGACCATCTTGGTTAACTGGCCAGAGCCTGCCGGTCCCATCAGACCGACCATGCGGGCATAGGCGTCGATGACGGGCCTGGCACGATCGAAGACGGCCTCGTCGCCGCCGCACATCACGGTCAGGACGCCGTTTTCAGCGCCGGCCTGGCCGCCGGAAACGGGAGCATCGATGAAATCGACGCCTTTTTCCTTTGCTGCGGCATAAAGTTCGCGCGCAACCTCGGCGCTGGCGGTGGTGTTGTCGATCAGCACCGACCCCGGCCTCATGCCGTGCAGGACGCCGCTTTCGCCCGATGTCACCGACCGGAGATCTTCGTCATTGCCGACGCAGACGAAGACGAAATCGGCGTCCGCGGCAGCCTCGGCCGGCGTGGTGGCGGATTTGCCGGAGAATTTTTCTGCCCAGGCGACGGCTTTTTCGGCCGTACGATTATAGACGGTGACATCGTGGCCGCCCTTCGTCTTCAGATGACCGGCCATGGGAAAACCCATTACGCCGAGACCGATGAATGCGACTTTAGTCATATGTCCTGTCCTTATCCGGAGTGCGAGACCCTGAGGATTAACCGAAACGGCCGGGCCAGAAAAGCCGTGAAGACGGAGTTCCTTGCGATAGACGGATATGAGGCTGGTCGCCGTTCGCCTCAGCCCTAAATGGAGATCAGGCAAATGTTTCCGGGGGTGACATGCGCGAAACTCCGACGATCGAGCCGCGGCGCAAAGGCCGCAGTGGAATGCAGTCGATGCTTATTCCATCGCAGCAGATGGTCGCAGAGCAGATTCGATCGGCACAGCAAGGTGTTTTCACCGAGCTTGGCGTCCTTCGCCGCCGCCTCGCTGCCGAATACGGGGCGGACGCCTGTTGTCCCGTTACCGTGGAGCGACATCTGCGCGCGATTGCCGATCTGTCTTTCCTCGCCCTACAAAAGGGAGAACCGGTTTCAATGGTCACGCCCTATTGGCGCATGGTCGATCCCATGAGCCTCTTGGCAACGCGTCTTGCGGGTGGGGCGGGCTTTATCCGGGAGCGGCTGGCCGCCGAACGTCAAGAAGGATAGCGGCGGAAGGCTGCTATCAGCAGGCGTTTGCCGGCAAGCGACGGAACTGGGAAAATTATTCCCCCAAGCGGACAACAATGGCAAGTTGATATTGTCGATATAATTTATAGTCTATGCCAGTATTCCGACGAGCGATGGCTCAAGGCATCCGGCCGCGCCATCGATCGACAGGTATTTCAGATGTTCACGCGCAGATGAGCCCGGCATTCCCCTCCCGCCGCACCGCCATCCTCCCAGGCCGGCGCACGTTCTGCACGCTTGCCAAGGGCCAGCTAAACCGCGCGGGCCGACTTTCGAATTTCACAGCAAAGGACCGTTTCCATGACCGCCACATCCGATCCCATCAACTTCCTCTGGTTCATCCCGACGTCGGGCGACGGCACCTATCTCGGTTCCGCCGATCTTAATCGCGCGCCCGAAATCGGCTATCTCACGCAGATCGCCCAGGCTGTCGATCGTCTCGGCTATTCCGGCGTGCTGCTGCCGACCGGGGTTGCCTGCGAGGAGTCCTTCGTGACGGCGGCGGCGCTCGCGGCTAAGACCGACAAACTGCAGTTCCTGGTGGCGATCCGCCCGGGCACGGCCTCACCGGCTTATTACGCGCGTCTGGCGACGACGCTCGACCGCATTTCCAACGGCCGCCTGCTGCTTAATATCGTTGTTGGTGGCAGTCCGGCAGAGCTTGCCGGTGATGGCATCCATCTCGAGCATGACGAGCGTTATGCCCATGCCGAGGAGTTTTTCACCGTCTTTGAGGAACTGCTTGACAAGGGCACGGCAAGTTTCGACGGCAAATATATCAAGGCGACCAATGCGCGCCTCGGCTTTCCCTCGGTGCAGAACCCGCGTCCGCCGCTCTATTTCGGCGGCTCGTCGGATGCCGGCATCGATTTCTCGGTCGGCCGCGTCGACAAGTATCTAACCTGGGGCGAGCCGCCGGCGCAAGTGGCCGAAAAGGTCGCCAAGGTGCGCAAGGCCGCCGCCGAGCGCGGCCGCGAGGTGAGCTTCGGCATCCGCCTGCACTTCATCGTGCGCGAAACCGACGAGGAGGCATGGGAGGCGGCGGAACGGCTGATCCGTCATCTCGACGACGATACGATCCGCGAGGCGCAGGAGCGCTTCGTTCATGAGTCGGACTCGGTCGGCCAGAAGCGGATGGCTGCCCTTCACGGCGGCCGCCGCGACAAACTTGAGGTCTCGCCGAATCTTTGGGCCGGCGTCGGCCTGGTTCGCGCTGGTGCGGGCACGGCGCTTGTGGGCTCGCCGAAGACGGTGGCCGCACGCCTTGCCGAATATCAGGACATCGGCATCGATACGGTCATCGGCTCCGGTTATCCGCACCTGGAAGAAGCCTATCGCGTCGCCGAGCTGCTCTTCCCCGAACTCGGCATTACCCGCGAGCAGCAGCGCCTGGCCTTCAACAACGAGTTCGGCCGCAAGCAGGTTTTCGCAGGCGGCAGCCATGGCGGCAATCTGAAGGTCGTTTCCGGTTCCTGAGGTCGAACGAAGCGGGTAAGTCCGACATCGCCGGAAGCCGCTCGCGGCTTTTGGCGTCCTGTTGCCAACTGACGTGCAGGTGTATGTGGCTATGCCCACTTCGGCTCCTCGTGCCAGCCTAGCGGAAATCGTCCCGGCGCGCGTGAGCTAGCGGAGACGCGTCGATGTATAGTCAATGAGCTATGTTTAAATCGCTGACGGTTTTTTCTCCAGCGGCGAGTTCGTTGCGGGCTCTGGTCAGCAAGCTCACCTATTCAGTGTTTTTCGTTTTAGCCCTTGACTAACGCATACCTGCGTAGCTATACGTTAATCCATAGCTGAATAGGTATTGATCTAAAATGTCCGATGTTCAAGACACGCTGTTCAAAACGCTCGCTGATCCGACCCGGCGGGCTCTGTTCGAGCGGTTGTGCCGGGAAGGGGAGAAGACGGTCGGGGCTCTGACGGCCCGGGCCGGGGTCTCGCAGCCGGTCGTCTCAAAACATCTCGGCATATTGAAGCAGGCCGGATTGGTACGCGACCGCCACGAGGGCCGCCAGACGCATTATAGCGCGCAGCTCGGTGCGCTTGCTCCGCTGGTCGACTGGACCAGCGAGATGGCCGGGTTCTGGCAAAACCGCTTCAACGATCTCGAAGATTTGCTGAAAAGGATGGATCAATGACCGACATATCGACAGAAACGCGCTCCGTCGTCATCGAACGGGAAATCCCTTTTCCTTCGGAAAAGATCTGGCGGGCGCTCACGCAGCCGCACCTGATCCAGGAGTGGCTGATGAAAAGCGACTTCAAGCCGGCCGTTGATCATCGCTTCAGCTTCAACGCTGATTGGGGTTCGGTCGACTGCAAGGTTCTGGAGGTCGAGCCGAACAAGACCCTGTCCTATAGCTGGGATGCCTACGGTCTTGAAAGCACCGTCACCTGGACTCTCACTCCGACCGGTACGGGCACGCATCTGCGCATGGAGCAGTCGGGTTTCCGGCCGGATCAGCGGCAGGCTTACGGCGGCGCCAGGAGCGGGTGGACGCAGTTCCTTGCAAATCTGGAGCAGGTGCTGGCGCGAATGGAGTGAGGCCGCCCGTCGCTTCGGCTGATGCAAACGGGGGGAGGTCCCATTGAACCGGAACAGCTGGTTGCGTCAGCGCCACCGGTGGCTGTCCGTTGCCTTTACCGTGGCGGTTATTGTCAATATTATCGCCATGGTACAGGAGAAATCGACCGTCTGGGGCGGCGTCTTGGCATCGCTGCCGCTTGGCCTGCTATTGCTGACCGGTCCTTACCTCTTCCCGCTGCCTTATGCTGCCAGATGGCGTGGGAGATAGGAGTGACGCAATGGCCGGCAAGACGTCCAAGACCCAGGTGACACTCACCGAGAAGACCGCCGCCAAGCCGGCCGCTGCAGAGCCGACCCTTCTTTCGGGCGGCAATCCGCAGATCGCCAAGGGTTACGGCGAAGCTCCGGTGCAGGCCTATATCGCCGCGATGCCGGGCTGGAAAAGCGATGTCGGGCGCCGCCTCGATGCACTGATCACGCGTACCGTGCCCAACGTGCATAAGGCAGTCAAATGGAACTCGCCGTTCTACGGCATCGAAGGGCAGGGCTGGTTCCTCGGCATTCATTGCTTCACGAAATACGTCAAGGTGGCATTCTTCCGGGGTGCGTCGCTGCAGCCTCTGCCGCCCGGCTATTCCAAGCAGAAGGAAGTCCGCTACCTCGATATCCGCGAGGACGACGAAATCGATGACGCCCAGCTTGCCGCCTGGGTGGAGCAGGCCAGCCAACTGCCCGGCGAACGGATGTAACAACGAATACCCCTCGCATGAGGGCGGGAGGAACTATGAAGAAAGCGACAGCAGCCATGAAGACGAGGGATTCCGGGGACGCAAATGGGGGAGCCTCGCCGTCTCAACTGATCGACGCGAGGATCAAGGAACTCGGCGATTGGCGCGGCGAAATGCTCGCCCGAATCCGTGCGCTCATCAAGCAGGCCGAGCCCGAGGTGGTCGAGGAATGGAAGTGGCGAGGGGTTCCGGTGTGGGAGCGTTCCGGCATCATCTGCACCGGCGAGACCTATAAGAACGCGGTGAAGCTGACCTTCGCCAAGGGCGCCTCTTTGCAGGACCCCTCGGGTCTCTTCAATTCCAGCCTCGACGGCAACACGAGGCGGGCCATCGATTTCCATGAGGGCGACGAGATCGACGAGGAGGCGTTGAAGACGCTCTTTCGCGCCGCCGCAGCCTTGAATATGTCAGCAAAGGCCGCCGCCTCCGGGAAGAAATCGTCGTGATTAGCAGAAAAGCGAAAATGCTCTAAAACGCGTCGCATCAAACTTGATTCATGCGACGCGCTTTAGCTCTTTGTTTTGATGCATGTCGCTATCCCGGAACCGCTGCACACTTCCGGGCGACATGCATCAGTGGATCGGGTTCGCCTCGCGCTCTAGGAAGAGTTCCAGATTGTCGAGGCCGATTTCCGTGCCCTGGAGGCGTGCGCCGTTGTCGGCGTAGCCGTCGAGAAAGACCACCTGTTCAGTAAAGATCATCCTGGTGCCCTCGGGGTCGGCTTCGAAGGCGACGGTGGCGAGCGAGGCGGAGATACGCCTTTCACCGAGCTTCATCTCATAGGCATAGATGATGCGGACATCGGGCACGATATCGATGTAATGGGCGTCAAAAGCATGCAAAAGTCCGTCGGTATCGGCGACATGATTCCGCTCGGTGCCACCGGGACGGAAGTCGAGTCCGTATTCCAGCGGCGCCCATTCGCCGTGGCAGGCGAACCATTGGCGCTTGGCCTCCGGTATCGACCAGGCGCGGAAGACGCGGGCGACCGGCGCCTTCAGGCGCCGCTCGATGACGAGGGTGGTGTGTTCGGCGGATCGTGTTGTCATTCGGAAAAGGTCTCCGGCTCTTCGGCGAGATATTGATCCAGCCTGTCGAAGGTAGCGTTCCAGCGGCTCTTTCGCTGTTCCACCCAGCGCTCGACGGCGGCAAGCGCGCCCTGCTGCAGGCGGTAGGTTCGCACCCGGCCGGATTTTTCGGAGAGTACGAGGCCGCTTTCCTCCAGCACCTGCAGATGTTTCATTACCGTCGGCAGGGCAACCGCAAGCGGCGCGGCCAGCTCGGTGACGGAAGCCGGGCCGCGGCCGAGGCGGTCGATCATGCCGCGGCGGCTGCGATCGGAAAGCGCGTGGAACATGCGGTCGAGACCCGCCTGGCCGTCAATCATCCCGCGGCATCCCGGAAGCGGATGGGCAGCCTGTCATGGTAGGGATAGAACTTGAAATAGGGGCGGGCCTCTTCCAGCGCCCTTGCAAAGGATGGGCGGGCGAGCAGCCGGTCGTAGTAGGCGCGAAGCTTCGGCTGCTCCTCTAAAAACGGGACCAGCGTCTCGGCGTAGAAGAGGGCGGGTGCTGCGCCGCAATCGGCCATGGTGAAGGCCTCGCCCGAGATCCATGAGCTCTCCGAGAGCTGTTTTTCGATCATCGCATAGGCGGTGGCAAGCGTTGCCTTGCAGCCGGCCACCTCTGTCTCGTCCTCCTTGCCCTCGGGGCGCCGGCGATTGCTGACGATGGTCTGCATCGGCGCCTGGACATAATTGTCGAAGAAGCGATCCCAGAGGCGGACCTGCAGTGCCCGGTCGATTTCCAGCGGCAGCAGGGAAACGGGGCCGGGATAATAGTGATCGAGATATTCGATGATGATCGACGTCTCGGGAACCGTGCTGTCGCGCGCTTCGTCCCGCAGCAGCGGCATCTTGCCGATCGGCCAGAAGCGGAAAAGATCAGCGCGCGAGGTCTCGTCGGAGAGATCGACGAGGCGGTTTTCGAAGGGTGTGCCGTTCTCGTAAAGCGCGATCAGCACTTTGTGGCAGAAGGAGGCGAGCGGATGCCCATAGAACACGAGCGACATGCGGCGACCTTTCCTGTTAGGCGGAAACTTTACCGACCGACTAAGTATCAGGTCGGAAAGGAATGCGCAACAGATAGTTCGTCGATCGTGAAACTATTGTATCAACCGATATATCTCGCGATCACCAGATGGCCGGGCGTTGGCTGGCCGTCTTCCATGCGCACGTTGATATCCGATATCTCGACGAGTTCGAAACCGGTAGCCGCCAGGCGTTCTTTCACATAGGCGTCGGCATGGGCGAAGCGCTGGTGTGGGCCGACCATGTAGGCGCGGCCTGCAAGGGTCTCCTCCGGCAGGGTTTCCGAGGAGAAGATGAACAGGCCGCCGGAGGTCAGGTTCTCGGCTGCGCCGAAGAACAGCGGTTCGAGCGCGCCGAGATAGGGCAGCACGTCGGTGGCCGTGATGATGTCGAAGGCTTCCTCATCATTGTCGTCGAGGAAGTCCTCGACCTCGGCGACGAAGAGCGTCTCGTAGAGATCCTTCTCATGGGCGATCTCGACCATCTTCTCCGAAATGTCGAGCCCAGTCATATCCGCGCAGAGGTCGCGCAGCGCGCCGCCGGTGAGGCCCGTGCCGCAGCCGAGATCGAGCAGCCGCTTGAACGGCCCGAGCTTCAGCGCCTGCAGCCGCTGGCGCACCAGCATCGGCACGTGATAGCCGAGCTGCTCGACGAGCACGTCTTCGAAAACCTCGGCATGCTGGTCGAACAAGGTCTCGATATAGGCGTCCGGCGCCCTGACCGGCGTCTCGCCCCGACCCATCGCGGCGATGCGCACCGCTGCACCGCCGTGGTCGTCGGGATCGATCGCCAGGACCTCCTCATAGGCTGCAACGGCCGCGTCGACATCGCCGGCCTTTTCCAGCGCCAGAGCGCGGTTATAGGCCTCGCCAAGGGCTTCTTCGTCGATCTTCTTTGCCATAACAGTCCGCCGTCCTTTTGTTTCACGCATGCGTCTAAGGCGGCTTTCGATGTTTTGCAATGGCGTGGCTGTGGGCGCAGAATGGCCAAAAACAAGACGAAGGGAGGAAAAGCCATGAAATCGGAGCAAGAACGGACGTCATCGGTGTTGGAAGGAGAGGCTGCGCGGGCGTTGCTGCTGCCTGGTACGCCGGGCGAGATTACCAATACGCTCAGCCATTATTACCGCGGCGAACTCGGACGGATGACGAGCTGGCGCGACCGCATCGACCGGACATCCAATTGGGCGATCACCGTGGTGGCGGCGCTGCTTTCGGTGTCGCTGTCGACGCCGACCTCGCATCACGGCGTTCTGCTGTTCGGGATGATGCTGGTGACGCTGCTTCTGATTATCGAGGCGCGGCGCTACCGCTTCTTCGACATCTACCGCGCCCGCATCCGCCAGATCGAGCGCAGCTATTTTGCGCAGATTCTGGCGCCAGACGCGGGGGCCGGCAGAGAATGGGCCGCGGTGGTCGCCAGCAGCCTGCGCAAACCGCGTTTCCTGCTCAGCTATCGGGACGCGATGCACCGCCGGCTCAAACGCAATTACGTCTGGATGTATTCCATCCTGTTTCTTGCTTGGTGCCTGAAGATCTCGACGCCGAAACTGCAGACGGAGGGCATGCCGGCGCTGCAGGCGCAGTCCTGGACCTATGTCATCGACAATGCCGTGCTGGGGCCCATTCCAGGCCTTGCGGTCATTGTCATCGTTGCCGTCTTCTACCTCGGCATCCTCTGTTTTGCGCTCAGCCCAGTCCGCGACCAAGGCGAATTCGGCCATGGCGAGGCGCATGTCTGATGCTGCGCAAGCCGGATCAGTGCAGGATGAACTCTCCCTTCAGCGCCCGCCACTCGGTTGCCGAGATCAGCTTGCGGTGGATGTAGCGCACCGAGTGCAGCGGTCCGTCGAGCTTTTCTTCCCAGAATTTCAGGAATCCGCGCATTTCGGGGAAATCGGGGGCGAGATCATATTCCTGCCAGACATAAGTCTGCAGAATTGCCGGATGATCCGGCAGGTGGTAGAGGATCTGGGCGGTCGTCAGACCATAGCCCTGCAGTTGTTTTTCCATGTCCTTGTGCATCGTGTTCACTTCTTCTCGTCCCCACTCGCGCGCTTATTAGCGCTACATGATATGGAAACATGCGAGTGGTTAACGGAAGCTTTACAGATACTTCATAAAAGGACAATTTATTTTTGATATCAATGGCTTGGCAGCATCTCTCCGAGAGTGCTGCCAAGCCGGACCGCAGGGGTCAGCGCTTGAGATGCCGGGTCAGGCGGCGTTCGATCCAGGCCCAGAGATGGCGCAGCGCTTCGACGATGGCGAGGTAGAAGATCGCCGCCCAGAGATAGGTCTGGTAATCGAAGGTGCGGGAGAAGGCGTAGCGGGTTTCGCCCATCAGGTCGAGCACGGTGATGATGGCGACAACAGCCGAACCCTTGATTAAAAGGATGATCTCGTTGCCGTAGGGGCGAAGGGCGACGATGAGAGCCTGCGGCAGGACGATCTTGCGGAAGGCGATGAACCTGTGGATGCCAAGGGCCGCGGCCGCTTCGTGCTGTCCGTGCGGCACGCTTTCGACAGCGCCGCGAAGGATTTCCGCTTGGTAGGCCGCGGTATTGATGGTCATGGCAAAAAGGCCGCAATACCAGGCTTCGCGGAAGAACCACCAGATGCCGACGGCCTCAAGCTGCGGGCGGAATACGCCGAGGCCGTAATAGACCAGGAACAGCTGGGCAAGCAGCGGCGTGCCGCGGAAGAAATAGATGTAGCCATAGGCGAGCGCATTCAGCACCCGGTTCTTCGACATGCGCGCCGCCGCAAGCGGCAGCGACAGAACTGCGCCGCAGATGACGGAAATGAAAACGAGGCTCAGCGTGACCCAGAGGCCGTGGAGGTAACGCGGTCCGTAGCGAGCGAATTTTTCCGGATCCCAGCCGTTTATCACGGAGATCATCAGCAAAGCGCCGAATACCGCCCAGAAGGCGACGAGAATATAACCGGCGATGCGCGCCGGCGTGACCGGCTTCATCACTTCGCGCGGTGCGGGCTGCGGCGGGATCAGCGTTTCGGCGTAGCTCATCGGCGGATCTCCGAACGCTTGGCCCAGCGCTCGACATAGACGAGCAGAAAGGAGGAGAGGATGGCCAGCACCAGATAAAGGCAGCAGGCCAGGCCATAGAAGAAGAAGGGTTCCTTGGTCACGCGCACCGCGACGCTCGTCTGGCGCAGGATATCGGCAAGGCTGATGATCGAGACGTAGGAGGTGTCCTTCAGGAGCACCATCCAGAGGTTCGTCAGGCCTGGCAACGCGATGCGCACCAGCTGCGGCAAGATGATGAGACGTAGCGTTCGGCCGTGATGCAGGCCAAGCGAGTCGCCGGCTTCATATTGTCCCTTGGGAATGGCGCGAAAGGCCGAGAGCAGAACTTCCGAACAGTAGGCTGAAAAAACGACCGAAAGCGCGATGACGCCGGCGAGGAAGGCGTTGATCTCGACCGGCGGTCCGTCATAGCCGACGAAGGTCAGCAGAGACTGGATGAGCATCTGCATGCCGTAATAGATGATGAAGAGCGTCAGGAGCTCCGGCAGGCCGCGGAAGATGGTCGTGTAGATGCCTGCCGCCAGCCGCAGCGCTTTTTCTTCCGACTGCTGGCCGAGCGCCACCAGGAAGCCGATGGCGAGGCCGATCGGCAGGGTGACGATCGCCACCGAAACGGTAACCTGCAGGCCAAGTGCGATCTCGTCGCCCCAGCCGGTGTCGCTACAGGCAAGGATCGTCGACTGACCGAGCCAGGTGAAGATGCCGACGGGTCCGCACAGCGGATCCAAAATGTGCACAAGTGCGCTCCAGAAGGAGCCGAGCGCGGAAAATAATCCGCCCATGCGTGAATTCCCCTCACGGCTTTTGCCGTTTTGATCTTGCCATCTTTGTCAAACAAAAATGGCGGAAGAGCAAGCCTTCCGCCATTACCTTGACTGGCCAGATAGCGAATTTCTTATTCGCCGTAAACGTCGAAGTCGAAGTACTTGTCCTGGATCTTCTTGTATTCACCGCTGGCGCGGATCGCAGCAATTGCCGTGTTCAGCTTTTCCTTGAGCGGATCGCCCTTACGGATGGCAATGCCTGCGCCGTTGCCGTTGATTTCCTTGTCGACCGGCAGGGTCGTCAGGATCTTGCAGCAGGCGCCGGCGTCGGATTTGACCCATTCGGAGAGAACGACGACGTCGTCGATGACGGCGTCGACACGGCCGCTGGAGACGTCGAGCTTGTATTCGTCAGCCGTCGGATAGAGCTTCAGCTCAGTATCGGCGAGGTGCTTCTCGGCGTAGTTGGCATGCGTCGTCGAGGTCTGTGCGCCGATCACCTTGCCTTTGAGGCCGGCAACGTCGGTGATCTTCGAATCCTTCGGCACGGCGATGGCCGGCGGGGTGTTGTAGTACTTGTTGGAGAAGTCGACGAGCTTCAGGCGCTCCGGCGTGATCGACATGGAGGAAACGATCATGTCGAACTTCTTGGCGTTAAGCGCCGGGATGATGCCGTCCCAGTCGGTGCTGACGAAGGAGCATTCGGCCTTCATCTCGGCACAAAGCGCCTTGGTGATGTCGATGTCGAAGCCCTGGATCGTGCCGCTGGCGTCGACGAACTCGAAGGGCGGATAGGTCGAATCGGTGCCGATCACATACTTCTCGCCATCGGCCATGGCCGAGCCGGCGAAAAGGGACATCGCCGCGATCGAGGCTGCCGCGAAAATACGGGTGGAGATATGCATGAGGATCCTCTCTGTTGGTAGCCGCCGCTCTTTTTCTCGTGGGCTGACGGCTGCAGTTCAACGGTCCGAGACCGCCTTGCGGCGATAATCAGACTTTTTTTCATGGAATTGCAACACAAATCCCATCGCAATTGGGCGGTGCAAATTGCAGTCGAGATGAACGTCGGCAGACTGCAACATTCACGCGAGGTTAATCTGCAGCTTCCTAGAACCGGAACAAATCGGCGGCTCGGCGATTGCCATTTCGCCGTTTCGCCTCATTGCGACGCTAGGGGCGGAAGCTGGGCCTGTCGGCCTTCAGGAAGCTCAAACAGGATCGAGGAAACCCGATGGGCATGAAATCAAGATTGTTCGCAAGCGCGGCTTTTCCGCTGCTTTCCCTCTCGCTGGCGTTCCAGCCTGCATCGGCAATGGCTGCCGTGCGCGACGTCGCGACGCAGGCTCAGGCCGTGCGGCAAGTCGAACAGGGCGGTTTCGAGGTGGCCCAGGATGCGCCACAGGATGCGCCTTCCGATGAGGAGTTGCTGAAGAAGAAGCGCAAGCAGAAGGAAGAAGCTCCAGCCGAAAAGGCACCGGCCGCCGAGCAGCCGAAGGAGGCGCCCGCCGAAAAGCCGAAGGCTGAGCGCAAGGAGGCGCCGGCGCCTGAACCCAAGGCTCCTGAACCCAAGGCAGAGCCGGAAGCGCCGAAGGAAAAACCTGCGCCGCAGGCCGAAAGCAAACCCGAGCGGAAAGCCAAGCAGGAAGCCCAGCCCGAGGTCAAGCCGGAGGCCGCGCCTCAGCCGGAGCAGCCTGTAACGCAGGAGAAGCCGAGGAAGCCGAAGAAGCAGGCCGAGCCGGAGGCTCAGCCGCAGCCCGAACAGCAGCCGGCGGCAAAGGAAGCGCAGCCGGACACGGAGCAGGCGCAGCCGGAAGCCAAGCCGGAAGGCGGCAAGCGCGCCAAAGGGCAGGACAAGGCCCTAGGCAAGGATAAAGGCAAGGGCAAGGCCGAGACTGGTGCTCCCGAAGCCGTGACGCCAGCCGAGGAGCAGGCAAAGCCCGAAGTCAAGCCGGAGGCAAAACCCGCCGCCGAAGCACCGGTGGAGAAGAAGCCGGTAAAGGGCGAAGCCGCAGCACCCGCGGAGAAGCCGGCTGAAGGCAAGGCAACTGAAGATAAGGCAACTGAAGGCAAGGCGACCGAAGATAAAGCGGCGGCACCAGAAGCCGTACCCGCCGAAAAGCCAAAGGACGGCACCGCGGCAAAGCCTGCCGGCGAACAGCCCGCCGGCGCGCAGCCGGCCGCGCCGGCGACCGACACTGCTCAGCCGCTGCCGGATGCCAGCGGCGGCCAGCAGGTCGAGCAGGCCATTCCGGCGCCGGAAAAGGTTTCGCCCGAAGAGCTGGAGCGCCGCAAGAAGATTGCCGCGGATCCGGCCAAGAGCAACGAGACCGTCGTGCTGCCAGTCGAGAACGGTGCGGCCGTGCTCGACAGCGACAAGGATGCCGACCGCAGCAAGGGCCGCGAAGGCCGCCGCGACCGCGACAAGATGCGCGCCGAGACCCAGGAGGTGAAGGTGCCGACCTCGGATGCCGATGCGCAGGCCGCCAGCGGCGCCAAGGCGGCGCCGACGATCAAGCTTGAAGCGGTGACCAGCGAGAAGGGCAGAAAGCTCGATGCGCGGCCGCAATTCGTCCGTCCCGACGGTGCGCGCGTCGACGATAGCACCGACGACAATCGTGTGATCATCCAGTACGACAATCGGGTGATCGTGCGTGGCGACGACGACAGGCGGTTCCTGCGCGACGGCGAACGGCCGAGCTACGAGGAACTGTCGGGTGATCGCTACCGCGAGACAATCACGCGGCCGGAGGGTTATCGTATCGTGACAATCCGCAACCGCTATGGCGACATCATTCAGCGGTCGCGCGTCGACGCCCGCGGGCGCGAGCATGTGCTCTATTATTCGCAGGACCTCTACGACGATCCGGACCGCGACTATTTCGAGGATCCGGGCGCCGACCTGCCGCCGATGCGGCTGCGCGTACCGCTCAACGATTACATCATCGATACTCGCAGCGACCCGGACCGGGATTATTACGAGTTCCTGAGCGAGCCGCCCGTCGAGCCGGTGGAGCGTGTCTACTCGCTTGACGAGGTAAAGTATTCGGCCCGTATCCGCGACAAGGTGCGCCGCATCGACCTCGACACGATCACCTTCGCGACCGGCAGCGCCGATATCCCGATGACCCAAGCGCGTACCCTGCGCAAGGTTGCCGACGCGATCAGCCAGGTGCTGAAAAAGGATCCGAGCGAAACCTTCCTGATTGAGGGTCACACGGATGCCGTGGGAACCGATCAGAGCAACCTGGTCCTTTCCGACCAGCGGGCGGAATCGGTCGCGAACGTGCTCTCCGACGTCTACGGCATCCCGCCGGAGAACTTGGCGACCCAGGGCTATGGCGAGCAATATCTGAAGGTCAACACGTCAGGCCCCGAACAGGAAAACCGCCGCGTCACCATCCGCCGGGTGACGGCGCTGGTTCGGCCGGTGGCTGCCAACCAGTAAATATCGTTGCCCCTCTCCATTATGGGGAGGGGCATTTTATGGCCTTTTCCTTCTTCTCGGCGGGGCGAAGGCGGCCGTCGATGATCTGCTGCCCCCATCCCGCCGGTCCTACTCGCCGGCTTTCCTGGCCGCCTTTTCGATGATGTCGGCGACCTTCTCTGCTTGGGACGCGAAGACGGCGTGGCTTGCCTTGATCTCGGTCACCTCGCTGCCGGCCCGTTTTGCCATCTCGCGTTCCAGGTCGGGGTTGATGGCGCGATCCTCCGTGGCGACGATCGACCAGCTCGGTTTTGTCCGCCATGCCGGCTCGGCGCTTTTGGCGGAGAACGCCTGCTTCGAGGCGAAGACCTGTGACCTTGCTAGGAAGTCGGCTTCGGCTTTCGGCAGGTCGGCAGCGAAATCCGCGGCGAAGGCTGCGGGGTCGAGATAGAGATACTTACCGTCCTTGGTTTCCTTAATATCCATGCTGCCGGCGGGCTTGGAGCTCGCAAGGCTCAGCAGGCTTTCGCCCTTGTCGGGCTGGAAGGCCGCGACATAGACGAGGCCTGCGACATTGGGGTCGTTGCCGGCTTCGGTAATCACCATGCCGCCATAGCTGTGGCCGACGAGCAGGCTCGGTCCGTCCTGGAGGTCGAGAACCCGCTTCGTCGCTGCCACATCGTCGTCGAGCGAGGTGATGGGCTCCTGGACGATGCTGATGTTGAAGCCGCGTTTCTGGAGAATCTCCGTCGCCTTGCGCCATCCCGACCCGTCGGCGAGCGCGCCGTGCACGATCACGATGTTTTTAACGGCGGCAGCCTCTGCTGCGAAAGCGATGACGGTGGTGGCGAAGGCAAGGGCTGCCGTGAAGAGAAGACGTCTGTTCATGGGTATCACTCCTTTGGTCGTTGTCGAGGATCGGAACTGATCAGTCTGCAGGTCAGCCGAAAGTGAAGGCGTAGGCCTGCACTCCGGGATCGAGGAAGCGGATCTGGAAGTTGCGGGCGCCGACCGTGCCGGACTGGCGCACCAGCTGGTAAAGCCTGGTCGCCGTCACCGTGCCGTTGCCGTCGGCACCGATGTCCGAGCCGTGGTCCGGCCCCGGCGCCTTGCCATCGACCGTCACCTGGAAGCGGATCGGTTTGCCGTCGGCGCCAGGCCCCAGGACAAGATGCAGGTCGCGGGCGCTAAAGCGATACGTGATGCCGCCGCCGGCCTCATCAAGCCTCGCCTCATCCTTGCCGACAGTCCAGGTTCCGGACAGGCCCCAGCCGTTGAGGCCGGGTTCGGCGATCGAATAATTCTGCGGCGCGTCGGCCTGCAGTCCCTCGGGCGAGGCAAAATTCGCTGCCTGTTCGTAGCCGAGATAGGTTTCGCCGGAGCGGATATTGCCAAGGTCCGGACCGGCTTCCACGCCCTTGGCATCCGGTGCGACCGCCGTACTTGACGTCATCTGGCCGCCGGCTTCGCGCAGCAGGTCCTGAATGGCTTTTTCGGTCCTGCCATAATTGCCTTCGCCGAAATGGTGGTAGCGGATCTGGCCCTCGGCATCGATGAGATAGCCGGCCGGCCAGTAGCTGTTTTCGAAGGCGCGCCAGATTTTGTAGTCATTGTCGATCGCGACCGGATAGCCGATCTCGAAGTCACTGAGCGCCTTCTTGACGTTGTCGAGCTTCTTCTCGAAGGCAAATTCCGGGGCGTGGACGCCGATCACCACGAGGCCCTGATCGGCGTATTTTTCCGCCCAGGCTTTGACATAGGGGATCGTGCGAATGCAGTTGATGCAGGAATAGGTCCAGAAGTCGACGAGCACCACTTTGCCCCGCAGCTGCTCGGTGGTCAGCGGCTTGGAGTTCAGCCATTCGACGGCGCCGTCGAGCGAGGGCGCATAACCTTCGACGGGCAGATCGCTGCGGAAGGGCTTTTTCGCGTCTGCGATCAGCACGTCGTTGCTGGCGACCTCGGCGGAGGCGCCGGCGGGCTTGGCATGCAGCCTGTCGAGCACGGCCTGCTCCAGCGAGGCGGTGCTCGCATAGGAAAGCCGCGATAGCAGACTGGTGTCGAGGCCGAGGGCGATGACGGCAACGCCAGCGAGTACCGCAGCACCGAGACCTTGGCGAATCCGGTCGCCGAAGCCGAGCGAGCGTTTCATGGCGGCGAATATCCTGCCGCCGACAAGCAGGGCGACCGCGAGCGAAGACGCGGCACCGGCGGCATAGGCGGCCAGCAGGAAGGTGGTCTGCAGGTTGGCGCCCTGCAGGGCGGCGCCTGTGAGAACAAGGCCGAGGATCGGCCCGGCGCAGGGCGCCCAGAGCAGGCCGGTGGCGACGCCCAGGATGAGGGCGCTCTTGACCGTCGGCGCGGCGCGTCCACCGCCGTTGGCGTTCAGGAGATTGTTGCCGAGATCGACGATCGGCCGGGCAAGGGTGCTGGCGAAGCGCGGCGACAGCAGGCTGGCTCCGAAGAGCGCCAGCAGGACGATAGCGGCGAGGCGGCCATATTCATTGGCGCGGATGGCCCAGCTGCCGCCGACCGCGGCCAGCGTGGCGACCAGCGCGAAGGTGGCGGCCATCCCCGCCAGCATCGGCAGCGTGCTCTTGACGAAGGGCTGCCCGGCACGGGCGAAGACGAAGGGGAGGATCGGCAGGATACACGGGCTGAGGATCGTCAGCGCGCCTCCGAGATAGGCAATGATCAGAAGTGTCATCATCGTTTCCTTTGAAACCGATTGATCGGGCTCTGGACGGCGATGGGCCTGAACCAGCAACGACGGGGATATGGCCGGGTCGACGTATCCCGGATGTGTCCGACTTCGCGGGAAAATGTACCGAAGTGTTGCTGATGGGAGATCGCGATACAGAGCGACACAAACCGGGGTCGCAGCAACCGCCAGCGGTGAAAACGGCGCGATTGTATCGGAATGTATCCCGGCGGCCGGAAGCTACATCAGCATTCAATAATGATTGCTCATGACATATCGCTGATACAAGTGGAACGTCTTTTGAGGACGTGATTCATTCGACAGGAGAGACCGATGTCAGAGCAAATCAACCATCACCGCCGCCGCTTCTTCGGCATGACGGCAATCGCCCTTGCGGCCGTCGAATTCGGCGTGGCCGGCACGGCCGTTGCTCAGTCGGCGCTGCCGGCCGTGAAGGCCGGAACCAATACGTCTTTCGAAGCGCTGAAGCGGGTGAATGCCGGGGTGCTCGATATTGGTTATGCCGAGGCGGGCAGCGCGGATGGCCCGGTTGTGCTGCTGCTGCACGGGTGGCCCTATGACATCTACAGTTTCGTCGATGTCGCGCCGCTGCTGGCCTCGGCGGGCTACAGGGTGATCGTGCCTTATCTGCGCGGTTACGGCACGACCCGGTTTCTGGACCAGGCAACGGCGCGCAATGGCCAGCCGTCGGCGCTGGCTGCCGATATGATTGCGCTCATGGATGCGCTCGATATCGAAAAGGCGGTCGTTGCCGGTTATGACTGGGGCGGGCGGACGGCAAACATTATGGCGGCATTGTGGCCGGAACGCTGCAAGGCGATGGTCTCGGTGAGCGGCTATCTGATCGGCAGCCAGGAGGCCAATTTGAAACCGCTGCCGCCGAAGGCTGAGCTGGCCTGGTGGTATCAGTTCTATTTTGCAACCGAACGCGGGCGCCTGGGTTACGAGAGCAATACCCATGATTTCGCAAAGCTCATCTGGCAGACGGCTTCGCCGAAGTGGAATTTCGACGATGCGACTTTCGACAGGTCGGCGGCCGCCTTCGACAATCCCGACCATGTCGCGATCGTCATTCACAATTATCGCTGGCGCCTGGGGCTTGCCGAAGGCGAGGCGAAATACGATGCCTATGAGAAGACGCTCGCCGCATTGCCGATGATCTCCGTGCCGACGATCACCATGGAGGGGGATGCAAACGGTGCGCCGCATCCGGAGCCCTCGGCCTATGCCGGAAAATTCTCCGGCCGATACGAGCATCGGACGATTAGCGGCGGCATCGGCCACAACCTGCCGCAGGAAGCGCCGCAGGCCTTTGCGCAGGCGGTCATCGACGTGGACCGCTTCTGATCGATGAGGCCGGCCGCAGAGCCTCGTTGCTTGGGCCGGCGGAATATGCGTAGGTCGCGTCAGCCGCCTCGATATCGAGGAGGAGGGCGCGGCCGCTTCTATCGGTAAGGGAACAGGAACATATGGATCATGTCGATCACATCCTGGTCGTCGACGACGATCGCGAAATCCGCGAGCTGGTTTCGGGCTATCTGCAGAAGAATGGCCTGAGGACCAGCACTGCTGCGGACGGGCGCCAGATGCGCAACTTTCTCGAAGCCAACGCCGTCGACCTGATCGTGCTCGACGTGATGATGCCGGGCGACGACGGGCTGGTGCTGTGCCGCGAACTGCGCGCCGGCCGGCACAAGGCGATCCCGATCCTGATGCTGACGGCCCGCACCGACGAGATGGACCGGATCCTCGGATTGGAAATGGGCGCCGACGACTATCTCGCCAAGCCCTTTGCCGCGCGCGAGCTGCTCGCCCGCATCAAGGCGGTGCTGCGGCGCACGCGCATGCTGCCGCCCAACCTGCAGATCAGCGAGGCCGGGCAGTTGCTGAGCTTCGGCGACTGGCGGCTCGACACGGTCGCCCGGCATCTTCTCGACAAGGAGGGGACTGCGATCGCACTCAGCGGCGCCGAGTACCGGCTGCTTCGCGTCTTCATCGATCATCCGCAGCGGGTTCTCAATCGCGACCAGCTTCTGAGCCTGACGCAGGGCCGCGATGCCGATCTCTTCGATCGTTCGATCGATCTCCTGGTCAGCCGCCTGCGGCAGCGGCTGGGCGACGATGCGCGAGAACCGACCTACATCAAGACGGTGCGCAGCGAAGGCTATGTATTTTCCGTTCCGGTCGAAATCACGGAGCTGCGCCAATGAGGGCGATCCCATGGTTCTCGGGTTTGATCTGGCCGAGGACGTTGCGGTCGCGAATCTTCTTGATCCTTTTGATCGGTCTCGCCCTTGCCTACGGGCTGTCCTTCAGCGTGCTCTATATGGAGCGCACCATGTCGGCCAAGGCGGTGATGCTCGGCACGCTGGAGAATGATGTCGCAACGTCTATCGCCGTTCTCGACCGGCTTCCGCCGGGCGAGCGCGGCGATCTCCTCGATCGGCTGAGCCGCGGCAATTACCGCTTCGTGCTCGGGCCCGGACTTCCCGGCGTGCCCGACACGTCAAGCAAAGGGGCCGAGATATCGGGCAAGATCGAGGAGGCGATCGGGCATCGCTTTCCGATCAGCATCGAACGGATTCCGGGTGCGGTGAACCGATTGCAGGCGCATCTGACGCTGAGCGACGGAAGCCCGCTGACGATCGACGTCACGCCGAAGGGCGTCATGCCGATCGCCGGATGGCTGCCCTATGTCTTCGTCATCCAGATGCTGCTGCTCATCCTCTGCACCTGGTTCGCGGTTCGCCAGGCGATCCGGCCGCTGGGTGCGCTTGCGGCCGCGGCCGATGCCCTCGACCCCAACAAGGACGGTCCTGCTTTGACCGAGGCCGGTCCGAGCGAGGTCGCGCATGCGGTGAGGGCATTCAATGCGATGCGGGAGCGGATCGCCCATTACCTCGAAGAGCGCGTGCAGATACTGGCGGCCATCTCGCACGATCTGCAGACGCCGATCACCCGCATGCGGCTGCGCGCCGATATGGCGGAGGATTCACCCGAAAAGGAAAAGCTGGTGCATGATCTCGGCGAGATTCAGCGCCTCGTCCAGGACGGTATAGCCTATGCGCGCAGCGCCCACGGCAGCGGCGAGAAGAATGCCCGCATCGATCTCGCCTCGTTCATCGACAGCATATCCTATGACTATCAGGACACCGGAAAGGCGGTGACCGTCGTCGGGCTGGTTCAGGGCGCCGCCTTGACCAAGCCGCATGCCCTTCGCCGCATCCTGTCGAATTTCATCGACAATGCGTTGAAGTTTGCGGGTGCTGCCGAAATCAGCGTCGAGCACAATGCGGAAAACAATGTCGTCATCACCGTGATGGATCGGGGGCCTGGAATTCCTGAAGACATGCTCGAAGCCGCCATGCAGCCGTTCTTCCGGCTGGAGCAATCCCGCAACCGGGAGACGGGCGGCACGGGTCTTGGTCTTGCGATCGCCCAACAACTGACGGCCAAGATCGGCGGATCGCTCCGGCTCTACAATCGCGCCGGCGGCGGGCTGGCGGCGGAAGTCACCCTTCGGTGATGCTGGCCTGCCGGAAAAATTTCCGGCGGTTTGTATGGGATAATGTCCTGGATGCCGGATGCTACGTTTTGTGACATTTCGGCCGATTTCGGAAACATGCCGGATATAACAGTCGGTCAAACCTCACTCCGTTCAACCCGATCGCCTGAGGCGATCCGATCGCGAGTAGCGACCGAGACAAGGAGTGTTTCCATGACCAAGATCGACAAGGTTCTTTATACCGGCAAGACCCGCACCACCGGTGGGCGCGACGGCGCTTCGCAGAGCGATGACGGAGAGCTAAATATCAAGCTCTCGCCGCCCGGCAGCGCGCGGCCGGGCACCAATCCCGAACAGCTTTTCGCCGCCGGCTGGTCGGCCTGCTTCATCGGCGCAATCGGCATAGCCGCAGGCAAGCTGAAGGTCGGGCTTCCGGCGGAGACCGCGGTGAATGCCGAGGTCGATCTCGGATCGACCGACGGCGGGTATTTCCTGCAAGCCCGCCTCAATGTCAGCTTGCCTAGCATCGAAGCGGATGTCGCGAAGGCGCTGGTGGATGAGGCGCACCGGACCTGCCCCTATTCGAAGGCCACGCGCGGCAATATCCATGTCGAATTGATCGTTGTCTGACGGATAGCGACCGATCGGCCTCGCCGATGGAGGTTTTGATGCGATTGATGATCATCTGCATTCTGGGCGCGACGGTCTTCGCCGCGCCCTGCATCTACGACGTAAGTTCGCGGGAGCCTTCGCCGCTCGCCGGCCTTGTGACGGCGGCGTCCACGGTTTCCTCTTCAGGCCATCAGGGAGAAAGACAGTGAAACTCTATCAGAACGAAATTTCCTCGGCGACCTCAAGAGTTCGGATCGCGCTCGCCCTTAAGGGGCTGACGGCCGAGGTGCTGCCGATCTCCATTCTCGGCGAAGAGGCCGAGAGCCGGCAGGCCGGATATCGCAGCGTCAATCCGCAAGGGCTGGTGCCGGCCTTGCTGACGGATGATGGCGTTCTCATCACCCAGTCGCTGGCGATCGTCGAATATCTCGACGAGGTCCAGCCGCAACCGGCCCTGCTGCCCGACACAGCGGAGGGCCGGGCGCTGGCGCGGTCGATCGCCCTGGCGATCGCCGCCGAGATCCATGCGCTGCTGCCGCCGCGGATCGGGCTGCATCTCAAAACGACCTTCCAGGCCAATGCCGATGCCATCGCCGGCTGGAGCCGCCATTGGGTCGGCGAGGGAATGGCGGCTGTGGAGACGATGATTGCCGGCCGGAGGCCGGGCGCCTTCGCCGTCGGCGACCGGCCTGGCGTTGCCGATATCTTTCTCTTCCCGCAGGCGATCAGCGCCCGACGCATGGGCTTCGATCTCGCCCGGTGGCCCAGTATTGCCGAGATTGTCGGCAGGCTCGAGACAATCCCGGCTTTCCAGGAGAACGCGCCGGCGCCGAGACGATGACGCGATGAAGAAGCGGCCGCAAACGATGGCGGCCGCTTCTGTTCTCAGCGGTTGACCCTTGCCTGCAGATGCGCGGGATAACGATCGCCTTTCACCTTGATGGTGGCGAGCGCGCTTTCAATATTGCCGAGATCCTCAACAGTAAGTTCGACCTCGGCGGCTGCGATGTTCTCGTCAAGCCGATGCAGTTTGGTGGTGCCGGGGATCGGTACGATCCAGGGTTTCTGCGCCAGCAGCCAGGCGAGCGCCACCTGGGCCGGGGTGACCTTCTTGTGCGCAGCGATCTCTGCGAGGAGATCGACGAGCACCTGGTTGGCCTTTCGCGCGTCTGCCGAAAACCGCGGAACGATGTTGCGAAAGTCCTTGCTGTCGAAGGTTGTGGTTTCGCTGATCGCGCCGGTGAGGAAGCCCTTGCCGAGCGGACTAAACGGCACGAAGCCGATTCCGAGTTCCTCCAGCACCGGCAGGATCTCTTGCTCGGGCTCGCGCCACCAGAGCGAATATTCGCTCTGCAGCGCCGTCACAGGCTGGACGGCATGGGCGCGCCGGATCGTCTGGGCGCCGGCTTCGGAGAGCCCGAAATGCCGGACCTTGCCTTCCGCGATCAACGCCTTGACCGTGCCGGCGACGTCCTCGATCGGAACATCCGGATCGACGCGATGCTGGTAGAACAGATCGATGACATCGGTCTTCAAGCGCTTCAGCGCCTGGTGGGCCACCGCGCGGATCTGTTCCGGGCGGCTGTTCATGCCGCTCTGGCCACCATTGGCATCGAAGTTAAAACCGAATTTTGTGGCGATCACCACCTCGTTGCGAAAGGGGGCAAGCGCCTCTCCCAGAAGCTCTTCGTTCTTGTAGGGGCCATAGGCCTCGGCCGTGTCGAAGAGGTTCACGCCGCGTTCGAATGCCCGCTGGATTAGTGCTGTCGCTTCCTGAATACCTGTCGCCGGGCCATAACCGTAACTCAGCCCCATGCAGCCGAGACCGATGGCCGAGACATGAAGTCCGCTCTTTCCAAGCTCACGTTTCTGCATAGAAGTTTCCTTTTCTAACCTTGGTATTGCGTGTCGGTGACATGCTCCAGCCAGTCGACAACCTTGCCATCGAGCTGTTCCTGGATGGCGATATGGGTCATCGCCGTCGTCGGCGATGCGCCGTGCCAATGGCGTTCACCCGGGGCGAACCAGACGACGTCGCCGGCGCGGATCTTCTCGACGGGGCCGCCCTCGCGCTGCACGCGACCGCAACCCGACGTGACGATCAGCGTCTGGCCGAGCGGATGGGTGTGCCAGGCGGTGCGGGCTCCGGGCTCGAAGGTGACGCTGGCGCCGGCCGCACGTGCGGGGCTGGTCACGGCAAACAGCGGGTCGACACGCACGCTGCCGGTAAACCAATCGGCTGGTCCGTTTGCCGAAGGTTGCGAACCGCTTCGCTTGATATCCATTCTTGTCTTCCTTTCGATGTCGGGCTTTCGATGTCGGGGTGGACATGTCCACTCGAGTGAAAAGGTATTTAGGGCGTGCGCCTGATCGCGATTAGATGGTATAAACGGCAAGAACCCATGAGAAAGTTTCATAAATGCCGCGCCCCGCCGTCAACGACCTCATCGCCTTCCTCGCCGTTGCACGCGCACAGAGCTTCACAAAGGCGGCGGGTAAGCTGGGTGTGTCGCAATCGGCACTCAGCCACACCATCCGCGGGCTCGAGGAGCGACTTGGACTGCGATTGCTGACACGCACGACCCGCAGCGTCGCGCCGACAGAGGCCGGCGAACGCCTGCTCGTCTCCATCGGGCCGCGCCTCGACGAGATCGAGAGCGAGCTGGCCGCCTTAAGCGCGTTTCGGGAGAAGCCGGCAGGCACCATTCGCATCAATGCGGGCGAGCATGCGGCCAATGCCGTCCTTTGGCCCGCCTTGGCAAAGCTCCTGCCTGAATATCCCGATATCAATGTCGAAATCATCGTCGACTACGGTCTGACCGACATCGTCGCGGAGCGCTACGATGCAGGGGTGCGGCTTGGAGAACAGGTAGCGAAGGACATGATTGCGGTGCGCATCGGCCCCGACATGCGCATGGCCGTAGTCGGCGCTCCCGCCTATTTCGACACCAGGCCGAAGGCGCTGACGCCGCAGGACCTTACAGATCACAATTGCATCAATCTGCGCCTGCCGACCTATGGCAGCGTTTATGCATGGGAGTTCGAAAAGGACGGGCGCGAGCTCAGAGTTCGGGTCGAAGGGCAATTGGTTTTCAACAATATAGCGCTGCGGCTGAACGCAGTACTGGCAGGTCTGGGGCTGGCATACATGCCGGAGAACTTGGTCGAGGCGCATCTGGCCGATGGACGACTGGTGCGCGTCCTCGAGGATTGGTGCCCGCCGTTTTCCGGCTACCATCTCTACTATCCGAGCCGCCGGCATACGTCGCCGGCATTTGCCCTCGTCGTCGATGCACTTCGCTATCGAGCATAAGCGCTCGCCGTTTCGCACCGCCCGGACAGGCATATATCCGAACCACTGGTGATCGGCTCTTGGCGGAAGCGAAATCATGCCTGCCAGTGATTTGACATTCCTTCGTTCGCCGCTAATTCACACTTGAAATTGAAGGAAACAGTGAATGAATACTGCGGCACCTGCCACGAAAGCCCGGACCGGCGTGTCCGGTTTGGATACAGTTCTGGCCGGGGGGCTTTCGCCGGGGCACGTTTTCCTCCTGGAGGGAAATCCGGGAGCTGGCAAAACGACGATTGCGCTGCAGTTCCTGATCGAAGGTGCACGGCTCGGCGAGCAGGGGCTCTACATCACCCTTTCGGAAACCGAGAGCGAACTTCGGGCCGGTGCCGCATCTCACGGCATGGTGATCGATGGCAATATCGAGGTCTTCGAGGTCGTGCCTCCGGAAAGCCTGCTGGATGCCGACCAGCAGCAGAGCCTGCTTTATTCGTCGGATCTTGAACTCGGAGAGACGACAAAGGAAATCTTTGCCGCTTTCGAGCGGATTAAGCCACGTCGCGTGGTTCTCGATAGTCTGTCGGAGATAAGGTTGCTCGCGCAAAGTTCACTGCGCTACCGCCGCCAGATCCTGGCGCTCAAACATTATTTTGCCCGACAAGGCGCGACAGTGCTTCTGCTCGATGATCTGACGTCCGAGGTGCTCGACAAGACAGTGCACAGCGTCGTGCACGGCGTCATCCATCTCGAAGAGATGGCACCGAGCTACGGCTCCGAACGCCGACGTCTGAGGGTCATAAAATATCGCGGACAGGCCTTCCGCGGCGGCTATCACGATTTCATCATCCAGACTGGTGGCGTTATCGTCTTTCCGCGGCTCGTCGCCGCCGAACACAGGTCGAATTACGCCCGTGATCAGATTTCCTGCAATATTCCAGAACTGGACCTTCTTTTAGGAGGTGGCCTTGAGCGAGGTTCCAGTACGCTCATCCTTGGTCCTGCCGGCACCGGCAAAAGCACGTTTTCGTTTCAATTCCTGATGGCTGCGGTTGCGCGCGGCGAGAAAGTGGCGGCCTTCATTTTTGACGAGGAGCTGGGCCTGCTCTTCACGCGGCTGAAGGCGCTCGGAATGGATCTCGAAGCCATGCGAAACGCGGGCTATATTCACATCGAACAGCTCGATGCCGCCGAACTGTCGCCGGGCGAATTCGCCCACCGCGTGCGCAATTGCGTCGACAAGTCGGATGCGAAAACCGTCATCATCGACAGTATCAACGGTTATCAGGCTTCGATGCCGGATGAGAATTCGTTAATTCTTCATATGCATGAGTTGCTGCAATATTTGAACAGGCAAGGCGCCAACACCTTCCTCACCGTTGCCCAGCACGGCTTGGTCGGTGATATGAAGGCGCCCGTCGACGTCACCTATCTCGCCGACACCGTCATTCTGCTGCGCTACTTCGAGGCTGCGGGAAAGGTGCGGCGTGCGGTCTCGGTGATCAAGAAGAGGACCGGCTTTCACGAGGATACCATCCGGGAATATCGTATCGACGGTTCCGGCCTGAGGTTAGGTGATCCTCTCGTGGGGTTCCAGGGCGTGCTTCGCGGCGTTCCCGAATTTGTCACGACCTCAACGCCGCTCCTCGCGACCGATGGCGGGGATAGCGGCAATTCCTAATTCCGGCAAACCGAAAGCATTGATCTACACGCCTGCCGGTCGCGATGCCTGGGTGGCGAGATCGTTGGTCGATGAGGCCGGATTGGCATCGATTGCTGCCACTGACCTGCCTATGTTCGCGTCATTGCTCAGCGATGACATTGCGCTTGGCGTGCTGACGGAAGAGGCCGTTCGCTCAAGCGATCTCAAGCCGATTGCCGCTTGGGTTTCGGCCCAACCGAGCTGGTCGGACCTGCCGTTCATCGTCCTCACTCAACGCGGTGGAGGACCTGAGCGAAATCCCGCCGCTGCCAGGCTTTCCGAGGTTCTTGGCAACGTCACATTCCTGGAAAGGCCGTTCCATGCGACCTCCTTCATCAGCGTTGCCCGGACCGCATTGAAGGGGCGCCTGCGCCAATATGAAGCGCGAGCCCGGCTCGAGGCTCTGGGCGAGGGAGAACGACGGTTGCAGACGGCGCTTGCCGCCGGTCGTCTCGGGGCGTGGGAGCTGGAGCTGTCCTCGATGGCCCTGTCTGCTTCGGCGACCTGCAAAGCGGTCTTCGGCCGAGGGCCGGATGACGATGTCACGCGCGACGATCTGATCGCAAGCATCCACCCCGACGACCGGGATAGTGTGCTGGCACGCCTGCGCCAGACGATCGATACTGGACGCGACTATTCGATCGAGCACAGGACGATCTGGCCGGATGGATCGCTGCATTGGACCGAGGTCCACGCGCAGCTCTATTCCGACAGATATGGTTCCGCCAGGAAACTCGTCGGCGTCTGCTCCGATACCACCGTCCGCAAGACCATCGAGGAAAATCTGAAACGGCTCAATGAGAACCTCGAAGAGCGTGTGAGGGAACGGACCAAAGAGGTCAACGCCGCTCACCAGACTCTGCTCGAGGAAGTCGCCCAGCGTGAAAGAGCCGAGGAGCAGCTTCGCCAATCGCAGAAGATGGAGGCGATCGGCCAACTGACCGGCGGCGTCGCACACGATTTCAACAATCTGCTGATGGTCGTTCTCGGAAATCTGGAGTTGCTCGGCAAGCATGTTGCCGGAGATGGCAAGGCGACGCGTCTGGTCGACGGGGCGATTCAGGGCGCGCGGCGCGGGGCGGCGCTGACGCAGCGGCTGCTGGCTTTTGCCAGACAGCAGGATCTGCAGGTCAAGCCCGTCGATCTGGCCGAGCTGGTCTCCGGCATGAACGACCTGTTGCGGCGTTCGGTCGGACCCTCGATCAGCATCGAAACCAACCTGCCGGCGACGCTGCCGCCGGCGCTGGTCGATGCGAACCAGCTGGAATTGGCGCTACTCAATCTTGCGGTCAATGCCCGCGATGCGATGCCGGATGGCGGGACGCTGTCCATATCGCTGCGTGATGCGCAGGTGGCCGGCGATGACGGCATTCTCGACAAGGGCGCCTATCTGGTGTTGGCGGTGGCCGACAGCGGCACCGGCATGGACGCGGAGACGCTGAAGAAGGCAATAGATCCGTTTTTCTCGACCAAGGAACTCGGAAAAGGCACGGGCCTCGGCTTATCGATGATCCACGGACTTTCCGTTCAGCTGAATGGCGCACTTCGGCTGACAAGCGAACTTGGAGTCGGAACGACCGCTGAATTGTGGCTTCCGGCGACCGAACGGCGCCCCGAGCGGGCGATCGAAGCCGAACTGCCCGTTCCCCAAGCTGCATCCAGACTTAAGATCCTGCTCGTCGATGACGATGCTTTGATCGCCATGAGTTCGGTCGACATGCTTGAAGATCTTGGCCACGAGGTCGTCGAAGCAAACTCCGGCGCGCAGGCGCTGGAACTGATCAGCAGCGGTCAGCATTTCGACCTTGTCATAACCGACTATTCGATGCCTGGTATGACCGGCGCACAGCTTGCCCGGGCCGCACGGGACATTCATCCGGCGTTGCCGATCGTGCTGGCGACAGGTTACGCCGATCTTCCTGCCGGCACCGATATAGATCTTCCGAGATTGGCAAAGCCCTATGATCAGTCTCAACTCGCCAAGGAAATCGCCAAGGCGATGGCAAGCGAAACGGCTCCGCTTCTTAGATCCGGCGGCGACGCAGGTGGTTCAAAGCTTCGCCTGTCCAAGGCCAACGGTGCCGGCGATGAAATCGGCGATGGCGCCTGTGTCGTCTAGATCGAAGACCGGCAGGGCTGTATCCGTAACGGCGTGATCGGCGGCGATGGCGCAGATATGGGGATCGCTCGACGCCAGCGGCTGGCGATTGGCGGCTTCCAGCCGGCGGGCCTCGATCTTCGGGATCGGCTCGCGCTTGTAGCCTTCGATCAGCACGAGATCGCAGGGCGCAAGACGCGCAAGGATCTCCTCGAATTCCGGTTCGGGCGCGCCGCGCAGCTCATGCATGATGGCGTAGCGGGTGCCGGAGACGATGGTGACCTCATGGGCGCCGGCCTCGCGGTGGCGGTAGCTGTCGGCGCCGACCTTGTCGATATCGAAATCATGATGGGCATGCTTGATCGTCGAGATCCGGTAGCCACGGCGGGTGAATTCCGTCACCAGCCGGACGGCGAGCCCCGTCTTGCCCGAGTTCTTCCAGCCGGCGATGCCGAAGATTTTGGGTGCGGTCATGCGCGAAGGGCCTCCAACCAGCGTTCGGCTTCGACGAGATCATCCGGCGTGTTGATGTTGAAGAAAGGATCGAGCAGGCTGGCGCGGGTCGGATGCAGCGGAAATGATACTTCCGTAACGTCATGCCGTGACAGGAAGTCACGCACGCGGCGCTTTTCGTCGGTGACGATCCAGGCTTCGAGGTCGGCGGCGAGTATCGCCGGCCAGAGCCCAAAGACGGGATGGCTGCGGCCCTCGGAGGCGGCGATGGCGATCTGCGACGGGCGCTCGAGCGCTGCCGCCAGCCGGGCGACGAGATCGGCCGGGAAGAACGGGCAATCCACCGAGACGGTGACGACATGGGTGATCCCGGGAAGGCCGGCAGCATAGACCATCGCCGCATGGATGCCGGCCAATGGCCCGGCCTTGCCGGGAAAATGGTCGGGGACTGCAGGCACATCCTCGGCGGTGGCATCGGCATTGACGGCAACAGAGAGGACTTGCTGCGAGAAGCGGGTCAGGACATGTCGGAGCAGGCTTTCGGCCCCGAGCATTGCGCCCGCCTTGTCGCTGCCCATTCGCTGCGAGCGGCCGCCGGCCAGCACGACGCCTGCTATATCGGATCTGCCGAGCGAGAATTCAGTCATCATCCTACCTCAAACCGGTGAGCGCGGCGCAGATTCCTGCGCGATCGGCGGCACGCGGCGCTTGGCTTCACGATAGAACGTATAGAGGCCAGAAGCGATGACGATCGCAGCACCCACAAGCATCCAGCTGTCAGGCACTTCGGCAAAGAAGAAGAAGCCGAGCAGCGAGGAAAAGATGAGGCTCGTATAGCGAAACGGCGCGACGAAGGAAATTTCGCCGGTGCGCATGGCGAGGATGACCGACTGGTAGCCAACGAGCACAAGCACCGAGGCAAGCAGAAGATGACCGAGCGACGTGGCGCTGACCGGTTGCCAGCCGCCGAGCACCGGGATGAGCAAAGCGCCGAAAAAGGAGATGGAGATGGCGGTGATGACGGTGATCATCAGCGAGGGAATCTCCGGATCGATCGAGCGGGTGGCGAGATCGCGGCCGGCCGTCGTCAGCACCGCGCCGACGCAGAGCAGGGCGGCAGCGGTGAATCCTTCCGGACCTGGGCGAATGATGATCATCACGCCGACCAGGCCGACAAGGATCGCCGACCAGCGCCGCCAGCCGACGGGCTCATTGAAGAAAAGCGCAGCGCCGAAGGTGACGACCAGCGGCAGCGACTGCAGGATCGCCGAGGCATTGGCGATCGGCATCATGCCGAGCGCGGTGATATAAGTGACGGCGGAGAACATCTCGCAGACGATGCGGTGGATGATGATCGGCTTCAGCACGACGCGCCAGGAGCGCAGAGCGCCCATTTTCCAGGCGATCAGATAGACGAGCAAGCTGGTGAAGAGGCCGCGCAGGCACATGATTTCGCCGGCGTTCATGGAGGCGATCACCGATTTGGAGAGAGCGTCGCTCGCGGAAAACCCGGCCATCGCCATGCTCATATAGATGGCGCCCTCAGTATTGCGTGACCGCGGCATGAAGAGATTCCCTTACGTGTGCGTCCCTTCTTAATCGGGAAGAACAATCAAGGGAATCGGATGAATGTCACACGCTGGATAAATCGATGGTGCAGCGCACAATGGCGCTGACGCTGCGGCAGCTGCGTATGTGGAAAGTCCGGCAAGGCGGCGTTTTGCAACGCGAATTTCGATATTCCGATGCGGCGTCGAGGCTTTTGTCCGCTGCTGCGAGGGGCTGATCGTTGGCCGAAAGCATCGGCTGTCGGCGGTTTTCGTTTGTCCGCGCGGGAAACGGGTGGCTGCATCGCCCGATGTTTGAGATTCCGGATGCCTCGACAATTGAGGAGAAACGGACATGAGACTTCTGAACGACAAGGTCGCGATCATCACCGGCGCAAGCTCCGGCATTGGCCGCGCCGCGGCGAAACTCTTTGCACGGGAGGGCGCCAAGCTCGTGGTCACCGGAAGGCGACAAGAGGCGCTCGACGCCGTCGTCGCCGAAATCGAGGCGGAGGGTGGGCAGGCCGTCGCAATATCGGGCGACATCAGGGACGAGGGGCTGCAGGCCAGGCTTAGTGAAACGGCTGTCTCCCGCTTCGGCGGACTCGACATCGGTTTCAACAATGCCGGCATTCTCGGCGAGATGGGGCCGGTGGCGGAACTGTCGCCGGAGGGCTGGCGCGAGACGATCGAGACCAATCTCACCGCGGCCTTCGTCGGCGCCAAATACCAGTCGGCAGCGATGGGAAAAGGCGGCGGATCGCTGATCTTCACCTCCACCTTCGTCGGCCACACCGCCGGCATGCCGGGCATGGCCGCCTATGCGGCGAGCAAGGCGGGGTTGATCGGCTTCGTTCAGGTGCTCGCCGCCGAACTCGGCCGGCGGAACATCCGCGTCAACGCCCTGCTGCCCGGCGGCACTGACACGCCGGCCAGCATCACCAACGCGCCTGACGCGACCGAGGAACTGCTCGCCTTCGTCGAGGGGCTGCATGCGCTGAAGCGCATGGCGCAGCCGGAAGAGATCGCCAATGCGGCGCTCTTCCTTGCGTCTGATCTGTCGAGCTTCGTGACGGGGACGGCGATGCTCGCCGATGGTGGGGTTTCGATCAGCCGGACGTAGGATGGGCGAGGGCGGGATCGGCAGCCTATGGCCGCGGACCTGTTGAAATCCATCCGCCACCGATGGCCATGCGCCGCGGGGCTATTGTCGCAACCAGAGACGAATCGTCCTTTAAGCGGCATCGAAACGCGCGGCCGAGCGTGCAATTCATTTGGCGCCGCCAATTCGCGAGAAAGCGGCCAGAACAGTGCGCTCGGACTGCATCAGATACGCCTCAAGTGCCGCGGAGGCTTCGGCCGTCATCCCTGCCTCAAGCTTTTCAAGGATTGCCGCATTAAGATCGACGTAGGGAGCGTGCAACAGCTCGGGATCGGAGAGCAGGCCGAAGCTGAGGCGCAGCTCTGCGGCGATCTGCGCATAGAAGGTGTTCAGACGGTGACTGTCGGCGAGATCTACGATCGCCGCGTGAAAGACCATGTTCTCACTGCCGACCATACCCCAATCCTTGGCCTCGCGCGCGAGCTTGGCACGCGTGACTGCCGCGCGCATTCGTGCCACCGCCGGATGGTTGGGATACGCCTTGGCGAGCGCCTGGCATTCGATCACACGGCGCACGCGATAGATGTCGATGATCGAGGCCATACTGGGTGTGGCGACAAAAACGCCGCGATTGGGCTCGTGCCGCAAGAGCCCTTCTTTTGTCAGAAGCCGGAATGCCTCACGCAAAGAGTTGCGCGACACATCCAGACCGGCACTTAGCGCTGTCTCGGAAAGGCGCTGGCCCGGCTTCAATTCGCCAGCAATCAGTTTGTCGCGGATTTCCTCCGCCAGGCGCGGCGCGAGCGCCGATGTGATATTTTGTTCGACCATCAAATCCCCTAATGCACAGACACGAGTGAAACCTCCGCGCCCTTGCGCACCGGTATAGCGGTTTGCATCTCCGGGAGCCATAAGAGGAGTGGCTTGACCACGCGGACTGGGGCAACGCCAGACGCCGTACATGGCCCCTCGGGCAGACAGAAAGTGAAAGCCCCCGCAACCCGTTCCTTATCGTTGATGCACGAAAGGAGGCAAGAGCCACTTCGGATGTGGCCGGAACTTGCAACAATAAAGGACACCTGGTCCAAGTGCGTTTGTTGCGGCCGAATTGCAGTTATTTGGTAGAACGATACAGCAAAATCGTTGAACAATCTTGACAGAATTGTAAAACGTGTCACCGTGATGCTGTCAACAAACCTAGGCAGCCCGCCGAGATCTCGGCGTCGGCCTGCACATAAGGAGGGGTTCATGGAACAGTCAGCAATTTCAATGACAACCGTTGCGCCGGCGCGGATGTCGGCCAAGTCGCGCCGCGCTGCGCTCGTGGCGGCCATCTTCCTGATGGCCACGTCTGCCATCGGTCCGGGCTTCATCACCCAGACGGCGACGTTCACAACAAAACTCGGTGCGGCCTTCGCCTTCGCGATCCTCGCCTCTATCCTGATCGATTTCGTCGTTCAGCTGAATATCTGGCGGATCGTCACGCTGACGAAGATGCGGGCTTCCGACCTCGCCAACGCCGCCCTCCCGGGCTCCGGCTATCTGCTCGCAATTCTCGTCATCGTCGGCGGATTATTCTTCAACATCGGCAACATCGGCGGCACAGGCCTCGGCATCAATGCGATGATCGGCCTTGATCCGAAGCTTGGCGGGGCGATCAGCGCGCTGCTTTCGATCGGCATCTTCCTGTCGAAGCGTGCCGGCATGGCGATCGATCGCTTCATTGTCCTGGCCGGTATCCTGATGATCGCCTTGACGGTCTATGTTGCCTTCGCATCGGCGCCGCCGGTTGGCGACGCGCTGTTCCAGACCTTTCTGCCGTCCACCATCGATTTCGCTACCATCACCACCATCGTCGGCGGCACGGTCGGGGGCTATATCACCTATTCCGGCGCCCACCGACTGCTCGACAAGGGCACGGTCGGCATCGAGAATCTCGGTGCGGTCAACCGTGCAGCGCTGACGGGCATCGCTGTCACCGGCCTCATGCGCTACGTGCTTTTCCTGGCCGTCCTCGGCGTGGTTGCGGGCGGAGCCGTCATCGATGTTTCCGGCGCGGGTGCGAATCCGGCTGCCCAGGCTTTCCAGGCCGCCACTGGCAACATTGGCCTGCGCATCTTCGGCGTCATCTTCTGGGCTGCTGCGATCACCTCAGTCATCGGTGCCGCTTACACGTCGGTCTCGTTCGTCACGATTTTCAAGAGAGACATCACCGAACGGGCCCGCAGCATCGCGACTGTCATCTTCATTGCCGTGTCGCTGTTCTTCTACGTGATCATCACCACGCCGCCGGCACAGATGCTGGTCTTCGTCGGGGGGCTGAACGGCCTGATTCTGCCGATCGGCCTGTCGATCTTCATCTATGCGGCCTGGGCCCGGTCCGACCTGATGGGAGGCTATCGGTATCCGCGTTGGCTGCTGGTGCTCGGCGTACTGGTCTGCGCACTGACCTGGTACATGGGCTACAAGTCGATCGGCCCGATCTTCGCGCTGCTTGCCGCGTAACGCGGGACGAGGAGGGCGCGGGCGCCTTTGCGCCCGGGCCCCGCTCTGACTTTTTGAATCAATCACGCTTTCGGTTCCGGACAGCCCGGCCTACATCGTTCGTGATTCACAGGGAGATCTGACATGACTGCCATCGATCTGAACAGCGATCTCGGCGAAAGCTACGGCGCCTGGGGCATGGGCGACGACGCGGCTATGCTGGCCATCGTCTCCAGCGCCAATATCGCCTGCGGCTTCCATGCCGGCGATCCGCTCGGCATTCTGAAGACTGTCAAAGCCGCCGCTGAAAGGGGCGTTTCGGTCGGAGCCCATGTTTCCTATCCCGACCGAGTCGGCTTCGGACGGCGCGACATGGGCGTCACCAGCCCGGAACTGACCGCCGACGTCATTTATCAGATCGGCGCGCTGAAAGGCGTCGCCGCTGCTGCGGGCGTCGTAGTCGGCTACGTTAAGCCGCACGGCGCGCTCTACAACCGCATTGCCCACGATCCAATACAGGGCCAGGCGGTGATCGACGGCATCAAGGCGATCGATCCGGACCTGGTTCTAATGGGCCTGGCCGGAGCACCCATCCTCAAACTCGCGCACAAATCCGGCCTCAAGACCGTGGCCGAGGCCTTCGCCGACCGCGCCTATACGGCCGGCGGGGAACTCGTTTCGCGTCGTGAACCGGGCGCGGTTCTGCACGACACAACCGTGATCGCCCGTCGCATGCTGCAACTTGCTCACGAGGGTACGATCGAAGCGATCGACGGCTCGACCATCAAGGTCGATGCTCAGTCGATCTGCGTCCATGGCGACAGCCCCGGTGCGGTCGCGATCGCCCAGGCGATTCGTCAGGCCTTTGAGACCGACGGGATCACCGTTCGCTCGTTCCTGGCGGCGTGAGCAAACATTTGGAGGAAACCATGATTGCGATTGAGAACCTTGGTCACATCGATGCCGAAGCGGCGCGCCTCGCGCGCCGGCGCTATCGGGCCGGTAATGCCGAGCCGACGTCGGGTGTGGCGCCGGGATTTACCCAGGCAAACATGATCGTCCTGCCGCGCGACTGGGCCTTCGATTTCCTGCTCTTTGCGCAGCGCAATCCGAAGGCCTGCCCATTGCTCGACGTTTCCGATCCCGGCTCGCACATGACGCTTCTGGCTCCGGGGGCCGATCTTCGCACGGATCTGCCGCTCTATCGCATCTGGCGCGACGGCAAGCTCGCCGAGGAAATCGCGGATGCGACGACGGCCTGGGCGGAACGCCCCGACCTCGTCAGCTTCCTCATCGGATGCAGCTTCACCTTCGAAACGTCGATGGCCGAGGCGGGCATCGAGATCCGGCATATCACCGACAAGTCGAACGTTCCGATGTATCTGACCAACCGCGCCTGCCGCCCGGCAGGCCGGCTGCGCGGCAACCTGGTCGTATCGATGAGGCCGATCAAGGCGAGCCGCGTCGCCGATGCCGCGACCATCTCCGGTCGCTTCCCGGCGGTGCACGGCGCACCTGTCCATATCGGCGCGCCGGAAGAAATCGGCATCCGAGACCTGTCGAAGCCGGAATTCGGCGAGCCGGTGCGTATCGAGCCTGGTGAAATCCCGGTGTTCTGGGCCTGCGGCGTGACCCCGCAGGCCGCCGTGATGGCATCCGGCGTGCCCTTTGCCATCACCCATGCGCCGGGGCATATGTTCATCACCGACATTCCCGACACCGCCTATCACGCCTGAGGATCCGATGCGCTTCCTGCCCGTCAACCTGACGACCCTTCTGGTCGAACTCGACGATCTCGACCAGACGCTGGCGCTGTTTGCTTCGCTCGAAACCGATCCGGTGGAGGGCATCGAAGAGATAGTGCCGGCCGCACGCACGCTGATGATCGGCTTTCGCGCAGAAAGGCTCACCGCGGAACGGCTTGCCGGCGAGATCGCCACCCGCGACCTTTCGGCCCGCATCGCGCCGTCCGACCAGCTCGTCGAAATCCCGGTTCACTATGACGGCGAAGACCTTGCCGATGTGGCGCAACTGACCGGTCTGTCAGTCGAAGAGGTCATCCGTCGTCACACCGAGAGCACCTTCACCGTCGCCTTCTGCGGCTTTGCCCCCGGTTTCGGTTATCTTGTCGGTGGTGATCCCGCGCTGCATGTGCCGCGGCGCCAAAGCCCGCGGACTCGGATTCCGGCGGGATCGGTCGCTCTTGCTGGCGCCTTTTCCGGCGTCTATCCGCAGGCAAGTCCCGGCGGCTGGCAGATCATCGGCACGACGTTGGAAAAAATGTGGGACCTGTCGCGCGATCCGCCGGCCTTGTTCCAGCCCGGCTACCGGGTGCGCTTCTTCGATCTCGAAAAGCGGACGGTTGCGATTTCCACTCTGGCGACGAAGGTCGCAGATGCGGGCCCGGCCGAGGTCTCCGGCGGGGCTGTCACACTAAAGGTCCTGGCCGCACCCATGCCGGCACTGTTTCAGGATCTCGGCCGCTTCGGCAAGACCGGCCAGGGCGTGTCCTCCTCAGGCGCGCTCGATCGACGGGCACTCAAGGCGGCCAACCGTGTGGTCGGCAATGCTGCCGGCACCCCGTGCCTCGAAATCACCCTCGGCGGATTTTCTTTCGAGGCGTCGGGCCGGACGGTGATGGCACTGACCGGCGCGCCCTGTCCGATATCGATCCGCGATGCCTCAGGGCGCACCATTGCCGCCGAAACCTATCGGCCCATCTCGCTGGAGCCCGGCGATGTGGTGACGCTCGGCCATGCGCCGCGCGGCATGCGAAGCTATTTGTCGATCCGCGGCGGTCTCACTGTCGAGCCGGTGCTCGGCAGCGCCTCGACCGATACGCTTGCCTTCATCGGCCCGGACCCGGTCACGGCAGGGACGATCTTGACACTGCAAACGGCGACGCAGTCTCTCGGCAGCGTATCGCTTTCCGAAGCGCCGGCCTTCGCGTTTCCGGCTTCCGGCGAGATCGTGACGCTCGACGTGATCATGGGACCGCGCAGCGACTGGTTCACCGAGGCCGCCATCACCAGTTTCTCGGGTCAACTCTGGCAGGTGACCCCGCAGTCCAACCGTGTCGGTATCCGTCTTTCCGGCGACATCGCCATCGAGCGTAAGGACAAGACGGAGCTGCCGAGCGAGGGAACCGCAACCGGCGCGATCCAGGTGCCGCATAGCGGCCAGCCGGTGCTTTTCCTTGCGGACCATCCGTTGACCGGCGGTTACCCGGTCATCGGCACGGTCGCCGAATATCATCTCGATCTCGCCGGGCAGATCCCGGTCAATGCCCAGATACGCTTCCGGCCCGTGACGAGGTTTGCCGATGTTCGGCCGCACGTGCCCGACACCAAAGCCCGGCCGCCAAGAAATAAGTGAGGAGACATCCATGCAGAAAGTCCTGATCGCCAACCGAGGCGAGATTGCGGTGCGCATCATCCGGGCTTGTCGCGACCACGGCCTGCAATCGGTCGCCGTCTATGCCGATCCGGACATGGATGCGCTCTTCGTCAAGCTGGCGGACGAAGCCTACGGGCTCTCCGGCAGCCGTCCGGCGGAAACCTATCTCGATATCGACAAGCTGATCGACATTGCCAAACGTTCGGGCGCCGACGCCGTTCATCCCGGCTACGGGTTCCTGTCCGAGCGTGCGGAGTTCGCCCGAGCCGTCATCGATGCAGGCCTCATCTGGATCGGACCGGATCCGCATGTCATCGAAGCCCTTGGCGACAAGGTCGAGGCCCGGCGCATTGCGCTGAGTGTCGGTGCGCCTCTCGTCGCTGGCAGTGACGGTCCGGTCGAGACCGCTGCGGAAGTCACCGCCTTTGCTGAAAAACACGGTCTGCCCGTTGCCATCAAGGCGGCGCATGGGGGCGGCGGACGCGGCCTGAAGGTCGCCTGGAAGATGGAGGAGGTGGCGGAACTCTACGAATCCGCCGTGCGTGAGGCCAAGGCCGCCTTCGGCCGCGGCGAGTGTTTCCTCGAACGCTTCCTCGATCGTCCGCGCCACATCGAGGCGCAGGTGCTGGCTGACAAACATGGCAATGTGCTGGTTCTCGGCACCCGTGACTGCTCGCTACAGCGGCGCAACCAGAAGCTCGTCGAGGAGGCGCCGGCACCGTTTCTTTCCGACGCTCAGCGCCAGTCGATCCACGACGCCGCGAAGAAGATCTGTGCGGCGGCCGGCTACTCGGGGGCGGGAACGGTCGAGTTCCTGCTCGGTGTCGACGGTACGATCTCCTTCCTCGAAGTGAACACGCGCCTTCAGGTCGAGCATCCGGTAACCGAGGAGACGACCGGCATCGATCTCGTGATCGAGCAGTTCCGCATCGCCGATGGCCTGCCGTTGCGCGTCACCGAAACGCCTGCCCCGCGTGGCCACTCGATCGAGTTCCGTATCAACGCCGAAGATCCCGGCCGTGGCTTCTTGCCGACACCCGGCGCGATCACGGCTTTCGACGCGCCCTCCGGTCCCGGCATCCGTCTCGACACCGGTGTCGGCGTGGGCTCGACCGTTCCCGGCACCTTCGATTCGCTGATGGCGAAGCTGATCGTCACGGGCAGTACCCGTGAGGAGGCGTTGAGCCGCGCCCGCCGTGCCCTCAAGGAGTTCAGGATCGAGGGCGTCGCAACGGTCCTTCCCTTCCACCGCGCCGCGATCGAGACAGAAGAATTCATCGGCGAGACAGGATTCAAGGTGCACACGCGCTGGATCGAGACCGGCTTCGCCGATCGGCTTTCGGCCGTCGCCCGGCCCGAGCCGGTTGCCGATGGCCACCTGATCCGCACCCACGTCGAGATCGATGGTAAGCGACATGAACTCGGCATTCCCGCGGCGCTCCTTGCCGGTCTCGGCGGACTTGCAGGCGCGGGTAGTGGAGGTGCGACAGCGGCAAGGACCGACGACGCGGCGACCATAACCGCACCGATTTCCGGCACGCTGCAGGCGTTCAAGGTCGAAGATGGCGCGGAGGTTGTTGCCGGTGATCTCATCGCCGTCATGGAGGCGATGAAGATGGAAACCCAGGTCACGGCATCGCGGGCAGGCAAGATTCGGATCAAGGTAGAAGTTGGCGGATATCTTCAGGCGGGAGCGGAAATCGCCCGCTTCGAGGAGCCGGTGTCCTCCGCTCCACCTACGACATGATCAACCCGCCATCGACATTGATCGTCTGGCCGGTGATGTAGGCGGCGTCGTCGCTGGCGAGGAAGGTGACCAGTCCGGCGACGTCTTCGCCGGAGCCGGCGCGTTTCATCGGGATGCCTTCGACCCATTCCTTCATCAGTTCGCCGGGGGCGTAGTTGCCAAGCAGCTTGCCCCAGGCTTGGTCGTTATAGGCCCACATGTCGGTTTCGATGATGCCGGGGCAGAAAGCGTTGACGGTGATGTTTTCGGTCGCGACTTCCTTGGCCAGGCTCTGGGTGATGCCGACGACACCCATTTTCGAGGCGGCATAATGCGGCGTAAAAATGAAGCCGTCGCGGGCCTGGCCGGAGGCGGTGTTGATGATGCGGCCGCCGCGCTTGTGCTTGCGCATGCGCGATATCGCCTCTTGAGCGCAGAGGAAGACGCCCTTGGTGTTGACGGCCATGACCTTGTCCCACTCGTTCTCGGTCAAGTCCTCGACGCGGGCGATGGTGATGACGCCGGCATTTTGGATCGAGACGTCGACAGAGCCGAATTCCGTCTCGGCCGCATCGTAGAGGGCGATGACGCTTGTTTTGTCGGTAACGTCGCCGATGAAGGAGATTGCCTTGCCGCCTTCGGCCCGGATCTGCTCGGCAACGCCGTGGACCAGATCCTCGTTGGCCGAAACGACAAGGTTGGCGCCTTCGCGGGCAAAACGCCTGGCGATGGCCGCGCCGATGCCGCGGCTGCCTCCGGTAATGACGACAGTCTTTTGCTCAAAGCGTTTCATGCTCTTTCCTTCGCGGTATCGTCGATAAACAGCAAATCTGGATGCCTGCCTTACGGTCATTGTTGAAGCTCAAGCGGCTGCGACAGCCGTTCGATCAGCGCGAAGGGCGGGCAGGCGGCGATATCGCGCGCCGTCTGGCCCGTTGCTCCCTTCAGCGCCTCGGTCTCAGCCAGGGAGGAAGCGAGACCGGTTCACTTTCTGTCGCCGGCAATGCGTCTTCTTATCCATCACCAGCAGCAGAAACCGCCGTCGACGAGAAGATCGACGCCGGTGACGAAACTTGCCGCAGTCGACAGAAGGAACACCGCCGGACCGACCATCTCGTCGACCGCTGCCATGCGCTGCATCGGCGTCTGCTCTTCGAAGAGCTTGGTCTGATGAACCATCTCCGGACGGGTGTTCATGGGCGTCGCCGTGTATCCGGGGGAAATGGTGTTGACGCGAATGCCGCGGTCGACCCATTCCATCGCCATAGACTTCGACATATGGATCACGCCCGCCTTAGAGGCGTTGTAATGCGCCTGGTTCAGCCCCCGGTTGACGATCACACCCGACATGGAAGCAATGTTGACGATGGAGCCGCGTCCATTCTTCAGCATGGCGCGAGCCTCGGCCTGGCAGGAAAGGAAGATGCCTTTCAGGTTGATATCCATCAACGTCTGATATTGATCCTCCTCCATCTCCTCCGCCGGGTTCGCGTTGGCGATGCCTGCCGCGTTGACGGCAAGCGTCAAGGTGCCGAGATCGGCTTCGGTACGTGCGACTGCATCTCCAAGGGAAGATTTGTTCGTAACATCAGCCGCGATCTGGATCGAGCGGCGGCCGGCGACGCTGATATGTTCAGCCGTCCTGGCCAATCCGTCGTCGCTCCGACGGTCGAGCAGGGCCACGTCGGCGCCGCATTGCGCAAGCCCGATGGCAATGCGCTGCCCGATGCCGCTTCCGGCCCCGGTGACGATGGCAACCTGGCCGCTGAGATCGAAAAGCTTCGGGGCGTTCAGAGTGATGTCGGACACCGCTCTTCCTTTCTCTATCTGTTTAGATGGTAGCTAGCTCCATGACCGAGACGTCATTTGCCTGGCCACGATCGAGGATCCCCGCCTGCTTGCCTTGGGCAAGCACGAGAATGCGGTTGGAGACTCCGAGAACTTCCTCGAGGTCCGAGCTTACGACGATGACCGCCACGCCCTGTTTGGCAAGATTGACGATGATGTCGTAGATGCCTGCGCGAGCGCCGACATCGATGCCTCTCGTCGGTTCGTCGAGCACGACGACTTTGGGATCACGCATGAGCCACTTCGCGATCACGACCTTCTGCTGGTTGCCGCCCGAAAGGTCGGAGGCGTACTGCTCCGCACGGCCCTTGACGCCGAACTTGGCAACTGCCTTTTGCGCAAACGAGCGCTTGACGCTCGGCGTAATCCAACCGCCGCCCAGTTTGTCGAGATTGGCGTAGATAATGTTCTCGCTGATCCGGTGCCCGACCACCAGGCCCTGTTCCTTGCGGTCTTCCGGAACCATCACGATGCCCTTGGCGATCGCGTCCGCCGGATCGCGCAGCCTGAGTTCCTCGCCTTCCAGCTTGATCGAACCGGCACTGATCGGATCTGCGCCCGAAATCGCACGCACCAGTTCGGTGCGGCCGGCGCCGACCAAGCCGGCTATCCCGAGAATTTCACCGGCCCGCACCTCGAAGGTAACGTCTCGGAACGAGTTGTCGGGCGAGCTCAGCCCGGACACCTGCAGGACTGGACGGTCTGTCGGAACGGGCAGGGTGGGGAACAAGCGGTCAAGCGGGCGTCCGACCATGCTCTCGATAATCGTTCGCACCGGGGTCGCGCTGTCCGAGAATTCCTGCACCCGCTCCCCGTCGCGAAGAACGACGATCCGGTTGGTTATCTGCTTGATCTCTTCCATGCGGTGGGAAATGTAGACGATGCCTACGCCTTCCGAGCGAAGCTTGCGAACCTGTTCGAAGAGGGCTTCCGTCTCCGCGCCGCCAAGCGCGGCTGTCGGCTCATCGAGGATCAAGAGCTTTGCGTCGAGAGCCAGCGCCTTGGCGATCTCGATGAGCTGCTGATTTGCTGTGGAAAGGCCGGCGACCGTTCGCGTTGCCGGGATGTGAAGGTTCAAGCGAGCGAGCTGATCCTGGGCCCGGCGAACCATTTGGGCACGGTCGACGACGCCGTTCTTCATTGGCCAGCGTCCGATGAAGACGTTTTCGGCGATCGACAGCTGCGGCAGAAGCTGCAGTTCCTGATGGATCAGCACAACGCCCTTGTCGATCGCTTCCCTGGGGGTGGCCGGGGCATAAGGCTGCCCCAGCCATGTCATTGATCCTTCGGACGGTGTGCGTGACCCGGCGATGATGCCGGACAGGGTCGACTTGCCCGCTCCGTTTTCGCCGAGAAGTGCAACCACTTCGCCAGGATAAACGTCCAAGCTGACATCCTTCAGCACCTGGAGCGGCCCGTACCACTTGGATATGCCCCTCAGGGAAAGAACCGGATCTGTCATTGGCACACCTCCTCAAGACCTCGACTTCATTACGGGTGGTTGGCGATGAAGCCTGCCACGTTTTCCTTGGTTGTCAGCGTGGCATCGAGGAGCTGGACCGGGGGCACTTTTTCTCCGGCGACAAGCTTGGCGGCATTTTCAACCGCGTCACGGCCCATCTTCTGCGTCTGCTGTGTCGCAGTGACGTTGAAGACGCCCTTGCTGAGGGCTTCGAGAGCTGCAGTGTCGCCATCGAAGCCGCCAACGACGATCTTCTGCGACGGATTGGCGACCTTGATCGCCTGCGCGGCGCCAAGTGCAAGACCGTCGGCCTGGGCGAACACGATCGAAACGTCGGGGTTTGCCTGCAGCATGTTCTGCATGATCTGGAAGCCTTCGTCCTGGCTCCAGATGTTGGAGAACTGCTCAGCGACAACTTTCACGTCAGGATAGGCCTTGAGGGATTCAGCGCAGCCCTTCGAGCGATCGACTTCCGGCGTCGTGCCCTTCTGGCCGTGGATGATGACCATCTTCCCCTTGCCGCCGGCTTCCTTCAGAATGTAGTCGCACACTGCCTTGGCAGAGGCGACGGAATCCGTTGCGAGGAAGGTGTCGCCCGGTGCACCCTCGGCGTTGCGGTCGACGTTGACGACCGGGATGCCGGCGCTCTTGGCCAGCTTGACCGGAACGGTCGCAGCGGCCGCACCGGCCGGAATGTAGATCAGCGCGTCGATTTTCTGGGTCAGAAGATCCTGGATCTGGTTGACCTGCGTCGGTCCGTCGCCTTTTGCGTCGACCGTGATGACTTCGATGCCGCGCTTCTTGGCTTCGGCCTCGACCGATTGCTTGATCTGGTTGAAGAAGTTTGCCTGAAGATTGGCAACGGCCAGGCCGAGCTTCTTCAGTTCCGCAGCGTGTACGGGACCGAGCATGAGGCCGAGCAGGGCGGCAGACGCGAGCATGGTGCGCGCTATTTTCATTGTATTTCCTCCGTTGTTTGATGGGACCCTCGGGTATGTCCTCCCCCTTGGGTTATTGATCCGCCCCAAACGTTCGGGGCGGAATTCCAGGTCCGCCAATGCGGCGGACCACGCTCGTCAGGCGCGACGCCTGCGAATGGTTTCCGCGCCGACCGCGAGCACGATGACGATGCCGATGATCACCTGCTGAAGGAACGGCGAGACGTTGAGAAGATTGAGCCCGTTGCGAAGCACACCGATGATAAGAACGCCGATCAGCGTTCCCCCGATGCCGCCGGCGCCGCCGGAGAGCGACGTGCCGCCGATGACAACAGCGGCGATGGTGTCCAGCTCATAGCCGAGACCGCTGGATGGCTGGACGGAATCCAGCCGAGCGGCGAGCACGATGCCAGCAAGCCCCGCAAGGACGGCACTGACGACATAGACTGATATCGTCACGAGCGGGACGTTGATCCCGGCCAGGCGTGCGACTTCCGGATTTCCGCCCACCGCATAAAGCATGCGCCCTTCGGAGCGGAAGTGCAGGAACAGCCATGCCGCAAGAACAACCGCAAGCATCAAAAATACCGTGGCCGTCATGACGCCGAAATGGCGGTCGATTGCCAGCATCATGAACCAATCGGGGAATCCGACGATCTGCTGGCCATCGGTGATCATGTTTGCAACGCCGCGAGCCGCGGACATCATCGCAAGCGTGGCAATGAAGGCCGGTACCCTGAATTGCGTCACCAGAAGTCCGACGATCAGGCCGGAGACTGCCGATGCGATCAGCGCAGAGGCGATCCCGATGGGCAGCGGCAGACCGGCGACATTGGCGGTCCAGCCCATGACCATCATCGCCAGGGCAAGCGCCGAGCCGACGGAGAGATCAATGCCGCCGATCAGGATGACGAAGGTCATTCCGACCGCCATGATGCCGAGAACGGTGATCTGGTCGAGGATGTTGAGGCCGTTTCGAACCGAAAGAAACGTGTCGGTGCTCAGGCTCAGAAAGACGCACAGCGCGAGCAGTCCGACGAGCGGACCGGTTGCTCCCTTGAGCTTGCTCAGCCAGGCTCCGGACGAAAGCCTGTGTTCATTGATATCGAGCGCCACCATTGCTCCTCCCTATATGCCTAGGCTTGTATCCGATATTCGTGCAAGCAAGAATAATTATTCACACTTGTTGGAAAATTCATTAACAAGTTGCTTTCCGGCTGTCAACAAGATTTCCTCGGGCGTCCGCTGTCATTGCATTGTATAAGGGGCTTGACTAATCAGCTTCTTGTGCAAAAATATTGATAAGTGAATATTTATGCACACATGAGGAACCCATGGATACGATAGAACTTGAGCGCATCGCCCGCGAGATCCGATTGCGCGATCTCCAGGCGGTCTTTGAAGCGGGCGCCGGCCATATTGGCGGGGAGATGTCGGTGATCGACATTTTGACGGCGCTCTATTTTCGTGTCCTGAATGTCTGGCCCGATCAGCCGAAACACCCCGACCGCGACAGGTTCGTCCTTTCAAAGGGACATACGGCATGCGCTCTCTATGTGACGCTCGCAAAACGCGGCTTCATTCCGGAGGAGGAGGTCTCCACCTTTCTGCAGCCGCATTCGAGGCTGAACGGGCATCCGAATTGCAACAAGGTTCCCGGCGTCGAAACCAATACCGGGCCGCTGGGCCACGGTCTTCCGGTGGCCGTCGGAATGGCGAAAGCCGCCAAACTCTCAGGCGCAAAATTTCATACCTATGTCGCCACCGGCGACGGTGAGATGCAGGAGGGTTCCAACTGGGAAGCGATCATGGCGGCCGCCCAGTTCAAACTCGACAACTTGACCCTGGTCATCGATCACAACAGGTTCCAGCAGGGTGCGGCGCTCGCCGAAACCAATGATCTCGCTCCGCTTCGCCCGAAGCTCGAGGCCTTCGATTGGGAGGTCACCGAGATCAACGGAAACGCCATGAGCGAAGTCGTTCCGGCTCTCGAACACCGGGGAGCAAGACCGCATTGCATCGTCGCCCATACCAACAAGGGCCATGGAATTTCGTTCATGCAGGACCGGGTCGACTGGCACCACAAGGTGCCGAGCAAGGAACAGTACGAAATCGCATTGGCAGAACTGTCGGAGGCACTGTAATGAACGCGTCAGTAAACCCACCCAAGCTCTATGATTGCCGCGACGCATTTGCCTCTACGCTTGAGCGGCTGGCAGCCGAAAACGACACGATCGTTGCCGTCTGCAACGACTCCGTCGGCTCTTCGAAGCTCGGCGGCTTCAAGGCGAAGTTTGGAGAGCGCCTCGTCAATGTTGGTATTGCCGAGCAGAACATGGTTGGCGTTGCAGCAGGCCTGGCCAACGGCGGACGTCTTCCATTCGTATGTGCCGCTGCTCCGTTTCTCACAGGGCGGTCGCTGGAGCAGATCAAGGCCGATATTTCCTACTCGAATGCCAACGTCAAGCTGGTGGGAATTTCTTCCGGAATGGCATATGGCGAACTCGGTCCGACACATCACTCGATCGAAGACTTCGCCTGGACGCGGGTCCTGCCCAACCTTCCGGTCATTGCGCCCTGTGACCGCATCGAAACCGCCGCTGCCGTTGCGTGGGCCGCGACCTATAACGGGCCCTGTTTCCTGCGTCTGTCGCGCGTTGGCGTGCCCGATCTGCTTCCGGAGGGTCACAGGTTCGAACTCGGCAAGGCAAATCTCCTTCGCCAAGGTTCCGACGTCACGCTTATCGCCAACGGCACTTTGACTCATCGCATTGTGAAGGCGGCCGAAATCCTCGCGGATCGCGGCATCAATGCCAGGGTTCTGAACCTTGCGACGGTTCGTCCAATCGACGAGGAGGCTATCATCGCCGCGGCTAGGGAAACCGGAGCGATCGTCACGGCCGAGGAGCATTCTATCTTCGGCGGGCTCGGTTCCGCGGTCGCCGAAGTGGTGGTCGACAATGCTCCAGTGCCGATGAAGCGTCTCGGCGTTCCTGGCATTTACGCCCCGACCGGTTCGGCAGAGTTCCTGCTCGACGAGTTCGGGATGGCGCCGGCTGCCATCGCCGACGCCGCGCAGTCGCTAATCAGGCGCAAATAATTGGGATCACGTGACCGGCGGGGACGCTTTTGTCGTCCCGGCGGTGACCTGATCCGGAGAGGATAGAATGCGGACAATTCTGGCAATCGACCAGGGCACGACCAATTCAAAGGCCGTTCTCGTTTCCGAAAAGGGAGAAATCGTCGGCAGAGGTTCGGCTCGCGTCGGCATCTCCTATCCGAAGCCGGGCTGGGTCGAACAGGACCCGCGCAGGCTCTACGCCTCGGTCTGCGAAGCAGTCGACGCCTGCCTGAAGGCCGCCGGCCCGGATGTGGTGATCGAGGCCGTGGCCATTTCCAACCAGCGTGAATCCGTCACTGCCTGGGACGCCGAAATGGGAGATGCGCTTGGACCGTTGGTCAGCTGGCAGTGCCGCCGAACGGCGCCCGATTGCGAACGACTCATTGCCGAGGGCCACCTCGACCGGGTGCAGGCGCTCACGGGCCTGCCCTTGGATCCGATGTTTCCGGGTTCCAAGTTTCGGTGGCTGCTCGACCGTGTTCCGGCCGGGCGATCGGTGCGACTGGGAACGGTGGACAGCTGGCTCGTCCACTGCCTGACCGGCGGGCGCCGGCATGTCTGCGACGCTTCGAATGCCGCCAGGAGCCAATTGTTCGATCTGCGGGAGCAGAGATGGAGCGAGGAGCTTGGCGAGATCTTCGGCGTCGATATCGCGCTCCTTCCCGAGGTGCTCGACAGTTCTGCCGATTTCGGTAGAACGCAGGGATTGCCGGGGGTGGCGGATGGCACGCCGATCATGGCCGCGATCGGCGACAGCCACGCTGCCCTGTTCGGGCACGGCGCTTTCAAGCCGGGCGACGGCAAGGTGACCTTCGGAACCGGCTCTTCCATTATGACGACGCTTGCGCAATATATTCCTCCACGCAACGGTGTCACAACCACCGTCGCGTGGCGTATCGGGGGAAAGCCGACCTTCGCTTTCGAAGGCAATATTCTGGTCTGCGCCGCCAGTCTTCCCTGGATGGCTGATATTCTTGGCCTTGCCGATGTGGCGGCGCTTGTCGAACTTGCGGAAAGTGCTGCGCCGGGCGGACCCGGGTTCGTGCCGGCATTCGTGGGACTGGGGGCGCCTTACTGGAATTCCGACGCCCGTGCCCTGTTCTCCCAGATCACCTTCAATACAACGCGGGCGCAAATGGCGCGGTCGGTCACCGATTCCATCGCCTTGCAGGTGCATGACGTGATCGCGGCCATGCGGGCGCAGAGCGGCGGTGCGCTCGGTGCGCTCTATGTGGATGGCGGACCGAGCCAGAACCGCTTCCTGATGCAATGTGTCTCCAACCTCATCGACCATCCCGTGATCCAATGCGAAGCACCCGAGGCATCGGCTTTGGGTGCTGCTTACCTGGCGGGACTGGCACTCGGCTTGTGGACCGATCTCCAGGTGGTCGCGAGGCTGCCGCGAAACACCCAAACCATAGAGCCGCAACCCATGGATCGAGCGGGGCTTCTCGATGCCTGGAATGATGCGCTCGCCCGCTCGACGTCCCGCGAAACACAGGCTAAAGGTGAATAAAAATTCACTCTGGGATTAGCAATGACTCGGCTCAACGAACTCCGCCTCATTTCAAGGGTCGCCCAGATGTACCACATCGAGGGGCGGCGGCAGGCCGAGATCGCACAGCACCTTCGCCTGTCGCAGGCGACGGTGTCGCGCATGCTCAAGCGTGCCGAGGCTGAAGATATCGTGCGAACCAGCGTCATCCCTCCCGTCGGCACCTACAGCGAACTCGAGAGCGCGCTTCGCGAGAAATACGATCTGCCGGAGGCGATCGTCGTCGAGTGCACGGAAGATCGGGACGGCGCCATCATGGCCCGCATTGGCGAGGCAGCGGCGCATCTCCTCGAGGTGACGCTTGCGCCGGGGGAGATCATCGGCGTTTCCAGCTGGAGCCAGACCATTTTCAAGATGGTCGAGAACATTCATCCGCAGAAGAGCGCTCAGGTGAAATATGTCGTCCAGACGCTTGGAGGCATGGGTGACCCTTCCGTGCAGACGCATGCCACGCAGCTGACCACGCGGCTTGCGCGCCTGACCGGCGCCGAGCCGAAACTGCTCCCGGTGCAGGGCGTGACGTCATCCCGAGAGGCAAAACTTCTGATGCAGGCCGATCCGTATGTTCGCGAGACGATGGACCTGTTCGGCAGCATAACGCTCGCGATCGTCGGAATCGGAGCCGTCGAACCGTCCGAACTTCTCGCACGGTCCGGCAACATCTTTTCATCTCGGGAACTCTCCGATCTTGCGGAAGCGGGCGCCGTCGGCGACATCTCGCTGCGCTTCTTCGATAAAAACGGCAAGCCGGTCAAGACGCCCCTGGACGACCGGGTCATAGGACTTCCGCTTGAGGATCTCGAGCGGGTGGAGCGGGTTATCGCTCTTGCTGGTGGATCGAAAAAGACCGACGCAATCGCCGGTGCGTTGCGCGTGGGGGTCATCGACATGCTTGTTACGGACAAGTTTACGGCGCAGCGATTGATCGACTGATTGATTGATGAGGTCGGAAGGATCCTGCCGCTCCGTCGTTTCTGGGCTTTTCAGGATGGTTGTGCCTGGGCGGGAGCGCCCGCCTCGTCCTTCGAGGCTTCGCCCTATGGGCTACACATCTCAGGATGGGGCTCTCTTGGGTGTTGGCACTTCAGGATGAGGGCTGATCGATGTGCCGTGCGTTCAATGGGCTGATTGGTGTGCTTTGCTCGTAACTTCGCTCGACGGCAGAAAATCTAGCGCAGGTATTAACCCACTCTCCGTCATTCCTGTGCTCGTCACAGGAATCCAGTGCGCCCAAGTCTTTGGGCGCGGGAAACCCTTCGCTTGGGCTCAGGGCGTTCGACGCTGCGATCGATTCACTGGATCGATCGCTCCCGCTTCGCGGGACCGCGTCTCACCCGCCGGTGACACTCATATGCCGCGCCACGGCCGGGCGATTGTGGGTGCGGTCGATGATGAAATCATGGCCCTTCGGTTTGCGGGTGATGGCTTCGTCGATGGCAGCTTGGAGGAGGGCGTCGTCTTCGGTGGCGCGGAGTGCTGCGCGCAGATCGGCGGCGTCGTTCTGGCCGAGGCACATAAAGAGCGTGCCGGTGCAGGTGAGACGGACGCGGTTACAGCTCTCGCAGAAATTATGGGTCATCGGCGTGATGAAGCCGAGGCGCCCCCCGGTCTCCGTGACCCTGACGTAACGGGCCGGGCCGCCGGTCTGGTAGTCGATGTCGGTAAGCGTGAACTGCTTTTCCAGATCGGCGCGAAGCTCGGAGAGCGGCAGGTACTGGTCGGTGCGGTCCTCGTCGATCTCGCCCATCGGCATGGTTTCGATGACGGTGAGGTCCATGCCGCGGCCATGGGCGAAGCGCAGGAGTTCGGGCATCTCGGAGTCGTTGAAATCCTTGAGCGCCACGGCGTTGAGCTTGATCTTCAGCCCGGCCTTTTGAGCGGCATCGATGCCTTCCATGACCTTGGCGAAATCGCCCCAGCGGGTGATCTTGCGGAATTTGTCGGGGTCGAGCGTATCGAGCGAGACGTTGATGCGGCGCACGCCGCACTCATAAAGCTCCTCGGCATGGCGGGAGAGCTGCGAGCCGTTGGTGGTCAGCGTCAGCTCGTCGAGGCCGGAACCGATCTTTTCGCCGAGCTGGCGCACAAGATACATGATGTTCTTGCGCACCAGCGGCTCGCCGCCGGTCAGCCGGATTTTCCTCACGCCTTTGGTGATAAAGGCGGAACAGAGCCGGTCGAGCTCTTCCAGCGTCAACAGATCCTTCTTCGGCAGGAAGGTCATATTCTCCGCCATGCAATAGGTGCAGCGGAAATCGCAGCGATCGGTGACGGAGACGCGGAGATAGGTGACTGCCCGGCCGAAAGGGTCGATCATCGGATTTGCATCCGCCGTGAGCGGCGACGCGTTGCCTATCGTTCCGACTCTCGTATTCACCAATTCCTCCGCGAGCGAACCTGAAGCGCGCCAGACCTGCCTGTTTTCAAGCGATATCTTCCTATGTGTGCATATGTGATTGCGCCGTCAAGGGAAACGGATTTCGCACACGCTAATTTGCGCTTGCCTCGAAAAAGGCGAACGCCTACTGCTCCAGAGGAAAGAGGGTGATAGAGATGAGCGATATCTGGCCGAGCGAACTTCGCGTTTCGAAAGACCGGCAGAGGCTGGCGATAACCTTCGACGATGGCCAGAGCTTCGACCTGTCGGCCGAACTCTTGCGCGTGCTGTCGCCGTCGGCCGAGGTGCAGGGCCACGGGCCGGGGCAGCGGGTGACGGTGCCGGGCAAGCGCAACGTCGCGATCATCTCGATGACGCCGACCGGCAATTATGCCGTCAGGATCGGCTTCGACGACATGCACGATACCGGCATCTACACCTGGACCTATCTGCGCGAACTCGGCGAAAGGGGCGCCGAGCTGTTTTCGGCCTATGAGGATGAACTCAGGGAAAAGGGCATGAACCGCGACACGGCGGAAAAGCCGCGCTGAACTTCACATAACCAGCCATCGGGGGGCCATATGGCGAAAACGAACGGAAAGAACTGGCTGCGCGCCAAGGGGAGTGCGGCCGGCAGCAAGGTGACCTTCCTCGAACTGTTCTTCGACCTGGTCTTCGTCTTTTCGATCTCGCAGCTTTCGCATGCGCTTGCCGCCCATTATACGCCGCTCGGTGCTGCCGAAGCGGCGCTGATGACCTTTGCCGTCTGGTGGGTTTGGATTTTCACCGCCTGGGTGACCAACTGGCTCGATCCCGACAAGATGCCGGTGCGCGGCATGCTGGTGGCGCTGATGATGCTCGGGCTGCTGCTGTCGGCCTCCATTCCCGAGGCCTTCGGCGACAAAGGGCTGCTGTTTGCCGGCGCCTATGTGGCGATGCAGGTCGGACGCTCGTTGTTTACCACCTATGCAATGACGCGCGTCGACCGCGCCAATACGCTGAATTTCGTCCGCATCACCACCTGGCTCGTGGTGGCCGCCGTCTTCTGGATCGCCGGCGGGTTGCTGGAGCATGAAGCCCGGCTGATCGCCTGGGTGATCGCGCTGGCGATCGAATATATCGGGCCGGCCGCGGGCTTTGCCGTGCCCGGGCTCGGCCGCTCGAAGCCGAGCGACTGGGACGTTTCCGGCGCCCACATGGCCGAGCGCTGCGCGCTGTTCGTCATCATCTGCCTCGGCGAGGCGATCCTGGTTTCCGGCCGCACCTTTTCGGAGCTGCCGGTTTCGGGGCTGACCGGCATCGTCTTCGTCACCGGTTTCATCGGCACCGTCGCCATGTGGTGGCTTTATTTTCGCTTCGGCCATGGGCGCGCCGCCCATCGCATCGAGCATGAGGCGACGCCGGGGGCGTTGGCGCGGCTTGCCTTCACCTATGGGCATATCCCGATCCTGGCCGGCATCATCGTCCATGCGGTGGCCGTCGAGTTCATGTTCTCGCATCCGCATGAGACGGGCGATCTCGGCATCGCTGCGGCGGTGCTCGGCGGCTCCGGCCTGTTCCTCATCGGTAATCTCTGGTTCAAGGGCGCGACGAGCGGGCAGCTGCCGCTGTCGCATCTTGCCGGTCTGGTGCTGCTGATCCTGCTTGCCTTCGCGGCACCCTTCCTCGAAATCTATCTGCTGGGCATTCTGGCGACGCTGGTGCTGATCGTCGTCGCCGCCTGGGAATACCGCTCGCTGAGCGGTGCATCGCCGGCGCCGACGCTGCATTGATCATCAGTCGTCGTCGCTGAGATCCTTGAGCAGCGTGGCTATGATGCGCTCCATCGAGGTGGCCGTCGCCATGCATTGTTCGATCGGCTCGTCGGAGAGCGTGCGTTCGATAAGATCGGTCTGGATCGCCATCGCCGCCTCGGTCAGCCGGCGGCCCTCCGCAGTGAGATAAAGGCGCAGCACGCGTTTGTCGCGCGCGTCGCCGCGCCGCTCGATCAGCTCCCGTTTTTCCATCTGCGGCAAGAGCATGCTCATATTGGAGCGGCCAACCAACAGCTTGCGCGCCAGCTCCTGCTGCGAGATGCCTTCGAAACGGTAGAGATTGACGAGAATATCGAGGTGCGGCGGCTTGATATCGAGATCGGCCAGCGAGCGCGTCAGCGACTGCTGCATCAGCTGGCAGGCGCGCGCCACCGCGATCCAGCTGCGAAAACGCGGATGATCCCAGGGAAGGGATTGATTTTTGTTCATCGTTGTACTTTATTGTTCAGTGTTGAACAGTCTTTTGGATTCTCACTATGGCAAATTTTGCGCTTGAGGTCACCCGCCTGGGTTTTTCGGCTCTGCAGGCGATTTCGCCCGATCTGGCGGGCAGGGCGGCGTTCCGGCTGTTCTGCCGCACCCCTTCGCCGCGGCCGAAGGGAGCAAGGGCGAAGGCGGCGCATGCCGCGGGCGCGGCCCGGCTGGCAGGCGCCGAACGCTTCACTCTCAAGATCGCAGCCGGGGCGAAAGCGCATGCCTATCGGCTGAATGGCGGGGCGCTGGGAAAACGCCAGCGTTTGCTGGTGACACATGGCTGGGGCTCGAGCGCCGAATATATGGCTGAGGTGGTTTCGATGCTTGTGGCAACCGGCGCGGAGGTGGTGGCGCTCGATTTTCCCGGTCACGGGCGCGCCGGCGGGCGTTTCCTGCATATGGGCCTTGCGGTCGGAGCGATCGCCGCGGCCGAGCAGCGGTTCGGCGCCTTCGATGCGGTTATCGGCCATTCCTTCGGCGGTGCGGCGCTGATGGTGTCAGCGGCGGGCTTGCTGCCCGCGGTGGCGCCTGTTGCCTGCGAGCGGCTGGTGCTGATCGGCGCGCCAAGCGAGATGGCCTGGCTGTTTGTCGATTTCGGCCGGATGATCGGCCTTCACCCGGCCGCGCAAGCGGTGCTGGAGGATGAAGTCCATCGCGTCACCGGCCGGAGACTTGAGGAGTTCGAGGCGCGCGATACGCTGGGCGCAATCGGCCGGCCGGTGCTCGTCATCCATGCCGAGGACGACAAGGAGGTGCCGCCGACCCATGCGTTCCTGATCCCTGGCTCGAACACGACGATGCGCATCAACGGCCGCGGCGTCGTCTCGGATGACGAGGCGTTGCTTGCAAGCTTCGAGATGGACGGCAAACATCCGCGCACCGTCATCGTCATCTCGATCGACGAGGTCTATTTCCAGTGCGCGCGCGCCGTGATGCGGGCCGAACTGTGGAATGCCGAACATTTCGCCGATCCTGCAAGGCTGCCCACGCCCGGCCAGATGCTGAAGGCCGCGGTCGGCGATTTCGACCAGGAAACCTACGACCGGGAATGGCCCGGCCGCGCGGCGAAGACGATGTGGTAAAACCGCCGCGGAGTGGAACGGCCGTCAGGTCTTGTAGATCAGCCAGCTCTTGGTGAAATCCTTCTGCATGCCGTCCTGATAGAGGATCGTGCAGTTGCGGCCGGCATTCTTGGCGCCGTAAAGGGCGATGTCGGTCTTGCTGTAGAGTTCGCCGGCATCCTCGGCGCTGGAGGCCATGCAGATGCCGATCGAGACGGTGATCGGCCCGTAGTTGACCCGCGTGCGGGAATTCTTGAACGGGGTCGTTTCCAGCGTGCGGCGGATGCGCTCGGCGATTGCCGTGATTTCCTCGGGCGTATTGCCGTCGATGATGAGGGCGAATTCCTCGCCGCCGGCACGGGCGACGAAGACATCGCGCCGGACGTTGCTGCGGATGACGGAGGCGACGGTGGCAAGGATCTTGTCGCCGACGGGATGGCCGTAGGTGTCGTTGATCTTCTTGAAGTTGTCGATGTCGGCGAGCAGCAGGGCCGTCACGGGCCGCATGCCGGGATTGTTGAAAACGGCGGCGAGGCGCTCGTCGAAGGCGCGGCGGTTGGAAAGGCGCGTCAGCGAATCGGTGTTGGCGATGCGTTTGTATTCGTCCAGTTCCTTGCGGACCTGGTCCATCTCCTGCGAGCGTTGGACGACGTCCTCGACGGTGCGTTCGCCGTGCGCCATGGTGTCGCCGGTCGCCTGGCTCAAAAGTTCGATGGCGTTTTCGATCAGCTCGACGCTGGCATTGCTCTTGGAGGTGATGCGCTTATGGGTCTCGCCGAGCAGCCTGGTATAGCTTTCGAGCGAACTCTGCTCCTGTTTCAGGATCCGCAGCAGGCCGTCGAGTTCGCCTGATATGCGGGTATGGGCGTCATCGACGACGCGGACCGGGCTGCTGGTGAAATATTGCGCGCCAAGCGCGTCAAGTTCGGCCTGCGTCGCCTGGCTGCCGAGCGCGGAAAGCTCGCGGGTGAGCGCCGGATTGGAACCGATATAGGCCTCGTAGAAGAGTTCGTAATTGCGCGGTATCGGCGCAACGCCCATCGAGCGCATGGCATAGGTGATCTGGCCCGCAACATCGGGAACCTGCACCTTGGGCGCGACAGCCGTATTCATCCGGCGAACTCCTCATATATTCAAAGGCAATATTCTATTTGGTAGCTTAAATTTCTTGGGAAAAGATTAAAGCGATATATACCAAATACTACATACGACAATTGCCCCATGGGTCAATACTTCTTGCAGGCCTATGATTCTGCACGGAAAAACGTATCTTTGGCGAGACAGTGCATACTCATTGTGTGAGAACGCTGTCTGAAAAACTTACAGTTATTCTCTGCCGGAGATCGTCTTCGACTTGTCGATATCAGCCCAGGTTCAATTCCTGGAAGAAATCATTGCCCTTATCGTCGATGACGATGAAGGCGGGAAAGTCTTCGACGTCGATCTTCCACACCGCTTCCATGCCGAGTTCGGGATATTCGAAGACTTCGACCTTACGGATGCAGTCCTGGGCGAGGCGGGCGGCAGGGCCGCCGATCGAGCCGAGGTAGAAGCCGCCGTGTTTCTTGCAGGCCTCGCGCACCGCCCGTGACCGGTTGCCCTTGGCGAGCATCACCATCGAGCCGCCGAAGGACTGGAACTGGTCGACGTAACTGTCCATGCGGCCGGCCGTCGTCGGGCCGAAGGAGCCGGAGGCGTAGCCGGCGGGCGTCTTGGCCGGACCGGCGTAGTAGACCGGATGGTTTTTCAGGTAATCGGGCATGCCTTCGCCCTTTTCCAGCCGCTCGCGGATCTTGGCATGCGCCAGGTCGCGGGCGACGATGATCGTGCCTGTCAAGGACAGGCGCGTCTTGACCGGATGTCGCGACAGTTCGGCAAGCACCTCGGCCATCGGCCGGTTGAGATCGATACGCACAGTCGATTCCGACAGCTTCGCCTCATCGATCTCGGGCATGTATTTCGACGGATCGGTTTCGAGCTGCTCGATGAAGATGCCGTCGCGGGTGATTTTGCCCTTGGCCTGGCGGTCAGCGGAACAGGAGACGCCGAGGCCGATCGGCAGCGAAGCGCCATGGCGGGGCAGGCGGATGACACGCACATCATGACAGAAATACTTGCCGCCGAACTGGGCGCCGACGCCCATCTGCTGCGTCAGTCTGTGGATTTCCTTCTCCATCTCGAGATCGCGGAAGGCGTGGCCGCTTTCCGAACCTTCGGTCGGCAGCTCGTCGAGATAGCGGGTCGAGGCGAGCTTGACGGTCTTCAGGTTCATCTCGGCCGAGGTGCCGCCGATGACGATCGCTAGATGATAGGGCGGACAGGCTGCCGTCCCTAATGTCAGGATCTTCTCCTTAAGGAAGTCGATCATCCGGTCATGCGTCAAAAGCGAGGGCGTGCCCTGGTACAGAAAGGTCTTGTTGGCCGAGCCGCCGCCCTTGGCGACGAAGAGGAATTCATAGGCGTCGGTCCCTTCCTCGTAGATGTCGATCTGCGCCGGCAGGTTATTGCGGGTGTTCTTCTCCTCGAACATTTTCACCGGCGCGAGCTGCGAATAACGCAGGTTCTTCTTCTCATAGGCATCAATGACGCCGCGGGCGAGGGCGGCGCCATCGCCGCCTTCGGTCCAGACCCTGCGACCCTTCTTGCCCATGATGATCGCCGTGCCGGTATCCTGGCACATCGGCAACACGCCGCCGGCAGCAATATTGGCATTCTTCAGGAGGTCGTAGGCGACGAAGCGGTCATTGTCGGTCGCCTCGGGGTCGTCGAGGATCGAGGCGAGCTGCTTCAGATGGCCGGGGCGCAGCAGGTGGTTGATGTCGGCAAAGGCCGTTTCGGCGAGCAGGCGGATGCCTTCCGGCTCGACGGTCAGGATGTCTTGGCCCTTGAAGCTATCGACCGACACATGATCGCTACTGATCTTGCGATAGGGCGTGGTGTCCTTGCCGAGCGGGAAGAGATCGTCAGCCATCGAAGTGACCTTTCTGGTGGGCGCGTCGCTAAAATTGGAACCGATCTAAATCCCCTGTCGGGCAAAAGCAATCTGCATGCGGCGGAGTTTGGCGTTGCGGCCATGTCGTGCTGCATTTTGCCGTCGGGATGTCACACGCGGCAGGCGAGTAAAAGAAAGGCGAGATCGACATTTGTCGCGGCCGTTCAGGTTGCCTCCAGATCAAGTCCGGTTCATATTCCCGCAGCGTTAACCTGCCGGGGCTTCCAATGCCAAATGCAAAGCCAACTGCTGTCGACGACCTACTCGTTTTTTTCGAACATGACTGGATCAGGGGCGATCTGCTGCGCCTCGCCAGCGATCCCGAAGGAGCGGAGATGTATGCGCGCTTCGTCAATGGCGTGCGTATCGACGCCAAACATGGGCCTGACCATGAAACGATCATTGAAGGCAAGTACGGAACCTTCAAGGTGAAACCTGACGGTCACTTCACGTACGAGCTGGACTACACTCTCGACGTGGTGAAGAATTTAGGGAAATACGATCAGCTCATCGAGACGCTGAGCTACAAGATGTCCGATGGCTCCGGGGGCACGGACCTCGGCGTGCTGACGCTGGCGATCGACGGCGTCAACGAAGGCGAAAAATACCACGAGGTCCTGGATTTTGACGACATGGGCGTCACGTCGAGGGCGGATAATTTCTTCCTTCCCGACTATCGGGGCTTTGCGCTCTCCGTGAACGACAGTCAGGAGCTGACGCTTCTGAACGGCATCGTCTACGATACCATCCCGGGCGTCGACGCCATCACCGAGGACGGCTTCAGCGATACCGTGCTATCCCCGGGCTCGCTGCCGGTGACCTTGAAAATGGTCGATGGCGGGGAGTTTACCTTTCAGGGCGTCTCGATCGCCGAACTGTCTGCATTGCCCTTTCACCTGACGCTGACCGCCATGAATGATGGCCAGATCGTCTATCAGCAGGAGTTCGAGGTCACCGATCCCAATCTTACGGTCGAGATCGAAGACATTGAAGAAATCCGTTTCGATTTCATGGGCAATTCGGTGGTGATGGACAATTTTTCGCTGTTGGTGTGAGGTTTGCAGGGCTGTGGGTTGCCGCGGCAGGCGGATGCGGGTCTGTCCGCGTTGGTGAAAAATTCAGCAGAACGGCTACCCCAACCTCCCTCATTCCTGTCAGGAGCACAGGAATGAGGGAGGGGGCGGTGGGCGGTACTCCCCAAGGTCCTACTTCGGGCCGATCATCGTTTCCGGGCGGACAATCGCATCGTAATCCTCCGCCGAGACCAGTCCGCTGGCGAGGGCTTCTTCCTTCAGCGTCGTGCCATTCTTATGCGCGGCCTTGGCGATCTTGGCGGCGGCGTCGTAGCCGATCTTCGGGGCGAGCGCGGTTACCAGCATCAGCGAGCGGTCGAGGCCGGCCTTGATGTTGTCCTCGCGCGCCTCGATGCCGACGACGCAATTGTCGGTGAAAGAGACGGCGGCGTCGGCCAGCAGCTGCACCGATTGCAGGAAATTATAGGCCATCATCGGATTGTAGACGTTGAGCTCGAAATGGCCCTGGCTGTCGGCGAAGGTCAGCGCGGCATGATTGCCGAAGATGTGGATGCAGACCTGCGTCAGCGCCTCGCACTGGGTCGGGTTGACCTTGCCGGGCATGATCGAGGAGCCGGGTTCGTTTTCCGGCAGCGCCAGTTCGCCGAGGCCGGCGCGCGGGCCGGAGCCGAGCAGGCGGATGTCGTTGGCGATCTTGAAGAGGGCGGCGGCCGCCGCATTGATGGCGCCATGGGAAAAGACCATGCTGTCATGCGAGGCGAGCGCCTCGAACTTGTTCGGCGCGGTGACGAAGGGCAGGGCCGTTATGGCTGCGATTTCTTCGGCCACCTTCTCGGCGAAACCGAGTGGCGCATTGAGGCCGGTGCCGACGGCGGTGCCGCCCTGGGCGAGTTCGCAAAGGCCGGGCAGGGTCATTTCGATGCGCTTGATGGCCGAGCCGACCTGGGCGGCATAACCCGAGAATTCCTGGCCGAGCGTCAGCGGTGTGGCATCCTGGGTGTGGGTACGGCCGATCTTGATGATGTGGCTGAATTCGGTGACCTTCATGTCGAGGGCGGCATGCAGGTGCTTCAGGGACGGCAGCAGGTGATGAGCGATCCGTTCGGCGCAGGCGATGTGCATCGCCGTCGGGTAGGTGTCGTTCGACGACTGGCTCATATTGACGTGATCGTTCGGATGCACCGGCTTCTTGGAACCCATGACGCCGCCAAGCATTTCTATGGCACGATTGGAGATCACCTCATTGGCATTCATGTTGGACTGCGTGCCCGAACCGGTCTGCCAGACGACAAGCGGAAAATGCTCGTCGAGCTTGCCGTCGATCACTTCCTGGGCGGCGTCGACGATTGCCTTGCCAAGCGCAGGGTCGAGCTGGCCGAGCGACATGTTGGCGCGGGCGGCGGCCTGCTTGACGATGCCGAGCGCACGCACGATCGACAGCGGCTGCTTTTCCCAGCCGATCTTGAAATTGCCGAGCGAACGCTCGGCCTGGGCGCCCCAATATCGGTCGGCGGCGACGTCGATCGGGCCAAAAGTATCGGTTTCGGTGCGGGTTGCGGTCATCGGCCTTGCCTTCCCTTTACATGCTGTTTTCGGTCATCTGAGAAAGATGAGGTCTTATAGGTGGGAACGTCCGACAAGAAAACCGGACCCCCATGCGAAATATTGAAATCCAAAGTCATGTTTGGATGGGTTGTGGTGCGTGCTTTTTCGGCCACTTTGAAAATTTTATGCGTCCGGGCGATTTCGTCCCACTGGCCCGGATGCGAAAATTCGGTAAAAAATTAACTAATAATTTCATAATTTTGTGTGAACTTCGGCGCGGCGCCGCGCAGGATCTCCGTCACACAGAATTGAGTCCGCCGGCGCTGGCGGCGCAGGCCGGTTTCTGATCAATGAGCCGGACGCTGAGTTTCGCGGGATTTGAGCTGAGAACAGCATGACACCGGGACTGGAAGATATATGACGTTCGTTTTGAAAAGCGCGGCATCCGCATTGGCAATTTCCTGCGGCGTGGCGGTTATGAGTGCCGCACCCGCGCATGCTTATACTTTGATGGACATGCTGCGCGGCGACAGGCAGCGGACCCAAAGCACCATCTTCATGGATCAGGCGCCCGGCCGTCCGGTGCCGCGCGGCGCCGACGGCGGCTCGCTCGGCGGGCTCGATCCGGAAGCGCCGCTGCCGAAGGTGAGCGGCCCGCGTTACTACACCTATAAGACAGAGACGCTGCAGTTCGTCGACACCAGCAGGTTTGCCGATCCCGTCGTCACCGGCGCGGTCGCCGATGTTTCGGCAAGCGGCGATGCCAGCGCCGAACCCGCAGTCCAGCGCCGCTTCCTGGCGCAGGCCAAGGTGCGCGCCAATGCGGACGTTGCGAAGGTGCTCGAAGCCTATTACGGCGACAGCCGCAATCCGCTTGTCTGGGTCGATGGCAACCAGATCAACGACCGCGCGAAGTCGGCGATGGCGACACTTGCCGATGCGGCTTCCGTCGGTCTCGATCCTGCCGATTATACGGTCCAGACACCGGCGATTGACCCGGCCAATCCCGATCCCGCCTTCCGCGACCGGGCACTGACGCAGTTTGAGCTCGAACTCTCGGCCAAGGTGCTGGCTTTCGTGCAGGACACCGTGCGTGGCCGCATCGATCCGAACAAGATCTCCGGCTATCATGACTTTCAGCGCAAGGCGGTCAATCTGACGTCGGTGCTGAAGCTTGCCCGCATGAGCCCCGATGTCGGCGCCTACATCGCCAGCCGTTCGCCCGATAGTGCTCAATTTGAGGCGCTGAAGGCGGAGCTTGCCAAGCTTCGCGCCGCCGACGGCGGCAATGAGGAGCGAATCGTCGTTTCGCTCGACAAGCTGCTGAAGCCTGGCGACAGCTCGCCCGAGATTGCCAATATCGTCAAGGCGATCGGCAAGCATGGGTCCGAAACGCTGAAGACCGATCACGCGGCAACGCTTGCCGCTTACGCAGGCAGCACCGACTATTCGCCCGATATCGTCTCGCTGGTCGAGGCCTTCCAGCAAGAGCGCGGACTGAAGGCCGATGGCGTCATCGGCCAGGCGACCGTGCGGGCCATGACCGGTGGCGATACCAATGCCTCGAAGATCGACAAGCTCGTCGTCGCCATGGAGCAGGCGCGCTGGCTGCCGGAGGATCTTGGTTCCCGCTACGTGATGATCAACCAGCCGGCCTTCATGGTCTATTACCACAATGACGGCAAGGAACAGCTGTCAATGCGCGTCGTTGTCGGCGGCAAGAACAATCAAACCTATTTCTTCGACGACGAGATCGAGACGGTGGAGTTCAACCCGTTCTGGGGCGTGCCGCAGTCGATCATCATCAACGAGATGTTGCCGAAGCTGCGTTCGGATCCGAACTATCTCGACCAGCTCGGCTATGAAGTCGAGGTGAACGGCCATGCCGTCGCCTCGTCGAGCGTCGATTGGTACGGCTCGACCAATAATGTCTCGGTGCGCCAGCCGCCGAGCAGCGACAATGCGCTCGGCGAACTGAAGATCCTGTTCCCGAACAGCCACGCGATCTACATGCACGACACGCCGTCGAAAAACTTCTTCAAGCGCGATATGCGGGCTTTGAGCCACGGCTGCGTGCGCCTTGCCAATCCGCGTGCTATGGCAGCTGCCGTGCTCGGCACGACGGTCGACGACGTCGCCAAGCAGATCGCCACCGGGCAGAACCATGCCGTGAAGGTGCCGCAGAAGATCCCGGTCTACGTTTCCTATTTCACCGCCTGGCCGAACAAGGACGGCGTGGTGGAATATTTCGACGATGTCTATGGCCGCGACGGCTATGTCGACAAGGCCTTCGACGCGACGACAAAGGCGCGTGGCGCGCAGATTTGACGCAGGGTCTAGCGGGTTATGGAATGGGCGGTCTCCGGGCCGCCCGTTTTGTTTTGGGAGTGAGGAGTAGGGGAGTGCTGCGCTTGGCAGACTGGCGCCCAAAACTCGCCCCTCATTCCTGTGCTCGTCACAGGAATCCAGCAGCCGCGTGTCTACGTGGCGGGGAATTGCAGCCCCGTCGACAAATGGTGCCATTGCAGAAGCAATGTCGTCTTCAAGTGATGGATGCTGGTCTCAATTTAAGGGTCTTTTCGGCTTGCGGACGCAAGCCGGCTGGATTCCTGTGACAAGCACAGGAATGAGGGACGGAGAGGACAAATGAGCGGACTCCTCAGACCGCGACCTTCACCGCATACTCCCGCAGCAGCCGCTCCACCAGTTCCGGCGTCAGCTCATCGTAATGGGTGATGATCATATCGGGATCCAGGTTGGAAACCGGCACGTCCGAATATCCAAAAGGCACGGCGATCGACGGTACGGCAGCGTTCTTCGCCACGGCGATGTCGTTGATGCTGTCGCCGATCATCACGGTGCGGGTGATGTCGCCGCCGGCGCGGTCGATGGTGCCGGTGAGGTGGCGGGCGTCGGGCTTGCGCACGGGGAAGCTGTCGCCGCCGGTGATGGCATCGAAATAGCTGACGAGGTCGAGTTTTTCGAGCAGGCCGAGCGCCAGGCTTTCCATCTTGTTGGTGCAGACGGCGAGGCGGTAACCGGCAAATTTAAGCCGGTCCATCGCGGCGACGAGGCCGGGATAGGGTTCGGTGCAGCCGGGCATGTTGCCGGCGTAATGGGCGACGAAGCGCTCGACCAGGGGCGGCAGGGCGTCGCTTTCGAGCGGATGGCCGCGCAGCCGGCAGGCGCGTTCGATCATTACGCGCGCGCCGTGGCCGACGAGATGGGTGAGGTCGTCATAGCTGACCGGGTCGAGGCCAAGGGCTGAGATCGTATGATTGAGGCTCTCGACAAGATCCGTATGGGTATCGAGAAGGGTACCGTCGAGATCGAAGACGATGAGTGCCGGGCGGGCGTGGGAAAGGGTCAAGGCTTGTCTCTTTGCGCAATGGGTCGTTCTGGAGAAAAGTCGTCCTGAGGCACGACAGGTTTCCCCTGGGAACGACAGGTCGGCTCCGGAACGATGGATCATCCCAGAGGTAGGCGATCGCGCGGCGGAAAGCAACGTTAGGATGCCGGCCGGGAAGGCCGCAGGCATTTGTTTCGGCTTTTCATTTTCCGTGATGATTTTGACTTTCGTTTGCCAGGCGAGCCGTGTAAACAGCACATCCAACGCAATAATTCGGAGTTGGCGGCGCATGGATGCCCGCGAAATGAAGATAAAGGCCGCCGCAGCCGCACTCGCCCATGTCGAAGACGGAATGCGCCTCGGCATCGGCACGGGCAGCACAGCGGAAGAATTCGTTCGCCTGTTGGCGGAGAAAGTCGCAAGCGGCTTCAAGGTCGAAGGCGTTCCGACGTCAGAAAGAACGGCGCGGCTGTGCGTCGAGCTCGGCGTGCCGCTGAAGTCGCTCGATGAACTGCCGGCACTCGACCTGACGATCGACGGCGCCGACGAGGTCGATCCGTCGCTCAGATTGATCAAGGGCGGCGGCGGCGCGTTGCTGCGCGAAAAGATCGTCGCGGCCGCTTCCGAGCGGATGATCGTCATTGCCGACGAGAGCAAGCTTGTGGAAACGCTCGGCGCCTACGCGCTGCCGATTGAGGTCAATCCGTTCGGGCTCGTCTCGACACGGATCGCGATCGAGAAGGTCGCGGCCCGGCTCGGCCTTTCCGGCGACCTCAGTCTGCGCCAATCCGGTGACGGAGAGTTTACCACGGATGGCGGCCATCACATTATCGATGCATCTTTTGGCCGCATTCCTGATGCAGAGGCGCTTTCGAGCGAGCTGAATTCCATACCCGGCGTCGTCGAACACGGGCTCTTTATCAATATGGCGGCACTTGCAATCATTGCCGGTCCTGCGGGTGCGCGCACGCTGCAGGCAAACAGATAACAGGAGCGTACACACATGATGAACATTGCAGGTCTTGGCCGTTTTGCCGCTGCGACCATCGTTCTTTCCGGGCTTGCCTTCGGCTCTGCCGTCAAGGCGCAGGAGGTCTCCGAGGAGCAACTGAAGGCCTCTCGCGCGGCGATCGACGCCATCGGCGCCACCGCCCAGTTCGACAACATTTTGCCCGGTCTTGCCGAGCGCCTGAAGGCCGGCCTGATCCAGGATTCGCCGAACTACCAGGACATCATTTCGTCGACGGTCGACGCGCAGGCGCTGGCGCTGGCGCCGCGCCGCGGCGATCTGGAGAAGGAGGCGGCGCTCACCTATGCCAAGACCTTCACCGCCGACGAACTGAAGGCGATCGCCGACTTCTATAATTCCGACGTCGGCAAGAAGCTGCTGCGCGACGGCCCGGTTGCCTCGCGCGAGACGGCGAAGGCTGCCGACATCTGGGCGCAGGGCATTTCTCGCGACCTGGAAAAGCAGAGCAATGCCGAACTCTCCAAGGTCATCAAGGCACCGCCGCCGGCAACCGACAGCCCGGTGGCTCCGGCACCCGCTCCGGCCCCGGCTGCCCAGAAGTAAAGGCTGCCTCCGCAGATTTGCAAAAGCCCGGCATCGTCCGGGCTTTTTTGCTATGATGGATGCGGCAATACTGATGAGGCTTTGGCGAGGCAACATGTCTGCTCATTACGAGGGCTTGCAGGTGCGAGTATCAGGTAGGGTCCAAGGGGTCGGATTCCGCATGTGGGCGCGCGATGAGGCGTTGCGGCTCGGGCTCACAGGCTGGGTGCGCAATGAAGCGGACGGATCGGTCACCGCTTTGATCGCAGGATCCGATACCGCCATCTCGACAATGATCGATCGTTTCGGCCGCGGGCCTGCGGGAGCATCGGTTTCCGGCGTCGAGTCGGAAGCGACCCAGCTTGCGGAAATGCCGACGGATTTCCGCATCACCGCTTGAAAGCGGCAAACCGCCAGGAGATGGCGCTCTGTGAGCGCCGGACCCTCAGCCCCAATCCTTCGAGCTCTTGGCCAATTGCCATACGCCCGTTTCATCCGGCTCAACGCGCTTGTTGCCGCGATAGAAGATCGGCAGTCCTGTTTTCTTGTCCATCGCAAAGCGGCTCGGCGCGTATTTTTCGTTCTCGTGGCCTTGGATGGCGAGGCCGAGCGCTTCCTTGAATTTGCCAGCCTTGCAGAGGTTGGCGAAGAGAGTTTGATCCATCTTTTGCTCCGGCTTCTTTTTTACAGCGTGGATTTGCCTGCCAGCCTCAGGCGGTCGGGTCAACCGTTTGCCGGGAAAATTCGGGCGAGAGGAACGGGATGATGCAGGAGCGGGCTTTTGTTTTCAGGGCGATCACCCCTATATCAGGAACATCCTTCCAGCGATTCCCTTCCGGAGCTCCTCATGTCTTCCTACGACTACGACCTCTTCGTCATTGGCGGCGGTTCCGGAGGCGTGCGCGGCGCGCGTGTCGCTGCCTCGCTCGGCAAAAAGGTGGCGATCGCGGAGGAATACCGCTACGGCGGCACCTGCGTCATCCGCGGCTGCGTGCCGAAGAAGCTGTTCGTCTATGCTTCGCAGTTCCATGAGCATTTCGAGGATGCGGCCGGCTTCGGCTGGACGGTCGGCGAAAGCAGCTTCGACTGGAAGAAGTTGGTGGCGGCCAAGGGTGCGGAAATTGCCCGGCTGGAAGGCCTCTACAAGAAGGGCCTTGCCGGCGCCAATGCCGAGATCCTGGAAACGCGCGCCGAACTCGTCGACGCCCATACGGTGCGGCTTGTGAAAACTGGCCAGACGGTGACGGCAAAGACGATCGTGATTGCCACCGGCGGGCGGCCGAACCCGCATGCAGCCCTTCCCGGCCACGAGCTCTGCATCTCCTCCAACGAGGCCTTTCATCTCGAAGAGCTACCGAAATCGATCGTCATCGCTGGCGGCGGTTATATTGCCGTCGAGTTCGCCAATATCTTTCATGGCCTCGGCGTCGAGACGACGCTGATTTATCGTGGCGCCGAGATCCTGTCGCGCTTCGACGAGGATCTGAGGCGCGGGCTGCATGAGGCGATGGTCGCCAAGGGCATCCGCATCCTTTGCCACGACATGCTGCAGAAGGTTTCGAAGGGCGAGGGCGGGCTCGTTCTGGAGACGCTGAACAGCGGCACGCTGCAGGCCGGCGTCGTCATGCTGGCGCTCGGGCGCGATCCGAACACCGAAGGCCTCGGCCTCGAGGCGGCCGGCGTTGCGATCGACGAGCGCGGCGCGATTATCGTCGACGACTATTCCCGCACCAATGTCGAGAACATCTACGCGCTCGGCGATGTCACCAACCGGGTACAGCTGACGCCGGTGGCGATCCACGAGGCGATGTGCTTCATCGAGACCGAGTACAAGAACAATCCGACCCGGCCGGACTACGAGCTGATCCCCACCGCCGTCTTCTCGCAGCCGGAGATCGGCACCGTCGGTCTTTCAGAAGAAGAGGCGGGCAAGCGTTACGGTGAGCTCGAGGTTTATCGGGCTCAGTTCCGGCCGTTGAAGGCGACGCTTTCCGGCCGCGCCGAGCGGATGATCATGAAGCTGATCGTCGATGCGGGAAGCCGCAAGGTAGTGGGCGCCCATATCCTTGGCCATGATGCCGGCGAGATGGCGCAGCTGCTCGGGGTCACGCTGAAGGCCGGCTGCACTAAGGACGACTTCGACCAGACCATGGCGCTGCACCCGACTGCGGCCGAAGAGCTCGTCACCATGTATGCTCCTAGCTATCGGGTCCGTGACGGGCAGCGCGTCTGAGTCATCCGTGTGCGCTTAAAGCGCGTCGCATCAAACGTGATTCATGCGACGTGCTTTAGCTCTTTGTTTTGATGCATGTCGTTATCCCGGAACCGCTGTGCACTTCCGGGCGACATGCATTAGCTGGTAATGCGAGGCGCGCGAATGACCTTGAGGAATAGCGCCTTCATCGCATCGGCGATACCTTCCGTCGGCGTCACCTCGAAATAGAGGCCGGGCGAGGCGCATTCCTGCATCTTCGTCGGGATCTGGCTCTGGAAGGGGCTGATCCAGGTATTGTACCAGCTGTTCTTCGGCAGAGGTAGATAAGTGGTGTAGAGCACCGCAATCCTGATGCCCTTGTCCTTCAGCGGTTTGCAGAAGGAAGTGTCGATTGGCTCCTGGCAGCGGTTGCCGGTCAGTTTCTTGGTGCAGCCTTTCGGCTTTTCGCTGTCGCCGACGCCGTCCGAGACGAAGAACAGGATCTTCTGCGGTGTCGTGGCGGTGCTGCCGTCGCCGGGGGTGGTGATAATGTCTTTCATCTGCGTCAGCGCGTTGTCGAAGCTCGTCTGCTGGTCGTTATTGTAGCCCTGCTTCGGGATGGTCATCAGATCGACCGCGTCAGTGTAGGTGCCTACCTTGTCGAGGTCGTCCGTCGGGTCCGATATCGTGGTCAGATTGGCGTCTTCGGCCTTGGTGCCGAAGGTATAGACTCCCATGCGGAACTGGTTGGTGGAAACGCGCGTCGACTTCGCGGTCAGCGTCAGCTCCTTCGTCGCTTGGCGCACGACATCGATGCGCATGCTGACTCCGAGCTTCTTGGCAAGGTTGTAGTAGTTGTTTTTATTTTCCGTTTCGTGGCAGGCGAAAGCGCAGCTATCGCTGGTGTTCTTTTCCATCGTCGCGACGTCTTTCGCCGTGGCGCCGACGCCCATCGATGGCGTGTTGTCGAGCAGGATGTAGAAATCCATGAACGATGCGGTCAGATATTCGGCGGTTGCCGTGCCGGAGATGGTGATCGAATCCTTGCCGAGAACGCGCATGAAGGTGGTCGGCACAACCGCGGTGAAGGAAACCTGTGAATTCAGCTTGTTGGCGGTCTTGGTAACGTCGATGCCGAGATCGACATTAACATCCGACAGTTCTCCCGATACCTGCGACAGGAAGATGCTGCGGGCGTCGGTCTTGCCGAGAGAGATCGTGCCATTGCCGCTCATGGTCATGGCGGCGGCGACCGCGCCAGATTTTTCGGCGATCGAGCCGACGGCGGCGGCATCGGCGGCAGCAAAGAGCTGCGTGCGTAGGCTCATGGCGTGGGCGAAATCCACCGCCATGCCTGCCATGCCGAGGAGCGGCACCATCAGCAACGCCGTCATGATGCCGAAATTGCCCGAACGATCCGATATGAATCCCGGCGGAAGGATCGCCATGATGTGTCCCCGATGTTGAAACTCTTCCCGGTTCTACATTCAAAGTCTAAAATATGGGGAAACCGACGTGGTATATGCCGGTTTAACGATGGAAACGGGGATTTTTGCTACCTGTATGCGAGCGTTGGTCGATGGCGGTAGCGTGGCATGGAGCATCGGGGCGATTGGCCTTTGCAAGCCCGATCTAAAGGGCTATAAGCCGCCGCAATCAAGGACAGGTACATCCCAGGGACGGGTGTGAATGAGGTGAGTGACATGGCAGAGAATTGGACCCCGAGCAGCTGGCGGCAGAAACCGATCCTGCAGGTTCCCGAATATCCGGATGCAGCCGCTTTGGCGGCAACGGAGGCCACGCTCGCCAGCTATCCGCCGCTGGTTTTTGCCGGTGAGGCGCGCCGCCTGAAGAAGCATCTCGCCAATGTCGCAGACGGAAACGGCTTCCTGCTGCAGGGCGGTGACTGCGCCGAGAGCTTCGCCGAACACGGCGCCGACAATATCCGCGACTTCTTCCGCGCCTTCCTGCAGATGGCCGTCGTGCTGACCTTCGGCGCGCAGCTGCCCGTCGTCAAGGTCGGCCGCATCGCCGGCCAGTTCGCCAAGCCGCGTTCGTCGAACGTCGAGAAGCAGGGCGACGTGACGCTGCCGGCCTATCGCGGCGACATCATCAACGGCATCGAGTTCACCGAAGAGTCGCGCATTCCGAACCCGGAGCGTCAGGCCATGGCTTACCGCCAGTCGGCCGCAACGCTGAACCTTCTGCGCGCCTTTGCGATGGGCGGTTACGCCAACCTCGAAAACGTGCATCAGTGGATGCTCGGTTTCGTCAAGGACAGCCCGCAGGGCGAGCGTTACCGCAAACTTGCCGACCGCATCAGCGAAACCATGGATTTCATGAAGGCGATCGGCATCACCTCGGAAAACCACCCGAGTCTGCGCGAGACTGATTTCTTCACCAGCCATGAGGCGCTGCTGCTCGGCTACGAGGAGGCGCTGACCCGCGTCGATTCCACCTCCGGCGACTGGTATGCCACATCAGGCCACATGATCTGGATCGGTGACCGCACGCGCCAGGCCGACCATGCACATATCGAATATTGCCGCGGCATCAAGAACCCGATCGGTCTGAAATGCGGCCCGTCGCTGCAGGCCGACGATCTGTTGCAGCTAATCGATATTCTCAATCCGGCGAACGAAGCCGGCCGCCTGACGCTGATCTGCCGCTTCGGCCATGAGAAGGTCGCTGAAAACCTGCCGCGGCTGATCCGCGCCGTCGAACGCGAGGGCCGCAAGGTGGTGTGGTCCTGCGACCCGATGCACGGCAACACGATCACGCTCAACAACTACAAGACCCGTCCTTTCGAACGGATTCTGTCGGAAGTCGAAAGCTTCTTCCAGATCCACCGCGCCGAAGGCACGCATCCCGGCGGCATCCATGTCGAAATGACCGGCAAGGACGTGACGGAATGCACCGGTGGCGCCCGCGCCGTCACCGCCGACGATCTGCAGGACCGCTACCACACCCATTGCGATCCGCGCCTCAACTCCGACCAGGCGCTCGAGCTCGCCTTCCTGCTTGCCGAGCGCATGAAGGGCGGACGCGACGAGAAGCGTATGGTCGCTCACGGCTGAGACCAGCCCGATACGGATGAAGAAAACCCGGCGTGATGCCGGGTTTTTTATTGCCTTCAAATGCTGGCTTGGACGCTATGGAGATTGGCATAGATGCCGTCTTGCGCCATCAGCTGGTCATGGGTCCCCTGTTCGACGATGCCCTCTGCCGTCAGAACCAGGATGCGGTCGGCATGGCGGACGGTCGACAGGCGATGAGCGATGACCAGGGTGGTCCGGCCATTCGCCAGGCTCAGCAGCGCCTGCTGCACCGCCCGTTCACTCTCATTGTCGAGCGCGCTGGTCGCTTCGTCGAAAATCAGGATCTCCGGATCCTTGAGGAAGGCGCGGGCAATGGTGAGGCGCTGGCGCTGCCCGCCCGAGAGCTTGACGCCGCGCTGGCCGATATCGGTGTCATAGCCTTGAGGCAGGGCCATGATGAAGTCGTGCGCATTGGCGGCGCGGGCCGCCGCCTCCAGCTCCGCATCGCCGGCATCGGGCCTGCCGTAGCGAAGGTTCTCCGCCACGGTGCCGGCAAAGAGATAGACATCCTGCTGCACCACCCCGACATGGCGCCGCAGCGAGGCCAGCGTCACATCGCGGATATCAGTGCCGTCAATGCGGATCGCTCCGGCCTCGACATCGTAGAAGCGCGGTATGAGCGCGCAAAGCGTACTCTTGCCGACCCCTGAAGGACCGACGAGGGCAACGAACTCGCCGGGCGCGATGGTGAGGGAAAGCCGCTCCAGCACGCGCGGGCCATCGGCCTCGTAACCGAAGGCGACGTTGGAGAAACTGATCTCTCCCCTCGGCGCCGGCATCGGCCGGGCGGCGGGCCGATCGGTGATATCAGGGTCGATCTCCAGGATTTCCATCGCCCGGATGAAACCGGTGTAGCCTTCCTGCCAGAGACGCACGAAATTGGCGAGCCGCTGGACCGGATCGACAAGCACGGCAACGCAGAGCAGAAAGGTCAGCATATCCGGGACGGTCAGGTCCGCTGTCAGGATACGCAGGCCTCCGACGACGATCACCAGTATGGTGACGAGCTGGGCGAAGGTTTCCGTGCCGACCGAAAACCATGCCTCGCTGCGGTAGCCGTCGGCGCGGCTTTGCAGGAAGCGCCGGTTCTGCTCGGCGAAGCGTTCCCTTTCCAGCGCCTCGTTGGCGAAGGACTGGACGACGCGGATGCCGGCGAGCGCATCCTCGACCCGCTCGTTCACGACGGCGATCTGATGCTTGCTGGCTTCCAGTGCGCGGTTCATGCGCCGGTTGAAATAGAGCGCATAGATCACCGCGACAGGGGTCAGCAGCAGGATAAGGCCGGCCAGCGGCGGATCGATGAAGAACAGTACCAGCATGGCGCCGCCATATTTCAGCACAGCGATGGAGAGGTCCTCGGGTCCGTGATGGAAGAGCTCGCCCAGCCATAGGGAGTCGTTGGTGATACGGCTCATCAGCTGGCCGGTGCGCTGGCGGTCGTAGAAGCTGAAGGAGAGCTGCTGGTAGTGTTCGAAGAGTTCCTGCCGCACCGTCGCTTCGATACGGGCGCCCATGACGTGGCCGCGATAATCGACGAAGAAGATGGCGGCGATCTGGACCGCCAGGACGGCCAGCATGATGCCGCCCATCCCCAGCATCTGGGCAAAGGCCTCCGGGGCGTTAGGCAGAGCCATAAGACGGCTGGTGACGATATTGGCGCAGAGCGGCAGGGCGAGCGCCGTACCGGCGACGAGGATGGCGCACAGCAGATCCGCCAGCAGCAAAGGCAGATGCGGGCGATAATAGGAGAGAAATTTTCGCATACGCGACCAACGCCGACCGCGGTCGACGGTTGGATCGTCCAGAAAGAATTTCAGGAAGGCGTTATGGCGTCGCGAGCTTTTCCTCGCGCGGGAGAACCGAATATTCATGAGGCAGAATGTCCCTGTGGGCGATGTTTCCTTTCTGTTTGGACAGGGTCGCTCTCATGTCAGTCTCCCAGAGGTTGAATGAAATTGGAGCTGCAGTATCGCCGACTACAGCGACTGATTCAATGCCGGCATGTGACGGGATGGGCGGGTGTTGTCGACAAGCAACAGCGGTGACCGCAACAACTGGACACCGGCAACGCCTGCGAGCGTCAAGATTTCTGATGATTTTGTTGAACGGAATGGATTTGACGGCAATCGCGATCGGCGGCAAGTGTCACTCATAAAAGGGGAGAGCGATCATGACCGAACGGCATACAGGCGGCTGTCTTTGCGGCGCCGTGCGATATTCGATTGGGGCGAAGCCTGGACCCGTTGTCGGCTGCCATTGTTCGCAATGCCGCCGGCAGACCGGGTTCTATTATGCTGCGGTCAATGTGCCGCGCACGGCCCTTTCGGTGGAAGATGCCGGCGCGATCCGCTGGTATCGGTCGAGCGCCGAAGCCCAGCGCGGCTTCTGCTCGAATTGCGGTTCGGCGCTGTTCTGGCAAGGAGACCAATCGCCGGAGGTTTCCGTCATGGCCGGAACTTTCGATGAACCGAGCGGCCTTGCCTTCAGCCATCACATCTACTGCGCCGACAAGGGCGATTTCTATGAGATCACCGATGGCCTGCCGCAATATGACAGGTATCCGGTCTAAAGCGCGTCGCGATCTTTCAGATACGCTCCTCGGGCTTTAGTTTCTTGTTTTTACGCACGTCGTTGCGGCGAAACGCCTAGCGGCTTGCCCGGGGAAAACCGCTTCGCGCTTTGCCTGGGAAATCCGCTGCACAGTTTTGCGCGACATGCTTTAGCCCCTGGCGGCAAGATCGGCGCTGAGGCGGGCGACGTCCTCGCGAAGCGCCGTAAGCTCGGTCAGCACGCGCATGTCGATCTTCTGGTGCAGGGAGAGCACTTCGAGCTCGGCCTTGAGATTGACTTCGTAATCCTTGGCGGCTTCGAAGCGGTCGCGTTCGGCTTGGCGGTTCTGCGACATCATGATGATCGGCGCCTGGATGGCGGCGAGCATCGACAGGATCAGATTGAGGAAAACAAAGGGGTAGGGGTCGAAAGCGCCTGTTGCCAGGATGATGGTATTGATCAGCGTCCAGACCACAAGGAAGGCCAGGAAGGCGAGGATGAACGACCAGGAACCGCCGACGCGGGCGATGCCGTCGGCGACACGCTCACCGAACGAGGACTCGGCGGAAAGAGCGGCGTTGACATCGGTCGAGATGACTTTGCGCGCGTGCGCCTTTGCCAGCACGCGTTTTTCAATATCGCCGAGTTCGTCGGCCGGCTTGTCGAAATGATGGTGCATGAAGTTCGAAAGATTAGACATGGCCTGTTTCCGGTGCCCGTTATCGATGCAGTCGCTGTCGGGCGCAGTATTCCGCTCCTCCGGCAAATTGCAATGCGTGTCTATGCCGCGAGGCGGTTGCGTGTCCGTTCACAAAAATTTCGTCGCCGCAAGGTGCGGCTTTTGCCGCGGACATGTTGCGGTTGCGGAAGGTGCAGGCTAAATAAATGACATGACACAGGAAAACGCTCTTTCTGATATCTTCCGCATTGCCATCGGCCAGCTCAACCCGACGGTTGGCGATGTCGCCGGCAATCTCGCCAAGGCACGCGAAGCGCGCGCCGATGCGGCTCGCGAAGGGGCGCATCTGCTCGTTCTGACCGAGCTTTTCATCTCCGGCTATCCGCCTGAAGATCTGGTGCTGAAGCCGGCCTTCATCCGCGCCTGCTGGAAAGCTGTGGAGAATCTTGCCGCCGACACTGCCGATGGCGGGCCAGGTGTTCTCATTGGTTTTCCCCGGCAGGACGAGACCGGACGCTACAATTCCGTCGCCGTGCTCGACGGCGGCACGGTGATCGCGGTGCGCGACAAGATCGATCTGCCGAACTACGGCGAATTCGACGAGAAGCGCGTTTTCAACCAGGGCGCCATGCCGGGGCCGGTGAATTTCCGCGGCGTGCGCATCGGCATTCCGATCTGCGAGGATATCTGGGGCGACCTCGGCGTCTGCGAGACGCTGGCCGAAAGCGGGGCCGAGATTCTGCTGTCGCCGAACGGTTCGCCCTATTATCGAGGCAAGGTCGATATCCGCCATCAGGTGGTGTTGAAGCAGGTGATCGAGACCGGCCTGCCGCTGGTCTATGCCGCCCAGCTCGGCGGCCAGGACGAACTGGTATTTGATGGCGCCAGTTTCGCCTTCAATGCCGACAAGTCGCTCGCCTTCCAGATGAGCCAGTTCGAGACCGCGCTGGCGGTGACGACATGGAAGCGCGGCGAAACCGGCTGGCATTGCGCCGAAGGGCCGATGGCGCATATTCCTGAAGGCGAGGAGGCCGACTACCGCGCCTGCCTGCTCGGCTTTCGCGACTACGTCAACAAGAACGGCTTCAAGACGGTGGTGCTCGGCCTTTCCGGCGGCATCGACTCGGCGATCTGCACGGCAATCGCCGTCGATGCGCTGGGTGAGGAGCGGGTGCGCACCGTCATGCTGCCCTACCGCTACACATCGGAAGACTCGTTGAAGGACGCGGCCGATTGCGCAAAGGCGCTCGGCTGCCGCTATGACATCGTGCCGATCGAGCAGCCGGTGACGGGCTTCAGCAGCGCGCTGTCCGATCTCTTCGCGGGCACGGAGAGCGGCATCACCGAGGAGAACCTGCAGAGCCGGGCGCGCGGCGTCATCCTGATGGCGATCTCCAACAAGTTCGGCGCGATGGTGGTGACGACGGGTAACAAATCGGAAATGTCGGTCGGCTACGCCACGCTTTACGGCGACATGAACGGCGGCTTCAATCCGATCAAGGACCTCTACAAGATGCAGGTCTATGCGCTGGCCCGCTGGCGCAACGAGAATGTGCCGCCAAGTGCGCTGGGGCCGTCGGGCGAGGTGATCCCGAACAATATCATCGACAAGGCGCCGTCGGCCGAACTGCGTCCCGACCAGAAGGATCAGGATTCGCTGCCGCCCTATCCGGTGCTCGACGATATTCTCGAATGCCTGGTTGAGAAGGAGATGGCGGTCGAGGAGATCGTCGCGCGCGGCCATGATGTGGCGACCGTCCATCGCATCGAGCACCTGCTCTATCTCGCCGAATACAAGCGGCGGCAATCGGCGCCGGGCGTGAAGATCACCAAAAAGAATTTCGGGCGTGATCGGCGCTATCCGATCACCAACCGGTTCCGGGATCGCTAGCGCTGTCGGGATTGCTGACGCTATCGCTCTAGAAATGCGAGGGAGGAAACATGCGCAGCTCGGTCGAGATCTACAATGTCAGGACGGGCAGAGCTCGCGAGGTTTGGCAGACGGACAAGCTCGTCGAGGCGCCGAACTTCTCGCCCGACGGTTCCTACCTGCTCTTGAACGGCGACGGGCTGCTCTGGCGACTGCCGCTCGATGGCGGCGAAGTCGTCAAGGTCGATACCGGCTTTGCCGTCAACTGCAACAATGATCACGGCATTTCACCCGATGGCACCGAGATCGTCATTTCTGATAAGACCGAATTCGGCAAGTCGACGATCTATATCCTGCCCATCGAAGGCGGCAAGCCGCGGCTCGTCACCGAGAACCAGCCGTCCTACTGGCACGGCTGGTCGCCCGATGGCCGCCAGCTTGCCTATTGCGGCATCCGCGACGATCTCTTCGACATCTATACGATCTCCGTCGACGGCGGCGCCGAGACGCGGCTGACGCATGGCGAGGGCCGCAATGACGGGCCGGATTATTCCGCTGACGGACAATGGATCTATTTCAATTCCAGCCGCACGGGGCTGATGCAGATCTGGCGCATCCACCCCGATGGCAGCGGGCTGGAGCAGGTGACGTCGGACAATCAGGGTAACTGGTTCGCCCATCCATCGCCCAGCAATGACAAGGTTCTGCTCCTGTCCTATGACCCCTCGGTTTTCGACCATCCGCGCGATCTCGACGTGCGGCTGCGGCTGATGGACATGGATGGCGGCAATCTCAAGACGTTGTTCGAGCTGTTCGGCGGGCAGGGCACGATCAACGTGCCCTGCTGGTCACCAGACGGTGACGAGTTTGCCTATGTGCGCTATTTCCCGGCGAGATCTTGAGAGCGGCGCACCGCCATTTTTTTATGGGGTGGTGGTGGCCTGTCTGGCACGATTGAACCTTGTGCGCCTGACTAACTTGACGCGACGTCCGGCACATAGTTGCCGGTTTGGTTGCGCCTAGCGCTTCATTTGTCACTCCTCGATACATCCATAAATTCAACTTGACCGCGACCACCGAACGCCACTGAGAGAAAAATGGGATCTGCCGAAAGCGGTTTCTTAACCTCGCACCCCACGTAAAAGCTCACGTTTGCAAGCCGCTCGGTTTCTGACACTTCGATTCTGGAACAACTCGCATATCGTATTCGATCCATTTCTTGGGATTCAGCAAGGTATTTATTTAATATATCCCTCGTCTGCTCTTCCGGGCTCTTGTGTGACTGGAGAGTTTCTCCATAGGAGTATATAAAAAGTATAGAAATTGTACAGAATAATACTATGGGACGACTTAGTATTGTAACAAAACGAAACTTCATCTTGCACCTATGGGCGCGGCTGTTGCGACGATATGCATTTTCCCAAAGCTCTGATCTAATCCTCAAGTCAACTCGCTTAGGGCTGGCGGGCGGCCACTATTTGATGATGGGGAGCGGGGGGCAGTTGATCCGCGGACTCTATCAATACCCGTAAGGCATTTTGTCGGCCGTACTTGCGCCGAATTCTCCGCAGTAAGCTTTCCGGGCCTCGTAATCGCCAATGTATTCGCCAGCGGAATTGTCGTGACAATTCGAGATCATGGCATCGGCGGCAAGGCCCGACCAAACTATCGCGATAACGAAGACAATCAGGCATGACAGGCAAAATCCGCCCAGAATTTTCAACAAGCGCATCGGTAGCCCCGTTGTCTAGCTAAACGTGTTTATGGGGTCCTTTCAATTGAGCAAGGCCGCTTCTAGCACGATGTAGCCGATCCTTTGATGATGGGGCAGTGGGTTTGTGCGTTTTCTATAGCACCTTCGCCACTCTGACATGCTAATCGGCCTAGATAGACCCAGCTAACAGCGTTTCAAATAGGAACTTACTCAATCGTGCGTAAAGTATTGATCGCGACCTTAGCCTTCATGATCTGCTGCCCTGTTCTACTGTTTATCACGTTTCCGGTCGAGTATCTTCGGAGGCTCGGAAAATACGAGCACTCTCATGCTCTCAATCGGATGGCGGTCCCGATCGCCAGATTCTATATACAGAATGATATGAGATATGCTTGCGGTAACGAGACGTACTTCAGGAATTATAATGCCATGAGCTTTTTCGATGACCTGCCGCTTTCGCCGGACGAGGAGATCATGCTTCAGTCACAGGACAAGATTGCACTCCTGTTTTTGAGTGACGTCGTTTATGACGATAATGAATATCTCGACTCTATTCGAATCGTGACCGCTTATAATATGGTCGTCGCCTCTAAGTGCCTGCACAGGCGCACGTCGTGAAAAGCCCTCACCGGCGGACGCGGTCGAAGTGCTGGCTTCCTATAGCCTGGTCAAACCGGAACCATGGGGCGGCTTCTGGACCGATGAGGGCCTGCATCTTTTGGACGAAGATTGACCTGCGAATGGGCGGCGGGATATCTGCCCGCCGCGATTGATAGAGCCGCTCAGGCCGCGACGGCGGCCTTGCGACGATCGCGGACGGCGTGGGCCAGATTATCGAGCACGTCGACCGACATGTCCCAGTCGATGCAGCCGTCGGTGATGGACTGGCCGTAGACCAGCGGTTTGCCTGGCACGAGATCCTGGCGGCCGGCGACGAGGTTGCTCTCGATCATCATGCCCTTGATGTGGCGGTTGCCGGCGGCGATCTGCGAGGCCACGGATTTGACGACGCGCGGCTGGTTCATCGGATCCTTGCTGCTGTTGGCATGGCTGGCATCGATCAGGATGCGTGGGGTCACACCCAGTTTGACGGCTTCGCCCACGACAGCTTCGACATTGGCTGCTTCATAGTTCGGCTGTTTGCCGCCACGCAGGATGATGTGGCAGTCCTCATTGCCCTTCGTCGAGGCAATGGCGGCTTGCCCGTCCTTGGTGACGGCGGGGAAATGATGCGGCTGCGAGGCGGCTAGGATGGCGTCGAGCGCGACACGGACGCCGCCGTCAGTGCCGTTCTTGAAGCCGATCGGGCAGGAGATGCCGGAAGCGAGCTGGCGATGGATCTGGCTTTCCGTCGTGCGGGCGCCGATCGCGCCCCAACTGACGAGGTCGGCAATGTATTGCGGCGTGATCGTCTCGAGGAATTCGACGCCGGCGGGCAGCCCCATGGCGTTGACGTCGAGCAGCAGGCGCCTGGCAATCCGAAGCCCCTCCTCGATGCGGTAGCTGCCATCGAGATGCGGGTCGTTCATCAAGCCCTTCCAGCCGACCGTAGTGCGAGGCTTTTCGAAATAGACGCGCATGACGATTTCGAGATCGCTGGAGAAGCGCTGCCGCTGTTCCGCCAGCCGCTCGGCATATTCGCGTGCCGCAGCAGGATCATGGATGGAGCAAGGGCCGATGACGACGATCAGGCGGTCGTCTTCTCCCTCGAGAATCTTATGGATCGCATGGCGGTTGCTGGTTACCGTCTCGCTGACGGCAACGGTTCGGGGGATTTCCGCGATGATATCAGCGGGTTTGGTCAGCGGTGTGATCTCGAGGATGCGGAGATCGTCAATGGTATCGGACACGGTATGGCTCCTGTTTGGTCATACCGTGCGGAACAAAAAAGCCGCCAGGTAGACTAGCGGCTGTTCGGGTTGTCGTCGCGTCGACTTCAGTTACGCATAGACCCGCATCCGCTGGGAGCAGCGGTACAAATAAAATCGCGAGGCGTAGATCGAAGTGGTCGACATCGGGCGTGTGTATCGTCGCGGCAGCATTTTGTCACGCAGAATTTGCGGCTTAAAAACCAGGGCGCGGTACCCTTCCCGCAGGGAGCAGAAAGCATATCGCCCAAAAGCGCGGGGCTTCAGGGCGATATGAAGGAGAAGCCGAGATCAGAGGGCGTCGACGTTCACGCCGACGGTGATGGCGCCGATCGGCGTTCCCTTGTCATCGGAAATCGTGACGCTTGCCTGCGACTGCAGCGCCTGGGTCGATTCGTCCTTTTCGATATCGTCGACGAAGACGGCGTCCTTGCCGGCGCCGAAGGATTTCTGGAACTTGCCTTCGTCGCCCTGCCAGTAGTCGGAGGTGGGATCGCTTTGGCCGACATTCAGCCCCTTTGCATCCATGACGAAGATCTCGGCAATCTTGCCATTGGAGGCAGCCTTCTTTTCCTGAAGGAATTTCGACAGCGCATTGCCGAGCACGCCGTCAATCATCGAATGGTCGGAACCATCGACCTCGGCGCGCCACTTCTTGTCGAGGGCGTCGATATCGGCCTGGCCCAGATTGGCGTTTGCGGCATTCTGCGCCTTGATGGCCTCGATGATAACCGGATCGTTCAGCCAGGGCTTTATGTCGCTTGTCACGTAGTCGGAGATCGGGGCGAGCTTCGCATCCTGCGCCATGGATACGCCCATAGGCACGGCGACTGCGGTGCAGGCCAAAAGAAATGCGGTCACGACTTTCTTCATAACTGTTCCCTTCCCGATTTTTGGGGTGTTGAGGATTGAAAGCTTATTGAACGACGTTTGCGTCAGAACTCTTCCCAGGCATCGGGAGAAGCGGCGATGGCGGTGTTGCCCGCATGCCGCTGCGACAAGGCCCTCTGTTCCGGACGAGATTGACGAACGGGTTGAGTGGCTTTGGGCTGGCTGGCGGCAGAGGCTGCGACAGTGAACCTGCCGGCCGAATCCTGCAGAAGGCGTCCCTGTGTGCGCAGCTCCTGGCAGGCCGCGTTGGTCTCTTCGACCATTGCCGCGTTCTGCTGGGTGGCCTGATCCATCTGGTTGATGGCGCCATTGATTTCCTGCAGGCCGGTCGCCTGTTCGCGATAGGACTGGACGATGGAAGCGATGCTGTCGCTGATGCGGTTGATCTGCTCTTCGATCTTCAAGAGGGCATCGCCGGTTTCGTTCACCAGCCCGACGCCGGCTGCCACTTCCTGGCCGGAGACGCTGATCAGGTTTTTGATTTCCTTCGCCGCATTGGCGGACCGCTGGGCAAGTTCCCGCACTTCCTGTGCGACGACGGCAAAACCCTTGCCGGCTTCGCCAGCACGCGCCGCCTCGACGCCAGCGTTCAGCGCCAGCAGGTTGGTCTGGAAGGCGATTTCATCGATGACGCCGATGATGCGGCCGATCTGGCTCGACGAGGTCTGGATCCTGTCCATCGCTCCGATCGCGTCGCGTACCACGGTCGCCGAGACATGCGCGCTGCGCTTCGTTTCCTCGACCAGCTTCCCGGCACTCTCAGCCCGTTGCGATGACATTCTGACCGTGGTGGTCACCTCATCCAATGCGGCGGCGGTCTGTTCCAAGGCTGCTGCCTGCTGCTCGGTCCGCCTGGCGAGCTGATCGGCGGAGGAGGCAAGCTCGCTCGATCCTCCTTCCACTGCGACTGAAGCGATCTTGATCTCGGTCAATGCGGCCGCAACCGCTTCGACCATGCGGTTGAAATCCTGCCGCAGTTTATCGAATTCAGGACCGAGATCGGCGAGGTGTATCGAGAAGTCGCCGGCGGCGAGCTTTTCCAATTCATTTGCGAGCGCTGTCATGACCTGCCGCTGAGCATTGCTGGCTTCCTCCGTCAAGGATGCGTTGCGCGCCCGTTCGGCGTCGAATGAGGCGCTCTGCTCGGCCGCGGCCTGCTCTCTTTCGACCTTGGCAATCGCCTCGTTGCGGAAGACTTCCAAGGCACGTGCGAGGAAACCGATCTCGTCGCCGTTTTCCCTGTAGGTAACGGGAGAGGCCAGATCGCCTTTCTGCAGCGCGCTGATCCGCTCGCTGAGAACCCTGAGGGGGCGGCCGACGAGGCTGCGCATGGCGAGAAGAAAGGCGACAACGGCGATGGCGGTGATGACGAACTGCGTCAGCAGCGAAATCAGGACCTTCTGCTTGACTTCGGCAGCGATTTTTTCGACCGACCAGTTGGTGACGACGTAGCCGGTCGCCTTGCCTGATTTATCCAACGGAAGCGGCGCAATGATCGTAACAACGCCGGCAGATATTCCGCTGTCATCGATCGTCGTTTTCTCAGGCTTGGTGCTGAGGCTCTTTGCGAGATCGGCGGGTGCCGGCAAACCGCTGATGCCGTCACGTGTCCACGTATCGACGGCGGCAGGTTCGGCGTTGAAGGCGGCAAACTGCACAAGATCAAGCGAGGGGTCGTCGCGGTAAAGCGAATAGGCGTCGCGCACAGCATTCGCCTTGCCCCATTTCACGCCGCCGGCGGCCAGAGACGCAAACTGCTCCACATCCTTGGACCAGTTCGCCTTGGCGCCATCGATCAACGCCCTGGTTTCGTACATCCAGGTGTAGGTGGCAAAGGCGGAGATGCCGCAAAGGTTGACGGTCACGATAATCGCCGCCAGCTTGGCTGTCAGAGGCATCGTTTTCAAAAAATGGAACATGCCGCGGGGGCCTCGAAACGCGGGCTCGGTCAGATATGTTTCCGACCAGCCTATCAATACAGGCATCCACGCCGGCGGTCGCAGCATGAGCACTCATGCCCATGTCCCCTGTGCGACCCAAAACGCGCAAACGCAGTCTGTCTTCGATGTGTGAAGAAATCATAAAGTGGAATGGGATAGCGAAACGGCGGCCAGCGGGATCAAGGGCTGTTTTCCGCCATGGCCTCTTCCGGCTCGGCCTGGCGGTGCTTGCGGCGGCGCGTCGTCAGTTCGGCGCCGGCATCGCGCGGCAGGCGCAGGAAGGTGATGCAGGCCAGCGCCGAAATCGCCGAGACGCTGAAGAAGGCGGTGTGAAAATCCGAGACCAGAAGCCTGCCGCCGTGGAGGCTGCTCGAAATTTCGAGGATGCCGCCGGCGATCGCCACACCCATTGCCATGGATATACGCTGGGCAACGGCGTTGATCGCGGTCGCCTGGCTGCTGTCGGCCTCACCGACATCGCCGAAGGCCATGGCGTTGACGCCTGAGAAGGCCATGGAGCGGAACAGGCCGCCGATCAGCAGGCAGGCCATGATCAGCGGCAGCGGCGTCTCCCTGGTAAAAAGGCCGTTGATGCCGAGGAAGATTGCCGCCAGCAAGGTGGTGATCGATATCACGGTGCGGAAACCGAAGGCATTGAAGGTGCGCGAAGCGGCAAATTTCGACCCCATGGAGCCGAGCGCGCTGACGAAGGTGACCGAGCCCGATTGCAGCGGCGTCAGGCCGAAGCCGAGCTGCAGCATCAGCGGCATCAGGAAGGGCAGGGCGCCGAGGCCCATGCGGAAATTCGAGGCGCCGAGGATCGCCGCCCGGAACATCGGATAACGGAACATTTTCGGATCGAGCAGCGGATAGGGCGCGCGGCGGGCATGCAGGAGATAGAGGAGGCCGGCAAGGATGCCGACGGCCACCGTGACATAGCCGTAGATGACAGGCACGGCCGGCAGGCTGATCACCGACAGGCCGAAGACGAAGCCAGAAAAGCCGATGCCGCAAAGGAAGAAGCCCGGAAAATCCATCGGCCGTGGACTGCGAGGCTCGACCGCCGGCAGGAAACGCGTGACGAGGATGATGCCGAGCACGCCGATCGGGACATTGATCCAGAAGATCCAGTGCCAGGTGAGATAGGTGGTGAGGAAACCACCGATCGGCGGCCCCATGATCGGGCCGATCAGCGCGGGGATGGTCAGCCAGGCCATGGCATCGACGAGTTCGTGGCGCGGCGTTCCCCGGACCAGCAGCAGACGGCTGACCGGCGTCATCATCGAGCCGCCGGCGCCCTGGATCAGCCGCGCGACGACGAAGGCCGCAATCGAATTGGAAAAGGCGCAGGCGACTGAGCCGATCATGAAGACGAAGATCGCCATACGGAAGATGTTGCGCGCGCCGAAACGATCCGACATCCAGCCGCTGATCGGGATGAAGATCGCCAGTGCCACGAGATAGCTGGTGACGGCAAGCTTCAGCGCGATCGGCGAGGTGCCGATATCGGCTGCGATCGCCGGCAGGCTGGTGGCGATGACGGTCGAATCCATCTGTTCCATGAACAGGGCGACCGCAAGGATCATGGGTGTCAGGCGGGGCACGGGCAACTGGGTGCAAAGAGGAAAATTGCGGCGCCACAGGCGTCGGTTAGGATCTGTTCGGTTCTACGGCAGCGATGCACACCTGTCCACGCGATCGATGTCACATACGGGTGAATGCGGCATGAGGCCGCTTGCCGCAGGGCCGGTTTGCTGAAATAGATGCGCCGTCAGGTGCCCGCTTTTCAAGCGGGAGAATCGGGAATTCGGTGCGAGACCGAAACGTGCCCAACGCTGTAAGGCCGACGTTTGCCGCTTTATCATGCCACTGGCTTTCGCCGGGAAGGCTGCGGCAGACGGATGACGCCAAGTCAGAAGACCGGCCTGGCAAGATAGACCCAACCCGCGCGGACGGCGGGCGGTTGCGTTGTTGGGGATTTGACGATGCGACCCTTTGATGAGGATGCCCTGTCCGTGGCGTCCGGTTTTTCCTTGGCCGAACGCGAGGCCGTCTATCACGCGATCATGACGCGGCGCGACGTTCGCAGCCAGTTCCTGCCCGAGCCCTTGCCCGACGACGTGGTGGAACGGCTGCTGACCGCCGCGCACCACGCACCCTCCGTCGGCTTCATGCAGCCGTGGAATTTCATTCTGGTGAGAAGTCCAACGGTGCGAGCGCGCATCCGCGATGCCTTTGCCAAGGCCAACGAGGAAGCGGCATTGATGTTTGAGGGCGAGCGGCGGCAGGTCTATCGCTCCCTCAAGCTGGAAGGCATCGTGGAGGCGCCGCTCGGTATCTGCGTAACCTGCGATCCCACCCGCAGCGGCAGCGTGGTGCTGGGGCGCACGCACAATCCGCGAATGGACAGCTATTCGACAGTCTGCGCCATCCAGAATCTCTGGCTGGCGGCCCGCGCCGAAGGGATCGGCATTGGCTGGGTCAGCATCTTTCACGAAGCCGACCTGAAGACCATTCTCGGCATCCCCGAGCATATCGAAGCGGTTGCCTGGCTCTGCGCCGGTTTCGTCGACCGGCTCTACGACCAGCCGGAACTCTCGGTCAAAGGCTGGCGGCAGCGGCTACCGCTTGAGGAACTCGTCTTCCACGATGGCTGGGGAAGGAACGAGAGGTAGCGATCACTGCTGCTGCGGCTGCGGGCCAGGTGCGGCAGGATTGGCAAGGTCGATCGAGCCCTGGTCGCCGGCGAGGAATTGCGGGCCGACCTGGCGGACCTTGTTCTGCGTGGGGTCGTAGGGACGCTCTGGAACCGATGGCTGCGGCGCGGCGGCGGCCGCTGTATCCTTCGCCGGCGGATTGGTGCGGATGGTGGTGATCGAGCCCTGTGGCGGCGGCTGGCTTATCGCCTGCTTGCCGCGCATCTCGTCGTAATAGGCGGTGAGATTGCAGGCACAGGCGTTTTTCTCGCCGGGCGCGCGGCTTTTGTAAGCGAAGGCGTTCTTCATGGCGCTGTAGGGCGTGCCGGTTGCGACCGAGATCATGTTCGAGGCTTCCGTGCTCGTCACGTCGCGATAGAAAAGCTGGGTTTCGATGCCGGGGCACATCTTGGCGCAGGTCTGGGCGTCGCGGCCGAAATCGACCGAGGTGGTGTTTGAACTGATCGGGAAGAAGCCGCCGTCACAGCTGCGCACGCAGATGGTGCTGACCGGCGACAGCATATCGGCCCGCGGCAGGCCGTAGCGCGGATCGGCCTCTTTGCCGCCGAGCGGAATGAAAGTGTCCGAACGCATCGCCTGCTCCTCGACGCTCGGGGCAGGGTCGTTGGCATTGCGCTCGGAAGGCGCATAGAAGTTCTCGCTGTTGCAGCCGTTGCTGTCGAGCGCGGCCATCAGTTCGCGGCGGTCGTCATCGGCGCCGTTCCGGCCGGCCAGCTCGTTGCGGCGGTCCTGGAGATAAGCGATATTGTCGATCATCCGGCCTTCGGCCTGCGACAGCTCGGTGCAATAATCGGCATTCTCGCCGCCGATCACCACCATGCTGCCCGAGGTGCAGCCGTAGTTGCGCAGATCGTTACGCACCTTGCGAAGCTCGAGGTTCTGCTCGGCCATGGCACTGGCATATTGGCGTGCTTCCGGGCCGTTGCCATTGCCGATCGAGCGCGGCAGGTCGGCGAGACGGCCGCGCAGGTCCTCACAGATGGCATTGGTCTGCGCGACGGCGGGCGCTGCGAAGGCGAGGAGAAGGGCGAGAGACAGGTTTCGGCGTTTCACGGCGTCGTCCCGGAATGAGCAAACGGTCGGTGGGTCGAATGCGACTTCAATCGGCCGCGCGTTTTCCCTTAACGGATTTCTCTTAATAAGCTCAAAGAAAATATTAGCGTATTTTCCTGATCTTATCCAGCAATCGCCAGAGACGCGGTGAAAATGACAAGCATCCCCGACGAGATCCCTTCCTTTGCACCGACATCAGGCGTGACGGAAGCCCAACACGGCCTTCACCTCTTCGCGGACGGTTGTTATGAGCCCGGTTCCGGGCATGGAGGCTGGTCGTTTGTCGCTTATCGCGATGCGGTGGAAATCGCCTCCGACTTCGGTGGCGTCGACGATTCCAGCAATAATGCCATGGAATTGACCGCCGTTCTCAGGGCCGCCATGTGGATCAACAGCCAAACAGCCGGAGAACCCGCGATCATCTGGTCCGATTCCGTCTATGCCGTCAAAGGCTGCAACAGCCGCCGACATATCTGGAAGAACAACGGCTGGAAGAAAAGCAGCCCGAATGGACATGGGCGACGGCGAACGATCGACAATGCGGACCTCTGGAAAGCCGTCGATCTTCAGCTATCCCAAAACGCCCTGGTGACCATTGCCTGGTGCAAGGGACATTCGGGGATTGCCGGCAACGAGCGCGCGGACGCGCTCGCGGATAGGGGACGCCTGTCGATAGCCGATGGCTGACGTTGGCGGCAACCGGCTTACGCCGGCTGCGATGCCTCGACGACGGCGAGGGCGGCCATGTTGACGACGCCGCGGGAGGTGACTGAAGGCGCCAGGATGTGGGCGGGCAGGGCGGTGCCGAGCAGGATCGGGCCGACATGCAGGCCGTCCGTCATCGACTTGACCACGCCGAGCGTGATGTTGGCGGCGTCGAGATTTGGGAAGACCAGCAGGTTCGCCTCGTCGTGCAATGTCGTATCCGGCATGACGCGTTTGCGCAGTGCTTCGGTGATGGCGCTTTCGCCATGCATTTCGCCGTCGACCTCAAGATCGGGGGCAGTCTCGCGCACGAGCTGCAGGGCGTTGCGCATCTTCGTGGCGCTCTCGGATTCGCGCGAGCCGAAGTTGGAATGCGAGACGAGGGCGGCGCGCGGGGTGATGCCGAAACGGCGAATTTCCTCGGCCGCCAGCACCGTTGCCTCGGCAACCTCCTCGGCGCTCGGATTGAAGGTGACGTAGGTGTCGGTGAAGAAGGTGGCGCCGCGCTGCGAGATCATCAGGCTGAGGGCGGAGAAATCGCGGACATTCTTGCGTTTGCCGATGATCTGACGGACGTCGCGCAGATGTTTTTCATAGCGGCCTTCCAGACCGCAGATCAGCGCATCGGCTTCGCCGCGCCTCAGCGCCAGTGCGCCGATGACGGTGGTGTTGGTGCGCACGATGGTGCGGGCGGCTTCGGGAATGACGCCGCGGCGGCCAACGAGGGAGAAATACAGATCGACATATTCGCGGAAGCGCGGATCGTCTTCCGGGTTGATGACTTCGAAATCCTGCAGCGGCCGGATACGCAGACCGTAGCGCTTCAGGCGCGTCTCGATGACCTGCGGGCGGCCGATGAGGATCGGGTCGGCAAGGCCTTCCTCCAGCAGCACCTGGGCGGCGCGCAGCACACGCTCATCCTCGCCCTCGGAGAAGATGACGCGCTTGCGCTCGGCGGCCTTGGCCGCGGTGAAGATCGGCTTCATGACGAAGCCGGAGCGGAAGACGAAGCGGTTCAACTGGTCGAGATAGGCGTCGAAATCCTGGATCGGGCGGCGCGCCACGCCGCTCTGTTCGGCGGCCTTGGCAACGGCAGGCGCGATGCGCAGGATCAGGCGCGGATCGAAGGGCGAGGGGATCAGGTAATCCGGGCCGAAGACCGGGGTTTCGCCGGAATAGGCGCGGGCGGCGACGTCGGACGGCTCTTCGCGGGCAAGGGCTGCGATGGCGCGCACGGCCGCCATCTTCATTTCCTCGTTGATCGTCTCGGCGCCGCAATCGAGCGCGCCGCGGAAGATATAGGGGAAGCAGAGGACGTTGTTGACCTGGTTGGCGAAATCCGAGCGGCCGGTGCAGATCATCGCGTCGGGGCGAGCGGCACGGGCAAGACCAGGCATGATTTCGGGCGTCGGATTGGCGAGCGCCATGATCAGCGGCTTGTCGGCCATCTGCGCCAGCAGCTCCGGCTTCAGCACGCCGGCGGCCGACAGGCCGAGGAAGACGTCGGCGCCGCCGATATTTTCGGCGAGCGTGCGCGTGTCGCTCTTCTGGGCGTAGACGGATTTCCATTCGTCCATCAGCTCGGTGCGGCCCTCATAGACGAGGCCTTCGAGATCGTGGACCCAGATGTTTTCGCGTTTTGCGCCGAGAATGACCAGCAGGTTGAGGCAGGCAAGGGCGGCGGCCCCGGCGCCGGAGGCGACGATCTTGACGTTCTCGATCGCCTTGCCGGCAAGTTCCAGCCCGTTCAGGATCGCGGCGGCGACGATGATCGCCGTGCCGTGCTGGTCGTCGTGAAAGACCGGGATCTTCATCTTCTCGCGCAGGCGTCGCTCGACCTCGAAACATTCCGGCGCCTTGATGTCTTCGAGATTGATGCCGCCGAAGGTCGGCTCCAGCGAGCTGACGGTCGAGACCATCTGCTCGACGCTTGCCGCGTCGATCTCGATATCGAAGACATCGATGCCGGCGAACTTCTTGAAGAGCACGGCCTTGCCCTCCATCACCGGCTTCGAGGCCAGCGGACCGATATTTCCGAGGCCGAGCACGGCGGTGCCGTTGGAGATGACGGCGACGAGATTGGCGCGCGAGGTATATTCAGCCGCCATCTCAGGATTGTCGCGGATGGCAAGGCAAGGGGCGGCAACGCCCGGCGAATAGGCGAGCGCCAGGTCGCGCTGGTTGCCGAGCGGCTTGGTTGCCTGGATCTCCAGCTTGCCGGGACGGGGATAGCGGTGGAAAAACAGCGCCTGCTCGTCGAGATCGCCGCTTGTCAGGTTCTTGTCCGTCTTGGATTTTTCCTGGTTATCCATTGCCGCCTCCGTGCACGTCTTTTTGGGAGTTCCCTCCATACATCAATCGGATACGGGCGACAGTATGGAAATGGGGGATGGGCGAAGTTTTCGAGAAGTGGGCGCCCGGTGGCTTCAGGCGATTAGCTAATCCTTTTGGAAAACTTGTTTGGCGATCACCGCAGGCGCAATATGCCGCCGCGACGGTGCGGGGCGCCGGTCGCATGGAGGAAATCATGGACAATTTGAACCTGACGACCCTGCAAAAGGGGCAGACGATGGTCAATGATGTGGCCATTGATGCATTTTCTGCCGGATTTCGCGGCAAGCTCCTAACCGGCAAGGATCTGGATTACAACGAGGCGCGGTCGATCTGGAATGCGATGATCGACCGGCGGCCCGGGCTTATCGCGCGTTGCGCCGGTGCTGCAGATGTCATGCGCGCGGTGCGGTTTGCCCGCGACAACAATCTTCTCGTTTCGGTGCGCGGCGGTGGGCACGGCATTGCCGGCAACGCGGTCTGCGAGGGCGGCGTCGTCATCGACCTGTCGGCGATGAAATCGGTGCGGGTCGACCCGGAGACGCGCCGCGCCAGGATCGAGCCGGGGGCAACGCTTGCCGATGTCGACCAGGAAACGCTGGCCTTCGGGCTGGTGCTGCCGACCGGCATCAATTCCACCACCGGCATCGCCGGCCTGACGCTTGGCGGCGGCTTTGGCTGGCTGACCCGCAAATTCGGGCTGACGATCGACAATCTGGTCTCGGTCGATGTGGTGACGGCCGATGGGGAACTGGTCAAGGCGAGCGAGACGGAAAGGCCGGACCTCTTCTGGGCCTTGCGCGGCGGCGGCGGCAATTTCGGTGTCGTCACCTCCTTCGAGTTTCAGCTGAACCCGCTGCATTCCGATGTTCTTGCCGGGCTGGTCGTACATCCCTTCGCTGACGCGGAGAGAGTGCTGCGGGAATATCGGCAGGCGCTGGAAGCCGCACCCGATGAACTGACCTGCTGGGTGGTGATGCGCCAGGCGCCGCCGCTGCCCTTCCTTCCGGCCGAGTGGCACGGCAAGGAGGTCGTGGTGCTCGCCATGTGCTATTGCGGAGATATCGCGGCGGGAGAAAAAGCGACGGAAAGATTGCGAGCGATCGGAAAGCCGATTGCCGATGTCGTCGGTCCGGTGCCGTTCACCGGCTGGCAGCAGGCATTCGATCCGTTGCTGACGCCAGGTGCGCGCAATTACTGGAAGAGCCAGGATTTCGCCTCGCTTTCGGATGCGGCGATCGAGGTGCTGCTCAACGCCGTGCGCAAGCTGCCGGGACCGGAATGCGAGATATTCGTCGGCCATGTCGGTGGCGCGGCCGGCCGTATTGCCACCGAGGCCACCGCATTTCCGCAGCGCAGTTCGCATTTCGTCATGAACGTGCATGCGCGCTGGCGGGAGGCCGGGATGGATGCAAATTGCACCGGCTGGGCGCGCGAACTTTTCGAGGCAACCAAGCCGCATGCCGTGGGAACCGCCTATATCAACTTCATGCCTGATGACGAGGCCGATCGGGTGGAAATGGCCTATGGCGCCAATTACGCCCGGCTTGCCGAAATCAAGCGGCGTTATGATCCTGACAATCTGTTCCGGATGAATCAGAACGTCAAACCGATGGCGGCTGTGCGAGCTGCGTGAGTGGATCGAAACGGAACTTGGCTGCAGTGAAAACCCCTCCCGACAAGGGAGGGGCTTGATGCTGCTGCCGATGCTTTGCATTCGTCCCTTTGTGGGTCTATCCCTCAGGTTTCGGCGCGATCGTCACGTCGGCGCCATAGGCATCGCGCAGTTCATTTTCCTGTCCCGGCTGCCGGTCGGCCGCCTGATGCAGCAGGATCGACTCGTATCCTTGCAGGCGCGTCCCCTTGATCAGTGTGATATCGGCATTTCCGGGGTTGTCGGAACGCTCGAACCACTCGACGGGGCGGTGGAGAAAATTCATTTCGACTGCCCGATTGGTGACGCCATGGCCGACGATCACGACGTTGTGGCTGCTGTTTTCGGCGTCGCGCATGACGGTCTGCAGGAAGAGGCGCACCCGCTGGGCCACATCCGCCCGGCTCTCGCCATCCGGCGGCCGCGCGTAGAACTTGCCGCTGTTGCTGCGCAGCCTCGCCCATTTTTCGAATTCTTCGGGGAATTTCTGCTTCTGTTCGGCATGGTCATAGATTTCGGTGAAAAGACCGAAATCCTGCTCGCGCAGCAGGTAATCCTCCCGGATCTCGCCGATGAAGCTTTCCGGCAAGGCTGTCAGCAAGGCATCCTTGCTCTGCCGTGTCCTGAGGAATGGTGAGTACCAGATCTGCAGCTTGCCGAAATCGGCGCGTGGCAATGCCTTCAGATAGGAGGCGATGGCGCTGCCGGCTTCGACCGCCTGACGGTGGCCCCACTGTGTCAGCGGCACGTTGTGATCACCGAATTGGCGATAGGCCTGTTCGTTGAGGTTGCCGAGAGATTCGCCGTGGCGAACGAGAAAGAGGCGCATCAGCCATCCCGCAGTGTCGGATCTGGAATCGCCGCCATCATGAACGTGCCCGATGGAGAGGGCAACATCGCCACCGCGCCGGCTTTTCCGCAACCTGTCATCTTCCTGAAACACGAGTCTGGTTTTGGAAGGCTAGATGAAAGATGGGGCATGAGCGACGCTCGTGATAGACATGATGGAACCCAGACATTTCCGCACGCTCTTCATTTCCGATGTCCATCTCGGCTCGAAGGCCGCGAAGGCTGATTTCCTCCTGGATTTCCTGCGCCACCACGAGGCCGATACGATCGTGCTCGTCGGCGACATCGTCGACGGCTGGCGCCTGAAGCGCAGCTGGTACTGGCCGCAGGTCTGCAACGACGTGGTCCAGAAGCTGTTGCGCAAGGCGCGCAAGGGCACGCGCGTCGTCTATATTCCCGGCAATCACGACGAATTTCTGCGCGACTTCCCGGGCATGCATTTCGGCGGCATCGAGGTTGTCGAGCGCATGATGCATAACGGCGCCGACGGCAAGAAATATCTGATCCTGCACGGCGACGAATTCGACGTCGTCGTCCGCAACGCCCGCCTGCTCGCCTATCTCGGCGACTGGGCCTACGATACGGCGATCCGCATCAACCTCCTGCTCGCGGCCGTGCGCCGCCGCCTCGGTATGCCCTATTGGTCGTTTTCGGCCTGGGCGAAGCTGCAGGTCAAACATGCCGTCAACTTCATCGGCGAGTTCGAGCGCGTCGTGGCGGAGGAAGCTCGCAAAAACGGCGCCGACGGTGTCATCTGCGGACACATCCATCACGCCATCATCCAGGACATGGACGGCATCCGCTACATCAATACGGGCGATTGGGTGGAAAGCTGCACGGCGGTCGCCGAACATGAGGATGGCGCCTTCGAACTGATCACCTGGCGAGCGCTCGCCAGCAGCGTGCCGACGCTTTCCGCCATTGAAATGCACGATGAAGGCGAACTGGCCCCGCAGGCGGCCTGATTTCGGCATCGGCGCGTCCGCACTCCACCGACTTACCCGTTACCGTCGGGCGACAGGCTGTATTTATTTTCTAAAACGTTTCAGTAGGGCTATTTCTCGCAATAGGCGCCTCCAGGGTGGTGTGTTAGGACAACGACCAGTTTCCTTCAGGTCCACCAATGATTCCCGCCCAACATTCCCCGAGTGAGGGAGCGCCCCCGCGCTTCCGGCTGCTCAGCGCGCTTTCCTATTGCGCACCGCTGCTCGTCAACGGCATCGTTCTGCCGTTCTTTCCGGTCTGGCTTGCGACCCACAGTTTCAGCGACCACGAGATCGGCATCATCCTTGCCATACCGATGGTGGTGCGCGTGCTGGTGGCGCCCGTCGTCGCGATGATTGCCGACCGTCTGAAGGAGCGCGCCGACGTGCTGCTCTGGTCAGGCAGCCTGTCGCTGCTGACGGCTATCGCGCTTTTCTGGACGACGAGCTTCTGGCCGGTGACGATCGTCTATGCGCTGCAGGGCGCCACCTTCGCGCCCTATGTGCCCGTCGTCGAATCGATCGTCATTTCGGGTGTGCGCCGCTGGGGGCTCGATTACGGATCGATGCGCGTCTGGGGCTCTATTGCCTTCATCGTCTCGACGCTGGTCGGTGGCCAACTGATCAGCCGGTGGGGCGGCGGATTGGTGCTCGATGTCATGGTGTTCGGCTTTGCCATGACGGTCGTCATGGCGATCTTCTGTCCGCGCATCGGGCCGACGCGGCGGCGTGGCCAGCCGATCAACATTCCGGCCGCCACCGGCAGCGGACTGCGCGAGCCGCATTTGCTGCTGCTCTTGATCGGTGTCGCCATCCAGCAGTCGAGCCATGCAGTGCTCAACGCGTTCTCGTCGATCTATTGGCATCATCTCGGCTTTTCCGGCACGGAGGTCGGCTTGCTCTGGAGCGCCGGCGTTGCTTCCGAGGTGACGGTGTTCTTCCTGTCGAAACGTCTCAACCGGCGCTTCGACGCTTGGACGCTGATCCGCTTCGGCTGTGCCGTCAGCGTCTGCCGCTGGATCCTGTTTCCCATGAATGCGGGGTTTGCCGGGTTTTTCCTGCTGCAGTGTTTCCACGGCTTCACCTATGCCTTCGTCCATACCGGCGTGCAGCGGCGGATCATGGCGACGGTGCAGGAGACGCAGGAATCCTCGGCGCAAGGCGCCTACTTCTTCTATGTCGGCATGGCGATGGCGCTGATGACGCTGGCGTCGGGTTATCTCTATGCCTGGCTCGGCGTCGTCAGCTATTACGTCATGGCGCTGGTCGCGTTTACCGGCCTCGGCCTCGTCATATCGGCCTATTACCTTCAGCCCCAGAGCGTGCTTTCGGGCGGAAAGACCAGGGAAGCGGCGTAGCGCAGGCCGGGTTCGCGGTCGCGGGCAAGCAGCAGCGGGCCGTCGAGATCGACGAAATCGGCATTCTGGGCGAGCAGCACCGCCGGCGCCATGGCAAGCGAGGTGCCGACCATGCAGCCGATCATGATGCTGAAACCAAGCCGCTCAGCTTCCGCCTTCATCGCCAGGGCTTCCGTCAGGCCGCCTGTCTTGTCGAGCTTGATGTTGATCGCGTCATAGCGGTCGGCAAGGCTCGCAAGATCGCCGGTATGGTGGACACTTTCGTCGGCGCAGACGAGGAGCGGGCGGCGTATTTCAGCAAGCAGTGCGTCGCGGCCGGCCGGCAGCGGCTGCTCGACCAGAGCCACACCGGCTTGCGCCGCGATATCAAGATGACGTTCCAACACCGCTTCCGGCCAGCCCTCATTGGCGTCAAGGATGATTGTGGCATCGGGCGCGGCGGCGCAGACGGCGCGGATGCGGCTTTCATCGTCGCCGGTGCCGACCTTGACCTTGAGCAGCGAGCGGCCGGCATGTTCACGCGCCTTTGCGGCCATCACCTCCGGTTCCCCGAGCGAAATGGTATAGGCGGTGGTGAGTGGCTTCAGATCGGCAAGGCCGAGGCGGGTCGCAACGCTTTCACCCGTTCGTTTGGCCTCGAGGTCCCAAAGGGCGCAATCGACGGCATTGCGGGCAGCGCCAGGCGGCATCGCCGACAACAGGTCGCGGCGTGAGATCCCGGCCTCGACCAGCGGACGCGCGGCTTCGATCTGGGCGAACACGCTCTCCATGGTCTCGCCGTAGCGGCGATAAGGCACGCATTCGCCAAGCCCCCGCGCAGCGTCTTCGGCGAGCGTACAGGTAATCACCTCGGCCTCGGTCTTGGCGCCGCGCGAGATAGTGAAGGCTCCGGCAATCGGAAAGGAATTCATCTGGATATTGAGGGTGCGCGGCATTATTGCTGTCCTGTGAGCATGGAAATCGCACGTTGCTTCTGTATATTGACGCGCCGGGCGGCAAAGGATCCGCCGAGTCGGCAATGTCGCCCTTAAGCCTTGAAAGACATAAGTATCTTGAACGCCGAAAATCGCAACGTTGCCTCACTTGACGTGGACGACCAATCCGGTGGTTCGGGGCAGCATGTGCGTCTCAAGGGCAACTGGCGCAGCGCCTATGTGCATTTCGTGCTGCGCGACTTCGAGAAGCTGCTGCATCAGAAGGCCGGGGACCTGACGGTCGATCTCTCCGACATCACCGATATCGATACGGCTGGGATCTGGCTGCTGTGCCGGCTGAAGAAGGAAGAGGAGGCTGCCGGCCGAACCGTCCGCTTCGAAGGCACCAATCCGCATATCGATGAAATGCTGGAGATGTTTTCCGAGGAGCCGGCCAAACCGGAGCCGGAGCAGAAAGAGAAGGTCTCGCTTGCCGCGCGCGTCCTCGCGCCGATCGGCAGGATGACCTACGACATCTGGGACAATTTTGCCGCCGCCATGTATATCCTCGGTTCGGCAGTGCGCGGCGCGCAGATGAAGTTCGGCCGCGGCAGCGGCGTTTCCCCGGCCTCGATCGTCAACCAGATCGACCACATGGGTGTTCGCGCCGTTCCGATCATTCTTCTGATGTCATTTCTGATCGGGGCGATCATTGCCCAGCAGGGCGCCTTCCAACTGCGCTACTTCGGTGCTGAAGTCTTCGTCGTCGATCTCGTCGGCATCCTGCAATTGCGCGAAATCGGCGTGCTGTTGACCTCGATCATGATCGCCGGCCGTTCGGGCAGCGCGATCACCGCCGAAATCGGCTCAATGAAGATGCGCGAGGAGATCGACGCGCTGAAGGTGATGGGACTGAACCCGATCGGCGTGCTGATCTTCCCGCGGCTGGTGGCGCTGACCATCGCGCTGCCGCTTTTGACGGTGCTGGCGAATTTCGCCTCGCTCGCCGGCGCGGCCGCCGTCGCCTGGGGCTATTCCGGCATCACCTTCGCCAACTTCCTGTCGCGCCTGCACGAGGCGGTCACGCTGTCGACGGTGCTCTCCGGCATGATCAAGGCGCCGTTCATGGCGCTGGTCATCGGCATCGTCGCCGCCGTCGAAGGGCTCAAGGTCGGCGGCAGCGCGGAATCGCTCGGCCAGCATGTGACGGCTGCGGTGGTGAAGGCGATTTTCGTGGTCATCCTGATGGACGGGCTTTTTGCGATGTTCTATGCAGCGATCGACTTCTAGCATGGCGAATCGCGTGGAAAAACCGATCGATACGGAAGACAGGGACGACAAGAACGAGAGGGACATCGTGCTCTCGGCGCGCGACGTCACCGTTGCCTTCGGCTCCAAAGTGGTGCTCGACAATCTCAACCTGAATATCTATCGCGGCGAGATCCTCGGCTTCGTCGGCGCGTCGGGCACCGGCAAATCGGTGCTGATGCGCACTGTGCTCCGGCTGCTGCCGCGGCGTTCCGGCACGATCAAGATCCTCGGCCAGGATTTCGACGAACTCGATGAGCCGCAGCGCAACGCGCTCGACATGCGGCTCGGCGTGCTGTTTCAGCAGGGGGCGCTGTTCTCGTCGCTGACGGTCAAGGAAAACATCCAGGTGCCGATGCGCGAATATCTCGACCTGCCGCGCTCGCTGATGGACGAACTGGCGCATCTGAAGATCCGCATGGTCGGGCTCGCGGCCGATGCCGCCGACAAATATCCGTCCGAACTGTCCGGCGGCATGATCAAGCGCGCCGCCCTTGCCCGGGCGCTGGCACTCGATCCCGAACTCGTCTTCCTGGATGAGCCGACCTCGGGTCTCGACCCGATCGGCGCTGCCGAATTCGACGAGCTGATCGCCAACCTGCGCGATAGTCTGGGACTGACCGTGTATATGGTGACGCATGACCTCGACAGCCTATTTTCGGTCTGCGACCGTATTGCCGTGCTCGGAAAGAAACGGGTAATGGTGGAAGGCACGATCGACGACATGCTGGCCTATGACGATCCCTGGGTGCAGGCCTATTTCAAGGGTAAACGGGCACGGGCGATCGTGCCGCAGGATGATGGCGCGCGGCACGGCAGCAGCGGGAAGTGATCGGATAAATGGAAACCAAAGCCAATTACACGATTGTCGGTTTTTTCACGGTGTTGGTGATCGCGGCTGCCTTCGGCTTCGTCTACTGGATGGCCGAATATGGCCGTGGCGGCCCGATGACCGAGCTGATCGTGCGTATTCCGGGTTCGGCCAACGGCCTCAGCGTCGGCTCGCCGGTGCGCTTCAACGGCATTCAGATCGGCTCGGTGCAGACCCTGTCGATCGATGCCGACGATCCGCAATATTCACTGGCGTTCACCCAGGTGCGCACCGATGCGCCGATCTATCCGTCGACCAAGGCTGCTCTTGAAATTCAGGGCCTGACCGGGGCTGCCTATATCGAACTGTCGGGCGGCCGCAAGGGCGAGGAAAGCATCCTCCAGCATGCGATCGACAACGGCAAACGCGCCGTCATCGTCGCCGATCAGTCGAGCGTCACCAATCTACTGGCGACCGCTGACAAGATCCTCGATCGCGCCAATGACGCGGTCGGCGAACTTCAGGGATTCATCGAAGATTCACGCGCGCCCCTCACTCAGACGTTCAAGAATGCCGAGACCTTCTCGGATGCGCTTGCCAAGAATTCCGGCAATATCGACGCCTTCCTACAGAGCGTCGGCGAGCTGTCGAATACGGTGAAGGCGGTCTCCGGCCGTGTCGATTCGACGCTTCAAGCGGTGGAATCGCTGGTCAAGGCGGTCGACGCCCAGAAAATCGACAATATCGTTTCCAACGCCGAAAAGATCACTGCCAATGTCGCCGATGCCTCTGGAGATCTGAAGGGGGCGATCCAGAAGTTCGACCAGACGGCCACCACCTTCAACGATTTCGGCAAGCAGGCCCAGGCGACGCTCGACCGCGTCGACACGCTCGTCGCCCAGATCGACCCCGCCAAGGTGAAGGGCTCTGTCGACGACATCGCGCAGGCGACCAAGGATGCGCGTGCAGCCGTTGCCTCGATCCGGGATGTCGCAAACACGGTTTCGTCGCGCCAGAAAGATATCGACCAGACGATCCAGGACGTCTCGCAGCTTGCCAACAAGCTGAATTCGGCCTCGACCCGCATCGACGGCATTCTCATCAAAGTCGATGCGCTGCTCGGCACCGACAATACACAATCGATGTTCGCACAAGCGCGCGATACGCTGGAATCCTTCAAGAAGGTCGCCGACAATCTGAATGCACGCATCGGGCCGATCGCCGACAATCTGCAGAAATTCTCCAGCGGCGGCTTGCGCGACGTGCAGACTCTCGTCAACGACATGCGCGGAACCGTCAACAATCTCAACGACACGATCACCAACTTCGACCGCAATCCGCAACGCCTGATCTTCGGCGGGGACACGGTCAAGCAATATGACGGCCGGACGCGGCGTTAACTGGGAAGTCAGGGGTAGCCTAATATGGTCGCATCGCATCTCTTGTCGCGCCGTTCATGGATCAGGGGAACGGTGATCGCGCTGCCGCTGACGGCGCTGATCCTTTCGGGGTGCGGCACCGCGGCCAAGAACGATACCTATGACCTATCCGCCGCCGCTGACGGTGACGGACCCGCGGCCAAATCTCGCCAGATCCTGATCGCTTCGCCAACGGCGCTGAGTGCGATCGGCAGCGAGCAGATCGTCATCCGCGTTTCGCCTTCGGAAATTCAGTATCTCTCGCGGGCGCAATGGGGCGACAAGCTGCCGCGCATGGTGCAGTCGAAACTGGTGGAAGCCTTCGAGAACTCCGGCAAACTCGGTGGCGTCGGCATACCGGGGCAGGGACTGGCGATCGACTATCAGGTCGTCACCGATATTCGCTCCTTCGAGATCGACGCTTCCAACGGCAATCAGGCGGTGGTCGAAATCTCCGCCAAGATCCTCAACGACCGCAACGGCTCGGTGCGCGCACAAAAGGTGTTCCGCGCCATGGCGCCGGCCGGCGGCGACAATGCCGGCTTCGTCAAGGGCCTAGACCGCGCCTTCTCCACGGTTGTCTCCGAGATCGTCAACTGGACGCTGCGTTCAATCTGAGATGGCGTTTGGCGACCGCTGCGTCGACATCAAGGGTTGCCGATTCTGAAAAATATGCGGCTCCATGAAGTCGGGGCTGTCATCGTATTCAAATTCTTCACGAATTTGTGGAACGCATCATGTTATCGCTGTCAGGAGGCATGCTGCATGGTGGTCGTAAGAGTATTCGGAAAGTCGTCGTCGGAGGCGATCCAGCGCGATAACGACCGCCTGGCTGCGCTGCAGCAGCTCGATCTTCTCGACACGCCGCGGGACGAAGGTTTTGAGCGGATCGTCCGCCTGATAAAGCAAATCTTTTCCATCGACATCGGCATCGTTTCCCTGATCGATGCGCACCGGCAATGGTACAAGGCCTGTTCCGGCCTCTCCGCCGACGAAGTGTCGCTCGACGACACATTCTGCCGCTGCGTGGTGGACTGCGACGAACCCGTTATCGTGCAGGATGCGACCAAGGACGCGCGCTTTTCAAAACATTCTGCGGTGACCGGCGAAGACCATATCCGCTTTTATGCCGGCGTGCCGTTGAGAACGAAGGCCGGGCATTTGATCGGAACGGTCTGCGCGATCGACCGCCGGCCGAGATCGTTCGGCAGCAGAGATCTCGACATTCTCCAGGAACTGGCGGGGGCGGCGATGGACCGCATCGAGCTCGTACAGTCGGCCGCCACCGACAGTTTGACCGAGGCGATGACACGGCGCGCTTTCAAGCAGGAAGCCGATCAGCTGATTTCGCTCGCTTTGCGGCACCAGCATGACCTGTCCTGCATCGCCTTCGATATCGACCATTTCAAGAAGGTGAACGATACCTATGGGCATGCCGCGGGAGATGCGGTTCTCAAGGCGGTTGCCTCGATTTGCAAGGCGACCCTTCGCGCCGGCGATCTGTTCGGGCGTATCGGAGGCGAGGAATTTGCCGTCGTCCTGCCGCATGTCGACCGGGAAGGGGCTTTCGCCGTCGCCGAAAAGCTCAGAGCCGCCATCGCCGCGCAGCCCATTCGCGGTGATCACGGTTCTTTGAATGTCACGGCGAGCTTCGGAACGTCGGCGCTTTCGATCGTCAGCAAGGAGATCGAGACGCTGTTGGCTCAGGCGGATGCCGCGATGTATCAGGCCAAACATGCGGGACGAAATCGTTGCGTGTCATGGAGTTCCATCCACGCCGATCACGCAATTGGTGCGCGGCGGCGGGTGCTGAAGGCAGGTTCGATCCTGTTCAACGATCGACGCTCGACCATCGACTGCACCGTCAAATCCATCGGCTCGGAAAGCGCCGGCATTTCGGTGTCCAGTTCGGCCGGCATTCCTTCCGAGTTCATTCTTGCCATCAAGGGAGAAGGATTCGAAACGAATTGCCGGGTGATCGCCCAGGACCGGCAACACCTGGAAGTGGCTTTCAGATAGAATAGCAGCCTATTTTGTCGGCTGCGCATCCGTCATCGTCGCTCCGGGCTGGTTGCTCGGCGTTGTGGAAGCTGTCGCGCTTGATGAGGGAGACAGGGTGCTGTCCAGCAGGCCTGCCATCTTGTCGTCGCGCAGGCTCGCTGTCTTTTCACCCATGACGACGCCGACGACGCGGCGGCCGTCCTTCAGCGCCGATGTCACGACATTATAGCCCGATGCGTCGGTATAACCGGTCTTGATGCCGTCGACGCCGTCATAACGATACATGAGGTTGTTGTGGCCGCGCAGCTTCATGCCGCGGAACTGGAAGCCGCGCATAGAGAAGAGCTTGAACTCCTCGGGAAAGTCCCGCATCAGCGAAATGCCGAGAGTTGCCATATCTCGCGCCGAGGTGACCTGCTCGGGATCGGGAAGGCCCGAGGGATTCCTGAAGACCGTATTCGTCATGCCGAGCTGGCGCGCCTTGTCGGTCATCGCTTTGGCAAAAGCCTGTTCGGAGCCGCCGAGCTGTTCGGCGATCGCCACGGCAGAATCGTTGGCGGACAAGACGACGATGCTTTCGACCGCTTCGCGCAGCGTCACCTGGCGGCCGGCGCCGACGGCGAGCTTGAACGGTTCCTTGCTCTCGGCATTTTCCGACATGGTGAGCTTCTGGTCCCAGGTGAGGCGTCCCTCATGCAGGGCCTCGAAGGCGAGGTAGAGCGTCATCATCTTGGTCAGCGACGCCGGATAGTTCAGGTCGTCCTGATTGGAGGCTTCGAGAACCTGACCGGATTGCGCATCGACGACGAAGCTCGCCTGGCCGGCCTCGGCCAGGGTGAACGCGCCCAGCAGAACGGCGGAAGAGAGCGCGGTGGCAAGGAGCCGGGAGGTCGTCTTGGTCATCGATGTTACTGTCTCTGTCGTTGGAAGGTCGAGCGTTGGAAGGTCGGGTCAGCCGTTAGCTAAACGCAAGCCGATCGAGAAAGTTTGTGACCAAATGAAGGACGGGCGGCAATAAAAAAGCCCATCCACAGCTGATTCATTTTGTCTCAGCGAATTGGGGTTTTGGCAAAGGCACGGGCGGCACGTAGAAAATTCGATCATGACCATGAAGCGCGCCCCTTTCTCTCGCCATTTCAGCACCTGCCTGCAGGTCGCGAGTGTGCGCGCATTTGACGGACGAGGTCTCCGCGTCCCGCTGTGACGTTGGGCGCTCCGGGCGTCCGGCGCGCTGCTGGACGTAAAGCCCCTCACCACGTCAATCAAGGCTGCCAGGGAGACAGGCGCCGTGCTCAATCTTTATCATGTCAATTCGCTCGTCCATTGGGAGGAGCGCGAGATCCATCTGCGCGATCATATGATCGGCTTCTTCTCGCAAGAGGTCGGCCGCTTTCTCAAATCGGTCAATCCGGCCTGGGATGTCAGAAGGGTCGAGGCGCCGGCGCTGATGCCGCTGGAGATGGTTTCCAGCGCCTATTCGAACGTCGATATTTGGGTCCAAGAACAGCTTTCCGCCGGCGATACCGCGCTGGTGCTGAGACCTGAGACCACGCCGTCAACCTATGCCTATATGCAGTATATTCTCGGCAACCACTCGAAGACGCGGCTGCCGCTCTGCGTCTGGCAGGCGGGCCGGTCCTATCGCCGCGAGCAGGAGCAGGCGACCAAACACATCCGGCTGAAGGAGTTCTGGCAGCTGGAATTCCAATGCGCCTTCACGACCGACAGCGGCAACGACTATCACGCCGCCTGCCTCGAACCGGTGCGCCGCATGATCGCCTCGCTGATCCATCTACCGACGCGGATCGTGCCCTCCGACCGGCTGCTGGCCTATTCCGAGGTGACGATGGATATCGAGGTCGACAATGGCGACAAATGGATGGAGGTCTGCTCGATCTCGCGACGCACGGACTTTCCGCAACGCTATCGGTCGCAACCAAAAAAAGGACCTGCTGTCGACCATGGCGTCCTCGTGCTGGAAATCGCCATCGGTCTCGATCGGTGCGTTTACAATTGGGGCATAGCGGCCGATCGGTGAGAAAGGGAACCGGGGTCGCTGCGGCGGTCCCGGCTTTCCATGGCACATGGTGCGGTTGGTAGCGAGCTGTCGTCGTTTGCCGGCGTTGAACGTTCGGGCGTCCCGTTGCTATGAATAGGATCAGCGACAAGGACACGATTGTATATCTCCTCGGGCCTACATGCATTCATCGAACAATGGGATGAGAAGCCATGCTGATTATCTTTGGCGGCTTGCCGGGGAGCGGGAAAACGACTGTTGCCCGCGCGCTCGCGAAACGGCTGGGTGCCTTATACGTCCGGGTGGACACCATCGAGCAGGCGATCAGAGTGTCCGGTGGTGACCCTGCAAGAGACGTCGGTCCGGCAGGGTATGTCGTCGCCTATGGGGTTGCCGAGGACAATCTCACCCTCGGCCGCGTGGTGATTGCCGACTCGGTCAATCCGCTTGACATAACCCGCGACGCTTGGCTGGCGGTCGCGGCGCGGTCCGGCGTGCTCGCGGTCGAAGTGGAAGTGATCTGTTCCGACAAGATCGAGCACCGCCGTCGGGCCGAGACGCGGAAAACGGATGTGGAAGGTCTGGTGAAGCCGACGTGGCAGGAAACCGTCGAGCGAGAATATGACGATTGGGGGCGGAGGCCGATCATTGTCGATACGGCTGCGAGGGATGTGCCGGAGGTCGTCGAGGCGCTGATCGTCAAGTTGAGGACCGATCGCCTGCTTCCGATTTGATGTTGGCTGTTGCTGCCGGAGCCTTATGAAAAATCAATGTTGGCGGTGGGACGGATATCGACGATCGCCCTGCCGGCGTCGAAACCGTCGAGCGTTTCATTGTGGTGGGCGACAATCTCGGAGAAGGTAAGGGTCGCCGTATCGCCGGTGGTGTGGCCATCCGCCACCAGCGTCACGTTATAGCCAAGAGAAACGGCGCGCCTGACCGTCGTGTCGACGCAGAATTGCGACATGCAGCCGCCGATGACGAGGTGAGTGATCGAGCGTTCGTTCAGGCGTTCGGCAAGGTCGGTCTCGAAGAAAGAATCGGCGCTTTTCTTGCGCACGACGACCTCGCCTGGTTCCGGCGCAATCTCCTGGCGCAGCGCCCATCCTTCCGTGCCGACGGCCAAGCGGTGACCACTGTCGCCGTCATGTTGGATCAGCACGACCGGCGCGCCCGCATTCCGAGCTTTCTCCTGAAGCGACGCCAGCCGCGCGACGGTCTCGTCGAGTGCGGCATCAATCTCGGGCTGGCGCTCCGGCAAGGCTTTTCCGGAAAGGATCGCATTCTGCACGTCGATGATCAGAAGGGCCTGGGTCATTCGGGGCGGTTTTCCGTGGCTGGACAAAGGGGGCTCGGTACTCGCCAATGGCTGCAAGAGAGGTTTTAGTCGCACCGGCATCTTACGAGAAAAGCCGCCTGACACATGGTCAAGCGGCTTTCCCTCAACGTCAATTCAAATCGGCAAACTCAGCTGAGCCTGCCTGCGGCATGGGCAAGCATGGTGTAGACCTTGCCCGTATCTGAGGTCAGGTAGGACTGCGAGACGATCTGGTTCGGGTCGGTGCGGGCGACGTCGGCCAGCAGCTTTTCGAAATCACCGATATAGCGATCGACGGCGGTGCGGAATTCCGGTTCGCGGTCATATTTGCGCTTGATCTCGTCAAAGGTCTGCTGGCCCTTCAGCGTGTACAGGCGGCGGGTGAAGACGTCGCGCTCGCCGCGCTGATAGCGGCGCCACAGATCGACCGAGGCGTCGTGATCGATGGCGCGGGCGATATCGACAGAGAGCGAGTTCAGCGATTCGACGACATGGCGCGGATTGCGGATGTCACTGCTGCGTGCGGCCGGTGTGGCGGTTTCCGCCGAGCGAGCCGGGGCACGGGCAGGCGCCTCGTCGGCGGCCTCCTCACGTGATGCGCCGCGCAGCAGATCGCTGATCCAGCCGCCGCTTTCGGCACGAGCCGGTTCCTGGCGGCCTGGTTCCTGACGGGCAGGCGCAGGCTGCGGAGCGGCAGCAGGTGCCGGCGGGGCGATCGTTCCGCGCAGGCCCGTCGCTTCGATCGGCGCGGGCGCTGCCGGCTGTGGCGGCGGGGGCGTCACCGGCTGACTTGCGGTCGGCTGACTTGGGATCGGCTGGGCGGCACGCGGGGCCGGCTGCGTCTGGGCGAGCGTGCGGGCGACGGGCTCAGAGATCTCGAGCTGCTGGCTGGAGCGGCCGACGAGCTGGGAGATATCCTGCAGCGCCTTGATCTGCTCGGCGACGGCCCGGCGCATGGCCGAGGCGCTTTCCTTGGCTTCCTCGGGAAGGTCGAAGGCGCCGCGCTTCAGTTCGGCGCGGGTGGCGTCGAGCTCGTTGCGGATGTCGGCGGCGGAGCGGCGGATATCATCGGTGGCGCCGGAGAAGCGGCCGACGGCATCATCGATCGCTTCGCGCAATGCTTCGCGCATGTGCTGGGCGGCGCCGTCGGAGGCGCGGCCGGCTTCGCCGAGCATGCGCTCGACTTCCGACAGCGACGCCGTCAGGCCACCGCGTATGCGGTTGGAGAGGTCGCCGGAGCGACGCTCGACATTGGCGAAGGTGCCGTCGATCGTCGTATTGGCCTCGTCGCCGGCGCGGGTGATCGCCTCGCGCATCGTCTCGGCGGCTTCCTGGGCGCGTTTCTCGGTTTCGGTAAGAATGCGGCCGATATCGGCGAAGGAGGACTGCACGCCCTGGCGCAGATTGCCGGTGACCTGGCTGGAGCGCTGTTCGGCTCGCTCGAACACGGTCTCGATCATGCCGCCGAGGCCGCGCATGGTCTTCTCGATCTCGTCGGAGCGTTGAACCAGGCTGACGGAGAGCGCTTGCAGCGCGCCTTCGCGCTCTTCGAGCGTCGAGGCAAGGTTGGACTGGGCGGCGCCGAGAAGCTGCGAGGCCTGTGTCAGGACCTTGGAGTGTTCGTCGAACCGGCCGATGATGCCGCCGACCTGTGACAGCGTCTGCCCCGAAATGTCGGAGAGGCGGTCGACCTTGCCTTCGAGAAGCCGGGTCGAGGCGTTGACCATTTCGGCAGCCTTGGTGGTGGAGTCGGCAAAGCGCGTCGTGGTTTCGCCGAGACGGCTGTCGACGCTGGTCAGCTGCTCGACGGCGCGGTTCATCATCATCGCCATCGCCGCGCTGCTTTCCGACATGCGCTCGACGAGGCCGTTGACGTTGCCGACCAGGCTGTTTTCGATGGCGCTGACGGCGTTGGCGACATTCTCGGTGCGGGCGGCAACGGCGCTGGCGAGCGCTTCGTTTTCGGTACGCAGACGGTCGGCGCTGAGGTTGGCTGCTGCGGTGATGCGGGCGGCGGCCTGTTCGCCGGCATCGGTATATCGGTCGATGATCGGACGGGCAGTTTCGTCGAGGATGCGCGTCAATTCGACCGAACGGCCAGCGAGCATCGAGTTGAGGTCGCGGGTGCGCTCGTCGAGTGTCGCGCGGATCGAATTGCCGCGCGCTTCGAGCGCCCGGTCGATGCCGGAAAAGGTCGTATCGATCTCGCGGGCGCGCTCCTCGAGATTGGAGCGGATAGCGTTGCTGCGGGCTTCGAGCGCCCGATCGACATCCGCCATGGTGGCGGAAATCTCGTTGCCGGCTCCCGACAACGTTGAGCGGATGGCATCGCCGCGCGTCTCCAGAGACTGGCCGGCATCCGACAGCGCCTTGGAGATGGCATTGACCTGCGTACCGACGATGGTCTCGGCCTCGGCAACCTTGTTGACGATGGCGTTGCCGGCTTCCGAGAAGGTCTGGGCGACGGCGGCGGCCTGGCTTGCCAGCCGGCTCTGGGCTTCGGCGACGCGGGTGACGATCTGCGACGAGCGCTCATCCATGGTGCGGGTGAATTCGTCGCTTTTCGCATTGAGATCGACGGCGAATTGCTGGCCGGTCTTGCCGAGCAGCTCGGTGGTTCTCGTCGCTTCGCCTTCCATTCCCTGGGCCGCCTCGGCAACCGCGCTGCGCAGCGTCGAGGCGAGGCCGGCGGCCTTGCCTTCGATGGTGCGGTTGACGGCATCGAGGCCGACGGTCAACGCACGATCCATGGTGGACAGACGTTCCTCGATGCGTTCATTGCCGCGGTCGAGGGTTTCGCCAAGGCTGGCGGTGCGGCCGTCGATGGCGCCGGTCAGGGTTGTAGCGCGGCTGTCGAGCGTCTCGGCCAGATTGGCGGCGCGGCTGTCGATCGCCTGGGTGAGGTTTGCGGCGCTGCCTTCGAGCGTCGCGGTGATACGCCGGTTGGCGTCGTCGCTAAGCGCGCTGATACGGGAGATGCCGTCGGCAAGCACGCCGGAGAGCTGGCCGCTGGCGGCTTCGACCCTTTCGGCGACACCGCCGACGCCGTTGCTGATGCGGGTCTCGATCGCCGCTAGACCGGATTCCACCCGCGATCCGGTTTCTTCAAAACGGCCGGTCAGGCTTTCGACAGACTGATCGAGTTGGGCGGAGAAATTCTGCGTGGAGGTGGAAATCGCATTTGCCGCCTCCTGGAAGCGGCCGGCGATCTGGCCGGCGCCGGCATGCATGCGCTCTTCCAACGTCTGGGCGCTGGCATCGATAGCCTGGCGGATCGAGGCTTCACGGTCCTCCAGCGACATTTCGAGCATGCTGACGCTCGTCGCCACCGAGGTGCCGATGCTGGTCGCGTGTTCCGTCAGCGTATCGTTGATAAGCGTATGGGCCTGGTTCAGCGACAGATCGATGGCATTGGCGCGATCTTCAAGCGTCGTGCGGATGCGCTCATGGGCAGAGGTGAGCCCGCCTTCGATACGCGCCGCGGCCTCGTCGGCGAGGCCTCCGAGCCGCGCATGGGCATCGCTCAGACGACCTTCGATGCGGCCGGTCAGGCCGCCGACGAGATCCTCGAAGCGAGCGCCGCCGGCATCGAGAACGCCGGAAAGGGCGGCACTATGCTCGGAAAGCGCATTTTCGAGCCGTTGCTGATTGTCGGTGTAAGCGGCGCGGATAGCATCGGTCTTGTCGGTGAAGGCGCTGGCGACGCGCGACTCGGCGCCGGAGACGGCCTCCATGATGGCGTTGCTGCGCGCTTCGAGCACGCTGTCGAAGCGGCTCTGGTTGTCGTCGAGCGAAATGGCGAGCGCCATGGTCTTTTCGTCGAGCGTGTCGGTCAGCCTGTCGTGCGTTGCCGTTACGGCACCGATGATCGCGGCGGTGCGGTGCACCAGGGCTTCCTCGAGGCGGGCCTGGCCTTCATTCAGCGAGGAGGCGATGGCCGCAGCTTTCCGGTCGAGCACACCGTTCAGGCCGTCATGCGTGCCGGAGACCGCCTGGGTGATGGCATCGGCGCCTGAGGTCAGGGTTTCCTCGAGCCGGCTCTGGCTCTCGTTCAGCGAAATGGCAAGCGCCATTGCCCGGTCGTCGAGTGTCTCGGACAGGCGGTCGTGGGTAGTGGAGACCGCACTGAGGAAGGATTCCGAGCGGCTGTCAAGCGTGTCCTGCAGGCGGCTCTGACCTTCGTTGAGCGAGGCGGCGAGGGCTGCCGACTTTTCATCGAGCGTTTCCGAAAGCCGCTCATGCGTGCCGGACACGGCCTTGAGGAAGGCTTCGGAGCGCGCTTCGAGCGTGTCTTCGATCCGTGACTGGCTCTCATTCAGCGAGATGGCGAGCGTCATCGCCTTTTCATCCAGCGTTTCGGACAGGCGCTCATGGGTGCCGGAGACCGCATTCAAGAGGGCCGCGGAGCGGCTTTCGAGCGTCTCCTCGATGCGAGCCTGGCCTTCGCTGAGCGAGGTGGCAAAAGCTTCCACTTTGCCTTCCAGCGTTTCGGACAGACGATCATGCGTGCCGGAGACAGCGTTCAACAGAGCCGCCGAGCGGGTCTGAAGCGTCTCTTCGATGCGGGCCTGGCTCTCGTTCAAGGAGATGGCGAAGGCCGCCGCCTTTTCGTCGAGGGTCTCGGCAAGTCGGTCGCGCGTGCCGGACACGGTGTTCAGCAATGCCTCGGCACGGGTTCCAAGCGCATTGTCGATGCGGGCATGGCGCTCATCGAGCGAGGTGGTCAGGGCGGCGGCCTTGCTGTCCAGCGTTTCGGACAGGCGGTCATGGGTGCCGGAGACGGCGTTCAGCAGGGCCGTGGAGCGGGTCTCGAGCGTATCTTCAATGCGGGCCTGGTTTTCATTGAGCGAAATGGCGAGCGCCATGGCCTTTTCATCGAGTGTCTCGGAGAGGCGGTCATGCGTGCCCGATACCGCGTTCAGCAGCGCTTCCGAGCGGGTCTCGAGCGTATCCTCGATGCGGGCCTGGCTCTCGTTGAGGGAGATGGCGAGGGCCATCGCCTTTTCGTCGAGCGTCTCGGCCAGACGGTCATGGGTGCCGGAGACGGCATCGATGATGGCATCGGCGCGTGATGTCAGCGCTTCTTCGAAGCGGCCGTGATGGGTGGTAAGCGCATCGACAAGCGCACCGCCGCGCTCGGCCATGACGTTGTCGATGCGGCCGTGGGCCGTGCCGAGCGCCTCGCTGATTTCGGCAGCGCGGGCAGTCAGCATGCCGCTCAGCTCCTCGCCGCGGCCGCCGAAGGCTGCGGTGACCTGCTCGGTGCCGGCGGCAACGGCGGTGGTCAGATCGCTGGTGGTGGTGCGCAGCGTGTCGCGGAATTCGGCCGAGCGGGCCTGAAGATTGTTCTGGAGATCGGAGGTGCCGGATGCAAGCGTCAGCGCGATTTCCGAAGTGGCGCTCTGCAGCGCCGAAGTCAGTTCGCCGGTGCGGTTGGTGAGCGCCGCGGTGATTTCGTCCGCCCGGGTGCCGAGCGCGCTTTCCAGCACTTCGTGGCCGGTGGAAAGCGCAGTGGCGAGTGCCAGCGACTGGTCGGTCATCGAGGAGCTCAGCCGGTCGATGCCGGAACTTAGGATGCCGTCGATCGAATCCGAGCCGCCGGTCAGCGTCTCGTTGATGCGGGCGAGGCTCTCCATCAGCTTGGTGTCGAGCGAGCCGGTGCGCTTGTCGAAGGCGCTAGTGAATTCAGCGACCCGTTCGTCGAAGGCGGTAGACAGCTGGGCGACGGTCGTCTGGAGCCGTTCTTCGAAGAAGCCGGAGCGGACGTCGAGATCCATGACGGCGTCGTCGGCGGTGCTCTGCAGGCTCTGGCGGAAGCTCGCTCCCTTTTCATCGAGGGCGCTGTTCAGCTTCGACAGCACGTCGTCAAGCGTGCCGCCGATGGTGCGTTCACCTGAAGTGAGGCTCTCATTGATCTCGCGGGTGCGGGCGATCAGTATCTCGCTGAGCTGCTGCGTGCGCTCGTGCAGCGCGGCATTCAGTTTCTCGGTGCTGCTGTCCATGGTTGAGGCGCGCGTCTCGAATTGGCTGAGCAGTTTTTCGCCATGGTCATTGAGGTTGACGGAGAGCGCTTCGAGGCGGTTGTCGAATTCGGTGGCGAGCGCGAAACCCGATGCGTTCAGCGTCTGCAGCAGGCTATCGGTCTTGGCGGCGAGCAGGCTGCCGATCGATTGCAGGGCATTGTCCGATTTTTCCAGAATCGTCGCGGCGCGCGTATCGATCAGCGAGGCAAAGGCTTCGCCCGATGTGGAAAGCCGCACGGCGATCTCTTCGGTTGCCAGCGAGAGCTCTTCCTTCAACTGGTCATGGACGCTGCCGATCGAGGTGCGGATGCGATCGGCATGGTTGACGATCGCCTCGCGCTCCGAGCCGAGTTCGTGGACGAGGCCGCGGACGCGCAACTCGTTGTCGGCATAGGAGCGTTCAAGTGCATTAACTTCGGAATGGACAAGCGTTTCGAGTTCGGACGCACGCGCGATGGTGCGTTCGATGCCTTCATTCATGGCCGAGACCTCACGGCGCACGGCCTGGCCGACGGTCATGATGCGCTCGGAGGCGATGGTTTCCGGCTCCGCCAGTCGCAATGCGACCTCCGCCATGGAACGGGCGGCGTTGCGCATGTCCTGGGCGCGGGCGATCATGATGGCGAAAGCATAGAACATCATGACGGGGATAATGATGCCGACGAGGCCGGCGATGACGCCAGGCAGGGCGACGAGATCGGCGAGCGAACGGATCTGCCAGATCTGCGGGGCATAAAGCAGCGACATCAGGCCGAGGCCGCCCATGACCCAAAGCACTGAGAACAGCGTGGCGGTGCGCACCGCCGAGCGGCTGGAGGCGCCGTCGAAGGATTTCAGAATCGAGGCGGGCGTGTTGCGGCTGGCATCGTTGGCGGGCGTGAAAGCCGGCCCCCTGGAAGCCTGCTCGGCCCCGGCGCTGCGGCGGTTGCGGCGCTGCGCTTCTTCCTGGGCCTGCTGGTTACGCGCATTCACTGGATCAGACACATTAGCCTCCGGGGCCTCTGGCGCATCGCCGCGGCGAGACGGCACGTTATCTTTGCCGAAGTCGATCTGGAGCGCCTCGTCCAATGCCTTGAACGCCTTGTCCTCAATCGACTCGTTATATTTGTTGTTCGCCATTGGTTATGCCTCGTTACTGTCGGCCGGTCCGGCAGCGCAATCCCGGGCTTCCGCCTCGCCGGGGAACAACTTTGCCGTTCCAGCCTTCCATCCCAACGACGGACGGATAAGCATGTTATTTCAGAGTAGATAGCCGCTTTTTCAAACGGAAGGTATCAAAACACTACCATTATCCACTCGCTCGGCAAAGGCGCGTACCGTAAACCCGCTCCACCAGTATCGTAGTGACACATCTGGGCTCTTCACACAATTAATGAAGGCTTGAGATTCCAAGCTCGTTAACCCGTTGTTAACATCTTTAAATCTGCGGCACCGCTTAAAAACCAATAATTTAGCGATATTTAACGGATGTTAACCATATGGCGAGATTTCCGCCCTGCATGTGTCGGAATTTAACGCGATGGCCACCCTCCTGTCGCAGAACTGTTGCAACTGCGCACGACACGAGACGGGAGAATTGGCAATGGCAGCTCAGATGGCAGCTTTGAACATCGTATTCGAGGCGCCGGATAATGCAAAGGGACCCTGTCCCTCCAAGGTCCGGCCGATCGATCTCGTCCATCTCGCCAAGCAGACGATGGGCGACAAGTCGCTGGAAATCGAAGTCCTTCAGATGTTTGCGCGCCAGGCTCGCGCATGCCTGCAGGATATTGCGAGCGGCGAAACCATCCGCGTCGGCGCGGCCGCACACCGCCTGAAGGGCGCGGCAAGCTCGGTGGGGGCGTTCCGCGTGTCGCAGACGGCCGAAGCCGTCGAGGAAACCGGCGGTGACGCCGGGGCGACGGCAGCGCTCGGTGCCGCCGTCATCGACGCCGAGAATTTCATCCTCAAGCTCTGCCGCGGCTGAGCCTTGTTTGAGATAGTTTGAATGAGGCCCGTTGTTCCATTGCGGAACCGCGGGTCTTTTTGCGACGTCTTCCATGACGCTTTGAAGACGGCGGGCGGAGGCCCGATCTGCGAGGTTATGGCGACTTTCCCGATGTTGACTGAAGCGTCGAATTGTCGGAAGAAAATCCGCCCATCATTTGAAGACCGGAAATAGTCCTGATGCCAAAACTTACCATCGTCGCCTTCGACGGCACGCGCTTCGACCTCGATGTCGACCAAGGCTCCACCGTCATGGAGAATGCCGTGCGCAATTCGGTGCCCGGCATCGAGGCTGAATGCGGCGGCGCTTGCGCCTGCGCGACCTGTCATGTCTATGTCGATGAGGCATGGACCGAGCAAGTCGGCCAGCCGGAAGCGATGGAAGAGGATATGCTCGACTTCGCCTTCGATGTGCGCCCGACCTCGCGGCTGTCCTGTCAGATCCGCATGAAGGCTGCCTTTGACGGGCTCGTGGTGCACGTGCCGGAACGCCAGGCTTAAGCGCCGAGCTGCACACTTCGCCGGAATGGGATCCACAAAAAAGACGCCTCGCGCGCTGGTGCGAGCGAGGCGAGGCGGGCGCATTACCTACGGATGAGGGAGGAACATCCGCGGCTTCGGAACGCGCCAGGAGAACCCAGCGATGAAAGAGCAGATGCCGTAGCTGCACTTTCGAATGTGTTCATATTAACGCGTCCCGGTTGAGTCTGCCAGGATGAAAAATGACCATTCAATCACTGGGGAGGGTGCAAGTTTCGCACAAGTTTCGTTGTGCAGCTAAGGTTTTCCGCTCGCAACCAGACTGAAAAAGCCTTATTTTGCGCCGGCTCGGCCGTTGATTCGATTGTTCAACAATCTCAGCATGCGCTTCTGGAAATTGACCGCCTCGACCCGGTCGAATCGCGCCTGCTGCCGATCGTGCTCCTCTATACCGCGAGCTGATTCGCCTGAGACGAGTTCCTGCATGGCCTCGCAGCTGCGCTGCTGAGGCAAGGTGCGGATGGCGCGTTCCATGGCGCGGGCCTGATCGCGGGCGATTTCGGCATGGCGCTCCTCGTGGCGCTTGATATCGCTCGACAGGGCGTCCCAGATCATTGACAGCTCCTTGCTGGCGCCCTTGCGGCTGTTCCAGCGCGGCAGGATGATCTGGGTGTGGACCGTGACCTTGACGTTGCCGACACGGCAACGTCCGTTATCCTGGATATAGGTGGCTTCACCGCCGAAGCGGATCTTGGTGGCGCCGGGGTGGCGCGCCGAGGAGCCGCTCGAGGTCGGGCCGCGCCGGCTGAGTTCGCGGTCGAGCTCATCCGCGGTTTTGCCGCGGATGTCGAAATAGGAATAGCTTTTCGATGCGATCACTTCTGCTGCCACTGGGCTGCAGACGGAAAGAGCAATGGAAAAGGCGATAGGAAGGACCATATAACGCACTGCAAGCGGCATTCTGAACGCAACCCGTGTTGAAATCGACCGGAGCTTGGGGCATAGCCACCGCAAGCGCAATATCGGATGGCGCTTTTTTCGCGATCGATAGGATAAGTCTGGTGACAGGGTTCGAAGGCAGTTTATGGCGTGTGGGCCATGGCCGGGAGATCGAACTCGGCCGTCGTTCTCTCATCATGGCGATCATCAATGTGACGCCGGACTCCTTTTCCGACGGCGGACGCTTCGAAACCGTCGATGCTGCTGTCGAGCACGCGCTTCGCGCGGTGAGCGAGGGTGCCGGGATTGTCGACATCGGCGGGGAATCGACCCGCCCGAACGCCGCTGCCGTCAGTCCTTCCGAGGAGCAGGCGCGCGTGCTGCCGGTCATCGAGGCGCTGCGCGGGCGCACCCAGGCGCTGATCTCGATCGATACCTATCGCGCCGAAACGGCGCGGCTGGCGGTCAGTGCCGGCGCCCATATCGTCAACGATGTGTTCGGGCTGCAGAAGGAGCCCGATATCGCCGACATCGCCGCGGCGACCGGGGCCGGGCTCTGCATCATGCATACCGGCCGCGACAGGGCGAAGCTTCCGGACGTGATTGCCGACCAAGTGCATTTTCTCAAGCGGTCGCTTGAGATCGCTCAGGCCGCCGGCGTCAACAGCGACCGCATCGTGCTCGATCCGGGCTTCGGTTTTGCCAAGGAGACGGCGGAGGAGAACCTCGAACTGATGGCGCGATTTTCCGAACTTTCCCGCTTCGGACTGCCGCTGCTTGCCGGGACGTCGCGCAAGCGCTTCCTCGGCGCGGTGACGGGGCGTGAGGCGGCAGACAGGGATGCGGCGACGGCCGTCACCAGCGCCCTGCTCAGGCTTCAAGGGGCTGCTGTTTTCCGGGTGCACAATGTCGCAATCAACAGGGATGCGCTTGATATCGCCGATGCTATGCTGAATGCGCGCCAGGAATTCGAGAGGAAGCGGCCGACATGACCACCTACACGATCACGCTGCAGAACTGCGCCTTCTTTGCGCGCCACGGCGTGCACGACGAGGAGGAATTCCTCGGCCAGCGCTTCTTCGTCGATGCCGAGCTCGATGTCGTTGCCGGCGAGGCGCTGAAAAGCGATTCGATCGACGATACCGTCAATTACGGCATCGCCTTCACGGTGATCGAGGGGATCGTCACCGGCAAACGGCGTTACCTGATCGAGGCCCTGGCGCTCGATATCGCCAAGGGACTCTGCGATACATTCCCGCAGGTCCGGCGCGCAAAGATCACGGTGCGCAAGCCGAATGCGCCGGTGCCCGGCGTGCTCGATTTCGTGCAGGTGAGCGTTGAACACTTTGCCTGAGACTGCATTGCAATCGGCCACACTCGGCCTCGGCGGCAACATCGGCGATCCCGTCAAGGCGATGGCCGTCGCACTGCAGCGGCTGGACGGACGAGATGACTGCCGGGTTACGGCGGTCTCGCGGCTCTACCGCACGCCACCCTGGGGCAAGACCGACCAATCCTTCTTCTTCAACGCCTGCGCTGCCGTCGAAACCCGGCTGGAGCCGGAGACCTTGCTCGATGTCTGTCTGTCGATCGAACGGGAGATGAAACGCGAGCGTATCGAGCGCTGGGGGCCGCGCACACTCGACATCGACGTGCTGACCTATGGCGACGTCATCCAGGAGGCGCCGCGGCTGGAACTGCCGCATCCGCGCATGACCGATCGCGGTTTCGTGCTGATGCCGCTTGCCGATATCGCGCCGGACCTTATCGTCAAGGGCAGGGCGGTCAGCGACTGGCTTGAAGATGCAGAGGTAGCGGGCATCGAAGTCGCCAACAACAGCCGCGACTGGTGGCTCCAAACCTGAGGCAGAGATCCTGAAACGGAAAACGGCGGGAAACCCGCCGCTTTAGGAAAATGCGCTGTAGCTTCAGGAAAATCCGCGGTGCGATTGATCTACTGGATGGACCCGACGGCCATCTCGTCGACCTGGCGGGTCAGCGTCAGGCCGATGACCGGGATCATCTGGCTTTCGACCTTGACCGAAACAGTGACGTTCATCGTCTTGTCATCACGCACGCGGGCGATCATCGCGCCGTTCAGCTTGGCGCGGTTGATGCCGACGACGACGGTATCTTCGCTGACGGCGCCAGAGACGACGTCAAGACCCTTGCCGGCGGCGCCGTCAAGGAACTTGCCCTTGTAGGTCGAGCCCGACTGCGAGATGACGGCTGTCATCGGCTGCTTGAAGACGCCGACGCGGCAGGTGCCGTCGAGCTTGATGCCGGCGCCGCTGTCGCCCGTGGGCTCGCCGATCAGGTTGCAGGTGAATTTCGTCCCCTTGTATTTGCCGGCGACGATTTCGCCCGGGCCCTTCCATGAGCCGGCGACGGAATCGAAGAAGGCCTTGTCACGGGTTGCGGCGGTAGCTGCCGGAGCGACGTCTGCGACGGGAGACAATGCCGCGGCGGCCAGACCGCATATAATGAGAAACTTGCGCGAATACATGGATTTTCCTTGGCAAACACCACTCACGAACTGGCTGCAAGTTTTGCCTGGGAATGGTTAATCCTTCCTTTCAATCGTGCCGAAATGCGCTGGAATACAGGGGTTTCGCGCGGTCCAGATTTTAGCTTGTCGCTATTAGAGCCTTGAATCTGCTGTAATTTCGCCAACATTCCGTTAGGGATGGCAAAGTGTGCGGAATTGCTCCGACTCTCAAGGAGTGTTGCCGCGCGGCGACATGGAGGGCGTGAGGTCGCCGATGAAATCGCCGATTCCCGGCCGCTTCAGGGCATGGAAGGCGAGCGGGCGGCAGAGATCCATTGCCGCGATTCCAATGCGGGCGGTCATCAGGGCGTTGATGACGCCTTCGCCGAGCCGGGCCGAGAGCTTGGAGGCCAGCCCATGGCCGAGCACCTGCTGGACGAGGCTGTCGCCGACGGCGATCGAGCCGGTGACGGCCAGATGCGCCAGCACGTCGCGCAGCAGACGGAACATGCCGAGCGTGCCGGGACGGCCGCCGTAAAGCTCGGCCATGGCGCGGATAAGACGCACGGCCTCATAGAGGACGTAGAGCAGGTCGACCACGGCGCGCGGGCTGACGGCGGTGACGATTGAGACGCGCTTGGAGGCGTTGACGATCAGGGCACGGGCCTTGCGGTCGAGGGGCGTGAGCAATTCCCGTTCGGCGAGCGCAATCAGATGCGGGGGATCGATGACCTCGCTTTCCGTCGCCTTCAGCGTGGCGCGGCCCTTCGATGTCTCGGGATTGGCCGACAGCAGCGTGCTCAGGCGGGCGACGACGGCGCGCGCCCGTGCCGGCCGGGTTTCGACCATCGCGGCTTCCGCTTCGGCCTTGATCGCCTGGACGGCGGCAAGGCGCATCATCCCTAATGTTTCGCGGATGATGAGCGCAAGCACGGCGAGGATGCCGACCGCAAGCACGGCCAGCGCCGCATAGCCCAACCAGTCGGCACGGGTGAAGAGATCGCGGATCAGCCTATCGGTCCAGAGGCCGATGCCAAGCGACAGCAGAATGCCGAAGGCGCCGGCGGCGATCTTGCCGAAGGAGGTTCGGCGTCTCAGCGGCGTTGCCACGGGCACTGCGCTCAGATCCTTGTCGGGATTGAGGAAGGGATCGTCCTCATCCGCCGTCACGACGATGTTTTCGGAGAAGCTTTCCGGCTTGCGCCGCTGCTCTGCCTGGCGGCCGTTGTCAAGGCGCTCGGTGGCCTCGTCCTCGTAGATGAAAGCCGCGGGCGGGCGGCGTGGCGGATCGGAGGGGGGCTGGCTCATGCGAGACGATCTCCGAACAGGAACTGCATGGCGCGGTCGAGGCGGATATGCGGGACCGACAGCTTGATGCCGCCGCCGGTTTCCTCAAGCTGAGGCGGGCGGAACCTGACGACATTGACATCGGGCAGCCGCAAGCCGCTCTCGCCCGCGGCGATGCGGTCGAACAGGCTTTCTGGATCCGCCGGCAGGTCGCCGGGAAAGATCGCGGTCTTTCTCTGGCCGTCGAAACGCTCGCCGGCGATGGTTTCGCCCTCCATCGGCGTGCCGACGATGACAGGCAGGTCATGTCCGTCGCGCTTGACGGATGCCTCTCGGGTGGCGCGCACGGAGGCGAGCGCCATGACGTCGATGCCCGCACCCGCCATGCCGATGCGGTCGATGGCGCGATCGACCAGGCGGCGGGTCAGCGCGTCGAGCCGGTCGTGGCTTTCATGGTGGAGATGATCGGCCTTGGTCGCGGCGACCAGCACGCGGTCGATGCGGCGCCCGAGCAGCGAGGAGAGCAGCGAATTGGTGCCGGGGCGGAAACAGGCGAGCACATCGGTCAGCGCGCGTTCCAGATCCTGGACGGCTTCGGGGCCGCGGTTCATCGCCTGAAGCGCATCGACCAGCACGATCTGGCGGTCGAGCCGGGCGAAATGCTCGCGGAAGAAGGGTTTGACGACGACTGATTTATAGGCCTCGTAGCGCCGCTCCATCATCGTCCAGAGCGAGTTGCGCCCGGGACGGCCGTCCGCCGGCAAGGCCAGCGGTGCGAAGGTCAGCGCCGGCGAGCCGTCGAGATCGCCGGGCAGCAGCAGGCGGCCGGGCGGCAGGGTGGAGAGCGAGCGTTCGTCGGCCTTGCAGGCCTTGAGATAATCGGCAAAGGCGGTGGCGAGGCCGCGGGCGATCATCTCGTCGGCGCCGGCCTGGATATCGGCGGCATGGGTCAGCGCCAGCCATCCGCGCGACAGTTCGGAGCGGACGCCGGTTTTCGCTAGCGCGATCGTTTCCTCGCTAAAGGTGCGGTAATCCTTGCCGAGCAGCGGCAGGTCGAGCAGCCATTCGCCCGGATAGTCGACGATATCGATCGACAAACGGCCGGGCGAAAAAAGCCGGTTCCAGCCGCTGGCGCTCTGATAATCCAGTGTGATGCGCAGCTCAGAGATGGCGCGGGTCGAATCCGGCCAAATACGATCCTTCACCAGCGCGCGGATATGATCCTCGTATTGGAAGCGCGGTACGGCATCGTCGGGCTGCGGCTCCAGCCGCACCGCCGAGACGCGGCCGGACTGCACCGGCTCGAACAGCGGCAGGCGGCCGCCATGCAGAAGATTGTGTACCAGCGAGGAAATGAAGACCGTCTTGCCGGAGCGGGAGAGGCCCGTGACGCCGAGCCGCACGGTCGGATTGACGAGGCCGCTTGCCCGATCGGCGAGATTGTCGAGGGCGATGCGGGCGTCGTCGGTAAAGGATGTGAGGCGTGGCGGCAAGGCGCAATTCCGGTTGGTGACTGCCGGCAATATAGGAAGGACGTGCCGCCTGAAAAAGACGCGGCGCGAAAGCTTTCAGACAACCACGAAATCGATGAGACGCCAACCGCCGGCTGAAGCGTCGTAATCGACGACGGCAAGGCCCGCCGTCGGGAAGCCGCCGGGAAGGGCGCTTGCCATCGCCTCATGGCCGATCAGCGCCTCCAGCGCCTGCTCCATGGTTGGATTGTGGCCGACCAGCATGACGGCCGCCTCTTCCTGCGAATCGACGATTTCCAGGTAGTTATCGACCGTGGCGTTGTAGAGCGCATCGACATAACGGATGTCGAGCGTAAGGCCCATCGCCCGATGGACCGCATCGGCAGTGCCGCGGCAGCGCAGCGCCGTCGAACTGATCAGCAGATCGGGACGGTAGCCCTTGTCGGCGGCTTTGTCGGCAATGATCTCGGCATCGCCGAAGCCCTTTTCGTTGAGCGGCCGGTCGAAATCGCGCTGTCCGGGTTCGGCCCAGGCCGCCTCGGCATGACGCAGGAGATAGATGCGGTTCGGCGGAGGCAGCGGTACGGTCATGGGCAAATCCAGGATCGGGCGGGTCTTTTCAGTAGCGGTTGCGCTTGGCCGCCGTCAATCGCTGGCCATGCTGCGACGGCGCAAAACGTGGCTGACAACACGGCGTTTTGAAGGCGAAGAAGAAAACGGTAGCCGGAATAACCATGACAAAATAGATCGTTAGCCTAAAATTGTAACAGATTTAAAAATCTGTTTACCTGTCGTATTTGGCTTGAATCGCGGCTAGCGCTTGGGATATACACCCGCCCAGATGAGATGTTCTTCAGGAGAATCGCGTTGAGTGAGAAGATCGATCTTAGCAATTACGTTCCCTCGGAAGAGGAAGAGTTCATGAACGTAAACCAGCGTGCCTACTTCAGGACCAAGCTGGTTGCATGGAGAAATGATATCCTTCGAGAAGCGCGCGAAACCCTCGACCACCTGGCCGAGGAAAGCGCAAACCATCCCGACCTCGCCGACCGGGCGTCCTCGGAAACCGACCGGGCGATCGAACTTCGCGCCCGTGATCGGCAGAGAAAGCTGATTTCCAAGATCGACGCGGCACTGCAGCGCATCGAAGACGGTACTTACGGCTATTGCGAGGAAACCGGCGAACCAATCGGCCTCAAGCGTCTCGACGCCCGCCCGATCGCGACGCTGTCGATCGAGGCGCAGGAGCGCCACGAACGCCGCGAAAAAGTCTATCGCGACGAATAATGGTTTTCATGCAGAGGTGAGAGCAAGCGCCGCGATCGGATCGCGGCGCTTGTTCGTTGATCACTGCTCCGCTGCACAAATGCCTATCGCCAGAGCTTTCCACGATTGCTCTCGCTCGGCCTCCATGGAGAGGTCGATCGTCACAAGGGTGCCGTTCCTCAGGCGGTGTCGCAGGATGTCCGCCTTCTCAGGATCCGTCCGAACCATGCCTTCAGTGTGAAGGGCCTGCAGTCTCGAGCGTGAAAGCTTCAGTTCCGAGGCCAGCAGACGGTCGAGGCGGGTGCTTGTTGGGACAGGGACCGTCAGTTCGATTGCCAATGTCGTCCAATTTGCGGTTTCGTGCCGCATCTCCTTGATGATTTCAAATTCGGCAAACTCGTCCATACGCAGCGATTTGCGTCGGAGAGCATCGAGGTTGAAGGTCTCTGCCCGGATCCAGTCCGGATCGTTGGCCTGCAGCGCGTCAAGGACCGCAGGATCGATGTCGCGGACATTGCGGCGCTCGAAGATCGGCCGGTTCCATGTCCTTTCGCAGGTCAGGCATTTGTAGATCAGCCAGGCATCCAGTTTGCGGCCGTTGGCGTTCAGCCGAATCTTGCCGCTGGATTGGAAGGCTCTCATGCCTCCGCATCCGCCGCATGCGATCCAGGGCTGGGGAGCTGTCTTGGGAATAATGGTCCATCGGACCTGAAGCGTCTTGCACATATCGTCTTGGTCTTCCGTTCGGAAGTCCATCGAGATGGTGCAGGAGAAACCCTTGCGGGCGCGGTGTGGCGATGTTGTGGGCGGCTGAAGAGCTGAGACAGCGGAACTGCACATGGCACATTGGAACAATGCCAAACCGGTCTCTCGCCACCACCCGATGAACATGGTCGCATGCCGCCAGCATGTCGCTAGACGGCAGTACGGGTGAAACTGGAGTGAGACCGGTGTTTACTTAGGCAAAATGCAACCTCGGATGCGCCAACGCTCTTCACCCCGATCGATAGCAAATGATCGGCATGATGGGGAGGCCAAAGACATTCGGACACTGAAAAAGCCGCGGTATGCGGCTTTTGTGCAACTTCATGGTGAAGGAGAGGGCGCGGCAACCCGGCGTGACGCGGGGGCCTTTGCCCTCATTTGTCGCGATTGACGCTCATTTCGCCGAAGATGCGGGCGACTTCTTTCTGCAGTTCCGTATCGGCGCCGGTGATTGGGGCGAGGTCGGGATCGCGGCGCGGCAGGTTGCTCGGCTGCGGCTGCGGTATGGCTTGGCGGGGGGCCTGGTTTGCCGGCGCCGGCACGATGCGTTCGGCCGTCAGATTGTTCGACATCTCCTCTTCCAGCACCCGCTGGAAATCATGGCGGGTCGCCGCTGCCGATTGCGCAGCCGCATCGTCTTCGGCTGGGCCGGGGGCGGCGGGCGGCATGTGCTGGACAGGCGGTGCGGAGATCTCGGGTTCAATGCGCTGCTGCGGCAGCACGCGCTGACGGGCGGCATCGAGGATCTCGGCCGCACTTGCGGTATCGTGGAACACTGCGGGCGCGACCGGGGGAGCAACAGGACGCTCCGGCGGGCGCGGCTGGGGTGGGGCAGGTGGAGGAATGTCGCGTTCGGCCGACAGGGGCGCTATCACCCGGTTTGCCGGAAGAGGGCTGGTCGCCACCGGCGGTGCTGCGGCCTGCTGGGCCTGCGGTTCGGGGCGCGGGCGCGGCTCGGGCGAAACCGGTGCGGAGAAGGAAGGCTCGGCGGCCGGCTCGACGCGGGCTGCGGCAGGCGGTGAGGCCGGAGCTGCAATTGCAGCGCGGGGCGGAGAAACGGGGGACGGTTCCGGCTGCGCCGGGGGTGATACTGGACGCTGTTCGACAGGTTGTGGAAGGCCGGCGATTTCCGGCTGTTCGGCCGCTGCGGGCAGGATACGGCTTTCGATGACTATATCGCTCGGGCCGCCGATCATGATCAGATGCTCGACGTCGTCGCGGCGCACCAGCACCAGCCGGCGACGGGCATCGACAGCGGCGGCATCCAGGACCTGCAGACGCGGCTGGCGGTTGCGGCCGCCGCGCACGAAGGGCGAGGGCGCCCGGCTGCGGATCACCCAGAGCACGAGGATGAGCAGGAGAAGCGCCAGACCGACGCCACCGGCGGCAAGCAGAAAACGGCTGCCATAAGCTCCGACAACATCATCCAACATAGTCACTCACTCCATTTCATATTCGGCACATATTGACGACTTTTCCGTTCCTTAGGCAAGGGCCGCCGGTGCTGTCCAGTCACGGGAGAACGCGTTTTCGTGTTCCGCGGATTGGGCGCTCGCCGATGTTGCGCACGGTCGGCCGCGTCAGGGTTCAGGGGCAGATGGCGCTGTTGCCTGTGAATTCAAGCAGTCTTGCCGACCACCGGTGTTTTTGCCAACGCGGCAAATTGCTAAGAAGGAAAGAGTGCCTGATTCCCGCTTCGTGTTCGTGCTACGAAGCTGGAGGGACTTATGTGAGGAATACATGACGAAACCGCGTCAGGCCGACGATTATAACGCACCGCTTGTGGATCGTGGGGGGCGTTCTGGCACGGTTTTGCGCATTCTTCTGCTGGCCCTTGTGCTGATTGCAGCCGCCGGCGGCTTCGTCGTCTTCAAGAGATCGCTCGACAATGAGATCGTGCTCGGCGGTCTCGGCGTGCTTGCCATGGTCGGCATCTTCTTCCTGGTATCCTCGGTCATCGGCTTCATCGAGGTGATGCCGCAGCGTCAGTCCGACAGCCTGGCGCGCGCCTTCCTCAACAGCCATCCCGACGGCACGCTGATCACCGACGAAAAGGGCCGGATCATATATGCCAACGCCGCCTATGGTGCGCTGACCGGCGCGCGCAAGGCGACCGAGGTGCAGACGCTGGAAAGCCTGCTGTCGCGCCACCGCGAATCGAATGAGGCGCTCTATCGGCTGGTCAACGGCCTGCGCGAGGGCAAGGAAGGCCGGGAGGAATTCCGCCTGCTGCGCGCCGTCGGCCCCGGCAGCAACAGCTCAGGCGCCCATTGGTATCGGCTGAAGGCGCGGCTGCTGCAGCCGGAGGAAAACGGCGGCAAGCCGCTGCAGATCTGGCAGATTACCGATATCACCACGGAGCGGGACGACCAGGAGCGCTTCTTCAAGGAATTGCAGAACGCGATCGACTATCTCGACCATGCGCCGGCCGGTTTCTTCTCAGCCGGCAGGAAGGGCGAGATCTTCTATCTGAACGCCACGCTTGCCGAGTGGCTAGGCCTCGATCTCACCAAATTCGTGCCGGGCTCGATGACCATCGGCGACGTGGTGGCGGGCGAGGGGCTGGCGCTCATCCAGTCGGTGCAGGCCGAACCCGGCCTGAAGAAGACGGTGACGCTCGATCTCGACCTGCGCAAGACCAACGGCCAGAGCCTGCCGGTGCAGATCATCCACAGCGTCACCTCGATGCGCGACGGCGCACCCGGCGAAAGCCGGACGATCGTGCTGGGGCGTGAAAAGAGCGAGGCGGGCGGCCAGTCCGCTTCGGCCGCCGCCATGCGGTTCACCCGCTTCTTCAACAATACGCCGATGGCGATCGCCTCGGTGGACGGGGACGGGCGCATCCTGCGGACCAACGCACCGTTCCTGAAGATGTTCTCCGGCGTCGTCTCGCGCGACGATCTCGAAAAGGCGCCGCATCTCGAAACCATCGTGCAGGAAAGCGACCGGCCGCAGCTCGCCGAGGCGCTGGCAGCGGCCAAGGACCGGCAGGGCGACATTGCGCCCCTCGATACCCGCACGCCGACCGACGAAGCGCGCTATTTCCGTTTCTACGTCAACGCCGTCATCGACCAGAGCGACGAGGCGCCCGAGGAGGCGGCGATCGTCTACGCCGTCGAGGTGACCGAGCAGAAGGCGCTGGAAGCGCAGATGGCGCAGACGCAGAAGATGAATGCCGTCGGAACGCTCGCCGGCGGCATCGCGCATGATTTCAACAATGTGCTGACGGCGATCCTGCTTTCCTCCGACCATCTGCTGCTGCAGGCACGGCCGGCCGATGCGAGCTTTGCCGACCTGATGGAAATCAAGCGCAACGCCAACCGCGCCGCGGTGCTGGTGCGCCAGTTGCTCGCCTTCTCGCGCAAGCAGACGATGCGGCCCTCGGTGCTCAACCTCACCGATGTCGTCGGCGACCTGCGCATGCTGGTCGACCGGCTGCTCTCCGGCACCAATGTCAAGCTCGACGTGCAATATGGCCGCGACCTCTGGCCCGTCAAAACCGACCTTTCGCAATTCGAACAGGTGCTGATCAATCTCTGCGTCAATGCGCGCGACGCCATGCCCGAGGGTGGCACACTGACGCTGCGCACCCGAAACCTGACTGCTTCCGAGGTCTCCGCCTTCAACTATTCCTACATGCCGGCTGAGGACATGGTGCTGATCGAAGTCGCCGACAACGGCACCGGTATCGCGCCCGAAATCATGGACAAGATCTTCGAGCCCTTCTTCACCACCAAGGATGTCGGCAAGGGCACCGGGCTTGGTCTCGCCATGGTCTATGGCATCGTCAAGCAATCGGGCGGCTATATCCAGCCGGAATCCGAAGTCGGCAAGGGCACGACCTTCCGGGTCTTCCTGCCGCGCCACATCCCGGAGCCGGCGGTGGCCGCGGAAGCGGGTGCGATCGACAGCGCCGTCGCCGAGATCGGCATTCGGCCGGAGGCGCCAACGGCGCAACAGCCGGAGGACCTGACGGGATCGGCGGTCATCCTTCTCGTCGAAGACGAGGAGGCGGTGCGCCGCGGCGGCAAGCGCATGCTGGAAACGCGCGGTTATACCGTGCACGAAGCCGGCTCGGGCGTCGAGGCGCTCGCCATCTTGGAAGAGCTGGAAGGCAAGGTCGACATCGTCGTGTCCGACGTCGTCATGCCCGAGATGGACGGCCCGACGCTGCTGCGCGAGTTGCGCAAGACCTATCCCGACATGAAATTCATCTTCGTCTCGGGTTACGCCGAAGATGCCTTTGCCCGGAACCTGCCGCCGGACGCGAAATTCGGGTTTTTGCCGAAGCCGTTTTCGCTGAAGCAATTAGCTGTGGTGGTGAAGGAGACGCTGGACGGGTGAGGGCAGCCGGCATCGCCTTAGTAGACAGGGCGTGCCGCGGCCGCCCCCTCTGCCCTGCCGGGCATCTCCCCCACCTGTGGGGAGATCACAAGCGGCGGAACCTTCTCGCCACATCAACGTTTCGGCGAGCTGCGACGCCAATTGTTGGGGGAAGCCATTGCGTCTAGCCAATCTCCCCACCTGTGGGGGAGATGCCCGGTAGGGCAGAGGGGGCTGGAACGGCAGCAGCTGTCTGGCAAGGCGATTCCGGCCTGCCCCGTAGGCCTCACTCACCCAACGCCACGGCAATCTCAGCCGCCAGCCGCGCATTGTTCTCGACCAGCGCAATATTCGTCTTCAGGCTCTGGCCGTCCGTCAGATCGAAGATGGTCGAGAGCAGATAAGGCGTCACCGCCTTGCCCGTGATCTCGTCGCGCTCGGCGCTGTCGAGTGCCCGCTCAATGTAGATCTCCATCTCTTCGCGGGCGATCTCGTCGGCTTCCGGCACCGGATTGGCGATGAGCATGCCGCCGTCGATGCCGAGCTGTTCGCGCACCGTCTGGAAATTGGCGATGGCGGCCGGGCTGTTCAGCGACAGTGGGCTGCGGATGCCCGAGGCGCGTGACCAGAAGGCGGGGAATTCTTCGCTCTCATAGGTGACGACGGGAACGCCGCGGGTTTCCAGCACTTCCAGCGTCTTCGGAATGTCGAGGATCGCCTTGGCGCCGGCGCAGACGACGATGACGCCGGTGCGGGCGAGTTCCTCGAGATCGGCCGATATATCGAAGCTTTCCTCGGCGCCTCGGTGCACGCCTCCGATGCCGCCTGTGGCAAAGACGCGGATGCCGGCGCGGGCGGCGGCAATCATCGTCGCGGCCACCGTGGTGGCGCCGGTGCGGCGCTCGGCGATCGCGAAGGCGAGATCGGCGCGCGATACCTTCATCACTTCGGTCGCCTTGGCAAGCTGCTCCAGTTCGCCGGCTTCAAGGCCGATATGCAGCGTGCCATGAATGACGGCGATGGTTGCCGGCACCGCGCCCTGTTCGCGAATGATCGTCTCGACGCTGCGGGCCATCTCGATATTGCCGGGATAGGGCATGCCATGGGTGATGATGGTCGATTCTAGCGCCACCAGCGGCGCGCCGCGCTGCTTGGCGCTGGCAACCTCTTTCGAATAGGCAATCGGCAGAAGGGGCGAAATGGGCTTGGTCATGATGTTGTCCTGTCGTCGATGAGCATGATGCCGAAGCGTGTCAGCGGTTTTCGCACCTCATGCTCGACTATTTAATATAGCGGCTTCAATGCAGAATTCTGACCTCGGGAACAAGGGCAAGCGCCGCATTCAAGAGATCCGGCGTCAGATTTTCGTTGACGGCGTGCCGCGACTGCACGGTGAGCGTTGCGGCAGCCGTGCCGTGGCGAACGGCCTCTTCGAGCGGCAGACCGAGCATCAGGGCGGCAAGCGTGCCGGCCGCAAGAGAATCGCCGGCTCCGGTGACGTCGGCGACCGTGTCGGCGATCGGCGGCTGCAGCGTCACGGCGCGGCCCTTGCAAAGTGCCACGAGCTCGCGGCGGCCGCGGGTGACGACGGCGTTCCTGATGCCGATCTGGTTCAGAAGCGGCGGCCAGCCGGCAGCGTCTTCCGGCTGTTTACCGGCAAGGGCAGCGGCCTCGGCTTCATTCAGGAACAGGTAGTCGATATCCGCGATGCACTGTTTCAGCCTGACGACCTTGGCCGGCGAGATGGCAATCGCCGCGACCGGCTTCGCCAGGGAATGCGCCTTGGCAACGATCGCTGCGATCGTCTCCTCCGGCAGGTTGGCGTCGAAAAGAATGAGATCATGGGCGGCGAAAGCTTCGCGCACCCAGCGGATGGAGAGACGCCGCGGCACGAAGAATCGGTAGAGATCCATGTCGGCAAGGGCGATCACCAGATTGCCGTCCTTCTCGATGATCGCCGTATAGCTCGGGGTCTTGCGGTCGAGGAACACGAAAGGCCGGTCGTCGATGCCGGCGAAATCGGCGGCTTCGCCGACCATCTCGCCGATGGAGTCGCCGCCGCGTGGCGAAATCATCGTCACCTGAAAACCGAGCCTTGCCAGGTTGCGGGCCGCATTGAAGCCGCCGCCGCCCGGCTCCTCGAACCAGGTGCCGGGATTGCTGGCGCCCGGCGCCGTTTCGCCGGAGATCCGGCCGCGCCGGTCGATATGGGCGCCGCCGAGAACAAGAATCTTTTTCTTCACTTCAACCGCCTTCCGATGCCCGAAGCGCGAATCGAGACGGTGCTAGCAGCCGCGGCAAAGCCGGTGCATAAGGCCTAAGCCGTTGCTTTGCATCGATAAAACAAATATAGAACACAGGCTGTTTTACCTTTTTCTTTCAATCGTTTGATCGCCTATTGCGGAAATAGAACAAATGGGGTACAAACTCGACATTGCTTGGGCGGCTTCAATAACCTAAAGGTGGATCGGATGTCTCAGAATTCATTGCGGCTGGTAGAGGACAAATCGGTGGACAAAAGCAAAGCGCTTGAAGCGGCACTCTCACAGATAGAGCGGTCGTTCGGCAAGGGCTCGATCATGAAACTCGGCTCCAACGAGAATGTTGTCGAGATCGAGACGATCTCGACCGGCTCGCTTGGCCTCGATATCGCACTTGGCGTTGGTGGTCTGCCGAGGGGCCGTATCATCGAAATTTACGGGCCGGAAAGCTCGGGTAAGACGACGCTTGCGCTGCAGACCATTGCGGAAGCGCAGAAGAAGGGCGGCATTTGCGCCTTCGTTGATGCCGAACATGCGCTCGATCCCGTCTATGCCCGCAAGCTTGGCGTCGATCTGCAGAACCTTTTGATCTCGCAGCCCGATACCGGCGAGCAGGCGCTCGAAATCACCGATACGCTCGTGCGCTCTGGCGCCGTCGACGTTCTCGTCGTCGACTCGGTCGCCGCACTGACGCCGCGCGCCGAAATCGAAGGCGAGATGGGCGACAGTCTTCCCGGCTTGCAGGCGCGCCTGATGAGCCAGGCGCTGCGCAAGCTCACGGCTTCGATTTCCAAGTCGAACACCATGGTGATCTTCATCAACCAGATCCGCATGAAGATCGGCGTCATGTTCGGTTCGCCTGAGACGACAACCGGCGGCAATGCGCTGAAGTTCTACGCCTCCGTGCGCCTCGACATCCGCCGCATCGGCGCGGTCAAGGAGCGCGAAGAGGTGATCGGCAACCAGACCCGCGTCAAGGTCGTCAAGAACAAGATGGCGCCGCCCTTCAAGCAGGTCGAATTCGACATCATGTATGGCGAGGGCGTTTCCAAGACCGGCGAACTGGTCGATCTCGGCGTCAAGGCCGGCATCGTCGAGAAATCCGGTGCCTGGTTCTCCTATAACAGCCAGCGTCTCGGCCAAGGCCGCGAAAACGCCAAGACCTTCCTGCGCGACAATCCGGATCTCGCCCGTGAGATCGAGCTGTCGCTGCGCCAGAATGCCGGCCTGATCGCCGACCGCTTCCTGCAGAACGGCGGACCGGATCCCGATGATGGTGACGCTGCCGCGGAAATGTAATTTTCGCGATCGGTTTTCCGCCAGTCCCTTTGAAAATCCAAGCCGGCTGCATTCCCTGATCAGAATGCGGCCGGTTTTGTTTGTCTGCTGGACAGTGGCGGAGGTGAACGTTAAAAGCCGATGGATTTAGATTTACCTGCCTCCGGCAGCATTGAAGGGCATAGCATGAGCGGTGTGAACGATATCCGGTCGACATTCCTCGACTATTTCAAGAAGAACGGTCATGAGATCGTCTCGTCGAGCCCGCTCGTGCCGCGCAACGACCCGACGCTGATGTTCACCAATGCCGGCATGGTGCAGTTCAAGAACGTCTTCACCGGCCTGGAGAAACGCCCTTATTCCACGGCGACCACCTCGCAGAAATGCGTGCGCGCCGGCGGCAAGCATAACGACCTCGACAATGTCGGCTATACCGCCCGCCACCTGACCTTCTTCGAAATGCTCGGCAACTTTTCGTTTGGCGACTATTTCAAGGAGAATGCGATCGAGCTTGCCTGGAAGCTCGTCACCGAAGGTTTCGATCTGCCGAAACATCGCCTGCTGGTCACCGTCTATTCCGAAGACGAGGAAGCCGCGACGCTGTGGAGGAAGATCGCCGGCTTGTCCGACGACAAGATCATCCGCATCCCGACCTCCGACAATTTCTGGCAGATGGGCGATACCGGCCCCTGCGGCCCATGCTCTGAAATCTTCATAGACCAGGGCGAGAACGTCTGGGGCGGCCCTCCCGGTTCGCCGGAGGAGGATGGCGACCGGTTCCTGGAATTCTGGAACCTCGTCTTCATGCAGTTCGAGCAGATCGAACCCGGCGTGCGCAATCCGCTGCCGCGTCCGTCGATCGATACTGGCATGGGTCTAGAGCGCATGGCCTGCATCCTGCAGGGCGTCCAGAGCGTCTTCGACACCGACCTGTTCCGCACGCTGATCGGCGCCATCGAAGAGACGATGGGCGCCAAGGCTGAGGGCAGCGCCAGCCACCGCGTCATCGCCGACCATCTGCGCTCCTCGGCCTTCCTGATCGCCGACGGCGTGCTGCCGTCGAATGAAGGCCGCGGCTATGTGTTGCGCCGTATCATGCGTCGCGCCATGCGACACGCCCAGCTTCTCGGCGCCAAGGAGCCGCTGATGTACAAGCTGCTGCCGACGCTGGTGCAGGAGATGGGCCGCGCCTATCCGGAACTCGTGCGTGCCGAAGCGTTGATCTCGGAGACGCTGAAACTCGAAGAAGGCCGCTTCCGCAAGACGCTGGAGCGTGGCCTGTCGCTGCTGTCGGATGCGACCACGGATCTCGGCAAGGGCGACATGCTGGACGGCGAGACCGCCTTCAAGCTCTACGACACCTACGGCTTCCCGCTCGACCTGACGCAGGACGCTTTGCGCGCCCGTGAGATCGGCGTCGATATCTCCGGTTTTACCGATGCCATGCAGCGCCAGAAGGCCGAAGCCCGTTCGCACTGGGCCGGTTCCGGCGAGAAGGCAACCGAAACCATCTGGTTCGAGCTTAGGGAAAAGAACGGGGCAACCGAATTCCTGGGTTACGACACCGAAACCGCCGAAGGCGTGGTGCAGGCGATCGTCAAGGACGGGGCTGCTGCTGAAGAAGCCCAGGCCGGCGACAAGGTGCAGATCGTCGTGAACCAGACGCCGTTCTATGGCGAATCCGGCGGTCAGATGGGCGATACCGGCATCATTTCGTCCGACCACGGCAGAATAGAGATATCGGACACGCAGAAGAAGGGCGAAGGCCTCTTCGTGCATTCCGGCGTCGTTGTCGAAGGCGCATTCAAGAGCGGCGATGCGGTTGTTCTCACCGTCGATCACGCCCGCCGTTCGCGGCTGCGCGCCAACCACTCGGCAACACACCTGCTGCACGAGGCGCTGCGCGAAGTGCTCGGCACCCATGTTGCCCAGAAGGGTTCGCTGGTCGCGCCCGAGCGCCTGCGTTTCGACGTGTCGCATCCGAAGCCGATGTCGACCGAGGAGCTGAAGATCGTCGAGGATATGGCCAACGAGATCGTGCTGCAGAATTCTCATGTCACGACCCGGCTGATGAGCGTCGACGACGCCATCGAGGAAGGCGCCATGGCGCTCTTCGGCGAGAAGTACGGCGATGAAGTGCGGGTCGTCTCGATGGGCACAGGCGTTCATGGCGCAAAGAGCAACAAGCCTTACTCGGTCGAGCTTTGTGGCGGCACGCATGTGTCGGCCACCGGTCAGATCGGCCTGATCCGCGTTCTCGGCGAAAGTGCCGTCGGCGCCGGGGTTCGCCGCATCGAAGCGCTGACCGGTGAATCGGCGCGCGAATATCTGGCTGAGCAGGACGATCGCGTGAAGACGCTGGCTGCCTCGCTGAAGGTTCAGCCTTCGGAGGTTCTGTCGCGTGTCGAAGCGTTGATGGACGAGCGCCGCAAGCTCGAAAGGGAACTGGCCGACGCCAAGCGCAAACTTGCCATGGGCGGCGGGCAGGGCGGCTCGGCCGATGCCGTGCGCGAAGTCGCCGGCGTCAAGTTCCTCGGCAAGTCGATATCGGGCGTCGATCCCAAGGACCTCAAAGGGCTTGCCGATGACGGCAAGACCAGCATCGGCTCCGGCGTCGTGACGCTGATCGGCGTCTCCGACGACGGCAAGGCGAGTGCGGTCGTCGCCGTGACGCCGGATCTCGTGGATCGTTTCAGTGCTGTCGATCTGGTGCGCGTCGCCTCGGCCGCCCTCGGCGGCAAGGGCGGCGGCGGCCGCCCCGACATGGCCCAGGCCGGCGGCCCCGACGGCTCGAAGGCCGACGAGGCGATCGAAGCGGTGGCCGTAGCACTCGCGGGCTGAGCTGCCGGGTTACGTCGGCTCTCCTCCCTCATTCCTGTGCTTGTCACACGAATCCAGTGCGCCCAAGTCATTGGGCGCGAAAGATCTTTTTTCTTTCGGTACTGATTCATTCACGGCGCGGACGCGCCGTGAATGGAATCCTGTGACGAGCACAGGAATGAGGGACGTTGGCGTGATGCCGGTGTACCCGCCTCGTCCTTCGAGGCACCTGCTCGGCACGTCAGCAAGGATAAGGCTCTCTTGAACTTTGGCGCTCCGGAGCCGGCAAGTCCGCAGGATTTGTCAAATCGGGCTATGCTTTGTTGCATCCGATCGATTTGCAGGAGGTTTGACATGAACGGGGAAACGGCATGGGCACTTTATGAAACCCGTCTGAGACGGGTATCGGCTTATATTCACGACCACCTCGACGAGGAGCTGGATATGGCGCGCCTGGCCGAGATCGCCTGCATGTCCAGCTATCACTGGCACAGGATCTATCGGGCGATTTACGGCGAGACGCTGGCGGCCACCGTCAAGCGGCTGCGGCTGCATCGCGCGGCGGGCGAAATCGTCCGCACGGAGCTTGCCGTCCGTGAGATTGCGAAGCGATCAGGCTATCCCAATCTCCAATCCTTCAACCGCATTTTCAAGTCGGTCTACGGCATGCCGCCGGCACGCTATCGGAAAGAGGGAAGCCACACAGCCTTCCAACCCTCACCTAACGGAAAGATCAAAGCCATGTTCGACGTTACCATACGTGAGATCGCACCCACCGAACTGATCGGTGTTGCCCATGCCGGCTCCTATATGGAGATCGGCAAAGCCTTCGAAACATTGTTCGGCACGCTTTACGCGCGTGGTCTCGCCAGGCCCGACATGCGGATGATCGGTGTCTATCTCGACGATCCTGATATCGTGCCGGCCGAACAGCTGCGCTCGATCGCCTGCGTCACCGGCGTTTCCGCGGGGTCGGCCGAAGCGCCGTTCGAGCGGCGCACGATCGACGGCGGCGACTACGCCGTGCTGCGCCATAAAGGCCCCTATGCCGACATGCACAAGGCCTACCAGTGGCTCTATGCGGAGTGGCTGCCGAAATCCGGGCGGCAACTGAAGGACAGCGTCATGTTCGAGGAATATCTCAACAACCCGCGCGACGTGCCGCCGACCGAGCTGATGACGGATATCCATATGCCGCTTGCCTGAGGGCTGACATCCCGGCGCGGCGCGGCGATGACGATCAGGCGGCCTGCATCGTCTTGCCGGCCTCATCATCCAGCGCATTGGCGCGCTTATAGGGCTCACGTTCGCTGATGCGGCCGAAGTAATCGACGAAGGCCTGGCGCTTTTCGATGCTGCCGAAGCCGAGACCCCAGCCGATATGCGAGCCGACATAGACGTCGGCGGCGGTGAAGCGCTCGCCGGCGACGTAGGTCGAGCCGGAGACGGCCATTTCGAGTGTGTTCATGACGTCGCCGAAACCGCCGCAGCCGGCCATGCGGAGGCGTTCTGCTGGAATTTCGAAGCCGAGCGCCTTCATCGTCACCGCCGATTCCAGCGGGCCGGCGGCAAAGAACATCCAGCGGTAGTAGCGGGCGCGCTCTTCCTGCTTGGGGGCCAAACCTTTTTCGGGGAAGGTCTCGGCGAGATAGGCACAGATCGCTGCGCATTCAGTGACGACGGTGTTGCCATGGCGGATCGCCGGAACCTTGCCCATCGGGTTGATGCGCAGATATTCCGGCGCCTTCATGCGTTCGCCGAAGGTCAGGAGTTCGGTGCGATAGGGCTGACCGATTTCCTCCAGCATCCAGCGCGCGATGCGGCCGCGTGACATCGGGTTCGTGTAGAATACCAATTCTTCGGTCATGACATCCTCCTCCTGTTGCGTCGCTCGGAATCAATAGCGCGGGGAGGTCTTTGTGCAACCCCCGATCTTCAAAGAGCCTTGCGGTACTGGATGAAGCCTGAGCGCTCGGCGATCTTGTCGTAGAGCCGCCTCGCCGTGGCATTCGTTTCATGCGTCATCCAATAAAGCCTGCCTGCGCCGTTTTGACGGGCAAGATCGGCGACCGCATCGATCAGCGCGGCGCCGGTACCGAGCCCGCGCTGGCTGTTTTCGACATAGAGATCCTGCAGGTAGCACGTCCATTGCGGCAGCCAGCAGGAGCGGTGAAAGATGGCATGGACGATGCCGACGAGGCGGCCGTCTCCATCGAAGGCGCCGAGCGCATGCATCGGTTCGCTGGGATCGTGGAAACGGCCCCAGGTGAGATCGGTGGTTTCGGGTGGGATGACCACTTCGTAGAAGCGCTGATACGCCTCCCACAGGGTTTCCCAAGCGGCGCGGTCGGATGGTTCCAGCGGGCGTACGGTCGCCGTCATCAGCTGTTCTCCCAAAATGAAAACGGCGGGGAAATCCCCGCCGTTCCGATGCTATCCCGAAAGAGGAGGCTTACGCCATCGCCTTCTGCAGGTTCTGGTCGATCTTGTCGAGGAAGGCGGTGGTCGACAGCCACGGCTGGTCGGGGCCGATCAAGAGCGCCAGGTCCTTGGTCATGAAGCCGGATTCGACGGTATCGACGCAGACCTTTTCGAGCGTCGAAGCGAAGCGGCCAAGCTCGGCGTTGTCGTCGAGCTTGGCGCGATGGGCGAGGCCGCGGGTCCAGGCGAAGATCGAGGCGATCGAGTTCGTCGAGGTTTCCTGGCCCTTCTGGTGCTGGCGGTAATGGCGGGTAACCGTGCCGTGGGCGGCTTCGGCTTCCACCGTCTTGCCATCCGGCGTCAGCAGCACCGAGGTCATCAGGCCGAGCGAGCCGAAGCCCTGGGCAACCGTGTCAGACTGGACGTCGCCGTCATAGTTCTTGCAGGCCCAGACATAACCGCCCGACCACTTGAGCGCCGAGGCGACCATGTCGTCGATCAGACGGTGTTCATAGGTGATGCCGGCTTCCTTGAACTGATCCTTGAATTCTGTCTCGTAGACTTCCTCGAAGATGTCCTTGAAGCGGCCGTCATAGGCTTTGAGGATGGTGTTCTTGGTCGACAGGTAGACCGGCCATTTGCGCATCAGGCCGTACATCATCGAGGCGCGGGCGAATTCGCGGATCGATTCATCGAGGTTGTACATGGCCATGGCGACGCCGGCGCCCGGCGCGTTGAAGACTTCCTTCTCGATGACGGTGCCGTCTTCGCCGACGAACTTGATCGTCAGCTTGCCCTTGCCGGGGAACTTGAAGTCGGTGGCGCGGTACTGGTCGCCGAAGGCGTGGCGGCCGACGACGATCGGCTGGGTCCAGCCGGGAACCAGGCGCGGCACGTTCTTGCAGATGATCGGCTCGCGGAAGATGACGCCGCCGAGGATGTTGCGGATCGTGCCGTTCGGGCTCTTCCACATTTCCTTGAGGTTGAATTCCTTGACGCGGGCCTCATCCGGCGTGATCGTCGCGCACTTGATGCCGACGCCGTACTTCTTGATGGCATTGGCGGCGTCGACGGTCACCTGGTCGTTGGTGGCGTCGCGGTTTTCGACGGAGAGGTCGAAATAGTCGATATCGAGGTCGAGATACGGATGGATCAGCTTATCCTTGATGAGCTGCCAGATGATGCGCGTCATTTCATCGCCGTCGAGATCGGCGACGGGATTGGCGACCTTGATCTTGTTCATGTATCTGCCTCGTTCGAGCTTGAAGGGGACAAGCGTCCCGGGTGGGTGACCTGATGAGGAGCGCTATAGCACTGTGAACCGGGAACGCAAAGCTGCAACGGGTTTTACAATGCGTTTTTGCCGGCATTGCCAAGCGCTGAAATCTGGCTAGTGTCCGCGTTGATTTGCCCGCCCCGGAACATTCGATCATGAAGACAATCGCCGTTGTTATCGCAAGCCTTATCGCCTTTTCAGGCGCCGCCCACGCGGCCGATGCCACGGCTCCCGTGAAGGAGATCATGGACGCAACCAGGAGCAACTGGGCCGACAACAATAGCGACTGGACCGACATCTTCGATGCGAGCCGGCTCGACCAACTCTACAGCAAGGACTTCATCGCAAAATATCAGGCGGCCGCGCAATTTCCCGCCGGCGACGACGACGACGGCATATCGCCCTTCGATTACGATGTCATCGTCAACGGCCAGGATGCATGCCCGCTGGAGGATCTGACGATGGCGGCTGCGCCCCCGGTCAACGGGACGACCGAGGTCACGGTGCGCTTCAAGAAATCCGCCTGCGCGGACACTCCTGACGCCAAGGACTACACAACCGTTCGCTTCGAGGTGGTCGAGGAGGCTGGCCAAGCCGTCATCGATGATATCGTCACCGAGAATATCGAAACGCAGGGCCGCGATTCCCTGAAGGCGACGATGGCGCTGATTGCCAAGGGCCAATAGGCGCGCGACAGTCGCGAGCGTCGAGATTCGATCGCGGGCGATTTGCTTCGCCCGGCATGGCATTATCTGTCGATCCTTCCGCGGCATGAGGAGGCCTGCATTTGTTTTCCGGTTTTCAGGCTCGCGACTGGCTGCTTGCCAATGATCCGGCGCTTTCGCGTCTGCGCATGGCCCTGCGGGTGACGCTGACGATCGTTTTCTCCTTTTTGGTCCTTCTTGCCATCCACATGCTCATCCTGTCGTTGCCGACCGCGGCCTTTGGCCTCGGCATTGTGCTGTCGATCGAAGGCGGCGTGGCGGTGCGCGACAAGGGCAATTCCCGCCAGTTGGTGACGCGGCTCTTCGGCTGTGTGGCAAGCCTCGCCGTCGTCGGCATTGCCGCGGGGCTCGAGGATCGCCGCTTTCTCTCCGATCTCGTCTTCCTGGTGGTGATCGCGCTCGCATCGGCGGGACGGGTGTTCGGGCCGCGCGGTTTTGCCATCGGCATGTTCGCCTTCACCTCCTATTTCATGGGCGCCTATTTCCGGCCTCCGCTTGCCGAGCTGCCTGAAGTGGCGATCGGCCCTGTCGTCGCGGTGCTCGTCGGCCATCTGGTCAGGGCGGTTCTGCTGCCCGACGATTGGCGGCGCGATCTGTTGCGTTCGCTCGAAAGCGTCAGGGGTCGGATCAACCAGATCCTCTTCAAGCTCGCCGCCATCGCCGGCGGCGCCGAGATCGGCGAAGCCGACCGGCAGGAACTGCGCCAGCTGGAAGACCGGCTGAAGGAAGTGGTGCTGATGGCGGAGACCTTCATCCCGCGCCCGCCGGCCGGTGTTTTCGACGGCGCCGCCGACCCAGCCGCCGAACTGGCGATCCGGCTTTTCGACGCTCATCTTGCCGCCGAGAGCGCGATCGTGCTGAGCTTCCAGAGCCCGCCGCCTTTTGCGCTCGTCCATGCCGTTATCGAGGCGGATACGGCGGAAGTTGCAAGATTTGAAGGGATGGCCGACGCCATCAGGGATCAGCCGCAGGGAGAAACCCTGCGGGCCCTTCTCTGGCTCGGCGAGGCGCGGCAGCAGTTGACGCAGGCGATCGGCGAGGGGCAGGCCTCCGGTTTCTCCGAGATCGACGCGATCAAGGATACGGCGCAATCCCAGGCGATCGACTTTTCTTTCGCCAATCCTCTGCTGCGTTCGGCACTGCAGATCACCATCGCGTCGGCGATCGCCATGAGCTTCGGCCTGCTCTTGTCACGCGAACGCTGGTTCTGGGCGGTGCTTGCTTCCTTCCTCGTCTTTACCAACACCAATTCGCGCGGCGACACTGCGATGAGGGCGCTGTCGCGCTCGCTCGGCACCGTGTTCGGGATTGCCATCGGCCTTGTGCTGGCAACGCTGATTTCAGGCGAGCCCGATATTGCCATTCCGGTTGCCGCCGTCTGTATCTTCCTCGCCTTCTATTTCCTGCAGGTTTCCTATGCGACGATGACCTTCTTCATCTCGATCGTGCTCTGCCTGGTCTACGGCATGACGGGCGTGCTGACGCTCGATCTGTTGAAGCTGCGCATCGGCGAGACCATGATTGGGGCTGCGGCCGGAACGGCGGTCGCCTTCATCGTCTTTCCGACACGCACGCGTGGCGCGCTCGATTCCGCGCTTGCCCGCTGGTTCCAGGCGCTGCGCGACCTGCTCGGGGCGCTTAGCGAGGGTAAGAGCGGTTTCGAGCTGATGGCGCTGTCACAGAAGATCGATGCCTGCTACCGCGACGTGACGGTGGCGGCGCGGCCGCTCGGCTCGTCGTGGTCGGTGGTGACGCGGCCGGGCCAGATCCGCCAGACGCTGGCGATCTTCCTGTCCTGCACCTATTGGGCGCGTATCCTGGCAAAGAATTATCAAGCGCCGGCCGCCGACACTCTGAAAGGGCTGATTGCGGCGGATCTGGCGCTGATCGACGATGCTGCCCCGCGCGGATCCAGCTGCTTCCTGATCAAGCGCAAGGCATCGCGGACGACAGGACGACACCTGCCGCTGTCGCGCGAGGGCGCCAGGCTCGGGCTCGAAATGATCGGTTCGGCGCTGGAAAGGCTCTATCCGCAGGCCGACGTCTTGCCGTTTGCGACGGGCGAGGCTATTGCGCGCTCGAAACAAGGATAAGACCATGGCAGGCACGAACAGCGAGCGTCAACTTCTGGCCGAGGGGCCGGCCGTCATTCTGGTCGAGCCGCAGATGGGCGAGAATATCGGCATGGTGGCGCGCGCCATGGCGAATTTCGGCTTGGCAGAACTGCGCCTCGTCAATCCGCGTGACGGCTGGCCGAACGAAAAGGCGCTGGCGACCGCCTCCAAGGCCGATCATGTGATCGCGGCAACGAAGGTCTACGACACGCTGGAGCAGGCGGTCGCCGATCTCAACTTCGTCTATGCGACGACGGCACGCGAGCGCGACGGTTATAAGCCGGTGCGCTCCCCGGTCATCGCCGCCGAGATGCTGAGGGCGAAATTCCGTGCGGGCGAGGGCACCGGCATTCTCTTCGGGCGCGAGCGCTGGGGGTTGACCAATGAGGAAGTGGCGCTGGCCGACGAGATCGTCACCTTTCCCGTCAATCCGGCCTTTGCCTCGCTGAATATCGCCCAGGCCGTGCTGCTGATGTCCTATGAATGGATGAAGTCCGGCATGGAGGATATTGGCGCCGTGCCCTTCCAGGCGATCGGGCAGACACCCTCGACCAAGGAGCAGTTGTTCGGCCTGTTCGATCAGCTGGAAGAGGCGCTCGATGCGCGCGGTTATTTCCATCCTGCCGGGAAAAAGCCCAAAATGGTCGACAATCTGCGTGCAGTTCTATCCCGCCGGGCTTTCACGGAGCAGGAAATCAGCGTGTTGCGCGGCGTCATCTCATCTCTCGACCGCTTCTCGCGCAAGAGCCCGCGCGGCGGCAGGTTCCCGACACCGGCCAAGGAAACACCGCCAGATGACAGCGACGACGCGTGAGCTGAAACCTATCCTTCTCTTTGATTCCGGCATCGGCGGGCTGACCGTCTTGCGCGAGGCGCGCGTCTTGATGCCGGAGCGCGGCTTCATCTATGTCGCCGACGATGCTGGTTTTCCCTATGGCGGCTGGGAGGAACAGGCGCTGAAGGAGCGGGTTATCGGGCTCTTCGCCAAGCTGCTGGCGGATTATGACCCTGAAGTGTGCATCATCGCCTGCAATACCGCCTTCACTCTGGTCGGCGCCGACCTGCGCGCCGCCTTTCCCCAGATGACCTTTGTCGGCACCGTGCCGGCGATCAAGCCGGCGGCGGAGCGCACGCGCTCAGGTCTGGTCTCGGTGCTCGCGACGCCCGGCACGGTAAGGCGGGCCTATACGCGCGATCTCATCCAATCCTTCGCGCAGCAATGCCATGTCCGCCTCGTCGGCTCTGAGAACCTCGCGCGCATGGCCGAAGCCTATATCCGCGGCGACGCCGTCTCCGATGACGCCGTGCTTGCCGAAATCGACCAGTGTTTCGTCGAGAGGGACGGCCAGAAGACCGATATCGTCGTGCTGGCCTGCACCCATTATCCCTTCATGGCCAATCTGTTCCGGCGGATTGCCCCGTGGCCGGTCGATTGGCTCGATCCGGCCGAAGCAATCGCACGGCGCGCCCGCACGCTGGTTCCGCTGGTTGCCGATGCCGTGCATCCCGACAATTTCGACTTCGCCGTGTTTACCTCAGGCCAGCAGGATTTCGCGACGCGGCGGCTGATGCAGGGATTCGGCCTGAGGGCTTGAGGGAATTGTCCTGTGGGTTGGCAAAATCCGGCCCTGAACATCAGCAGATTCTTTGATAGACGGGGCGTTGCCGTTTCGGAAGAATGGCGTTTCGTTCATGTGAGTCTCTTCGTCGCGAGGATCGGCATTGCAAGTTGGCATCGATATGGGATTGGCGTCCGGCAGCCCGGCGACGCTCGATATCGAGGAGCTGCTGGCGACCCGTCTGCTCGTGCAGGGTAATTCCGGATCGGGGAAGTCGCATCTCTTGCGCCGTCTGCTCGAGCAATCGGCGCAATGGGTGCAGCAGGTCATCATCGATCCCGAGGGTGATTTCGTCACCCTCAGCGACAGGTTCGGCCATATCGTCGTCGACGGCGAACGCACCGAGGCGGAGTTGGCTGGTATTGCCAACCGCATTCGCCAGCATCGCGTTTCCTGCGTGCTGACGCTGGAAGGACTCGACATCGAGCAGCAGATGCGTGCCGCTGCCGCCTTCCTCAACGGCATGTTCGATGCCGACCGCGAATACTGGTATCCCGTTCTTGTCGTCGTCGATGAAGCGCAGATGTTTGCGCCGTCCGTCGGTGGCGACGTCTCGGAAGATGCGCGCAAGATGTCGCTGGGCGCGATGACCAATCTGATGTGCCGCGGCCGCAAGCGCGGGCTTGCCGGCGTCATTGCCACGCAGCGTCTCGCCAAACTCGCCAAGAACGTCGCGGCCGAGGCCTCGAACTTCCTGATGGGCCGTACCTTCCTCGATATCGACATGGCGCGCGCTGCCGACCTGCTCGGCATGGACCGGCGCCAGGCGGAGATGTTTAGAGACCTGAAGCGCGGCAATTTCGTCGCCCTCGGCCCGGCGCTGTCGCGTCGGCCGCTTCCAATCCAGATCGGCGCGGTGGAAACCTCAGCGCGCTCCTCCAGCCCGAAGCTGATGCCGCTGCCGGATGCGCCGCAGGATGTCGAGGATCTGATCTTCACGCCCGATCCGGAAGAATTCCAGCGTCCGCTCGTGCGCCGCGCGCCGCCGGCGCCGCGGCCGACCACCGATATACTGGCGGAGCTCTCACGCTCGACGCCGGCGGCGTCACCCGCATCTGTCGAGGCGAGGGCGAGCCAGATGGAGGTCTCCGCCGAGGAGCGGGAAGAGCGCCTCGCAGGCGTGCTTGCCGAAATCCTCGACGATCCCACCTCCGCCTTCCGTACCGATTCGGTACTCTACCAGGACTTTCTCGTGCGGCTGCGCATGCGCCGCGTGCCGGGACCGCCGATCGCGCTGCCGGATTTTCGACGGCGTGTGGCGATCTCCCGCTCCGGTGTCGATACCGCGACAGCGGCGACCGACGAGTGGGCGACGGCGCTGTCGCTGTCATCTGGCGTTACCGACGACCTGCAGGGTGTGTTCCTGATGCTCGCCAAGGCTGCCGCCTGCGGTGAGCCGTGCCCGTCGGACGCCCGCATCGCCCGCGCCTATGGCACCCACTCGGCGCGGCGCGCGCGGCGCCTGCTCGGTTATTTCGAGGAGCAGGGGATCGTCGTCGTCCACACGGATTTCTCCGGCAAACGCATCGTGGCATTCCCCGACATGAATTGCCAGACCGCGCCGGGCGACGCGAATGCGCCCGATACGGGTGATCAGCCGCTGGCTGCGGAATAGTGGCGCTTTCGGGCTTTGGCGCAGTTGACATTTTCATGACGGGCCTCTAAAGACCGCGCCAAGCACCGGGCAGCAATGTCCGGTGTTTCATTTGACATGTCCCGTGGATCGTTTCTGTTCGCGTAACCGGAACATCCTGTCAGATCTCGGCAGAGATCAGAGGAGGGCGTGTTTCCTTTGCGCGGTTTGGCAACAAACCGGCATAAACCTTTGAAAGGAAATACGATGAGCAAGCGCGAATCGTCCAAGTACAAAATTGACCGCCGTATGGGCGAAAACATCTGGGGCCGTCCGAAGTCCCCGGTGAACCGCCGCGAATATGGCCCGGGCCAGCACGGCCAGCGCCGCAAGGGCAAGCTTTCGGACTTCGGTGTGCAGCTGCGCGCCAAGCAGAAGCTCAAGGGCTACTACGGCGACCTGCGCGAAAAGCAGTTCCGCGCGATCTTCGCTGAAGCCGACCGCCGCAAGGGCGACACGTCTGAAAACCTGATCGGCCTGCTGGAATCGCGCCTCGACGCGATCGTCTATCGCGCCAAGTTCGTTCCGACGGTCTTTGCTGCCCGTCAGTTCGTCAACCATGGCCACGTCACCGTCAACGGCGTGCGCGTCAACATCGGTTCTTACCGCTGCAAGGCTGGCGACGTTATCGAAGTTCGCGAGAAGTCGAAGCAGCTGGTGACCGTTCTGGAAGCCGTCAGCCTCGCTGAGCGCGACGTTCCTGATTATATCGAAGTCGATCACAACAAGATGGTCGCTACTTTCGGCCGCGTCCCGACGCTCAGCGACGTTCCGTTCCCGGTCGTCATGGAACCGCATCTGGTCGTCGAATTCTATTCGCGTTAATAAGAACCAGGCGTTTTCGCTTATGGAAAAGCCGCTCTTTCGGGCGGCTTTTTTGTTATCCGGAGAGAAGCGATGGCGGATCTGCAGGCAATCCTCGATAGTATCCATACCGATATCCTGCCGCGCATCGGCGAGGGTAAGGTCGCCGACTATATTCCCGAGCTTGCCAAGGTCGATCCACGGCAGTTCGGCATGGCGATCGTCACCGTCGACGGCAAGGTCTACCGTGTCGGCGATGCGGACATTGCCTTCTCGATCCAGAGCATCTCCAAGGTCTTCATGCTGACCTTGGCGCTCGGCAAGGTCGGCGAGGGTCTTTGGAAGCGCGTCGGGCGAGAACCGTCAGGATCGGCGTTCAATTCCATCGTCCAGCTCGAGCATGAGAGCGGCATCCCGCGCAATCCCTTCATCAATGCCGGCGCGATCGCCGTCAGCGATGTCGTCATGGCCGGCCACGCGCCGCGTGAAGCGATCGGCGAATTGTTGCGCTTCGTGCGTTATCTCGCCGATGACGAATCGATCACCATCGACGACAAGGTGGCGCGTTCGGAAACGCAGACGGGATATCGGAATGTCGCGCTTGCCAACTTCATGCGCGCCTACCGCAATCTCGATCACCCGGTCGACCACGTGCTCGGCGTCTATTTTCATCAATGCGCGCTGTCGATGAGCTGCGAACAGCTGGCCCGCGCCGGGCTGTTCCTCGCAGCGCGCGGCAGCAATCCGATGACCGGCCATTCCGTCGTGTCTCCGAAGCGGGCGCGGCGCATCAATGCGCTGATGCTGACCTGCGGCCATTACGACGGCTCAGGCGATTTCGCCTATCATGTCGGCCTGCCCGGCAAGAGCGGTGTGGGCGGCGGCATCTTCGCGGTTGCGCCGGGCATTGCCTCGATCGCTGTCTGGTCGCCGGGCTTGAACAAGGTCGGCAACTCGCAGCTCGGCGCCGTAGCGCTGGAAATGCTGGCGGCGCGTACCGGCTGGTCGGTTTTCGGCGATTGACGCTGTGTTGGCCAACTCGTTTCTGCTAAGGCAGACAGACCTCGATGGGACGACGCAATGAATATCGCAGCCAATATTGCGAATGATCTGGAAAACGGCGAAGCCAACGGCCGCGTCGGCCATGCGCTGTTTGCCGATGCGCCGCACTCGGTCTCCTTCAACAAGCTGCGCAAGCGGCTGCTCAGGCAGGTGCGCCAGGCCTTCGACGATTTCGATATGCTGAAGGGACAGAAGCGCTGGCTGGTCGGCCTTTCCGGCGGCAAGGATTCCTACGGGCTGCTGGCGCTGCTGCTCGACCTGCAATGGCGCGGGCTGCTGCCGGTCGAACTCATTGCCTGCAATCTCGATCAGGGCCAGCCGAACTTTCCCAAACATGTGCTGCCGGATTATCTTACAAGCATCGGCGTGCCGCACCGCATCGAGTATCGGGATACCTATTCGATCGTGAAGGAGAAGGTGCCGGAAGGTGCGACCTATTGCTCGCTCTGTTCGCGGCTGCGGCGCGGCAATCTCTATCGCGTCGCCCGGGAAGAGGGCTGCGATGCGCTGGTGCTTGGCCACCACCGCGAGGACATTCTCGAAACCTTCTTCATGAACTTCTTCCACGGCGGACGGCTAGCCTCCATGCCGGCGAAGCTTTTGAACGATGAGGGCGACCTTATGGTGCTTCGCCCGCTTGCCTATGCTGCCGAGGACGACCTCGCTAAGTTCGCCGTTGCCATGCAGTTTCCGATCATTCCCTGCGATCTCTGCGGCTCGCAGGATGGGCTGCAGCGCAATGCAATGAAGGATATGCTTGCCGATATCGAGCGGCGCATGCCGGGGCGCAAGGACACGATGCTGCGGGCGCTTTCGCATGTGAACCCGTCGCATCTGCTCGATCCGAAACTCTTCGACTTTTCCACCCTTGGTGTCACCGATCCTTCATGAAAGTCCGGCTAAGCAGCTGGCTATTGGATGAAGCGCAGGAATTCGCATGACCATTGCAGATCAGGATATTCTCTTTCTCGGCGATTGCGTGAAGGAGGCGGCGCGCGTGGAAATCTTGCCGCGTTTCCGCAATCTCGGCACTGCCGACGTTTCGGAAAAGACCTCGGCAATCGACGTGGTGACGCAGGCGGATTTGCTCGCCGAACACAGGATTACCGCGGCGCTGAAAGAGCGCTTTCCCGCAGCCCTCGTCGTCGGCGAGGAAGCCTATGACGCCGACCGGTCCGTCGTGCCGGCCCTTGCCGATGCCGAGCTCGCCTTCGTCATCGATCCTGTGGACGGCACCTTCAATTTCGCCGCCGGACTTCCGGTCTTCGGGACGATGCTGGCGGTCACCATCAGGGGCGAGACGGTCGCCGGCATCATACATGATCCCGTCCTTGGCGATACAGTGACGGCGATCAAGGGAGCGGGCGCTTTCCTGACGCGGCAGGACGGGCAATCGAACAGACTGAGGGTGGCGGAGCCCGCCTCCTTGAGCCAGATGGTCGGCGGCATCTCTTGGGGTCATATGGATGACCCGGATCGCTCGCGCATCGCAGCCAACATGGCGAAGATCAAAATGACCTTCGCTTTCAACTGCTCGGCCTATGAATATTGGATGGTCGCCTCCGGCAAGCTGCATTTCATCGGCCATGCGAAGCTGATGCCCTGGGATCACCTGGCTGGCGTGCTCGCACATCAGGAGGCGGGTGGCCATACGGCGAAATTCGACGGCACGCCTTATCGCCCCGGTGAGACGACGGGCGGCATCATCTCCGCACCCGACAGGGAAAGCTGGCAGCTGATCCGCCGCGAGATCATCGGCATCTGATTTAGCTCCTCACTAAGAGGCCGGACCGAAAGGATTTGACATGACTGCGACTGTCGACGTGACCGTTCTTGCCGACCTGTTGCGCCGCGCGGCGAAGACGGAAATCCTGCCGCGCTTCCGCCGGCTCGGCCAGGACGAGGTGCGCGCCAAGAGCGAGGCGACCGATCTCGTCACCGAGGCCGATGAGCAGGCCGAGCGGATGATCAAGGCGGAAGCGGAGCGGCTCTGGCCGCAGGCGCTGTTCCTCGGCGAAGAATCGGTCGCAGCCGAGCCCGCATTGCTCGGCAGGCTCGCAGATGCAGATCTCGCCATCGTCGTCGACCCGGTCGACGGCACGTTCAATTTCGCCGCCGGCATCCCGGCCTTCGGCGTCATGGCCTCAGTCATTTCAGGTGGCGAGACGATTGCCGGCATCATCTACGATCCGATGGGCGATGATTGGGTGATGGCGGAAAAGGGCGCCGGCGCCTGGCTGCGGCGGCCGGATGGCGAAGCACGGCGGCTGCGCGCGGCAGAGCCTGTCGCGCTCGACCAGATGGTCGGCATGGCCTCGACAGGCTACCTGCCGCAGGAGAAGCGTGCCGAGATCCTCGGCAATCTCGCCAAGGTGCGTTTTCTCACCAACTACCGCTGTGCGGCCCATGAATACCGCACCCTTGCGGGCGGCCATGTGCATTACCTCATATACAACAAGTTGATGCCCTGGGATCATCTGGCCGGCACGCTGATCTCGCAGGAGGCCGGCGCCTATGTCGCGCGTTTCGACGGTTCTCCGTACCTGCCGCACCATCTCGATGGCGGGCTGCTGGTTGCGCCCGACAAGGCCTCATGGGAGCTGCTGCGCCGTGAGGTCGTCACGGTCTGAAGGCGTGCAACCGGCCGCAGGACGCTGATTTTGCTGAGGCAGCCTGCGACGGGGACTGCCGGCTTCGTTCGATGACGCGTATCGGTGGCTCACCCTATTCCGCGTAGAGCTTTTCCATAAGGAAATTCTCCAGGCTTTGCCCACGTTTCTCGACGGTTTGCCTGGCTATCACACGGAAACCCTTGCGTTCGAAAAACGGGCGGGCGGTTCTGCTGGCTTCCGTATAAATTCGCTTGAAGCCGAGCTTCAGAGCTTGCTCCTCCACCCTGCTTAAGAGGAGGCTTGCTATTCGGAGTCCCTGGAACTCAGGTGGACGAACATCATGTCCAGACATCCGTCGCCGGTCAGATCGGAAAAGCCCACCGGCACTCCATCGATTTCCGCGACCTAGGCTGGCCTGCTTATCCTTCGCTCCGCCCAAAGACCGCGATCTTCGACCTTTGCCCAAGCTTCGATTTGAGCAGGCGAATAGTCTTTCGACGAGACCTCCCGGATGGCGCGCAGAAAGATCTCAATCGTCGCGTCCGCGTCGCTTGGCGCGTAAGGCCTGATCAGAACCGGGTCGTTCATCGTCATGCCTTTCGCGCACTGCCTAAGATAGTTGTCACCGTCAGAAGTGGGCGGCACCCGGATCCAATTGTGGGCTATCGCCCGGGTGGGTGAAGAGCTTGCCGTTTTCAGCCCAGAGGGTGGCGGCGATCGTCACCACCCCGAACAGCGCAAAGCCGCCGAAGAGGGGCTGGACCGTGCCGTTGAACATCTGGCCGACCAGGCCGCCGAGAATGGCTCCGAATGTTGTTGAGACGAAGCCGGTGACGGCGGTGGCGGTGCCGGCGAGATTGCCCATAGGTTCAAGGCTGATGGCGGTGAAATTGGTGGCGATGACGGCAAACATCATCAGCACGATGGTGAAGATGCTGTAGGCGACGGCGAAGTCCGGTTTGGCGGCCAGCGAAATGAAGAAGCCGACAGCCGACAGCGCCGTGAAGATCAGCAAAGCGGCGTGCGAGATGCGGCGCATGCCGAATTTGCGGACGAAGAAGCCGTTGGCGAAATTGGCAACGGCGATGCCGCCGGCGGTCGCCGCAAAGGCGATCGGCAGCCAGTCGCCGAGGCCATAGACCTCGCCGAAAACCTGCTGCACCGAAATCACATAGGCGCTGATGACGCCGGTGAACATCGTGAGGCCGATCATGTAGCCGCAGGTGATGCGGTTGGTAAGCACGGTCTTGAAGCCGTCGACGACGGAACCGACCGACAGCGGCAGGCGCTCTTCCGGCGGCAGCGATTCCTTCAGCCGCAGAAGGGCCCAGACGAACAGGATGGTGGCGGTGACGCCGAGCAGGATGAAGATCCAGTGCCAGTTGGCATAAAGGATGATGAGCTGGCCGACGGAAGGGGCGACGATCGGCACGATCATGAAGACGATCATGACATAGGACATGACACGGGCCATCTCGCGGCCGCCGAAACAATCGCGGACGATGGCCATCGTGGTGATGCGCACCGCCGCACCACCCACACCCTGAACGAAACGCATGATGAGCAGCATTTCGAAGCTGCCGGTTGCTGCGGCGGCAAACATGCCGATCACGTAGCAAACCAGGCCGCCGAGCAGGATGTTGCGGCGGCCGAACGTATCCGACAGGCTGCCGAAGAATATCTGCGAAACGCCGAAGCCGAGAAAAAACACGCCGATGATCAGCTGCGCGTCATTGGTATTGGTGACGCCGAGGGAATGGCCGATATTGGGCAATGCCGGCAGCATGCTGTCGATGGCCATGGCGATGCTGGCGGTCATGATGGCGATGGTGACGACGAACTCGCCGAAACCCATGCCGATGCGACGGGAGCCCTGGTTTTCCTGGTGCGGCTTATGCGGCGGCGTCATGTGGTGAAATCCTGGATGCGGAGGAGGTCGGCCGTTCAGACGGCAGGATTCTGCTGTTGGAAGAGGCGGCCCTTTTCGGCGATCAGCACGACGATCAGCCCGATGATCGATACGATGAAATAACCGGCGACCATCGGCAGCGCAGTGCCATCGAAAGCCTGGCCGATGCCGGCGCCGATGAGGGCGCCGCCGACCGTGCTCATGAAGCCGAGGACAGAAGAGGCGGTGCCGGCGACGTGGCCGAGCGGCTCCATGGCGAGCGAGTTGAAGTTCGAGCCGATCCAGCCGAACTGGAACATGGCAATGCCGAAGAAGGAGATGAACAGAGCGAAAGGCATCGGCTCGGAACTCGCCATCTGGACGATCAGCCAGATGGTGTTGATGGTGATGAAACCGATGAGCGAGCCGTGCGACAGGCGGCGCATGCCCAGCTTGCCGACGAAGCGTGAGTTGAAAAAGGACGACAGCGACATGAAGATCGCCACGCCGGCAAAGGCGAAGGGGAAATAGACGCCGAGATCGTAGATGCCGACATAGACCTGCTGGGCCGAATTGATGAAGCCGAACAGCGCGCCGAAGATGAAGGTGCTGGCGATGGTGTAGCAAAGCGCGATGCGATTGGTCAGCACCAGCTTGAAAGCGCCGAAGATCGAGCGGGCGGTGAAGGGGCGGACATTGGTGGGATGCAGGGTTTCCGGCAGGCGAAGATAGGCCCAGACGGCGATACCAGTCGCCATGGCGGCGATGAAGAGGAAGATCAGGTGCCAGTTGCCGAAGAACATGACGATCTGGCCGGTGCCTGGTGCAATCACCGGCACGATCATGAAGACCATCATGATCAGCGACATGACTTCGGCCATCTGCCGGCCGCCATAGATGTCGCGGACAATGGAGACGGTGATGACGCGGGTTGCCGCCGAACCGACGCCCTGGACGAAGCGCAGGGCAAGCAAGCCTGCGAAGGAGGGGACGAAAACGATACTGATGGCGGAGAGAATGTAGATGACGAGACCGATCAACAGCGGCGTGCGGCGACCGAAGCGGTCAGACAGCGGGCCGTAGAACAACTGGGCGCAGCCGAAGCCGAGCAGATAGGTTGAGACAACGAACTGGCGATGATTTTCGCTCTCGACGCCGAGGCTCGCACCGATCTGCTGCAGAGCCGGCAGCATGATGTCGATCGCCAGAGAGTTGACGGCCATCAGGAAGGCAGCGAGCGCGATAAATTCTCGCTTGCCCATGGGCAAGCGGCCCGCGGACACGGCTTGTGATGAATCTGTCACAATGAAATTCCCATAAACAGGCTAAGGCGCTGCTAGCCGCAGCGCCTCGGTCTCGAGATTACAGATTTGGAAACCGGGCGGACGCCCGGTGACCGGTCAGGCGGCGCCGCGCACGGTGATGCCGTTTTCCTGGAGATGCTGCTGCAGCTCACCGGCCTGGAACATTTCCCGGACGATATCGCAGCCGCCGACAAACTCACCCTTGATGTAGAGCTGCGGGATCGTCGGCCAGTTGGAATATTCCTTGATCCCTTGGCGGATCTCCGAATCGGCGAGCACGTTGACGCCTTTGTAGTCGACACCGATATAATCGAGAATCTGCACGACCTGTCCGGAGAAACCGCACTGCGGAAACTGCGGCGTGCCCTTCATGAAGAGGACGACGTCGTTGCTCTTGATTTCGTTGTCGATGAATTCGTGAATGCCGCTCATGGGACCTGATCCTTTCAACAGGCGGGTTAAAGGCCCGCCGTTTCAATCGTTGCCTTTAGATAGCATGCGACGGCAGGAATTCCAGCCGCCCCAATCAAAAAAAGACAATTTGGTCAGACCACTCCGGCATTGTTGCCGTCGCGTTACGGTTGCCGGGTGAGATAGGCCTGAATCTGTTCGATTTCGATATCCGTGAAATAGCGGAAATCCCATTGCGAGACCTGCGTCATCACGCCGAGATCGCGTCCTCCGATACCCTTGCCGGTCCGCAGCAGCGTCTTGAAATCCGCAGCCGAATAGGATTGCGCCAAGGGCTTCAGTGCCGGAGCGAGAAAAGCTTCGGACTGCTTTGCCGTATCGAGATTGTGACAATGACTGCAGTCGGTTCTGAAGGCATATTCACCGATATCGGCCGGGCGCGTGGCGGCGGGGGTGAGGTCGGCGGGCACCAGATCGGCCTCGAAGGGAATCTTGTCGAGCGCCAGGCCTACTCGGCCGAGCGGTCCCCATTGCGTTCCTCCCGCCACGGCGTCGGGAAGTTGCTTCAGGCTGCGCAGCCAGGCGATGAGTGCTGCCATGTCGTCGTCGGTGATATTGGCGAAATTGCCAGCCGGCATGATCACGGCGCCGGTGCGGTCCTTCTTGACGCCATGGCGGATGAGGCGCACGAGTTCTGCATCACTGTACATAGGCGCCAGACGGGTCAGGTTCGGCGCGACGATGCGACCGACGCCCGGCTCGTCGAGCAGGATGTAGCCGGCATCGTGATGACAGCCGCCGCACATCAGCGTGCGGGCGCGGCGTTCGGCTTCCTCAGCGGGCAGCGTCGTCTTGACGGTAAAATCCGCGGCCGCCACCTCATAGGTCCTGGAAAGGCGCATCTCCGACAAGGCGTAAATGCCGACAACGGCAATAAGACAGATCGCAACCAGCGCCGCGAGGACGATTTCTAGAATGCGTTTCATCGGTCCGGGCCCCCAAAGACCTTGTGGAGGCAGATGCGCCGCGCTCCATCGTGACAATCCGTTTGACATCGGCACAGGCGCGCCGGCTTTTGTTGCCGCGGCATCGAGCCGGCGCGGGATATGAAAATCTGCAAGGTCGGCGCCGGCAAAGGCACCAACTGCCAGCTAGCTGCGGCGCTGGCGGCTGCGGCCGGCGGCGGTCCGGCGCTTGCTGACCTGTTTGCGGGCGGGCTTGCGTGTCGCCGCAGCCGTCTTGCGGGCGGTCGAGGCTGGTTTGCGCGCTGCAGCCGTCGTCGACGAACTGCGCGTCTTACGCTTCTTGCGCTTCGTCGTGGCGCGACCGGTGGTTTTCTTCAGGATTTCCTTCAGCACGCTGTCGACGACGCCTGATATCAATTCTTTGACTAGATCGGCCACAAAACCCCTCCGTTCGTGGTGGAAATGACATGCCTGCTATTGAATTCCGGAAGAGTTCGGTTAGCAAGACGGCTTCGAGACCAGGACTGCTTTTTTGCCGATATTTGCGGCGGAGCAATCGGATCGCAGCAACATGCCGGCCATTTGGCCGGCTGGAAGGTGGAATGAAACTCATCGAGACGCGGGTCGTCGTGCATTTCCCCGGCTTCGAGCCGCTCGATGGCGCCGCCCACAGGGCGCGCTACGAGCGTTCTGCCAAACAGAGCGCTGCCGTCTGGGGCTATTCGATCGACGTGGGTGCGTCGGCGGGAAACGATCCGCTCTGTTTCGAGGTCACGACGGGCGGTGGCGACGCGGCACCTGAGGCAGCCGGCGGCGCGGCGCCTGAGGCAGGGACCGATTCCCCTGGGTGGCAGACGAAGAGCCGGATCCACATGGTCGATCACGACGTGCTGGTAGGCCGGCTGCGCAGCGGTAATACGCTGAGCCAGATCATCGTGGGGTTCCGCAGTTGCGCCCAGATCGTGCTGGACGGCGGCATGCGCGGATATTTCCGCCACGCCTGGCGCTTCGGACTGTTCTTCCTCTTTCCGTTCCTGCTGACGGCGCTGGCGATCGCGTTAACGGCGCAGATCGCCATCATGCCCTATAGTCTCGGCTTTTCGCCCTGGCACATGCTCTGGAGCGGGCCGCTCGCGCTCTGCTTCTTCATCTTCGCCTTCCTGCCGTTTTCCGAACGCTTTCACACGCTGCATCTTTTTGCCGATTGGAAAATGGCGGTTGCGCTCGGCCGCATGGACCGGGCCGATTTCAACCGCTGGCTGGAAGATCGGGCCGCTGCCGTGCGCAAGGCGCTGGCTGAGGAGGCGGAGGAATATGTGATCTCCTCGCACAGCATGGGATCGAGCGTTGCCGCCCATGTCATCGGTATATTGCTGGAAAGGGAGCCGGAGATCTTCAAGGGCAAGCGCGTGGTGTTCGCCACCCTCGGCAGCGCCATCCTGCAATGTGCGCTGCTGTCGACGGCGACGCTGCTTCGCGCCCGCGTCGGCTTGATCGCCCGCTGTCCGGAGATTTCCTGGCTCGACGTGCAGTGCCTGACGGATTCGATCAATTTCTACAAGGTGCCGGTCGTCGCCGTTGCCGGCCATGCGGATGCACCTTCGGCAAAGATGATCCAGATTCGCGTCAAGCAGATGCTGACGCGCGAGCGCTACCGCAGGATCCGCAAGGACCAGCTGCGCGTCCACCGCCAATATGTGCTGGGCCCCGATCTCAAGGCGCCCTTCGATTTTACGCTGATGACGTCGGGTCCGATGCCCGCCTTGGTGTTTGCCAGCCCAGACGCTGAGAGGATGCCAGGCTGAGGGCTGTGGTATCAGGGTAGCGAGATGCTGGGAGACACGTCGAACCTTTTCAGAAGGTAAGAGCAGTTCTCACGTGAAGTGCTCGACTTAGGGTAGGCCCGCTGCCCTGCACTCCTCATTCCTGTGCTCGTCACAGGAATCGAGTGCGCCCAAGTCCTTAGGCGCGGAAAACTCTTTCCTTCGAAACAGGTGAGTCATTCACAGCGCCGACGCGCGGTTGCTAGATTCCTGTGACGAGCACAGGAATGAGGGAAGTTGAGACAGGGCGCGCCATTAAGTCCACACGCTTTGGTGAGTTGGAATCACCGCGCGTCGGCGAAAAAGCCCGGCAGAAAGTAAGTCTTCCTGCCGGGCCGGTTCATCGCAAACTTTCAACCGACCAACGGCAGCCGGTCAATCCGGCGCCGAGGTCTGCAGCGCCAGCGCGTGCAGGACGCCGCCCATATTGCCCTTCAGCGCCTCGTAGACCATCTGGTGTTGCTGCACGCGGCTCTTGCCGCGGAAGGCTTCGGCGACGACTTCGGCGGCGTAGTGATCGCCGTCGCCCGCCAGATCGCGGATCGTCACCTTTGCACCGGGAATCCCAGCCTTGATCATGTCTTCGATATCGCCGGGTTTCATGGCCATGATCGTTACTCCTTGCGCATCATTCCGCGGCCAGTTCGCCGCGGCCTTCCATGAAATCAGGGAACCACGATTCATGGGCTTCGCGCAATTGCTGAATCGGCAGCGAGATGAGATCGCCGACGGTAAGAGCCGTCCCTCCGACCGTTCCGAGGCGGCGGAACGGAACGCCCGCACCTTCGGCATTGGCGCAGACGAAATCGGCGACATCGGCCGGGATCGTCAGCACGTAGCGCGCCTGATCCTCACCGAAGAGCAGCGCATGCGGCGCACCCTTGCCTTCGCCGAGATCGATCGCCAGACCCTTGTCCGATGCCATGACCATTTCGGCGAGCGCGACCGCAAGGCCGCCCGAGGAAATATCGTGGCAGGCGGTCGCCTGGCCGTTGCGGATGACGGAACGGACGAAATCGCCGTTGCGGCGTTCGGCAAACAGATCCACTTCGGGGGCGGGACCTTCGCGACTGTCGAGCACATCGCGCAGATAGACCGACTGGCCGAGATGGCTGCCGTCGACGCCGATCATGATCACCTTGTCGCCGTCGTTGGCGGCGCCGATACGGGCCATCTTGCGCCAATCCGGCAGCAAGCCGACGCCTGCAATCGTCGGGGTCGGCAGGATGGCGACGCCGTTGGTCTCGTTGTAGAGCGAGACGTTGCCTGAGACGATCGGGAAATCGAGCGCCCGGCAGGCCTCGCCGATACCCTTCACCGCCTGGACGAACTGGCCCATGATCTCGGGCTTTTCGGGATTGCCGAAATTCAGATTGTCGGTGGCGGCAAGCGGCTCGGCGCCGGTTGCGGTGATGTTGCGCCAGCATTCGGCGACCGCCTGCTTGCCGCCCTCGAAAGGATCGGCTTCGACATAACGCGGCGTCACGTCGGAGGAGAAGGCGAGCGCCTTGCTCGGATGGCCGTCGACCCGCACAACGCCGGCATCGCCGCCCGGAAGCTGCAGCGAATTGCCCTGGATCAGCGTGTCATATTGCTCATAGACCCAGCGGCGGCTCGACTGGTTGGCGGAGCCGACGAGTTGCAGCAGCGCCTGGCCGTAATCCTGAGGGGCTGCGATGAGATTTGCGGGCAACGGAGCCTGCTTGCCGGATTCGCGCCAGGGACGATCATATTCCGGCGCCTGGTCGCCGAGATCCTTGATCGGCAGGTTGGCGACTTCCTCGCCCTGATGCATGACGCGGAAGCGCAGATCATCGGTCGTCTTTCCGACGACAGCGAAATCGAGGCCCCATTTCACGAAGATCGCCTTGGCTTCCTGTTCCTTCTCCGGCTGCAGCACCATGAGCATACGCTCCTGGCTTTCCGACAGCATCATCTCATAGGCGGTCATGCGCTCTTCACGCACCGGCACCTTGTCGAGTTCGAGCAAGATGCCGAGATCGCCCTTGGCGCCCATTTCGACGGCCGAGCAGGTGAGCCCGGCCGCACCCATATCCTGGATGGCGATGACGGCGCCGGTCTGCATCAGCTCGAGGCAGGCTTCGAGCAGGCACTTTTCGGTGAAGGGGTCGCCGACCTGCACGGTCGGGCGCTTTTCTTCGATCGATTCGTCGAATTCGGCCGAGGCCATCGTCGCGCCCCCGACGCCGTCGCGGCCGGTCTTGGCGCCGAGATAGACGACCGGAAGGCCGACGCCCTTGGCTTCGGACAGGAAGATGGCGTTGGATTTGGCGATGCCGGCTGCAAAGGCGTTGACAAGGATATTGCCGTTATAGCGGGCATCGAACTCGACCTCGCCGCCGACCGTCGGCACTCCAAAGGAATTGCCGTAGCCGCCGACGCCGGAGACGACACCGGAAACGAGGTGGCGGGTCTTCGGATGATCCGGGTCGCCGAAGCGCAAGGCGTTCATCGCGGCGACCGGGCGCGCGCCCATGGTGAAGACATCGCGCAGGATGCCGCCGACGCCGGTTGCAGCCCCCTGGTATGGCTCGATATAGGAGGGGTGGTTGTGGCTCTCCATCTTGAAGACGACGCAATCGCCGTCATCGATATCGACGACGCCGGCATTTTCGCCCGGGCCCTGGATGACGCGCGGCCCTTTGGTCGGCAGCGTGCGCAGCCATTTCTTCGAGGATTTATAGGAGCAGTGCTCGTTCCACATGGCCGAGAAGATGCCGAGCTCGGTGAAGGTCGGTTCGCGGCCGATCAGATCCAGAATGCGCTGATACTCGTCCGGCTTCAGGCCATGGCCCGCAATGAGTTCCGGCGTGATCGGGATGGTGTTTGGAATGGTCATGAGCGGAAAGTCCCTGGCGCGTTTTGCGCTGTCTTTAGCGTATGTAGCGGCGGCGCGCGACAGAAAAAAGCCCGCTGTCAACACAGTGAACTGACTCCCAAAGTTGGACACCCAACTTCGGCGGTCAGTTCACAGGGCGGGCAGACTGTTTTCACAAAGCGGCAATCGGTCAGAACTTGTAGCCGACCTGCAGTCCGGCGCGTGTCATGCCGTCGTTCGGGCCGTCGCAGAGATTGGCATGCGAGGAGTGGGCAATCTGAGCCATCACGTTCCAATGCGGGGTGAAACGGTAGCCGGCGCCTGCATATTCGTGAAAGAGGACGCGGCAGCCCAGTTCCGGGCCGTCATCATCGCCCTCGAGATCGCCGGTGTGGATGACGCCGCCGAAGCCGGCTTCGGCAAAGAGCTTCTCGTTGAAATTGACCGTCCAAGTGAAGCCTGTGAAGAATTGGCTGGCCTCGCCCGATGTGCCGATCGAGGTGCCGAGATGAACACGGGGGTGCAACAACTGCTGCTGCCAGCCGACTGAAGACTCGTAGCCGAAAGGATCGAAAAGAGCGGTGATCTCGGGAAAGACGCCGTCTTCCCTGGAATGGCCAGATTGCACCGAGGTCGAGAGCCCGAAACGCAGTTCGTCGAATATCTGCTCGCCGGCATTCGCCGAGCCTGCCGCCAAGGTGCCGGCTACCGCTGCCACTGATGCCTTATTCAAAAAACGCAACGCGATTCTTCCGAAGTCGACCCTCATTTGCTGTCCTTTGATTCGCGTCAGGCGGGAATAACAAAGAGGTAGCATGGAGGTTCGGTCGGTAAAGCACCGCGAATAGGCCCCGGCGGTTTTTCTAATTTATGACGTGTATTTGCAACACATCATATTTCACCATCATAGGCGGAGCCGCCGTTTTCCAGCAGCCGGCGCAGGATCATCAGGCCGGAGACCAGTTCCTGTTGCGACTTGGGCGACGAGAAGCCGATGCGAACGCGGTGATAGATTTTCTCGCCGCGCGCCGCCTTGAACTCATCCTCGTCATCGACCAGCACGCCATCGCGGTAAGCGGCATTCTTGAACGTGCCGGACATCCACGGCTCCGGCAGTTTCAGCCAGAGGAAGGGCGCGTGCGGGTGCGATTGGAAATCGAAGCCCTGCAGTTGCTCGCGGGCGAGCCCGACGCGCCGGGAGAGTTCTTCGACGCTCTGCTTGCGGATTTCGTGCGCCGTGCCGCTTTCGACGAGACGTGCGCAGGTTTCCGCCAGGATGAAGGGCAGGCCACCGGTGATCATCCTGTGCGTCACCCTGATGCGCTGGGCAAAATGCGGCGGGCAGGCGACCCAGCCGCCGCGCACGCCGGCGGCGACGGATTTCGACAGGCCGCTGACGAGGAAGGTGCGATCGGGCGCAAGCGAGGCGATGAGCGGTGTGTCATCGTCGGCCATGCCACCGTAGAGATCGTCCTCGATCAGCCAGACGCCGTGCTTCCTGGCGATTGCAGCAATTGCCGCGCGCCGTTCATAGGGCATGATCGTCACGGTGGGATTGTGGATGGTCGGCATGAGGAAGGCGAGCTTCGGATGCTGCTGCTGGCAGAGCCGCTCGAAATCCTCCGGGATCACGCCGTCTTCATCCGAATCGACCGTCAGCGTGCGGCGGCCGAGCAGGCGGGCGCTGCGGCTGACCTGCGTGTAGGTGAGGTCCTCGAAGACGATCTTGTCGCCCGGCGCCGAGACGGCGGCGATGACGGCGACCGCGGCCGCGTGGGCGCCGAGTGTCGGCACGATGTTTTCGGCTTCCGGCGTCCAGCCGCTGCGGGCAAGCCAGCGGCGGCCCGCCTCGAACCAGTTGCCCGGAAAACTCCGGGAATAGGAGGAGATTTCGGCAAGATGCTCCTCGCCGATCTCGGAAAGGATGCCCGCTATGATCTTGCCCTGGCCAAGATCGGGAGCGGCGGTGGTGTCGAAACGGATCTTGTCTGCCGGCGCATCGCGGAGGCGGGTGCTGCCGAGCGAAACCGTCAACGGGTCGGCTTGTTCGCCGGGCGGGGTCTCCGAGCGGTTCAGCACATAGGTGCCGCGCCCGACTTCGCCGGCGACCAGGCCACGCTCATGCACCAGCGCATAGGCGCGGCCGATCGTGCCGATTGTCACCCCGATATCGTAAGCGAGATTGCGCTGCGGCGGCAATTTGCTGCCGGCGGGCAGGGCCCCGCTCGAAATAGCGGATTCAATGCTGTCGGCGAGCCGGAGATAGACCGGCCCGGAGCCGCGGGAAAGATCAGGAAGCCAATTTGTCATGGTGACAATTGCCTATATTGTCACATTGTCTATGTCAAGATTAAGAGTCAATTCCAACGGATAACCGAGAGGATTCCTGGAATGTCTGCCTTGCCTGAGATCAAAATGCCGATTGTACCTATTGTCTCTTACGAGGATAGGAGACAAATCGTCGTTCCCGACGCACCTGCCGAGGCGACGACGCGCTTGGGTCGGGTCTGGGCGGCGGTGCTTCTCTGGCATCAGAAGCGGGAAGGCCGTCGGGCACTCAGAAACCTGACGGCGAGCGAGCTCAAGGATATCGGGGTGTCGCAGTCCGATGCTGCGCGCGAAGTCGGCAAGTCGTTCTTCTGGGACTGACGGTGCGGAAAGCGATTGCCGCGATCAGCTGCAGGCCTTGCTGCCGCCGGACCAGCGATTGACGTCGGCGGCGATGCGGCCGGCGACCGGCTCCGACATCATCGGACCGAAGGCCTGGACATGCGACGGGCTTCCCTCGGCCTGCACGACGAGCAGCGGTCGGCTTTCCGGGCTGCCCTTGTGGACGAGAAGGATGCGCGGGCGGCCGGAGAAGGAATTGAGCTCCGGCGCAAGCTTATAGGCGGCAAAAGCCGGATCGCCCGACTTGAACCAGCAGGCATTGGCGCCGAGCGCCACGCGCTCCATCGTCGGCAGCGCGGCGCGGTTCGGACCCGTTGGCGCCGGCGTCGACTGGCAGGCCGCGACCATGGCTGCGAGAGCGGCAAGCAGGGCGGCATTTGCGACGGAAAGGCGAGGGCGCATCGATCTTGCTCCAGATCCGGATGAGAGGATTTCAGGCGGCAATGACATCGAGCGCCGAGGCGAACAGGCCGCGGCCATCCGAGCCGCCATGGGCGGCTTCGATCAGGTTTTCGGGATGCGGCATCATGCCGAGCACGTTGCCCTTTTCGTTCATGACGGCGGCGATGTCGTTGACCGAACCGTTCGGGTTGGTGCCCTCGGCATAGCGGAACACCACCTGGCCATTGCCTTCGATTGCCGCCAGCGTCGCTTCATCGGCGAAATAATTGCCGTCGTGATGGGCGACCGGGCTGCGGATGATCTGGCCCTGCGCGTAGGCGCGGGTGAAATCCGTCTCGGCATTGACGACTTCGAGCTTGATTTCGCGGCAGACGAATTTCAGCGAGGCATTGCGCATCAGCGCGCCGGGCAGCAGGCCGGCCTCGACGAGGATCTGGAAGCCGTTGCAGACGCCGAGTACCTTCACGCCTTTTTCGGCTTTGTCGATGATCGCCTGCATGACCGGCATACGGGCGGCGATCGCGCCGCAGCGCAGGTAATCGCCATAGGAGAAACCGCCGGGGATGACTATCAGGTCGACATCGGGGATCTCGGTTTCCGTCTGCCAGATCGTCACCGGCGGCTTGCCGGAAATTTTCGTCAGGGCGGCGATCATATCTCGGTCGCGGTTGAGGCCCGGAAGTTGAACGACGGCTGATTTCATGGGGTCCCCGCGTCTGGCGAAAGATATTGATTTGGAACGCTTTCGGCGAGCCATACTCCATTGTCGGAGACAAAGAAAGAATGACCCTCTGAAAACATGCGAGCCGCATCGACACGCAGGATGAGATATTCACCCTTGCGGCGCGTTGCGACGATTTTTGCGGTTTCGATGTCCGCCGACAGATGAACGTGATGACGCTGCATCTTTTTCAAGCCTTCGCGCTCGATCGAATGCCAGTTGGCGGAAGACGTGCCGTGATAGAGAACCGCTGGCGGTTCCACCGGGGTCAATGCGAGATCGACGTCGACGCTATGACCCTGATTGGCGCGAATTCTATTGTCGGCAAGGGTGAAGCGCTTCTTCGGATTGTTTTCGACGACGGCGATAATATCGGCGCGGGAAACGTCGTATTTCGACGTCACCGCCTTTTCGAGTTCATCCAACGATACCCAGCCCTCGGCATCGAGCGTCAAACCTGCGGCCTCAGGCGCATGACGCAAAACATAGCTCATATATTTCGAGACGTCTGTCTCCAGCTTTGCCTGCGTCATGACGCCAAATCCTCAAGGTCCGCCGGACGACGGGTCGGTGATCGTCAGTCGATCGCGATCGCGTAGTTCTCGATGACCGTGTTGGCGAGGAGCTTCTCGCACATGGCTTTTAGGTCGGCTTCGGCCTTGGCCTTGTCGGTGCTTTCCAGTTCCAGGTCGAAGACCTTGCCCTGTCTGATGTGGCCGACGCCCGAGAAGCCGAGGGCGCCGAGCGCGCCTTCGATAGCCTTGCCCTGCGGATCGAGAACGCCGTTTTTCAGCGTGACGGTGACACGAGCCTTGATCACTTTGTCTTTCCTGCCTTACTTGACCAGAACCGGGCCGGTGCCACGCACAGGCTCGTTTTCATTGATGATGCCGAGACGGCGCGCAACTTCGGAATAGGCTTCGAGCAGCCCGCCGAGATCGCGGCGGAAACGATCCTTGTCCATCTTCTCGTGGGTCTCGATATCCCAGAGCCGGCAGCTGTCCGGTGAGATTTCGTCGGCGAGGATGATGCGCATCAGATCGCCTTCGAATAGGCGGCCGCATTCGATCTTGAAGTCGACGAGCTGGATGCCGACGCCGAGGAAGAGGCCGGTCATGAAGTCGTTGACGCGGATGGCAAGCGCCATGATGTCGTCGAGCTCGGCGGGATTGGCCCAGCCGAAGGCAGTGATGTGCTCTTCGGAGACCATCGGATCGTCGAGCGCGTCGGATTTGTAGTAGAATTCGATGATCGAGCGCGGCAGTACCACGCCTTCGTCGATCCCGAGACGCTTGGCGAGCGACCCGGCGGCGACGTTGCGCACGACGATCTCCAGCGGGATCATCTCCACTTCCTTGATCAGCTGCTCGCGCATGTTGAGCCGGCGGATGAAATGCGTGGGGATGCCGATCTTGTTCAGATGGCTGAAGATATATTCGGAAATGCGGTTGTTGAGGACGCCCTTGCCATCGATGACTTCGTGTTTCTTCTTGTTGAAGGCAGTGGCATCGTCCTTGAAGAACTGGATCAAAGTGCCCGGTTCCGGGCCCTCATACAGAATCTTTGCCTTGCCCTCGTAGATACGGCGGCGACGGTTCATCGTGGTCATTCTCTGTTGTTGGCGCTCTTGGGATAGCGCGAGTGGATCGATCTCGTGGCGTCCCCTTAAAGGAAAAGAGTGAGTTTCACAATCCGCCTATCCTTCCTTCCCCGGTTTCCAGATTTTACGGAATACCGCCAAGAGAATCGAATGAATTCGCAAGACGAGTCTAGCGCCTTTTCCGATACGGTGAAATGACGACGAAATGGCGGGCTGCTTGTGCAGGTCTTTATTTGGCGGATCTGCTTCGAAGCTCGCGGCGAAGCTGCGTCTGCAAGGCGCGCGCGGCGACCTGCCCGTGGCGCCAGCTGCCGGCGCGGATGAAGGAGGGGATCTGCATCGCCGGCATCGGCCGGGCGAGCGCGTAGCCCTGCAGCGTGTCGCAGTCGAGTTCTTCGAGAATGCGGATATGATCTGACGTCTCGACACCCTCGGCAATGACAAGGATGTTCAGCGAGCGGCCGATATCGATGATCGAGCCGACGAGTTTGCGCTGCTCAGCCGATTGCGGCAGCAGCCGGATCAGCTCGCGGTCGATCTTCAGCGTCTTCGGGCTCAGGCGCAGCAGGCTGACGATCGATGCATGGCCGGTGCCGAAATCGTCGATCTGAATGTCGATGCCGAGTTTGCGCAGCTTTTTCAGGTTGGCGGCGACCGCCTCATCGCAATCGTCGAGCGAGATCGATTCCAGCAATTCGAAGGCGAAGGTGCCGGGCGCAATCTTCAGGGCGCGGAGCTTCTTGCCGAGATCGGGATCGGCAAGCCGCCGGGCGGAAACGTTGACTGATATCTTCGGAACGGACAGCCCGTCCTTGATCCAGGCGCGGCGATCGGCGATGGCGCGCTCCAGGATCAGAGCGTCGATGGTCGAGACGACGTCGAGATCCTCGGCGATATCGAGGAAACGGTCTGGTGCCAGCAGCCCGTGCACCGGGTGCTGCCAGCGGGCAAGTGTTTCGACGCCGACGACATCAAGGGTGCGGGCATCGAACTGCAGCTGATAGAAGGGCACGAATTCGTTGCGCTCGAGGCCGATCAGGATCTCGTCGGCAAGGTGCTTGGCCGAGATGACGTCGCGGCGGTCGGATGCGGAGAAAAATTCGAAACGGTTGCGGCCCAGGCCCTTGGCGCGATAGAGCGCGATATCGGCATCGAGCAGCATCTGTTTGGCGTCGAGTGTCGGGCCGCTGTCGACGGCAATGCCGATGCTGGCCCCGAAACGGCAGTCGTGCCCCTCATATCTGACCGGTTTGCGCAATTCACGAATGATCCGTTCGGCAAGGCTGGCGATCTTCTTCGAGGCGGGATCGACGGTGCAGAGGATGACGAATTCGTCGCCGCCGATGCGGGCCACGAAATCGGCGGCGCGGACGGAGTTTCTGAGCACGCTTGCTGCATGCTGCAGCATGGCGTCGCCGGCCCGGTGGCCGAGCGTATCGTTGATCTGCTTGAAGCGGTCGAGATCGATATGCAGGATCGCAAGGCCCAAGCCCTTGGCCCGGCATTCAGCCGAGCGCTCGTCCAACATCTTGTCGAGATAGCGGCGGTTCGGCAGGCTGGTGAGATAATCGTGCAGCGCCAGGCGCTCGATGCTCTCCTTGGCGGCTTCGAGTTCGCGGTTATGCGCCTCGGCCTGATCCTTGGCGCGCTGCAGCTCGTTGCGGAGCGCGACCTCCTCGGTGACGTCCCAATTGGCGCCGATCAGCTTGCGGTGGCCGTTGCCGTCGACGAAGAAGGCCGAGCGGGCACGGATGACGCGCTCGGCGCCGTCGCCGCGGATGATGCGGTATTCCTGCTGAAAATCACTGCCGCTTTCGACGCTGCGATCGGACAAGCCGAGCACGCGCTCGCGATCGTCGGGATGCAGGCTTTTTGCCCAGATGTCGCTGGCGATTGGCCGCGAGGCGCCCTTCAGCCCGTAAATGGCGATGAGACGCTCGTCCCATTCGACGGTGTCATTCTCGATATCCGCCTCGAAGACGCCGATGCGGGAAATCTCCAGCGCCAGGTCGAGCCGGCGCGACAGGCGCGACAGCGTATCTTCGGCCTCCTTGCGGGCGGTAATATCCGTATCCGTGCCGACGATGCGCGTCGGCACGCCGCTCTCGTCCCATTCCACGCAGGCGCCGCGGCAGTCGATCCACATCCAGTGGCCGTCCCTGTGGCGCTCGCGATATTCGAAGATCTGGAAATCCGGATCGCCGGCATTTTGCCGGTCGATGGCATGGACGACAAAATCGCGATCATCGGGATGGACGAGGGCCAGCCAGGCATCGTAGTCGCCGGCGGCCTCCTCGTCGGGCGCCATGCCGCGCATGGTCTTCCACGTCTGCGAATAATATTTCCGGTCGAGACGATAGTTGTGATCCCAGACGCCGAGGCCGGAGCCGACGAGCGCATGGTTCCACCGGCTCTCCCGTTCCGCCAGGTCGGAATCGTCATCCGCCACGCTGCCGACGCCTGCCTCAGCCGCCGTGGAATCATCGGCCTCTGGATGGGCTTTCTTCACGGGCATTCTCGCTTATTTCATCTCGGTGCAGTTTGCTGTCATTCCATTAAGAAAGACTTAGAAAGCACTTTCTGAATTATCGAGAAGGGCCGGTTTCCTCTATCAGGCGGAGAGCCGGCTGAGGAACTGAGCGAAGACCATTGTGCCCTCGGGCCAGGGGCCGTGGCCGGAATCGGCATTGATATGTCCTGCCTCGCCGGCATCGACGAGGAAGGAGCCCCAGCTGCTGGCGATATCGTCGGCATGTTCGTAGCTGCCGAACGGATCGTTGCGGCTCGCCACCGTGATCGATGGGAAGGGCAGCGGATCGCGCGGGTAGGGGCCGAAGGTCATCAGGTGCTTCGGGCGGATATCGGGATTGGCGACATCGGGCGGGGCGACGAAGAAGGCGCCGGCCACCGGCTTGCGGAAATGCGGGATGGCGTGGATTGCCGAGGTCACGCCGAGCGAATGGGCGACGAGGATAACCGGGCGGGTCGAGGCGTTCACTTCCTCGGCAATCCGGGCGATCCAGTCCTCGCGGACTGGCTTTGTCCATTCGGCCTGTTCGACGCGCCGCGCCGTACTGAGCTTTGCCTCCCAGCGGCTCTGCCAGTGGCTCGGGCCGGAATTGGTGTAGCCGGGGATAATGAGGATATCTGCGTCTGAGGCTTTCATAGTGCCGCCGATGTGAGAAGGCGCGCCCGAGATGTCAAGAGGGGATGTGAAGGGAGAGAGCGACACGGGCGATTTGGTTTGCTATATTGCTCCAGTGCCGGTTGCGGATTTCGTGTCGGCGTTCCCGCCGATTGCGTGTCCGCAGCCGACAAGGTCTCGGCTGAGGAGGAGAAAGCCATGGCGGCATTTCATGTCATGACGGGTTCTAGCGAAAGCTTCGCACGGCCCGTTGTCAATCGCATCGGTATCGCCGACGTCTTCGACGCGCTGAAGCGCGGTTACGACGATTTCATGGAGAAACCGTCCCACTACGTGTTCCTGTGCCTGATGTACCCGATTGCCGGCGTCTTCCTGACGTTATGGACGTCGGGTGCCAACCTTTTGCCGATGGTCTTTCCGCTAATGGCAGGTTTCGTGCTGATCGGCCCGATCGCGGCGATCGGCCTCTACGAGATCAGCCGCCGGCGCGAAGCCGGCCTCGATAGCTCCTGGACGCATGCGCTCGAGGTACGCCATTCGCCGGCGCTGCCCTCGATCGTCGCAGTCGGGCTGATGCTTTGCGGCATTTTTGTCGTCTGGCTGGTGACGGCGCAGACGCTCTACAGCAATCTGCTCGGCGAAGTGTTTCCGCGCAGCATGGCGGATTTCTTCCGCCAGGTCTTCGGCACGCCCGAGGGCATGCAGCTGATCATCTGGGGCAACCTGATCGGCTTCGTCTTCGCGCTCGTCGTGCTGGCGACGACCGTCATCACCTTTCCGCTGCTGCTCGACCGCGATGTCGGCGCGGTAGCCGCCGTCGTCGCCTCGATCCGCGCGACGATCGCCAATCCGGTGCCGGTGCTGCTGTGGGGCCTGATCGTCGCTGCACTGCTCGTCATCGGCACGATCCCGGTCTTTGCCGGGCTTGCGCTTGTCATTCCCATCCTCGGCCATGCGACCTGGCATCTTTATCGCAAACTGATTGCGCGGGAGCCCGCGTAATCGAAGGTTTCCGGGGATCGCGAACTCTCGCGATCCCCGGAGGTTAAAGCTTCGCCGATTCCCGGAACCTCGGGACCTCTCGCCGCGTTATTCAGCACATGCTTGTGGGAGGATTTCGATGAAGCATCTGTTCGCCCGCTTCGCAACCAAGATATCGGAATGGGCGGGCAAACCCGTCATCTTCATCCTGGCGCTGACCGCCGTCATCATCTGGGCGGCACTCGGCCCCTTCTTCGATTATTCGGAAACCTGGCAGCTGGTCATCAACACCGGCACGACGATTATCACCTTCCTGATGGTCTTCGTGTTGCAGAACGCCCAAACGCGCGACACGCGGGCAATCCAGGCCAAGCTCAATGAAATGATCCTGACGAGCCATGCCGAGAACCGCTTCATCGGCATCGAAAATCTCGACGAGGAGGAACTGAAACACCTCGACCAGCTGGTCGCCAAGGCTGCCAAGGGCAGGGGCGAGACGGAGGCTTGCAGGACGACGGAGGCCGCGGAAGCTGTTGCGCCGAAAAAGACGGAGACGAGGAAGCGCGCTATGGCTGGCAAAGCGCCGAAGCAAAAACAACGGCCGCTTGAAAGGAGATAGAGAAATATTGGCGAGCGCAGGCGCGACAACTGCGATAACAGAATGTAATCAAACATAAAAACGGCGCCGTAAAGGCGCCGCAATATTGTCGATTTGGAGAACTCACGCTTCGCCAAACACCCGCCGGAAAATCGTGTCCACATGCTTCGTGTGGTAGCCAAGGTCGAACTTCTCGCGAATATCTTCTTCAGAAAGCGCAGCACGGACCTCCGCATCCGCCAGCAGCTCCTCCAGAAAATCCTTGCCCTGTTCCCAAACCTTCATGGCATTGCGCTGCACGAGGCGGTAGGCGTCTTCGCGGGAGGTGCCGGCTTGGGTCAGCGCCAACAGCACGCGCTGGGAGTGGACGAGGCCGCGGAATTTGTTGAGGTTCTTCTCCATGTTCTCAGGGTAGACCAGCAGCTTTTCGATGACGCCGGCGAGACGCGAGAGGGCGAAGTCGAGAGTCACGGTGGCGTCGGGGCCGATCACGCGTTCGACCGAGGAGTGGGAGATATCGCGCTCGTGCCAGAGTGCGACGTTTTCCATGGCCGGCAGGGCGTAGGAGCGGACCATGCGGGCGAGGCCGGTGAGGTTTTCAGTCAGCACCGGGTTGCGCTTGTGGGGCATGGCCGAGGAGCCCTTCTGGCCGGGGGAGAAATATTCCTCGGCTTCCAGAACCTCGGTGCGCTGCAGGTGGCGGATCTCGGTCGCCAGGCGCTCGATCGACGAGGCGACGACGCCGAGGGTGGCGAAGTACATGGCGTGGCGGTCGCGCGGGATGACCTGGGTCGAGACCGGCTCGGCTTTCAGGCCGAGCGCCTCGGCGACATGTTCCTCGACGCGCGGGTCGATATTGGCGAAGGTGCCGACGGCGCCCGAGATGGCGCAGGTCGCGACTTCCTCGCGGGCGGCGACGAGACGCTGGCGGCAACGCTCGAATTCGGCATAGGCGAGCGCCAGCTTGACGCCGAAGGTGGTGGGCTCGGCGTGGATGCCGTGCGAACGGCCGATGGTGACGGTGTCCTTATGTTCGAAGGCGCGGGTTTTGAGCGCTGCGAGCAGGCGGTCGATATCGGCGATCAGGATGTCGGTGGCGCGCACCAGCTGGACGTTGAAGCAGGTGTCGAGCACGTCTGACGAGGTCATGCCCTGGTGGACGAAGCGAGCATCCGGGCCGACGATTTCGGCAAGGTGGGTCAGGAAGGCGATGACGTCATGCTTGGTGACGGCCTCGATCTCGTCGATGCGGGCGACGTCGAAGGTGGCCGCACCGCCCTTTTCCCAGATCGTCTTTGCCGCCGATTTAGGGATGACGCCGAGCTCGGCCAGCGCGTCGCAGGCATGCGCCTCGATCTCGAACCAGATGCGGAACTTGGTTTCGGGAGACCAGATAGCGACCATTTCGGGCCGGGAATAACGCGGGATCATGGCGGCTGCCTTCACTTCAAGAGGTTTACTTCGATTTTTCTTTGCGCAAAACTGCTGCGCAGTCTTGCCTGAATTGCTTCAACGCCCCTGTAGCAAAGACGGGCGGCAATCTCAACGCATGCGTTTGGCAAGATGATAGCTGCTGACGACAAGGCAGACGAGACCGAGCGGCAGGAAGAGCCGCAGGCCGATGACCAGGAACTGGTAGACGGCGCTGATGCTGGTGAAGACGAACTGAAAAGCCCAGACGACGCTGCCGAAAGGCGCGTGCCAGCGCGAATAGAAGAGCCGGTATTCCATGGCGAAGAGGAAGGCGGTCATGGCGATCGTCGCTGCCGTCAGCGTCACGAAAAAGGCGGCAAAACGCGCTTCCGGCGGCCTGTCATAGGCAAAGAAGCGGGCAACCGGCAGGGCAAGGGGCCACGCGAACAGTCCGCCGGCGAAATACAGCGCGGCGACTTCGGCAAGCCGGCTCGTCTGCAGGCCGTTGCGCAGGTAAAGGCCGAGCATGGCGGAAGCGAGCATCTGCGCGCCCCAGAACAATGCGCCGGCAATCAGATCGGGGTAGGGCGGCCGCGCGGCTCTCAGACGATCCATTTTCGGGCGATCTGTCTTAGAGCGATCCGTGCTGGGGCGATCCGGGCTCGGGCCATCCATCCCTGGGCGATCCGGGTTCAGGGATGAACCGGAACGGCGATCCAGCGTCCGTTCCTGTCGGCGTCGAAGGCCAGGATCAAGGCGATGTGAACCTGGTCTCCGGCTTCCGGCTGATAGACCACCGCGCCGCCGATCCGGTATTCCACAGAACAGGCGCGCTCGGCCGGAATCGCCGTCGCCTGCCGTGCCGCCTGGCGGTTCGGAGCGCCTTGTTTTTCGATCATCTGCAGGCTGAAACCAAGGACCCGCTTGTCGACTGCTGCGCAATCCTTCGGCGTCGGCACCGGCATCTCACCGAGCGACAGCGTATAGGGCGATTTCGGCGGGCCATCGGTCGCGAGCGTGGTGTAGCGGATGGTCTTTGCGGGAGAACCGAGCTCAGTTGGCGGATTGAAGGCGGCGATGAGGCCCGGATTGGTGAGCAGATCGTATTTGTCCATCTGGCTGCGCGCTGCCGTCAGGTTCTGCCGCCGCGCCTTGGAAAGATTGGCGTCCTTCTCGGTCATCTCGGTGCGGAAGGGGGTGCCCTCGAGATACTGGCCGTTTTCAGTATCGATGAAATAGGTGTTGGAGTAAGGAGCGCCGCCTTCCTCCTTGATGCCGAATTCCTGAAATCCGAACACCTTGCCATCGGCGGAAAAGCCGATCGGCTGGATATTGGCGATGTCGCCGGCCAGTGACAGGCCGGGCAATGCGGCGGCAAGCATGCCGCCGATGAGTAGACGCTTCATCATGATCGTGCCCCTTCGGCTGCCTGACGCAGATCGGCGATGGTCCGGCGATAATCCTCGACCGTCGCGCCCTTGAAAATCGCCGAGCCGGCGACGAGGACGTTGCCGCCGGCGCGGGCGATTGCCGGCGCCGTTTCCACCGTGACGCCGCCGTCGACCTCGAGTTCGATCGGCCTGTCACCGATCAGCGACTTCGCCGCCGCGATCTTGGCTCCCATCGCCGGAATGAACTTCTGGCCGCCGAAGCCGGGATTGACCGACATGATGAGGATGAGGTCGACATCGTCGAGCACGTTCTCGATGGCGCTGAGCGGGGTTGCCGGATTGAGCGTCACGCCGACCTTCTTGCCGAGATTGCGGATGGTCTGCAGCGAGCGATGCAGATGCGGCCCGGCTTCGGCATGGACGGTGATGCGGTCGCAGCCGGCCTTGGCAAAGGCCTCGAGATAGTCGTCGACCGGCGAGATCATCAGGTGGCAGTCGAAGGTCGCCGAGGTATAGGAGCGTAGCGACTTGATGACATCCGGACCGAAGGAGATGTTCGGCACGAAATGCCCGTCCATCACGTCGAGATGGATCCAGTCGGCGCCCGCGGCCGTGACGTTGCGCACCTCCTCGCCGAGCCTGGCGAAATCCGCCGCGAGGATCGAGGGGGCAATGCGAATGGGCAGCGTCATCAAGTTTTACTCCCTGTGGGCCGCCATTTGAGCGCGGTGCCCGATTTCAAGACTGGCGGCCGCCGCTTATTGCGTCGGCGCGCGAGGTGGAAAAAAGCCATTGCCCCGCCATTCGAGCAGGCGGTAGGGGTTTTGGGCAAGTTCGTGCGCGGCAGTGAAAGCGATGGCGCCGACCGGCGTCTGGAATGTCGTGCCGAGGAGCGTCTCCTGCAGCGGCTTGCCCGCGGCGGCCGCAGCTTCCGCCGCCTGGCCGGCGATCAGCGCTGCCGCGAGCGACGGCAGGACATAGCCTTCCGGCTCGATGCCCTTGGCGCTGAGAGCCTCGGCTGTCGCCGCGCCTTCCGGCAGAACGGCATATTCCGGCAGGGCGACGGCGCGCACGCCGGGGTCAAGCGGCAGCGGTTGGTCGGCGGCGCGCATGGCATCGCCGCCGAGGATGGAGAGCGGAATATTTTCTGCCTTGGCGTCGCGCGCGATGACGGCGACATCGTTGCGGTCGCCGCCGATGAAAACCCGGGTGGCGCCGGCGCGCTTCAGACGGCGGACGAGGGCAATCTGCTGCTCCTGTCCCGGCCGGTAAGTATCTGTAAAGATCGGCTTCAGGCCGTTCTGTTCCAGTGCGTTGCGCACCGCTTCGGTCAGTTCGCGGCCATGGATGGTGCCGTCTTCGATCAGGGCGATCGGATCGGCGGCCCAGTCCTTCAGGATCACTTCATTGATCTTTGCCGCTTCGGCGCCGTCGGCGGGCGCCAGACGAAAGAGCGGCCAGCCGTTCTTCAGCGCATCCTCCATCAGGATGCGGGAGCGCGCCGAGATGGTCATGGCGGGAATGCCCGCGTCTTTCAGCTTCGGCAGCGCGCCTTCCAGCGTCTCGCTGCAGAGAAAGCCGACCGCGACCTGCACCTTGGCAGCGACCAGCGCATCGGCAACCGTAGCGCCGCTATTGTCCTCGCAGGTCTCATTGATGGCGACGAGGGTGTTTCCGGATTGCTGGATCCCGAAACCGGCCCCAGTGGCAATCTGGGCGCCAAGCAAGGCGAGCGCGCCGTTCTGAGGGGCGACGACGCCGATCGTCACGCCGGCCGCATGGCCTTGCGCCGCCGCTCCCAGCAGCACCAGACAGGCTGCTATGCCACGCAGGTTGATCATGAAAGGCGGAGATCCCCTAGCCATCGTCCATGCCCTTTTATCCGCAAGGCTGCGATCGTCAAAGAAAAACAAGCGTGAAGCAGTGCTTTTCACTGGTCCTATTGTAGAAAAGGTAACCGATGCTCGCCATATTGGCGCGATAGCAAGTCGAACCATGGATCAAAGCGCGTACGGGAGAAGCAGGTGTTGAACAGGCAGCATATCGACCCCGGCCTTTATCGAGACGCCATGAGCCGTTATGCCGGCCATGTGCAGCTCGTGACGACGGCGATGGGCGAGTTGCGCCGCGGCGTCACCATCACCGCCGCCTGCTCGGTCTCGGACAATCCAGCCTCGGTGCTGATCTGCCTCAACAACAACAATTCGAAGAACGAAATCTTTTTCCGAAGCGGCATCTTCGTTCTGAACACGCTCGGCGCTCATCATCAGGGCGTTGCCGACGCCTTTTCCGGACGGACGGCGCTTGCCGATAGCGAACGTTTTGCCAGCGCCCGTTTCGAGACGCTGGTCACCGGCGCGCCTGTGCTGGCCGATGCGCTGGCTGCCTTCGATTGCCGGGTGACCGACATCAAGGAAATGCCGACGCACAATGTCATCTTCGGCGAGGTCGCGGCTGTGCGCTTCAGCGAAAAGCATCCGGCGCTCATCTATATGAACCGGGATTATCACGCGCTGTGATGGCCGCCACGGCCGGGATTTCGAGGGAATAGCGAATGGACAATGCCGGCATCGAGGAAATGTTTCAAGGTCTCGGCCCGGTCACGGTCAAGCGCATGTTCGGCGGCAAGGGCATTTATCATCTCGGGCGCATCATCGCGCTCGAAGTGCGCGACGAGATGCTGCTGAAGGCCGATGAGACGAGCGCCCCGGAATTTGCCGCCGCCGGCGCCACGCAATGGAGCTACGAGGGCAAGAAGGGCAAGCCGGTAAAGATGCCCTACTGGTCGATTCCCGACGAGGCCTACGACGATCCCGATTTGATGGCGAAATGGGTGCGGCTTGCCTATGAGGCGTCGCTGAGGGCCGATCGCTGACTGGATTCGGCTGGGGCCAGGGCTGCTATCGCCGCCTTGGTGAATGCCGAGAGCGGTTCCGGCAAATCCGTGAGCGGAAACCAGCCGAAATCGGAAAGCTTGTCCGGTTCGGTCAGTTGCGGCTCGCCGTCGACGTCGCGGGCGAGATAGAGAAGTGAAATCCAGTGCTGGCGGTCGGTATCGATGATCTGTTCGGTCACGGCGATCCGCTCGATGCGGCCGATCTTGAGGCCGGTTTCTTCCTCGGCCTCGCGGCGCGCGGCTTGCTCGGCCGGCTCCATATGATCGACCTTGCCGCCGACGATATTCCAGTAGCCGGCATCCGGTGGGCGCACGCGTTTATAAAGAAGAATTTTGGCGTCGCGCAGAATGACCAAGCCAACGCCGAAGCCCGGAAAATCGAGACCGGGCTTACCCATTGGCCGTTCAGACCTTGGCGCTGCCGGCGATCAGCATGAAGGCGGGGATATCGTCGCCGAAGCCGACCGGGGTCGGGCCGTCATCATGGTCGCGATGGCGGCGGCGGTCGCGGCTGTCGTCGTTTGCCGGATAAGGCCGGCTGTTGCGCTCATTGTTTTGCGGCTTCTGCTCTGCTTTGCGCTCGTTCTTCACGATGTCGGCCTTTACTGGTGCTGCCTGGATCACTTGGACGTCATTATCCTGTATGTCGTTATCAGATTTATGACCTGCGGCGCTGCGATTGCCGCGTCCGCGACCACGATCCCTGTCGCCGCGTTCACCCTTTGCGCCACGTTCGCGGCTGTTGCGCCGCGGGCGCTCGCTGTCGGCGCTTTCTTCTGCCGGCGGCAGGGAATTCACATCGCCGCTCAGCCATTCCACTTTCTCGCCGATCAGCTTTTCGATCGCGTCGACGAATTTGCTGTCGCGCTTGGTGACGAGCGTGAAGGAGGCGCCTGAGCGGCCGGCACGGCCGGTGCGGCCGATGCGGTGGACGTAATCCTCGGAATGGATCGGCACGTCGAAATTGAAGACGTGGCTGACATCGGGAATGTCGAGGCCGCGGGCAGCGACGTCTGAGGCAACCAGCAGCTGCAGATTGCCGTCACGGAAGCTCTGCAGCGTCATCGTGCGGGAGCGCTGGTCCATGTCGCCATGTAGCGCGCCGACGGAGAAGCCGTGGCGTTCCAGCGACCGGAAGAGGTCGGCAACATCCTTCTTGCGGTTGCAGAAGATGATGGCGTTCTTGAGTTCCGTCTGGGCGCGGACGAGTTCGCGCAGAACCGCGCGCTTCTCGTAGTCCTTGCTGTGCGAGGCGACGAAGCGCTGCGTCACGGTCTTTGCGGCCGAGGCGGGCTTTGCGACTTCGATGCGTTCCGGATTCTGCAGGAACCGGTCGGCGAGCTTCTGGATCTCCGGCGGCATGGTTGCCGAGAAGAACAGCGTCTGGCGGGTGAACGGGATCATCTTGGCGATGCGCTCGATATCGGGGATGAAGCCCATGTCAAGCATGCGGTCGGCCTCGTCGATAACGAGGATCTCGACGCCGCTCATCAACAGCTTGCCGCGCTCGAAATGGTCGAGCAGGCGGCCGGGCGTGCAGATCAGCACATCGGCGCCGCGCTCGAGCTTGCGGTCCTGGTCCTCGAAGGAAACGCCGCCGATCAGAAGGGCGACGTTGAGACGGTGGTTCTTGCCGTATTTTTCGAAATTCTCGGCAACCTGGGCGGCGAGTTCGCGCGTCGGCTCGAGAATCAGCGTGCGGGGCATGCGGGCGCGGGCCCGGCCCTTTTCCAGAAGCGACAGCATCGGCAGAACGAAGGATGCCGTCTTGCCGGTGCCCGTCTGCGCGATGCCGCAAATATCGCGACGCTCGAGCGCAAACGGAATGGCTCCCGCCTGAATAGGCGTGGGTATCGTGTAGCCCGCGTCGGTAACAGCGGATAGCACTTTTTGGCTCAAGCCAAGGTCAGCGAATGTCGTCAAAGGGAAAACTGTTTCCGTTCCGGTTCGGCCGAGCTCTGAACGAGTCGGCGGGATTGCATGCCGCAATGCAGCGCGACATAGCCCCGAATGGCCGGCAAGTCAAGAAATAGAGAGGCCGCACCCCATACAGAGTGAAGCCATGGTTACCTGACGGCTGTTACTTGATATAGGTGGCGAGTTTAAGGCCCGCATTCATGAAATATACTGGATCGACCGCGTGCCCGTCCTGGCGCACTTCATAGTGCAGATGCGTTCCCGTCGAGCGGCCGGTGCTGCCGGCGAGGCCGATGACGTCACTGCGGCCGACCGTGTCGCCGACCTTGACCAGCACCTGGGACATATGGCCGTAGCGTGTCGAGATGCCGTTGCCGTGGTCGACCTCGACCATGTTGCCGTAACCGCCGGTCCAGCCGGCCGCGATGACCTTGCCCGGCGCCGACGGGCGGATCTTCTCACCCGGCGAAAAGCGGAAATCGATGCCGGAATGCAGCGCGAGGCGGCCGAGGAAAGGGTCGCGGCGATTGCCGAAGGGGCTGGTCACGTCCTTGCCGATGGCGGGATTGCGGAAGGGAAGGGATTCGGCGGTGCTGCGCACGGCCTCCAGCCGGGTCAGCGCGCCGTCGAGTGCTGCCAGTGAATTGTTGAAATCATCGTTGCTTTCAGGCTCGACATAGGGGCCGCCGACGGCATCGTCGCCCTGCCGCCCCGCAGACTCCTCAGGCACCGGAATTTTGAAGCGGGTCAGCACGTTGCCGATGGCATCGGCGGCGTTGCCGGCGTCGCTCGTCAGCTGTTCGACACGGTTGCGCTGGTCCTGTTCGACACCCTTCAGCGACAGCGTTACATTGGAGAAGATGCGGTCGGCGCGGTCGCCGACCGTTTCGGCGGAGGGCACATAGGCAAGCGTCAAATTGTCGGGCGTCGCATCGGCGGGCGCGCCGCTCGCCAGCTGTTTCTCAATCGCCTCGATGCCGCCGCCGGTCAGCGAAGCGCGCTTGTCCTTGATCTCAGGGGCAAAGGACTGAATCGGCGAAGACGGCTCGGGCAGGGCGCCGGACTTTTCCGTCAGGCCGGAGCTTTCGGCCCGGTCGAGCAGATTATCGAGCTTGCCGTGGCGCGACGTCAGCGCCATCTGCTGTTCCATCAACTTGTCGACCTTGTCCTCGACCACCTGCTGGTCGAGAAGCTGGCGGGAGGTGATGCGGTCGACCTGGGCGCGAAGAGCGGCGATGCGGTCCTCATAGTCATGCTGCATCCGGGCTTGCCGCGCCATGGTGGCGCCGATCAGGTCGTCGCGCAGCACGAGATAGGAGGTGGCCAGCAGATAGCCGATCGAGAAGACGCCGATGAAGCAGAAGGCGAGAGCGGCCATCCACGGCCGGACCGTCATGTGGCGGACCTTGTCGCCGCTTGCGAGGATCAGGATGTGCTCCTGCGCCCGCTTGCCGAATACCCGGTGCTGATGTCCGCTGTTCACGCAGGCTCTCCCGACTGATGCACTACGCCTCTTTCGGAAAATTAGACACGTTTATGGTTAACGAATGCTTTCTTTGTCGCTGTCCGTGTAGAAAATACCAGCGATTTCAGGCATGGCTGATCGATGCCAGCGAGCGGTAGAAGGACGGCGTCAGCCCGGCCTCGGCGCGCGCGAGATCGTTGAAGGGCGGTTTCAGCGGCCCGCGGAAATTGGCGCGCACCAGATCCCGAAAGGCCTTTGCCGGATCGCGCTTCTCCCGGGCGCAGAGGAAGCGGAACCATTTGGCGCCGACCGCGACATGACCTTTCTCGTCGTTGTAGATGACGTCGAGAACCGCGGCACTTTCGAGGTCGCCGGTCTGGCGCATTTTCGCCTGCAGCGACGGCGTGACGTCGAGGCCGCGGGCTTCGAGAATCAGCGGCACGACGGCGAGCCTTGCCGTCAGGTCGTTGCGCGTCGAATGGGCCGCCTGCCAGAGCCCGTCATGGGCGGGGAGATCGCCGTAATCGGCGCCGAGATCGTTGAGACGGGCGCGCACCAAGCGAAAATGCTTGGCCTCCTCGAAGGCAACCTGCATCCAGCCGTCGAAAAAGGAATTCGGCACCTGTTCGGTGGCGAATCGCGCAACGATATCTAGCGCCAGATCGACAGCATTGAGCTCGATATGGGCGATGGCATGGAGCAGAGCGATCCGGCCTTTCAGCGTATGCAGTGAGCGCTTTTCCACCTGGGTCGGCGGCGTCAGCAACGGCCGGTCGGGACGACCGGGCCTCTCCGGCATGGCCGCATCGAGCGGCGAGCGCAGCGACACCCGGCGGGCGAACCAGCGGGTGGCGCTTTCCTGCGCAAGCGCCGTCTTGCGGTCGAGATCAGCGGAGCAGATGGCATCGATGGCGCCGCCGCGCAGCGAGGTCATCGCGAGGTCGCCGGTCACGCAGCCAGATTCCGCACGGCCTCAAGCACGGTTTCGGCGTGGCCCTGCACCTTCACCTTCTGCCAGATCGTGGCGATCGTGCCGTCCTGGCGGATCAGGAAGGTGGTGCGCTCGACGCCCATGAAGTTACGGCCGTACATGCTCTTTTCCTTCCAGACACCGTAGGCCTGCAGCGTCGTCTTCTCCTCGTCCGAGGCGAGCGCTACCGAAAGACGGTGCTTCCTGACGAACTTGTCATGGCAGGCGGCCGAATCGGGCGACATGCCGATTACGGCTGCACCCGCGGCTTCGAACTCGCTTGCCAACGCGGTGAAGGCCAATGACTCGGCGGTGCAGCCTGTTGTATCGTCCTTGGGATAGAAGAACAGGACGAGCGGCCGACCCTGGAATTCGGCCAGCGAGATGCGGCCGCCGCCGTCGCGGGGAAGGTTGAAATCAGGAGCCGTGGCGCCGATGCCGGGAACCGCCATTGGGAAAACCTTTCTTTTGCCGGGTTTGTGGATGACACTTTCTCTCCCCGAATTATATAGTGGACGGAAACCCGTCCAGCATGCCGGGTTCAATTCTTCACTTAAAGGGAGAGCCCGAAGGCGCATGTCAGCCATCCGCGGCGAAAAGGTCACGTTTCGCAAGAAGGATATCGTTGCGCTGGACCGCTTGCCGTCCGCCCAGGCCGAGGATCCGATCATCGTCTCTTGCCCGCCGCCGCGTTCTCCTATGCGGCGCACGGCGAAGCTGACGGCCGGATTTCTGGGGGTGATTCTGCTTATCCTCGCCGGAATTGTCTTCACCGTCGAGAGCGGCATGTTCGACAAGCCGCTGTCGCAGCAGGCGCAGGCGGCGTTGAACGGCGTGGCCGGACCGCGCTACCGCGCCGAGGTCGGCTCCACCGTCATCCGTTTCACCTCGGATTTCCGGCTGGCGCTGGAAGCGCGCAACGTCAACATGATCGACGAGCAGAGCGGCCAGCACCTGTCGACGACGGGCTCGGTGCGGCTGGGGCTCGATCCGCTGCAGCTTTTCCGCGGCCGCATCGCCGTCACCGACATCGAAGCCGACGATATCGCGCTCGATACCGCTCTGTTGCCCTCCGGCAATCCTCTGACGCTCGACGATTTTCGCATTGACGCCATGCCGGCAGCGATGGAGAAGATCTTCTCGCAGTTCGACATGTTCGACAGTGTCGTCACGCGCGGCTCGACCAGCTCCGTGCGCATCTCCGGCATCGACATCAAGCTTGCCGACACCGCCAACGGCCCGCTGTCGCTGGTCGTCGACGATCTTGTCTTTGCCCATGCCGGCCCATCCTCACTGCAGTTGACCGGCGAAGTGGCGCTGAACGGCGAGGTGGCCGAGCTCGAGGTGCTGGCCGAAAAGGAAGCCGGCCACGTGTCGAAGGTGGTGGCGACGCTCAAGCATGCCGACCTCACGCCCTTTGCGCTGAAACGCAACGATCAGGGCGTGATCCGACAGGGGCTCAGTGCCTTTGCCGATTTGACGGTATCGGCCACCAGGGAACGCGATGGCGTGCAGCCGGCACTTGCGGCGACCGTCGACATCGATCCCGGCCAGATCTATGCCGACGGCGATCCGCAGGAACTGTCGGGCGGGCAGATCAACCTCGTTTATGATTTCGCCAAGCAGACGCTCGAAATCGCCCGGTCGAACGCCCGCTTCGGCGCGACCACGGTTCCGATCAACGGCGCGCTGATCGATCTCGACAAGCTCGACCCGCAGGCCGGCAAGGGCTTCGGCATCGATCTTCTGGTCAGCGGCGGCTCGGCAGCACCCGGCGGCTCCGGCGAGCAGCCGCTCTCCTTCGATATCCAGGCGACCGGGCGCTACCTGGTCGCCGGGCGGGAATTTCTATTTCCCAACATGACCGTCTCCAGTCCGCTCGGCGCGCTATACGGGGCACTGCACGTCAAGCTCGGGAGCAAATCGCCGGAGATCAGCTTTGCCGGCCAGTCGGCACAGCTGCAGACGACGGCGATCAAGCAGCTCTGGCCGTTCTGGATGGCGCCCAAGGTGCGCAACTGGGTGCACGGCAACCTCTTCGGCGGCAGCGTAGCCAACGCCTCCATCTCGGTCTTCATTCCCTTCGGCAGGCTGGACGAGGCAGCCGGCGGCAAGGGACTGAAGCTCGACGCCAACCAGATCCGCATCGGCTTCGACATCGCGGATGCGCGGATGAACATCGCCGGCGACATTCCGCCGGTTCGCGATATGGCGGCCCATTTCGACCTGACCGGTCCGGTTGCGACGATCGCGATCAAGAGCGGCACGTCGTTTTTCCCCTCCGGCCGGTCCGTCGGTCTCGGGCAGGGGACGTTCACCCTACCGGCCACGTACGACAAGCCGCTGATGGCCGATATCGATCTTGCGATCTCCGGGACAGCGGATGCCGTCGGCGAGCTTCTGACCTACAGGCCGATCCGGGTGCTGCAGCGCGCCGGCTTTGCGCCCGACGATCTCAAGGGGCGGATCGAGGCGAATGTGAAGGCGCATTTCGGCTTGCTCTCCTCGCAGAATCCGCCGCCGGCCGAATGGACGGCGGCGATGAAGCTCACCGATATCGATCTTGCCAAGCCGTTTTCCGGCCGCACGATCAGCAATCTCGACGGGACGCTGAACGGCAATCCGAAACAGATCACGCTGGATGCCAAGGCCCAGATCGACGGCGTCCCGGCCGATATCGATCTTGCCGAACCGGTCGAGGCCTCCGATGGCGCGAAGCGGACGCGGGTGATCACCGCGACGCTTTCCGAGGAGCAGCGCAACAAGCTGATACCCGGCCTTTCCGGCATCATCGGCGGCAGCGTCAAGATGGTGCTGACGCGGATCGACGACGACCGGCAGGATGTGCAGCTCGACCTGACCAAGTCGCAACTCGACCTGCCATGGATCGGCTGGTCGAAGGGCAGCGGTATTGCCGCGACGGCCGAATTCGAAACATCCGGCCCGGCCGACAATACCCAGATCAAGAATTTCCGGCTGAAAGGCGACGGTTTCGGCGCCAACGGTTCGATGAACATTGGCAAAGGCGGGCTGATCTCGGCCGATTTCGACAGCGTCAAACTCTCCTCGCTTGACGATTTTGCCCTGTCGGTGAAACGCAGCAAGGGCAATTTCGACGTCTCGGTCTCCGGCGACAGCGCCGATGCGCGGCCTGTCATCGCACGATTGAAATCGGGCTCGGGCGATGGCGATGATGACGGGGATGGCGGCGACACCGGCGTATCGGTGCGCGCCAGGCTGAAAAATGTCATCGGGTTCAACGACGAGAAGATCGGCAATTTCCAGGCGCAGGTGTCACTGCGCGGTGACAAGCTGCAGGCGCTGAACTTTTCGGCCGTGACCGACAGCGGCGAAGCCGTGGTCAGCCAGATGAAGGATGGCGGCGTCATCAACATCACCAGCGGCGATGCCGGCGCGGTGTCGCGTTTCGCCGATCTCTACCAGCACATGCAGGGCGGCCTGCTCAATCTGGCGATCCGGCTTTCGGCAGAGGGCGGCTGGGACGGCTCGCTCGACGTGCGCCGTTTCTCGATCGTCAACGAACAACGGCTGCGCTCGATCGTCTCGACGCCGGTTGGAAATGAGCAGCGCAGCCTCAACGAAGCCGTCAAGCGTGACATCGATACCTCTTCGCAACGCTTCCAGCGCGGCTTTGCCCGCGTCGTTTCGCGCAATGGCATGGTCGGCATCGAGAACGGCGTGCTGCGCGGCGACCAGATCGGCGCAACCTTCCAAGGCATTGTGCGCGATCGCAAGGGCAACATGGACATGACCGGCACCTTCATGCCGGCCTACGGCCTCAACCGGCTGTTTGCCGAATTGCCGCTGATCGGCGTCATCCTCGGCAACGGCAGCGATCGCGGCCTGATCGGCATCACCTTCAAACTCACCGGCAAATTCGACCAGCCGAACCTGCAGATCAATCCGCTGTCGATCATTGCGCCGGGTGTATTCCGGCAGATCTTCGAATTCCAATAGGCAGGGCCGAGACCTAAATCTCCTTGCGCCTGAGGAGATAGTCGAGGCCGCCGACGCGATACCAGCGGTAGCCGTAGGCATCGAGCCTGACGGTGTGAAAGCCTTTATCGTCTGCTTCACTGCTCGCGCCATCGGCAATGTCGATCAGCTGTCGTCCGTCTTCACCGACATCGGGATCGAAGGTTACTTCTGCCGGTTGCGCATGCAGATTGTGCAGGATCAACACGGAATTGCCGCGCCAGTCGTAGCGAAGCGCCAGCACGCCGTCGTCACCCGTGTCGACCACGGAGAAATCGCCCCATCCGATCTCCGGGGCTTCCTTGCGCATCCGGATCATCCGTTCGGTCCAGTTCAGCAGCGAATTGGGATCGCGCCGCTGTTCGGCGACGTTGACATGCTGGAACCCGTAGGGGCCGTCCTTGATAACCGGCGAGACAGGCTTTCCACTCTTGGTGAAACCGCCTTCCGGTTCCGTCGACCACTGCATCGGCGTGCGGGCACAATTGCGCTCCGGCAAGGCCAGATCGTCGCCCATGCCGATCTCGTCGCCGTAGCGGATGACAGGCGTTCCGGGCAGCGAAAACAGCAGGCTGTATGCCATCTCGATCCTGCGGCGGTCGCCGCCGAGCATCGGCGCCAGGCGACGACGAATGCCCCTGTCATAAAGCTGCATGTCCTTTTCGGGTCCGAAGGCGGCAAAGACCGCGCCGCGCTGCTTTTCCGACAGCCGACCGAGATCCAGTTCGTCGTGATTGCGCAGAAACAGACCCCATTGGGCGGTGGCCGGGCGCGGTTTCGTCGTCTCCATCGCCTTCTTCAGCGGCCGCGTATCGGCGCTGGCGAGAGCATAAAACAGCGCCTGATTGACCTGGAAATTGAACATCATCTGCATGCGGTCGCCGTCATCGCCGAAATATTCGAAATTGTCTTTCGGCAGGATGTTGGCCTCGGCGAGAATGATGGAATCGCCCAGTCGCCATTGCAGGAATTCGCGAAACTTCCTCAGCATGTCGAACTGCTCGACGGGCTTGGAAACGTCTGCGCCTTTCGTCTCGATTATGAAGGGGGCGGCATCCATCCGGAAGCCGGAGACGCCGAGCTGGATCCAGAAGCCCATGATCTTGAGGATCTCCGTCTGCACCTCGGGATTGGAGGTGTTGAGATCGGGCTGGTGGTCGTAGAAGCGGTGAAAATAATAGGCCCTGGCTTTTTCGTCATGGGTCCAGGTGGTCTTCTGGACGCCGGGGAAGACCATTCCCTGATCGGCATTCGCAGGTTTTTTGTCTGACCAGACGTACCAGTCGCGATAGCGTGAGTGCGGGTCGCTCCTGGCGTCTTGAAACCAGGGATGGTCCTTGGAGGTGTGATTGATCACCAGATCGATCAGCACGCGGATACCGCGCTGCTTGGCGCCATGGGTGAATTCGACGAAATCGCCGAGCGAACCATAGCGCGGGTCGACATTGTAATAGTCGGAAACATCATAGCCGTCGTCGCGGCCGGGCGACGTCTGGAATGGCATCAGCCAGATCGCCGTCACGCCAAGGCCGGAGAGATAGTCGAGGCGCCGCATCAGCCCCTGAAAATCACCGACGCCGTCACCGTTCGCATCCATGAAGGTCTCGACCGAGAGGCAGTAGATGACGGCGTTCTTATACCAGAGGTCGTTGATCATGCCGGAGCTCCAATCCAATCTGGTCGCAAATCCCGGCGGGCGGAAAAGGTTCCGATAAAGCGGTCTTTGTCGCACGGCTTATCCGTTGATTCCGACCTATACTGTCCAGTCGGGCAATGATGCTTTGCCTATTTTAGGTAATTCTGATGTAATGCAGCTTCCGGCTAGCAAATAATGGTCGGCGCGATGTCGGAGGATGCCATGCAGTGCGCTCGGACAGTCTCTTTCGTATCGGTCGCGGTGATCGCCGCCGCAGCTGGAGAGGTTTCGCATTCTGCAGAAAAGAGCGACAGGCTGAGGCCAACCGAGCTCATTCGTTCCGCCCATGTGCTGACGGTTCCTCTCGACGCGACGGTAACGCCGCCGACCTTCTCGATCAGCTGGTGGTCACGCGTGACGCGCGCGCCAGACGCCAATCCGCCTCCCTATGTCTTCCAGGAGGCTGAACGAATGGACGCGATTTCTCGGCCAGGCATTGAGTGAGGGTTACCCGCCTATACAGGAGTTGGACAAAGAAAGCCGGCGCGGACGCCGGCTTAAAGCATGTCTCGCAAAAGTGTGCAGCGGTTTTACGATAAAGACATGCGAAAAAACAAAGACATAAAGCGTGCAAGCGAATCTGAAAGATCGCGACACGCTTTAGATATCCATTCGAAACAGAATCCACTTAGGCGGCGCGGCGGATCAAAATGTGCTTCTTTTTACCGAGCGAGAGCTTGATGACGCCGTCGGCGGTGATTTCGTTGCTGCCGATCAGACGGCGTTCGTCGCTGATCGCCTCGTCGTTGATGCGCACCGCGCCGCCCTGGACGTGTCGGCGCGCTTCGCCGTTCGAGCCGGCAAGGCCAGCGCGGACCATCAGGGACAGCAGGCCGATGCCGCCGTCAAGTTCGGTCGCAGGGATATCGACCGACGGCAGGTTTTCCGACAGCCCGCCTTCTTCGAAGGTCTTGCGCGCCGTTTCCGCAGCCTGCTCGGCGGCCGGACGGCCGTGCAGGATGGCGGTAACTTCGGTCGCCAGGATCTTCTTGACCTCGTTCAGCTCCGAACCGCCGATCGCCGAAAGCCGTGCGATTTCATCCATCGGCAGCGTGGTGAAGAGCTTGAGGAAGCGCGGCACGTCGGCATCCTCGGTGTTGCGCCAATATTGCCAGAAGTCATAGACGGGGAGCAGGTCGGCATTCAGCCAGACCGCGCCGGATGCCGACTTGCCCATCTTGGCGCCTGATGACGTCGTCAGCAGCGGCGATGTCAGTGCGTAGAGCTGCTGTGTCCCCATGCGGTGACCGAGATCGATGCCGTTGACGATATTGCCCCACTGATCAGAACCGCCCATCTGCAGACGGCAGTCATAGCGCTTGGCAAGCTCGACGAAGTCGTAGGCCTGGAGGATCATGTAGTTGAATTCCAGGAAGGACAGCGACTGTTCGCGGTCAAGGCGCGTCTTCACGCTGTCGAAGGACAGCATGCGGTTGACGGAGAAATGACGGCCGACATCGCGCAGGAACTCGAGGTAGTTCAACGAGCGCAGCCATTCGGCATTGTTGATCATCAGCGCGGCATTGCCGGGTTTGTCGTAGTCGAGATAGTTCGAGAAGCAGTTCTTGATCGAGGCGATATTCTGCTCGATCGTTTCGATCGTCATCAGCTGGCGGGCTTCCTCCTTGAAGGAGGGGTCGCCGACCATGCCGGTGCCGCCGCCCATCAGAGAAATCGGGCGGTGGCCGGTTGCCTGCAGCCAGTGCAGCATCATGATCTGGGTGAGATGGCCGACATGGAGGCTGGATGCCGTCGGGTCGTAGCCGATATAGGCCGTCACGGTTTCCTTGGCGAACATATCGTCGAGGCCACGTTCATCGGAAACCTGATGAATGAAGCCGCGCTCTTTCAGCGTGCGGAGGAAATCGGACTTGAACTCGGACATGGCTTTCGTCTCTTGGTGTCTGCGCTTGACCCATATGGCTTCACGCAAGTTCGTTGTTGTTGATCTGTCGCGGCGCGTTTAGCACTGTTTTTATAAAAGTGCATCCGGGAATCGCATGGGAGGCAAGCCTCATGGATGTCATCAGAACCGCGATCGGCCTGATGAGCGGCACGTCGATGGATGGAATCGACGTGGCGCTGATCAGGACCGACGGCCGCGGCTTCATCGACCGCGGGCCGTTCCTGGGCGTGCCCTATGAGGCCGATTTCCGCGGGCAGCTGAAACGGGCGCTCGAACTGGCGCGACCGCTGACCGACAGGAACGGCCGCTCCGCTGAACTTCGCGACATCGAGCTTGAGTTGACCCAACGGCATGCAATTGCCGTTGCGGCATTCCTGGAGCGTTTCGAGCTTGCTGCCGATGCCGTCGATGTCCTCGGCTTCCATGGCCAGACCGTGCTTCACCGGCCCGACGAGGGGCTGACGGTCCAGATCGGCGACGGCCAAGAATTGGCGCGCCAAACCGGCATACCGGTGGTCTATGACATGCGTGCCAACGATATGGTTCATGGTGGCCAGGGCGCGCCGCTGGTGCCGGCCTATCATGCGGCACTGGCCGGAAAATTCCAGCAGGCCGGGCAGGCTGTCTGTTTCGTCAATATCGGCGGTATTTCCAACCTGACCTTCATCGGCACGGACGGGCGGATATCGGCCTTCGACAGCGGCCCGGGCAATACGCTGATCGACCAGTGGGTGGAGATGCAGACCGGCAAAACTTACGATCCCGGCGGCGAGATCGCCGGACGCGGCAAGGTCGTGGCCGCCCTGGCGGAGCGTTACCTTGATAACCCGTTCTTCCGCGGCAATGTCCGCCGCTCGCTCGATCGCGGCGATTTCGCGCCGCTTCGGGATGGCGAAGCGAGTCTCGAAGACGGCGCCCGGACGCTCGCGCATGTCGCTGCCGCCGCGATCGTCAAATCTGCCGGTTTCCTACCGGAGAGCCCGTCGATCTATATCGTCTGCGGCGGCGGGCGGCTAAACGCCACAGTGATGGCGGAGTTTTCGGCCATGGCCGAAGCACTGGGATCGCATGTGTTGACCGCCGAGCAGGCCGGCTTCGATGGCGACGCTATGGAGGCCGAGGCCTGGGGCTATCTCGCCGTCCGCTCGCTGGACGGGCTGCCGCTGACATTTCCTGGCACGACGGGCGTTACCGCCCCCGTCAGCGGCGGGATGCTCGCAAGGCCATGAGCGAGAGGGTGATGCTGAAGACGCGGCCCGGTTTCCTCAGTCCCGACCATGCGGCCGGCAAAGCCCTAACTCTTTACGGCGACTGGCCGGACATTGGATCCGCGCCCAGCCTGATTGCCATCCTCGACGCCCCTGACCTGGGCGATGAACGAGAATTTCTTGCGAAGGCCAAGGATCGGCTTCTCGATGAAATGCCAGGACAGGACCGCGACGGCGAGGGCCGAGGGCAGGCCGACGAGATAGAGCGCCAGTGCACCATATTTCGGATAGAGAAAGACCGTGGGGAAAGAGCTGATCCAGATCTGCAAGAACGGATCGTGGTAGAGATAGACCCCGTAGGAATAGTCGCCTTTCCTGAAGAAGGCGGGAATCGGAACTTCCGACAGGCCGATGAAGACTGTGATGTAAACCAGCGAGGTGATGACGATCGGCCGGTTGATCACCGACTCCACTGCCTGGCTGTCGAGGGTAACAATGGCGACGACGCAAACCAGGCAGGCGGCAGCAAATAGCCAGCGGGAATACGGAATGACGGCTTTGAACTGAAAGGCGACGATGCCCATCATGAATGCCGTTATCAGCTGCGAGCCCCGGCTCATGAACAGAAAGCGCGCGATCGGCTTGATCGAGCCCGGGAACAGATAGGGCATTTTCTGCACGATCAGGCCGAGGACGATATAGGCGGCCGTCACGGCGAGCAGCTTATAGCGGGTCTTCACGATGGCGGTGATCATCAGGAACGACATGATGATGTAGCAGAAGATTTCCCAGGGAACCGTCCAGAGCGCGCCGTTGACACGCTGGCTGGGATTGTCCTGGAAGACACCCGGCAGCTCGTAATGGATCCAGCCGACGATATTCAGGAAGTATTTGAAAAATCGCGGATCGGTAAAATAGTCGGCATGATAGACGACCGTGATGATCGGCCCGATGATCAGCGAACAAACGACGATATCGACGGCCAGTGCGGGGACGATTCGCAAGCCGCGATTGATCAGGAAGTTCCGCAGGCTCAGGCGTTGGGCACTGCCGGCGATCAGAAATCCGCTCAACGCGAAAAACATCGGAACAAGAGCATATTCGGTAAACCAGAGTACCGAGCCCCTGATGAAGGCATCATTCCTTGTCAGCAAAAAGGAATGGGTCAATACGATAGAAAAGGCGAGCCCAATTCGAAGAAAGTCGAACCCCGGACCGATACCCCTATACTTATCCAGGACTTCCCCGAACGACTTGGTCATTGCGGACCTCGCTTTAGTTAGGATCGCGAGGAACCTACCGCACTGCAATATAGATTGCAACACGGTAGGTGATCTGTTCCGGTACAATCGACCCAAGCGACCTGGATCGTGCCGAGCGGGATGGTTTCGGCGCTATGAGGTCAGCGGATCCGCTTGGCGGCCGGCTCTGGCACCAACTCGCCGTTCAGGCGGCGGTCGAGGTAGTCCTCGCATTCGCCCATCAGCGTTTCCACCTGGCCGTTGAAGAAGTGGTTGGCGTTGGAAACGGTGCGGTGGGTAATCAGAATGCCCTTCTGGGTCTTCAGCTTCTCCACAAGGCCATTGACGTCCTTTTCCGGCGCTACCTTGTCGGCCTCGCCGTTGATGATCAGGCCGGAGGAGGGGCAGGGCGCCAGGAAGGAAAAGTCGTAAGTGTTCGGCTGCGGGGCGATCGACATAAAGCCTTCGATCTCCGGCCGGCGCATCAAGAGCTGCATGCCGATCCAGGAACCGAAGGAATAACCGGCGACCCAACAGGTCTTCGAATCAGGGTGCAGGCTCTGGACCCAGTCGAGCGCCGAGGCAGCATCCGAGAGTTCGCCGGCGCCGTGGTCGAATTCGCCCTGGCTGCGGCCGATGCCCCGGAAATTGAAGCGCAACGTCGTGAACCCGCGCTTCTGGAACATGTAGAAGAGCTGGTAGACGATCTGATTATTCATCGTGCCGCCGAACTGCGGATGCGGATGCAGAATCAGGGCGATGGGCGCGCTTTTTTCCTTGGAGGGCTGGTAGCGGCCTTCAAGACGGCCGGCTGGGCCGTTGAAAATAACTTCGGGCATTGGTACTCCGGGTTTTATTTCGCGTTCGCGCTGCGTCGGACGACAACATGACTTGACTAGTGTTGTCAGCTTTTCTAAAACGCAGTTTAGAACAATTCGAAACTTGCATGGCGATCCACGCATCGTGAATGTGTCATAAGGCAAGCCCGGCGGAAATTTCAAGAAAAATGAGCCGTGGGTGCTGAAGCAAGCTTGTCAAGCGCAGGACTGAAGATCATGGCGCCGCCACGCCTTTATCTCGACTGGAATGCCACAGCGCCGCTGCACCCTGCAGCCCGCGAGGCGATCATGCGCGCCATCGACATTTTCGGCAATCCGAATTCCGTTCACGGCGAAGGCCGGGCCGCCCGCGCCGCAATCGAATGTGCACGGCGCAAAGTGGCGGCGCTGATCGGCACCGACGCTGGCAATGTGGTCTTTACCAGCGGCGCGACAGAGGCCGCCAATCTGGTGCTGACGCCGGATTTCCGCATGGGCCGCACGCCGCTTCAGCTTGGCCGCCTCTACTTCTCGGCAATCGAGCATCCGGCAGTGCGCGAAGGCGGCCGCTTTCCCAAAGAGAAGATGACCGAGATTCCGGTCACGTCAGCCGGTATCGTCGATCTCGAGGCGCTGGGCGCGCTGCTTGATGCGCATGACAAGGCCGCTGGTCTGCCGATTGTCGCCATCATGCTCGTCAACAACGAGACCGGCATCGTCCAGCCTGTGGAGGCGGCGGCAAAGATCGTCCACGCTCATGGCGGGCTGCTCGTCGTCGACGCCGTTCAGGCGGCCGGCCGTATCGGGCTCGACATCGGCAGGATCGGCGCCGATTTCATGATTGTCTCCTCGCACAAGATCGGCGGGCCGAAGGGCGCCGGCGCGCTGATTGCCCGCGGCGAGGCGCTGATGCCGCGGCCGTTGATCCAGGGTGGGGGCCAGGAGCGAGGTCATCGGTCGGGGACACAGAATTCACTGGCGCTGATAGGCTTCGGCGCGGCGGCGGAAGCCGCGGCCGACGAACTCGAGGCACGCAATGCGGCGATCGGCGCGCTGCGCGAGCGCCTGGAGGCCGGCATGCGTCAGGCAGCAACCGATGTGGTGATCCATGGCGAGGGCGGCGAACGTGTCGCCAATACGATCTTCTTTACCCTGCCGGGGCTGAAGGCCGAGACCGGGCAGATCGCCTTCGATCTCGAAGGCGTGGCGCTTTCGGCGGGCTCGGCCTGCTCATCCGGCCGGCTCGGCGAAAGCCATGTCCTGACGGCGATGGGGCGCGATGCCAAGCTCGGGGGCTTGCGCGTCTCGCTCGGCTTTTCGACGACGGAAGAGGATATCGACCGGGCGATTGCCACTTTTGCAAAGATCGCCTGCCGGCGCAGGTCGGCGGGCGAGGCGGCCTGACCGCGTCATAAACTTGCGGAAACGCAAATTTCTGCTTGCCAACCGGGCTGAAAAGTCCCTTTTGGCCTCTTACATCAAGGGCAGGAATTTGCCCGATATCAAGGGCAAGGAATTGCCCGACATCAGGGGCAAGAGTATTGCCCATGCGCTACAAGCTGCCGGACCTTGGATCCGGCGAGATTGGAGAATGAAATGGCTGCCGTGCAGGAAACGATCGACCAGGTCCGCCTGATCGATGTCGACCAGTACAAATACGGTTTCGAGACCGTCATCGAAATGGACAAGGCGCCGAAAGGCCTGTCCGAGGACATCATCCGCTTCATTTCGGCCAAGAAGCAGGAGCCGGAATGGATGCTGGAATGGCGCCTCGAGGCCTATCGCCGCTGGCTGACGCTGGAAGAGCCGACCTGGGCGCGCGTCGACTATCCGAAGATCGATTTCAACGACATCTATTATTACGCCGCGCCGAAGAGCACGCCGGGTCCGAAGTCGCTCGACGAGGTCGATCCGGAACTGTTGAAGGTCTATGAGAAGCTCGGCATCCCGCTGCGTGAGCAGGAGATCCTGGCCGGCGTCGAGAAGCCGAAGATCGCCGTCGACGCCGTTTTCGACAGCGTCTCGGTCGTGACCACCTTCAAGGCGGAGCTGAAGAAGGCCGGCGTGATCTTCATGTCGATCTCGGAAGCGATCCGCGAATATCCCGATCTCGTCCGGAAATATCTCGGCTCTGTCGTGCCGACTTCGGACAATTATTACGCGACGTTGAATTCGGCGGTCTTCACCGACGGCTCCTTCGTCTTCGTGCCGAAGGGCGTTCGCTGCCCGATGGAACTTTCCACCTACTTCCGCATCAACGAGAAGGGCACCGGCCAGTTCGAGCGCACGCTGATCATCGCGGAAGAGGGCGCCTACGTCTCCTATCTCGAAGGCTGCACGGCGCCGCAACGCGACGAAAACCAGCTGCATGCCGCGGTGGTCGAGCTCGTTGCGCTCGACGATGCCGAGATCAAATATTCCACCGTCCAGAACTGGTATCCGGGCGATAAGGAAGGCAAGGGCGGCATCTACAACTTCGTCACCAAGCGCGGCGACTGCCGCGGCGACCGGTCGAAGATCTCCTGGACGCAGGTCGAAACCGGCTCGGCGATCACCTGGAAATATCCGTCCTGCATCCTGCGCGGCGACGACAGCCGCGGCGAGTTCTATTCGATCGCCGTCTCTAACGGCCATCAGCAGATCGACAGCGGCACCAAGATGATCCATCTCGGCAAGAACACGTCGAGCCGCATCGTCTCCAAGGGCATCGCCGCCGGCGTTTCCAACAATACTTATCGCGGCCAGGTCTCGGCCCACCGCAAGGCTTCGAATGCGCGCAACTTCACCCAGTGCGACTCGCTGTTGATCGGTGACAAGTGCGGCGCCCATACCGTGCCCTACATCGAGGCGAAGAACTCGACGGCGCAGTTCGAGCACGAAGCGACGACCTCGAAGATATCCGAAGACCAGCTGTTCTACTGCCTGCAGCGCGGCATCCCCACCGAAGCGGCGATCGCGCTGATCGTCAACGGCTTCGTCAAGGAAGTGCTGCAGGAACTGCCGATGGAATTTGCCGTCGAGGCGCAGAAGCTGATCAGTATTTCGCTTGAGGGCTCAGTGGGCTGACATGAGCGAGGCGGACAAGAAGCGTATTCTTGAACGTCTGGAGAATATGCGCGGGGAGATATTGGCGAAAATTCGCCCCCGCGAGCAAAGAAACGAGACGGAAACGCCGCCGGAGCGGCCTTATGTGTTTCTCCGGCAGCGCATGGAAAAACCGGGAGAGATCATTCAGGGGATCCCGGAATTTCTCGAATGGGTTTGGCTCGTAACGGTCGCGGTTTTCCGCGTTTTCCGTTTTTTGGGGCGATAGCGCCGAGCACAACATGTCGATGTCCTTAGAAATTACGCGAGGCTCCGATGAGCTACGCAGAGAAAACGCAGGAACCAAAGATGCTTGAAATCAGAAACCTCCATGCTCGCATTGCCGAAGACGGCACCGAGATCATCCGTGGCCTGAACCTGACGGTAAAGGCCGGCGAAGTTGCCGCAATCATGGGGCCGAACGGCTCCGGCAAGTCGACGCTCTCCTATGTGCTGTCTGGCCGCAGCGATTATGAAGTCACCGAGGGCGACATTCTCTATAATGGCGAGAGCATTCTTGAGCTCGATCCGGCCGAACGCGCCGCCAAGGGCGTGTTCCTCGCCTTCCAGTATCCTGTGGAAATTCCGGGTGTCGCCACCATGCAGTTCCTGAAGGTGGCGATGAACGAGCAGCGCAAGGCGCGTGGCGAGGACGAACTGACGACGCCGGATTTCATGCGCCGGGTCAAGGATGCCGCCGGCAAACTGCAGATCAACACCGAGATGCTGAAGCGGCCGCTCAATGTCGGCTTCTCCGGCGGCGAGAAGAAGCGCGCCGAGATCCTGCAGATGGCGCTGCTGGAGCCGAAGCTCTGCGTGCTCGACGAAACCGATTCCGGCCTTGACATCGACGCGCTGAAGATCGTTGCCGACGGCGTCAATGCGTTGCGTTCGCCGGACCGCGCCGTCGTCGTCATCACCCACTACCAGCGCCTGCTCGACTATATCGTGCCGGATACCGTCCACGTGCTCTACAAGGGCCAGGTGATCAAGTCTGGCGACAAGACGCTGGCGCATGAGCTTGAGGCCAACGGCTATGCCGACATCATCGGCGCGGCGGCCTGATCTCGGGTGGAAAGGACGACGTCCATGAACATGCAGACGACGAGCCGCCTGACCGCGGCGGAAACTGCGCTGATCGAGGCCTTCAACCATCAGATCGGCGATCTGCCGGGCAATGGCGCGGTGACGGCGCTGCGCGACCGGCTTCTCGATGATCTGAAGAAGGCCGGCCTGCCGACGCGCCGCATCGAAGCCTGGCACTACACCGATCTGAAAAACCTGCTGCGCACCTTGCCGCCGCAGGTCGGTGACGCCGGCTCCGACGCGCTTGAGCTGCTTGTCGACGGCTCTACGGTGCTGGCGGTGATCCAGGGTCATGCCAACCAGAAGGCTGCCGCCGACGGTCTTGGCGTTTCGGCCTATAGCGAACATCTGCTCGACGGCTCCGCCGCGGACGGCCTCGATGCGCTCGGCAGCGACGACGCGGTCGGCCGCATCAACGGCAGCTTCGTGCGCGACGGTTATGTCATAGACGTGCCTGCCGATACCGAGCTTGACGCTCCACTCGAAATCCAGTTCGTCCATGCCGGCGGGCAGACACATACGCGTCTTCCTGTTGCCTTCGCCTCTGGCGTCAAAGCGACGGTGATCGAGCGTCATCTTGCGGTGACCGGCGATCCGGCACTCGTGTCCCACGTCAGCGACATCACTGTCGGCGAAGGTGTGGAGCTGACCTGGATCATCCTGCAACAGCACGGAGCCGAGGATACGCATCTCGGCCAGATCCGCATCGATCTCGGCGCCGACGCCAAGCTTCGCCTGTTCGTCATCAATGCCGGCGGCAAGCTGGTGCGCCAGGAGCTGCATATCAAGGTGACGGGCGAGGGCGCTGATCTGACATTGCGCGGCATCAACCTGCTCGGCGCTGACAGCCATACCGACGTGACGATGGTGCTCGGCCACGACGTGCCGCACACCGGCTCGACCGAAGTGATTCGCAACGTCGTCTTCGACCGCGCCAAGGGTGTTTTCCAGGGCATGATCCGGGTGGCACCCGATGCGCAAAAGACCGATGCCAAGATGGCCTGCAATACGCTGCTGATGTCCGACGATGCCGAATTCTCGGTCAAACCCGAGCTTGAAATCTTCGCCGACGATGTGCAGTGCGGCCATGGGGCGACGGTGACCGATATCGACGCCAATCATCTCTATTATATGATGGCGCGCGGCATTCCGGAGAACAAGGCGCGGGCTATGCTCGTCAACGCTTTCGTCGCCGAGATCGTCGAGGAACTGGAAGACGAGGCCCTGGTCGAGGCGCTGGAAGGCGTGATTTCGGCCTGGCTCGAAAAGCACGCCTGATCGGATATAGCAATGGACAAGATCTTGCCGGCCACGCCATACGATGTCGAAGCCATCCGCCGGGATTTTCCGATCCTGGCGGAGAAGGTGCACGGCAAGCCGCTGGTCTATCTCGACAACGGCGCCTCGGCGCAGAAGCCGCAGGTGGTGATCGACGCCATCTCGCATGCGTATTCGCATGAATATGCCAATGTGCATCGCGGATTGCACTATCTCTCCAATGCCGCGACCGATGCTTATGAGGCGGCGCGCGAGAAGGCACGCCGTTTTCTCAATGCGCCTTCGGTCAACGACATCGTCTTCACCAAGAATTCGACAGAGGCGATCAACACCGTCGCCTATGGCTGGGGCATGCCTGAGATCGGCGAAGGCGACGAGATCGTCCTGACGATCATGGAGCACCACTCCAACATCGTGCCCTGGCACTTCATCCGCGAGCGGCAGGGTGCCAAACTGGTCTGGGTGCCGGTGGACGATGAGGGCGCCTTTCATATCGAGGACTTTGAGAAGAGCCTGACGGAGCGCACCAAGCTCGTCGCCATCACCCATATGTCGAATGCGCTCGGCACGATCGTTCCCGTCAAAGAGGTCTGCCGCATTGCGCATGAGCGCGGCATTCCGGTCTTGATCGACGGCAGCCAGGGTGCGGTGCACCTGCCTGTGGATGTGCAGGACATCGATTGCGACTGGTATGTGATGACCGGCCACAAGCTCTACGGCCCATCTGGAATCGGCGTGCTCTACGGCAAGAAGGAGCGGCTTTCGCAGATGCGCCCGTTCCAGGGCGGCGGCGAGATGATTTTCGAAGTCGCCGAGGACGCGGTCACCTACAATGATCCGCCGCATCGCTTCGAGGCCGGCACGCCGCCGATCGTCCAGGCGATCGGGCTCGGTTATGCGCTCGACTATATGGAGAAGGTCGGCCGCGAGGCGATCGCCCGCCATGAGGCCGATCTTGCGGCTTACGCCGTCGAGCGGCTGAAGTCGGTCAATTCGCTGCGCGTCTTCGGAACGGCGCCCGACAAGGGCAGCATCTTTTCCTTCGAGCTTGCCGGCATCCATGCCCATGACGTCTCGATGGTGATCGACCGGCAGGGCATTGCGGTGCGGGCCGGCACGCATTGCGCCATGCCACTCTTGAAACGCTTCGGCGTCACCTCCACATGCCGTGCATCCTTCGGCATGTACAATACCCGCGCCGAGGTCGATGCCCTGGCCGATGCGCTTGAATATGCGCGCAAGTTCTTTGCTTGAGGAGTGTCCGTGATGAGCCTGGACGAAAGCGAACAGAAGATCGACGTGCGCGAAGGCATCGTGCATTCCAGCATTCCGACCGATGAGCTGGCGCGGCTCAGCGACGACGTCATCAGCGCGCTGAAAACCGTCTACGATCCGGAAATCCCGGCCGACATCTTCGAACTCGGTCTGATCTACAAGATCGATATCGAGGACGATAGGATGGTGAAGATCATGATGACCTTGACCGCACCTGGCTGCCCGGTTGCCGGCGAGATGCCCGGCTGGGTCGAAAATGCCGTCGGCGCCGTCGAAGGCGTGTCCGGCGTCGAGGTCGAGATGACCTTCGATCCGCCGTGGACGCCGGATCGCATGTCCGAAGAGGCGCAGGTCGCCGTCGGCTGGTACTGACATTCCGCGGTATTGATCCGTTTACCTCGGACGACTACATTTGAATCATGAAGCACCGGATCTTGACCCCGGTTGTGGAAGGAGAATGGGCCGATGGGCTTTGCAGTGATGAGCATGACGGATGGGGCCGCGGCCCGCGTCAAGGCGATCGTCGAGAATTCCGGCCCGGAGGCCAAGGGCGTTCGCGTCGGCATCAAGAAGGGCGGCTGCGCCGGGATGGAATATACCATCGACCTGGTGACCGAGCCGAATGCCAAGGACGATCTGATCGAGCGCGACGGCGCCAGGGTCTGGGTCGAACCATCGGCGGTGCTCTATCTGCTCGGCACCGAAATGGGCTTCGAGCAGACGACGCTGCGCTCCGGCTTCACCTTCACCAATCCGAACCAGACATCGGCTTGCGGCTGCGGCGAATCCGTCGAGCTGAAACCCGCCGATCTGGCAGCTCTTGCCGCACAGCGGCAGAGCGAGCCGGCGCATTCCTGACCCGGCGGGCTGTCTTTAAATTTTCCGGCCAGAGTTAAATTATCTGCGACGCAGCATCATACGGCAGCGCTCAGTCGCGCTTGATGCTCATCAGCATTTCCCACATGTCGGCACCGGTCTCGAAGACCACGGCGTTCGCCTTGTAACTCTGTTCGGCTTCGAGCAAGTCGGTCAGTTCGGTGGCTGGGTCGACATCCGACGCGGTCGGGCTGACGGTCGCCTGAACGCTGCCTGATACTACTGAAGTGATGCTGGTGTTCAGTCTGGCGTAACCTGATGTGCTGCTGTTTGCGACGTTGCTGGCGATCGCGCCGATCCGCGTCGTCTGCGCCCGCATGCCCGAAAGGGCGGTGCTCGTGATGCCCGATATGCTCATCAGCCGTTTCCCCAGAACTGGATGATCGTCTTTTATCCGCAAGGATTTAGGGAATGCTGAAGGCGTTGCCTTAGCAACGACCTACAGGATGTGCGTCCTGCCGTTCCGCTTGTTCCGGATTGGCACGGAACCAGCTTCGCTATCGCGACGCCACCCAGTCGTGCCAATCGCTTTCGTTGCCGTTGAAGACGTTGAGATCAATCTTGCCTTCGACGCCTTCGGAAAGGCCGGAGCCGGAATATTGCCAGAACAGCCACTTGCGGCCCGGATAGACCTTCGAGGGGTGGGCGGCAACCGAGCGCAGCCAGAAGGGATAGTCGAGCATCTGGCCCTTCAAATTGTCGCGGTAGAAATCCGGCGCGGTGTAGATGATCGGGCGCTGGCCGTAGTAGCGCTCCAGCTTGTCCATGAACACCTGCATCTTTTCCCGGACGCGGGCGGGGGAGATGCGCCGCTTGCAGCTCGACTCGCCGTTCCATTCGACATCGATGACGGGCGGAAGCGCGTTTGCTTCCCTCGGTACATTACGGATGAACCAATCGGCCTGTTCGCCGGCCGTCCGGCACCAGTAGAAGAAGTGATACGCGCCGTGTTTGAGGCCGGCTTCCTTGGCGCGGCGCCAGTTCTTCTTGAACATCGGATCAAGGTGATCGCCGCCGTCCGTCGCCTTGATGTAGACGAAGTTCGCGCCCTGCTTCCTCAATGTCTCCCAGTCGATTTCGCCCTGCCAGCGCGATACGTCGACGCCGTGCACGGCAAGCTTTCTCGGCGAGGTGGAACCAAAATTGATCGGCTTGGCGTCGCGGAATCGGTGGCCGTAGATCTGTCCGCGTGACGGCGATTTCCTGCCGGCATCGAGATCGGCATCCGGGTTGGCGGGCATCAGCATCGCCACCGGTCTTTCCGTCGGCATCGGCATGCCGACCGGCCTGTCGGCGGGCACGAGCGCCTCAGGTTCGGGAACCGGTCCGGTCCAGCTCAACGCTTCCTGCGGCGCGCTTGTTTGTGCCATGTCGCCGACGGCGGCGGCCGGTATCGGGCCGCTCGGCTTGGTGATTGCATTGGTTGTTTCCGCCGACGGGACAGGCGTGAGCACATCTTCGGCCCCGGAACTGGCGGCGCATCCGGACAGGACCAGGGCGGCAAGGAGGATTGCTGGCAAAGCCGATGGACGCATGAGAACCTGCACGCAAAACAAAAGGTAGACGGCAACATCCCCGCTGGAGAAAACCCGTCCATTTTCAATTGCTAACAGAGACTTGCTAAGAAAGGTTAAATTTGAACTCACTGCCTTGAAACGGGCATTGCCGAGTTCGGCCCTTGCCATACAGCGAAAGTCGACGCGCAGGCCGCCCCTCCCTACCCGCGGGAGGGGCTTGCCGATTTGCCGTTATTCTGCTGCTTCCGCGTAGCTTTCGACCGGCGGGCAGGTGCAGATCAGGTTGCGGTCGCCGTAGACGTTGTCGACGCGGTTGACCGGGGACCAGTATTTGTCGACGCGGAAGGCGCCGGGCGGGAAGCAGGCCTGTTCCCGGCTATAGGGACGATCCCATTCGCCGACGAGGTCTTCCACCGTGTGCGGGGCGTTCTTCAGCGGGTTGTTCACCTTGTCCATGCGGCCATCCTCGATGGCGCGGGCTTCCTCGCGGATCGCCAGCATAGCCTCGCAGAAGCGGTCGAGTTCGGCCTTAGTCTCGCTTTCCGTCGGCTCTATCATCAGCGTGCCGGCGACCGGCCAGCTCATGGTCGGCGCATGGAAGCCACAGTCGATCAGCCGCTTGGCGACGTCGTCGACCGTGACGCCCGAGCTGTCGACCAGCGGACGAGTGTCGATGATGCATTCATGCGCGACGCGGCCGGTTTTCGACTTGTAGAGCACGTCGTAAGCGCCCTTCAGCCGGGTGGCGATGTAGTTGGCGTTGAGGATCGCCACCTTGGTTGCCTGGGTCAGGCCTTCGCCGCCCATCATCAGGCAGTAGCTCCAGGAGATGGGCAGGATCGAGGCCGAGCCGAAGGCCGCGGCCGAAACCGCGCCGGGACGGCCGTCGGTCTCGGGATGGCCGGGCAGGTGGGGCGCCAGATGCGCCTTGACGCCGATCGGGCCCATGCCGGGGCCGCCGCCGCCATGCGGGATGCAGAAGGTCTTGTGCAGGTTGAGGTGCGACACGTCGGAGCCGATGTCACCGGGGCGGGACAGGCCGACCATGGCGTTCAGGTTGGCGCCGTCGAGATAGACCTGGCCGCCATGGGTATGCACCAGATCGCAGATTTCCTTGACGGTCTCCTCGAAGACGCCGTGGGTCGAGGGGTAGGTGATCATGCAGCAGGAGAGGTTTGCCGCATGCTCCTCAGCTTTGGCGCGGAAATCGTCGAGATCGATGTCGCCGTTCTCGCGCACCTTGACGACCACAACCTTCATGCCGACCATCTGGGCCGAGGCCGGGTTGGTGCCATGCGCCGAGGTCGGGATCAGGCAGACGTCACGATGGCCCTCGCCGTTGGCGATATGGAAGTTGCGGATCGTCAAAAGGCCGGCATATTCGCCTTGCGCGCCGGAATTCGGCTGCATGGAGAAAGCGTCGTAGCCGGTGACGGCGCAGAGCTTTTCGATCAGGTCGTCGATCATTTCGCGATAGCCGAGTGCCTGGTCTGCCGGCACGAAGGGATGGATATCGGAAAATTCAGGCCAGGTGATCGGCAGCATTTCCGCCGTCGCATTGAGCTTCATCGTGCAGGAGCCGAGCGGGATCATCGAGCGGTCGAGCGCCAGATCCCTGTCGGAGAGCCGGCGGATGTAGCGGGTCATTTCGCTTTCGGCACGGTTCATGTGGAAGATCGGATGGGTTAGGTAATCGCTTGTTCTGAGCAGGCCCTTCGGCAACCGGTAGGAAGGATCGAAATCGGCAACCTGGAAATTGCCGCCGAAGGCGCGCCAGACGGCTTCAAGAGTCGCCGGCCGCGTGCGCTCGTCAAGGCTCATGCCGATCTGGGTTTCGCCGACCTTGCGCAGATTGACCCCTTCGGCGACGGCTGCGCGCAGGATGAGGCCCTGCATGTGGCCGACATCGACGGTGATCGTGTCGAAGAAGCTTTCGGGTTCAACCTTATAGCCAAGCTTTTCCAGGCCCTTGGCCATCAGCACGGCCTTCTGGTGCACTTGCTGGGCAATCGCCTTGATGCCCTTGGGGCCATGGAAGACCGCATACATCGAAGCCATGACGGCGAGCAGCACCTGGGCGGTGCAGATGTTCGACGTCGCCTTCTCGCGGCGGATATGCTGTTCGCGGGTCTGCAGCGACAGGCGATAGGCGCGGTTGCCGCGGGCATCGACGGAAACGCCGACGAGACGGCCGGGCATGGAGCGCTTGACGGCGTCTTTGACCGCCATATAGGCCGCATGCGGGCCGCCGTAGCCGACCGGGACGCCGAAGCGCTGCGAGGATCCGACGGCGATATCGGCACCCATTTCGCCGGGTGATTTCAGCAGCGTCAGCGCCAAAATGTCGGCGGCGACGATCGCTATGGCGCCGGCCTGATGCAGGCGGGCGATCAGGCCGGTGAAATCATTGATGTGACCATGGGTGCCGGGATACTGGAAGATCGCCCCGAAAACATCGACCGGATCGAGATCGGTGAAGGGATTGCCGACGATGACGCTCCAGCCGAGCGGTTCGGCGCGCGTGCGGATGAGGGCGATGGTCTGCGGATGGCAGTCGGCATCCACAAAGAAAGCCTTGGCCTTCGACTTGGAGACGCGCTCGGCCATCGCCATGCCTTCGGCAGCAGCGGTCGCCTCGTCGAGCAGCGAGGCGTTGGCGACGTCGAGGCCCGTGAGGTCACAAACCATCGTCTGGTAGTTGAGGAGCGCTTCCAAACGGCCCTGGCTGATCTCCGGCTGGTAAGGCGTATAGGCCGTGTACCAGGCGGGGTTTTCCAGGATATTGCGCTGGATGACCGGCGGCGTGATGGTGCCGTAGTAACCCTGGCCGATCAGCGAGACCAGCACCTTGTTCTTGTTGGCGGTCTCGCGCAGCTTGTCGAGCGCCTCGCGCTCGGTCATCGGCGCGCCCCAGACGAGCGGCGCCTTCTGCCGGATGGCGGGCGGCAGCGTCGCATCGATCAAGCCGTCGAGGCTGTTGTAACCGATCACCTTCAGCATGTCGGTCATCTCGGCCGGCGAGGGGCCGATGTGACGGCGATTGGCAAAATCGTAGGGCTGATAGTCGGTGAACTGGAATTCGGTCGGCGTCGTCATTACGCGGTGAGCTCCTTGTAGGCCGCCTCGTCGAGCAGGCCGTCGGCATCCGCGGGATTGGCAAGCTTCAACTTGAAGAACCAGCCGGCGCCCTGCGGATCGGAATTGACCAGCGACGGATCGGCAACGATGGCCGGATTGACCTCGGTGATCTCGCCGTCAAGCGGACAATAGACGTCTGAGGCCGCCTTGACGGATTCGACGGTCGCGGCATTGCCGTTCTTGGAGAAGGTCGCACCGACTTCCGGCAGTTCGACGAAAACCAGGTCGCCGAGCTGATCGACGGCATAATTGGTGATGCCAACCGTCGCAACGCCGCCTTCGATCTGCAGCCACTCGTGTTCTTCGGTAAATTTCAGCATTGTTCGTCCTCTCTGGAAAAGGTTTAGCGTTTGTAGGTCGGTGTGACGAAGGGCAGGGCGCTGACGGTGATCGGCAGATATTTGCCGCGCACCTCCGCGTAGACGAGCGTGCCGGCCGCAGCATGTGAGACCGGTACGTAGCCCATGGCGACGGGGCCCTCGACGCTAGGACCGAAGCCGCCCGAGGTGACTTCACCGATTTCGAGCTTGCCCTCGGCATCGGCATAGAGCTTGGCATGGCCGCGCACCGGCGCCTTTCCCTCAGGCTTCAGGCCGACGCGGCGGCGGGCGGCGCCATTTTCGAGCTCGTAGAGAATGCGGCCAGAGCCCGGGAATCCGCCGGCGCGGGCGCCGCCCGCGCGCCGCGCCTTCTGCATTGCCCATTCCAGCGCCGCCTCGACCGGCGAGGTGGTGGTGTCGATATCGTTGCCGTAGAGGCAGAGGCCGGCTTCCAGGCGTAGCGAATCGCGGGCGCCGAGGCCGATCGCCTGGACGTCGGGATGCTCGAGCAACCGCATGGTGACATCCTCGGCCTTATCTGCCGGGACAGAGATTTCGAAACCGTCCTCGCCGCTATAGCCGGAGCGCGAGACCAGACAGGAAACGTCGTGCAGCCGGCAGTGACGCACATCCATGAATTTCATCGACGCGACATCGGCCCAGAGTTCGGCGAGAACTTCGACCGCGCGCGGTCCCTGCAGCGCGATCAGCCCGCGGTTGAGAAGGGTGATGTCGCACGTGTCGCCGATATGGGCCTGCAGATGGGCGAGATCGGCCTCCTTGCACGAGGCGTTGACGACGACGAAAAGATGGTCGTCGACATGGGTGATCATTAGATCGTCGAGGATGCAGCCGCTGTCGTCGGTGAAGAAGCCATAGCGCTGGCGGCCTTCGGCAAGACCCAGGATATCGACCGGCACCAGGCTTTCGAGCGCCAGCGCGGCGTCCTCGTAGCTGCCGGATTTCGCCTTCACGATGACCTGGCCCATGTGGGAGACATCAAAGAGACCGGCTTCGGTGCGGGTATGAAGGTGCTCCTTCATTACGCCTGCCGGATATTGCACCGGCATGTCGTAACCCGCAAACGGCACCATGCGGGCGCCGAGCTGGAGATGCAGGGCATGCAGCGGGGTTTTCTTCAGGGCAGCAATATCGTCCAAAAGACGCCTCCGGGGTTTGCGCCTTTTTGCGAAGGCGCGGGCTCAAATCTGAAGGCGCGGTTGCGCACTTCTCTCCTGAGCCCCCTCTGTCCTTGACGCCTGAGATTGTTATCCCTTCGGCGAGCGTTTCGAGAACGCTTCTCTCCAGAGTTCCGTCTGCCCCTTGCTGGTCCTTTGGCCTGAGAGTTTCCGGGGCGGTTGCTCCTTCGGCACCGGTGGTTGACAAGCACCGGATTCTCCCAACAAGGTTGGTGCAATTATCCGGCGGCTGTGGCTCTTGGCAAGCGGCAAATGTCGTCGCCGGGCAAATTTTTGTCGTCTTATTCCAATCGGGCCTTAAACTGCGGCAAATCTGCTTTTGCATTCGGGGGCGAAACCGGCTATCGCGACTTGCTGTCGAAGGGGATCTCATGCGGCCGACCGGACTGAAAGCGACGCTCTTTCTGCGCATGCTTTGCGCATTGAGCCTAGCTTTGCTCGGCCTTGCGCATCAGGCGCCGCAGGCTGTCGCGTCCGAAAGTTATGATGCGAGCGCCTATGTGCTGCCCGACGGTACCTTCGCCTCGCTCTGCATCACGGTAAAGGATGCCGACGGCAAGAGCGTCGCTTTCAAGCCGACTTGCGAAGCCTGCCGGCTGTCGGCCTCCATCGTCCTGCTGACGCCGGATGCAGGCTCCTGGCTCGAACGCAAACTCGCCTCGCTGATCAACGCGCCGACCGAGGCCTCGACCTTTACCGGGGGAAGAGCCGTCAGCCGGCCGAATTCCCGCGCGCCTCCCGTCCTCGCCTGATCTGCCTTCGCAATCCAATATGCAGCATGCCGGTCCGCCCGAGAAAAGTTTACGGCCGGTGAGGAGATATCCGATGAAGATCAGCAAGACATTTGGCAAGACATTCGCGCTTGCCGCCCTTCTTTCCGCGACCGCCATCGCCGGCGCCGAGGCGCATGTGACCTTCCTCAACAAGGAGGCGACCCAGGAAAGTACTATTCTCGCCACGCTGCAGCTGCCGCATGGCTGCGACGGCAAGGCGACCACGGAAGTGCGGATCAAGCTGCCCGAAGGTTTCGTCTTTGCCAAGCCGCAGCCGAAGGCCGGCTGGGAACTCGAGGTGATCAAGGGCGACTACCAGAAAACCTACGACAATCACGGCGAGAAGGTGAAGGCGGGCGCGGTCGAGATCCGCTGGAAGAATGGCAATCTTTCCGACGATTTCTACGACAACTTCGTCATCCAGGGTAAGGTATCGGGTGTAGAAGCCGGCACCTCGCTCGCCTTTCCGGTGACGCAGATGTGCGGCGACACGGTCGAGGCCTGGGATCAGGTGGCGAAGGAAGGCGGCGACGCCCACGGGATGAAAAGCCCGGCGCCGATGTTGAAGGTCGTTGCCGGCGAAGACCATGGTCACGGTCATGACGACATGGCAGGGATGGACATGTCCGGTATGAGCGGTATGGGTGCCGCGGCGCCGGCTGGCGAAGTGGTCAAGGCCGGCGATCTCGAAGTCTCCGGCGGTTTCGCCAAGGCAATGCTGCCCGGCCAGCCGGTCGGCGGCGGGTTCTTCACGGTGAAGAACAACGGCCAGACGGATGATCGGCTGCTTTCGGTGACATCGCCCGCAGCCGGCGAGGTTCAGATCCACGAGATGGTGACGAAGGACAATGTCATGCGGATGCGCCAGCTGAAGGACGGTATCGGCATTGCTGCCGGCCAGACGCTCAAGCTCGAGCCCGGCAACCTGCATCTGATGTTCCAGAAGGTTAAGACGCCGTTCAAGCAGGGCGAGACGGTGCCGGTGACGCTGACTTTCGAAAAGGCCGGCAAGGTCGATCTGGTGCTGCAGGTGCTGTCGGCGCAAGGCAAATAAGCGCGACCGATCGAAACGATAAAGCCCGCGGCTCTGCGCAGTCGCGGGCTTTCATCAGGGAGGCGGTTGCCTCAGACCTCTTCGTAGGATTGGAGGGCCTGCTTGAGACCTGCCTGCGGCTGGCGGTTGCCTTTGGCCATCAGGTCGAGCGCCACTTCGGTCGACTGGATGATGCTCGAGGGCTCCTCGGCCTGATCGGGGCTCTCGGCCTTCAATTGCCGGTCGGCAAGGCGCTTTGCGTCGCGCGCGGCGGTGCTCGTCGCCACACGCTGGGGAATCCTCAGCGATTCGAAGGCAACGGCAGCGGTGTTGGCCGATATGGACAGGAGCTGTGTCATGCCGTCACGGTATCGGCATGATCTTGGCGCCATCATAAGAAAATCATTGGCATTTTACCGGATGGTAAGAATTCATTCCGTCGCGATTGGAATCCCAGCGCAGTTGCGATAAATCCGGCTCATGATCCAAGCTCTTCTCGTCGCCGTCGGCGGCGCTATCGGTTCCCTTCTCAGATATTATGTCGGCCAGTGGATGCTGAGGCTCATGGGCCCGGCCTTCCCCTGGGGCACGCTTGCCGTCAATGTCGTCGGCTGCTTCGTCATCGGCGTCTTCGCCGAGCTGATCGCGCGCAGGTTCAATGCCTCGGTGGAACTGCGCCTGTTGCTGATCACCGGCTTCCTTGGCGGCTTCACCACCTTCTCGGCCTTCTCGCTGGACGCGATCTCGCTATTCGAGCGCGGTGAGGCGGTGGCTGGCGGTATCTATATCGTTGCGAGCGTCGGGCTTTCGATGGTGGCGGTCATGTCAGGCCTTGCCGTCATGCGCGCTTTGGCCTGATTTCTTTTCCGGTTTCCGTTTTGCGTGAAAATGCTCTAAAGCCTGCGGCAAGAACGCCGGCTTGGCCCGTGCTGCAATTTCCGAAAGATTTTTTATGGCTGGCATAGAACATATCAAGGTTGAAGCCGACGAAGCGGGCATGCGGCTCGATCGCTGGTTCAAAGTACATTTTCCCGGGCTCGGCTTCGGCCCGCTGCAGAAGCTCCTGCGCTCCGGCCAGGTGCGCGTCGACGGCGGCCGCGTCAAATCGGATGCGCGGGTGCAGCCCGGCCAGACGGTGCGGGTGCCGCCGCTGGATGTCGATGCGAAGAAGTCCGGGCCGATCGCCGGCAAGGATCTCAAGCATTCGTCCGATTTCGAACTCCTGTCGCGCATGGTGCTGCATGAGGACGATAAGGTGATTGTGCTCAACAAACCGCCCGGCATTGCCGTGCAGGGCGGCTCCGGCGTGGCCCGGCATATCGACCAGATGCTCGAAGCCTGGACCAGCCCGAAGGGCGAAAAGCCGCGGCTCGTTCACCGCCTCGACCGCGATACATCAGGTGTTCTCGTCATCGCCCGCACCCGCGGCGCCGCACAGAAGCTGACCGCCGCCTTCCGTGAGCGCGACACCAAGAAGACCTATTGGGCGCTGGTCAAGGGTGTGCCGCGCAAGCACGAAGACAAGATCTCCACCTGGCTCGTCAAGGAACCGACAGCCGACGGCGACCGCATGCGCATCGCCAAACACGGCGAAGACGGCGCCGATCATGCGATTTCCTTCTATCGCGTAATCGAGACGGCGGCCCAGAATCTCGCATGGCTTGAGATGGAGCCCTATACCGGCCGTACCCACCAGTTGCGCGTCCATGCCCTGCATATCGGCCATCCGATCATCGGCGATCCGAAATATTTCGACGACGATCCGAACTGGGATTTTCCGGGCGGCGTCCAGAAGAAGCTGCATCTGCACGCGCGCCATATCGACATCCCGCACCCATCCGGCGGCCGTCTGCGCGTCAGCGCGCCGCTGCCGCCGCATATGGTGCAGACCTGGAACCTGCTCGGCCTCGACCTTGCCGGCGCCGAAAGGGACAGCGAATGAAACTCGCGCTTTTCGATTGCGACGGAACGCTGGTCGACAGCGCCGGTCTGATCCACGAAACCATGCGCCGCACCTTCGAAAAGTTCGGCAAGCCGGAACCGCGATTTGAGGATACGAAAGGGATTATCGGCCTGTCGCTCGATATCGCGATCGCGCGCATGCAGGGCAGGCCGCATGTCGAGCAGCAGGATATCGAGATGACGGCGCACTACAAATCGCTGTTCTCGGTCGTGCGCCAGGATCTCGACTATAAGGAGCCGCTGTTTCCCGGCATTCGCGAGATGATCGACGCGATCAGTGGGCGCGAGGATCTGCTGATCGGTGCGGTGACCGGCAAATCCAGGCGCGGATTGAACCTCGTGATGGAGACGCACGGCTTCGACCGACATTTCACCGTTGCGCGCACCGCCGACGACTGCCCTTCCAAGCCGCATCCGGCCATGGTGACGGAATGCTGCGACGAAACCGGCATGAATGCCGCCGACACCATTGTCATCGGCGATGCGATTTACGATATGCAGATGGCAAAGGCTGCCGGCGCCAAGGCGATCGGCGTTGCCTGGGGTTATGCCAGCGTGGATGAGCTGATCGCCAACGGCGCCGATGCGATCGCTTATCATCCGAACGAGTTATTGCGCCATTTTTCCTGAGGTGAGCCCATGCGCGACCTGCTTAACGACCTTTCCGAAGGTCTGAGCCATCCCGACCCGATCCGCCGGGCGCAGATCCAGATGAAGAAGCCGCTACCGAAGCGTTTCTACGCCGACGTCGCCATTGCCGAGCATGAGGGTGGCTTTGCCATCATGCTCGACGGCAAGATGGTGCGCACGCCGGCACGGCAGGTTCTCGCCGTTCCCACGCAAGCGCTGGCGCGTCTTGTCGCCGCCGAATGGCAGGCGCAGGGTGAAGAGATCGATCCCGTGACGATGCCGGTGACGCGACTTGTCAACACCGCGCTCGATGGTGTCGACGCCAACAGGCAGGCGATCTTTGAAGATATCCTGCGCTTCTCCTCGAGCGACCTCATTTGCTACCGCGCCGATGGACCGGAACTGCTGATCGAGCGTCAGACCGAGCGCTGGGATCCCGTCGTCGACTGGGCGGCAAACGATCTCGGCGCCCGCTTCATCCTCGTCGAAGGGGTGATGCCGCGTGAGCAGCCGCGCGAGGCGACGGCCGCCTTCGCCGTCACGCTCACCAGATACGACAACCCGATGGCGCTTGCAGCCCTCCACACGATCACGACGCTGACCGGTTCGGCGATCCTGGCGCTGGCCTTGGCCGAGGGTCACTTGGCGATGGAGGAAGCCTGGTCGCTTGCCCATCTCGACGAGGACTGGACGATCGAGCACTGGGGCAGCGACGAAGAAGCCGAGGAGCGGCGGGCCAAGCGCTTTGCCGAGTTCAAGGCGGCGACCGACGTTTTTTTCGCCGTAAGCGCCTGAAACATATTGCCTTCCCAGGCATTATGACGAAATCTGCGACTCCAAAGAGGGGTGCGGGATTTGTCATGAATTGGCTGAGGTCGTGTTTTTGCCGGGCCGCACTCGTCTGTGTCGCACTTACGGCCTGCGTCAACCTCTCGGGCCCTAAGCCGGAGGCGCCGGTCTATGATGTGCGCAGCGCCGTCGTCGTCTCCGGCCCGAATATGCCGGCCGATCTGCTTTCCGGCATCAACGACCGCGTCAATGCCGCGATCAACGCCACGGTGCGCGACACCGTGCTGCCGCGGGTGGTGCTGACGATCCGCATCGTCGCCATCGAGAAGGGTCTCGGCTTCCAGAAGGACCGCAACATCGCCAAGGTCAGTATCGACGCAGCCTCCGTCGAGGACGGCTCGGTCATTGCCGTCAGCGCCTTCGACGTGACCAGCATCGCCGCCGATCCCAAGCTTGCCGACGAGATCCTGGCCGAGGACGTCGCGGCAAGGATACGCTCGGTTTTCTCACTCAGCGGGCGTGGGCACTGAAGCAGTCGCGGTCGACATGCTAGAAACAAAGGCGAGGGAGATCGCATGAAGGAAATTCTCGAAGAACTGGAACGGCGCCGCGGCGTCGCCCGCCTCGGCGGCGGCAAGGCGCGCATCGACGCCCAGCACAAACGCGGCAAGCTGACGGCGCGCGAGCGCATCGATCTCTTTCTCGACGAAGGCTCCTTCGAGGAGTTCGACATGTTCGTCGAACACCGTTCGACCGATTTCGGCATGGACAAGAGCCGGGTTGCCGGCGACGGCGTCGTCACCGGCTGGGGCACGGTCAACGGCCGCACCGTGTTCGTCTTCGCCAAGGATTTCACCGTCTTCGGTGGCTCGCTTTCGGAAGCGCATGCCGAGAAGATCATGAAGGTGCAGGACATGGCGCTGAAGAACCGCGCGCCGATCGTCGGCATCTACGATGCGGGCGGCGCCCGCATCCAGGAGGGGGTGGCGGCGCTTGGCGGTTATGCCGAAGTGTTCCAGCGCAATGTGCTCGCCTCCGGCGTCATCCCGCAGATCTCGGTGATCATGGGTCCCTGCGCCGGCGGCGACGTCTATTCGCCTGCGATGACCGATTTCATCTTCATGGTGCGCGATACCTCCTACATGTTCGTCACCGGGCCCGACGTGGTGAAAACGGTGACCAATGAGACGGTAACCGCTGAGGAGCTCGGCGGCGCGAAGGTGCATACCACCCGCTCGTCGATTGCCGACGGCGCCTATGACAATGATGTCGAGACGCTGCTGCAGGTGCGCCGGCTGATCGATTTCCTGCCGCTTTCGAACACCGCGCCGTTGCCCGAGATCGAATGTTACCAGTCGGTGACGGAGACCGACGCCTCGCTCGACACCCTGGTGCCGGCCAGCGCCAACAAGCCATACGATATCAAGGAGTTGATCCGGAAGGTGGCGGACGAGGGGGATTTCTTCGAGATCCAGGCGAGCTTCGCCGGCAATATCGTCTGCGGCTTCGGACGCGTTGAGGGCTCCTCCGTCGGTTTCGTCGCCAACCAGCCGATGGTGCTGGCCGGCGTGCTCGACAGCGATGCCTCGCGCAAGGCGGCCCGCTTCGTGCGCTTCTGCGACTGCTTCAACATTCCGATCGTCACCTTCGTCGACGTGCCGGGTTTCCTGCCGGGTACGGCGCAGGAATATGGTGGCCTCATCAAGCACGGCGCCAAGCTGCTTTTCGCCTATGCCGAGGCGACGGTGCCGAAGCTCACCGTCATCACCCGCAAGGCCTTCGGCGGCGCCTATGATGTCATGGCGTCGAAGCATCTGCGCGGTGATCTGAACTATGCCTGGCCGACGGCGCAGATCGCCGTGATGGGCGCCAAGGGCGCCGTCGAGATCATCTTCCGCAAGGATATCGCCGATCCCGAAAAGATCGCCGCCCATACGAAAATGTATGAGGACCGGTTCCTCTCGCCCTTCGTTGCCGCCGAGCGTGGTTATGTCGACGAAGTGATCATGCCGCATTCCACCCGGCGGCGGTTGGCGCGCGGGTTGAAGATGCTGCGCAACAAGGACCTCGCCAATCCCTGGAAGAAGCACGACAACATTCCACTGTGAAATCTAGCGGGCGAATAAAACTAGTACGTCAAGTGTTTAGCTGCTGTCGAAAATGTGAACGGCCGTCAGCGATCCGTGTGTTCAATCCTTGCCGGCGACAGGCTAACGCTCGGCTGGTACTATTTTAAAGGAGAGGTTTTATGTCAAGTTTCGAGCGTCTTTCTGCCTATCGCCCCTATGGGCTGGCCGCTCTCAGAATTATCACCGCGCTGCTGTTCATCGAACACGGCACGATGAAGCTTTTTGGTTTTCCGGCTTCGCAGATGTCCGGCTCGCTGCCGCCGCTGATGCTTTTCGCGGCTCTCCTCGAGCTCGTCGGCGGTATCCTCATTCTCATCGGCCTGCTGACGCGCCCCGTCGCCTTCCTGCTCGCCGGGGAAATGGCGGTTGCCTATTTCATGGCGCATGCCCCAAACAGCTTCTTCCCGGCCGTCAACCAGGGCGACGCCGCGATCTTGTTCTGCTTCGTTTTCCTCTATCTGTTCTTCTCCGGTCCTGGCGCATTTTCCGTCGATAACCGCAAGGCAGCCTGAGCCGACATAGACTGCGGGGCATTTGCGATGCCCCGCAGCATTTTCTTCGTCAGGCGGTGAGCTTGAGACCCGCGATGCCGCCGACGATCAGCATGATGCAGGCAAGGCGGGAGACACTTGCCTGATCGCCAAGCAGCCAGATGCCGAGGAGCACGGTGCCGACTGTGCCGATGCCGGTCCAGACCGCATAGGCGGTCCCGATCGGCAGGTGCTTCACCGCCAGGCCGAGCAGCACGATGCTGACCACCATGGATATGACGGTCAGCGCCGTCGGCAGCGGCCGTGTGAAGCCATCGGTATATTTAAGGCCGATCGCCCAGCCACATTCGAAAAGACCAGCGAGAAAAAGCAGAAACCAGGCCATACGACTCTCCTTGTTCAAGAGCGAGGCCGTCCCCGCGACGGTTGCATCGGTAAGATGCCGCAGTCGTCTGCGATGACGTCTATATGCGAGAGGAGACGGCGGACTTCAAGGTAGGAATCGACATGGCTGCCATACCACCCGTTTCTTGCTGGCCTGAGCGGGATTACTTGCCACCAGCCTCCGTCGAAAGGCTCTTGGCGCGGCGGCAGAGGCGGTCGAATGTTTCCAGGAAACGGGAACGATCTTTCGGGCTGAAGGCGGCGTTGTAGCCCTTGCTCTCGCCGGTTTCGCGCAAATGCGCGCCGAGATCGCGCATTGCGCTTGCCATGCCGATATTGGTCTCGTCGAAGACGCGGCCGGTGGGGCCGCTGACGAAGGCGCCGGTGGCGACACAGCGCACGGCGAGCGGCACGTCGGCGGTGACGACGACATCGCCCGGGCCGGCGCGCTCGGCAATCCAATTGTCGGCGGCGTCGAAGGCGTTGGAGACGATGACGTTATGGATCATCGGATCGCGGGAAGGGCGCAGGCCGGAATTGGCAACGAAGGTGACTTCGAGGCCGAGGCGTTCGGCCACCTTCAGGACTTCCGGCTTCACCGGGCAGGCATCGGCATCGACGTAGATCATGGCGATATCCTCATGCCGGCCGCGCCGCCTGTCTGACCATATCGATATGGGGAATGCCGTCTTCCAGATATTCCGCCGATGTCCCGACAAAGCCGAAGGCTTCGTAGAAGCGCCGCAAATGGGCCTGCGCCGACAGGGCGATGGGATTTGCCGGATAAAGCCGTTCGCAAGCAGAGATCGCTTCGCTCATCAATGCATCGCCCAGGCGCTTGCCGCGATGGGCCGGTGAGACGACGACGCGGCCGATCTTTGACGGATCATGCGGCTCGTGCGGTTTCAGGATTCTCGCCGAAGCCAGGAGTTCGCCGCTCTCCAGCAGCCTTAAATGCAGGGCATCGATATCCTTGCCGTCGAGTTCCGGATAGGCACAGTTCTGCTCGACGACGAAGACATCGACACGCATTTTCAAGAGGTCGTAGAGCTCCCTAGCGAGGAGGTCATCGACGCTCTTGAGGTCGGTCGTGTAGGCCATCGAAAGCATCAGTAGACCACCACGCCACGAATGCTTTCGCCCTTGTGCATCATCTCGAAGCCCTTGTTGATGTCGTCGAGCGGCATGGTGTGGG